>DATJAH010000058.1:0-34870 GCA_035516425.1 Anaerolineales bacterium
CCGCATTAATCTGGACGGGAACCCTTGAAGCTCGCGCCAGGTTGTGGTTAAGTAAGAACGCATATAGAAGCGGTCAGTCTAGCATTCGCGGTCGGGTTTGTCAACGCGGCCAAAAGTTACTTTTTCTAATAAGGCATTACGAGCGGCTTGACTCTGATTCGTAAAGGTGGTATATTCTGCGGGCTTCATTGCGGGGTAGAGCAGTGGCAGCTCGTCGGGCTCATAACCCGGAGGTCGCAGGTTCGAGTCCTGCCCCCGCTACCTGATGTGAAAAAAGACTGCGCAGGCAGTCTTTTTGTTTACCATGTGGTATCTGCCGTGGTGCTGACGCCGGCCGACTTGCCGACGCGTTTGTACATCGTCACATTCGTAAATGGTTCTCCTAGGATGCCGTCATGGATCGCCCACGAGCGCAGGCGGATGCTATGGATGGCATTCGGCGAACGAAAAGCAGAACCATCCAGTTTCTTGGTGAGATCTCCATGGTCCATGAATCCTTGGTGGATACGCTCCATCAACTTTCTTCCCTGTTGGTAGGCAAAACCATAACGCTCGAAGATGACCGCATTATGATAATACAGCGGCTCGACAAAATACAGGTCGTGGCCGAGGTCCTCGACAAAATTCTCGAATCCGATCACCGCGGCTGGCAACATCCGCAGCCCGCGTCGTATCTGCCCCGGAGCAAGTCCCGCTTCAAGCGCGGCTTTCTCCGCTTCGAGGTTTCGCGTCAGCGTGCCAAATTGGGTGAGGCGTCCATCCGGCATTTTATCGACGTCGAAGCGCGGCGAATCGGGATCGTTCAACACATAAAGCAGGATATGGATTTGTCCATTGACCGTATCCGTAAGATGACCGTAAAGAATGGGGTCGGGAAAACTGGGTTGATGGAATAGCGACATTTCCACGTTGCTGGAACCGCGATCGAATCTAAATTGAATGAACGAGTTGAATTGAGGCGAGTCGATTCCTGGGAAATGAAACTGCTCCAACAGCTCGCGCGGAATCAGGCCGCAATAGATTCTGCGCTTTTCTTGCTCCGGCAATGCATTGATGCCTCCGATGGTGGAAGGCTTCATGGGTCACTCCCTTTGATGGGCTTCCCGTTTGGCTTCGCGCTCTGCATCGCGTTTCGCAATCGTCTCGCGTTTATCGTGCAATTTTTTGCCGCGCGCCAGGGCAATTTCGATCTTGGCGCGGCCGTCTTTTAAATAGACGCGCGTGGGGACAATCGTCATGCCTTTCAAGCGGACACCGTTCCACAGTTGGCGGATTTCCTTTTTATGCAGAAGCAAACGCCGCTTGCGTTTTGGGTCGTGGTTAAAGCGGTTGGCTTGTTCGTACGGCGCAATGTGGGCTTCGAGAAGAAATGCATCGTGTCCGTTTTCAATATCCACATACGATTCGACAATGCTCATCTGCCCGGCGCGGATGGATTTGATTTCGCTTCCCTGTAGCGATAATCCTGCTTCAAACCTTTCCAAAAGGAAATATTCAAAACCAGCCTTGCGGTTGGTGGCTATAACTTTGATGCCTTCGGTCATTCATTTCATTTTAACACGATGTGAAAATCAGGCAACCGCGGGTCGTGGTCTCGAGTCGGGCGATCCCCATTTGAAAATTGCAATTCCGGCCAAGATGCGCGCTGCGGCAAAAACGAACAATGAAATGGTCAAGCCGATTGCGCTCGCAATCAAGGGGCCGACCAGTGAACCGACCAGCACACATAGATTCAGGATTACGTTATACCATGCCAGATAGGCTGGCCGGTCGTTTTCGGGGATGTGTTCGAGAAGATAGTTTGCGTACGCGCCGGTGGCCAGTGCTGAGGCAAATCCACCGACGGCTGAGGTGATATAAAAATGGAGGGAGTTGCGGGATAGCGCCAGACCAATGGGATAGAGCGCCATGCTCAGAATGCCTATGGCTGTCACCTTCTGGTGACCGATCCTTTGGACCATACGGCGCAGTTGAGTCGAACCGATCAGCAATATAAAATAGAATATCGCCGAGCCGATGCCGATTTGATTGTCGGTGAGATGCAACACATTGACTTGAATCAATGGGAAGATGGGCAATGGCAGATTCTGTGCCAAATGGAAGAATAACAGGGCGAACAGGACAACCCGGAACGGCGTTTGCCAGATGTCGGCGCGGATGATGGAGAAAAAGCCCGAGTGTTGAGTCGCTCCTTCAGGTTCCCTGACCGGCTCAGGTCTGGAAGGAAGCGGTTCCGCGCCGGAGGCCTTGGTTGGCTTGATCAAATAGAGGTGCAGGCTGCTCATGGCTGCGCCAAAGAATCCGATGCCAAACACGATCTGATATCCGATGGGAAAGGCAAGCCGGTTCAAAAGGTATCCGCTGCCTATGGAGGAAATCATGTAGGTAATGGAGAGCACCACGTTGCGGATACCCGCCACGTGCGCGCGGTACTCGCAAGGGACCGAGGCTGCAAACAAGGCGTTGAAACCCACGGAGAGCGGCGTGAGCGGGATCGCCATCAGAAGGGCCAGAATAATCAGGGCCCAGATTTGTGCCGAATTTCCAAATATCCAGGGAAGAGGAATCCAAAGCAGGAAGCCGATGCGATAAAGCACAGACGACCAGAAGACGGCTCTGCCGATGGAACGCGTTTCGATCCAATGCCCGGAGGGAATGGCGAGCGTCAGGCTGACAATTGCGCCCATGGCGGTGAGCAGACCGATTTGAAATCCATTGGCGCCTAACCGTGTGGCATAAATGTTCAGGAAGTTGACCGCAGAACCTGCCAGTACCCCGTACCAACCCATGTCGAAATAGAGGTGAATAAAATTCCAGCGATGTTCGTGCGGAATGTCATTTGGAAAAAGTCGAGAGAGCACGATAAGATTATACTGTTCCAACCGCGAAACGCTACGTGCCAAGTGTCATTTGTCCTGTTGCAGATTGCCATGACCATCACGGGCTTATAATTATTTGATGTCCTCAGTAAAGAATCAATTTCTCTTAAATCCAAAGATTCATTTTTTGAATCATGGCTCGTTTGGTGCGACGCTGAAGCCGGTCTTTCTGGAATATCAGCGTTGGCAGCGCGAATTGGAATGTCAACCTGTTGAATTTCTGGGACGACGCGCCGCAGCCCTGATGGCGGAGGCGCGCGCCTCGTTGGGAAAATTTCTGGGCACGCATGCCGATAATTTGGTCTACACCCACAACGTCACGATCGCGCTCAACATTGCGGCGCGTTCGCTGGAACTTGGTCCCGACGACGAAGTTTTAACCAGTGATCATGCATATGGGGCGCGCGACCGGATGTGGAGGTTCTTGTCTAAGGAACGCGGATTCAAATATGTCCATCAAGGAATTTCTTTGCCACTCTCGACCCCACAGCAATTCGTAAATAATCTTTGGGCGGGAGTGACCCCACGGACGCGCGTGATCTTTTTGAGTCACATCTCGTCGCCGACTGCGATTCTATTTCCAGTGGAGGAAGTGATCCGCCGTGCAAGGGGGCAGGGTATTCTAACGGTCATTGATGGAGCTCACACGCCCAGACAAATCCCGCTGGCGCTTGATACGCTCGGCGTGGATTTCTATGGCGGCAATCTACACAAGTGGATGTTGCCTTTGGTCGCGCGAACCTGGATCGTAGTAGCTGGTGCAGTTCCGCCAGCATGATCCAACACATCCTGCAAGGCACTCAGGAATACAACCTCAAACTTGCGCATCCCTTCGACTGGCAATGGTCCTGCCGGGATTTCTTGGATTGGCTCAACAATACTCCCGGATTAATTCGCGGCAGAAATTAGATGTTGCTTGGCAGAGTTGGGGTCGCGGAGGCATGATCCATGAAACTGGAATCCCGAATTCGTACGATTATTCTCTCTGGTCTCAAGCTTATGCTGGCAGGCATCGTTCTAATCTTGTTGATCTTCGGCAGCATTCTTGGGATGGCATCCGTACAGTTGCCTGCTTGCAAAATTAGTGCTCCGGCCTCTACCGGTACCGCCTTGCAACTCCGCGATGAAATGGATTTGTCTTTGCCGGGTCATCCCTTTGGCGCTGTGGCTTCACCGGACGGTCACTGGGTCTTTGTAGCGATTGACCAAGTCGGCCAGGGCCCGCAAGGCATTGCGATATTGAGTCGAGATGGGATCAGCACAAAATATCATCGATTAATATCGCTTCCAGACGCACCGTATGGATTGACAATCACTCAGGACGGCGGCCTGTTATTAGCAACCAGCGGCGATGGAGTTGCGTTTATTGATGTTTCTCGAGCGACAACTGGAACCTCGGATGCGGTGCTGGGGTATGTCAACGACGGGAATGGAGCAGGGACGATTGAAGTGATCCTATCCAAGGACGAGAGATTTGCATTTGCCACCGATGAAAACCGCGGGGTGGTAAGTGTGATTGATATGGGGCGCGTCCGCACCGGTAATTTTTCAAATGCAATCGTTGGCCGAATTCCCGCGGATATAGCACCGGTCGGAATGGCACTCTCCCCGGATGGTCGGTACCTCTACGTTACAAGTGAATTTAGAAAGTTGGGCGATAGCTACCACCTTTTGACGGCGTATGTTACTGGCATTGGTGATGCCTTGGGACTTGTTCATCCTGCTGGAACGTTGACGGTGATCGATGCTGCGCGGGCTGAGAGTGACCCGACAAAGTCGGTAATTGCAAGAGTCAGCGCCGGTTGCAGTCCCGTACGGGTTGCGTTATCTCCTTCGGGCGACATTGCCTGGGTGACTGCCCGCAGAGCCAATACACTTGAAGCCTTCGATACCGGAAAGCTACTTCAAGGTTCATCTCCAGAAATGATATCGACTACAGCGGTTGGGGTTGCCCCGGTCGGTGTAACATTGCTTGAAGGCGGAAAAATCGCACTCGTCGCGAACTCGAATCGTTTTGAAAATAGTCAACTACCCCAGACTCTGAGCTTAATCGACACCACTGCGGCACTTACCGGTAAACCTGCTTTTTATGGTGCAATCCGGGTGGGCGTATTTCCACGAGAGCTCTATCTCACTCCAGATGGAAATATTCTGCTTGTCACCAATTACGACTCAAATTCACTGACAGCGATCCAAGTATCACGCATTGAAGAAGTGTTCAGGTAATTCTGAAGGCGAAAGAGCCAGCACAGATCTATTTGGGATCAATTCATTGCAGAACCTACCCTTCGGGCCACTTAGGGCTATCGAGAAAAATAATTCAATCGCATCGAATTGAATGTACTGTAGTTGTGAGTTGTCGTTCAATCGGGACAACCGTTTACCACAGTCTCCCGGACGGTATGCTGGCATGGTAAGATAAACAGGATTTTATTTGGAGGCATCCATGCGCAGGTGGCTGATTCTTCTCTTGATTTTTGGAATGGCCGTGTTGCCGTTCTCGGTGCAGGCACAAGGCACGATTAAATTCTCCACGATGTCGATTCAGCTTTGGCCGGAGTATGACCGGCCCAGTATGCTGGTGATTTCCGAATTTCAACTCCCGGATAGCGTCAGCCTGCCTGTCAATGTAAACTTCCGCATTCCAAAGGATGCAATCCTGGCAGCGGTCGCATCCCTCTCCGGCGACCAATTGATCAACGCCCAACACAGCAACCCCACCACGGAGGGCGATGGGCAGATCGTCCAAGTCGCCATACAAACCAATGCCATCTATCATATCGAATATTATGCGCCAATATCCAAAACGGGTACGGAGCGCCAGTTCACGTATCAATGGTTGAGTGATTATCCGGTGGATGATTTCACCGTCGGCGTATGGCCGCCGACCGATATTACGCAGCTTACCACCAATCCGCCGTTGAGCTTGATATCCAACCCGGATGGCACTTCCTCATGGAAAAAGGATTTTGGCGCGCTGGCAGCCAACCAGCCGTTCACTTTGAAAATCAGCTACAACAAGACAACCGACACATTGACCAAACCTGCCTCACCCGATGTGCAACCTTCGCAGCCGATCGGCGCCAATACGCCGGGCAGTTTTATGGCGACCTTCAGCCATGCTGTGCCTTATCTAGTCGGAGTATTGGGTTTGATCCTGATTAGTGGAGGCGTTGCCTATTTCTGGCAGACGGGACGCCGCGATCGGAGCCGAATCCGCAAGCGGCGTTTCCCGCGCAGCGAGAAGGAAGGCGGTGGCGAAGTCTATTGCCATCAATGCGGAACGCACGCACATAAAGAGGATCGATTTTGCCGGGTGTGCGGGACCAAACTAAGGCGCGAGGTATAACCAGATGCGGCTGGCATTGATGACGGAACAGAATAAGGAGTGACGCCGTGCCAAAAACCAAATGTACATGTGGTTGGGAGCGGGCCCTGGGCCGACGAAGCAATCTACACTTTAGAAGAGGAGATTGCTGCGCGGTAGACCATCCCTCGCAACGATGTATCAATTATTTCTCTGATATTAGGTGCTGTCAGGAATAAAGCCGTGCCATTCTCAACCGTGATCATTTATTTCATCTACGGCCTGTCCTTTTTTAGCATGGGGCTGCTGGTGGCCATGGAAGGCGGCCGTTCATCCGATGAGCGGGTCCGCAAAGCCTTGCGCCCTCTGGCAGGCTTTGGACTTGTGCATGGCATCCATGAATGGATGGAGATGTTCATCCCCATCGCTATCTTAAGCAGCCAGCCCGTTTCACCGTGGGTTACCGGTATTCAGATTTCTCTTCTTTCCTTTTCATTTCTTTCGCTCTCTGCATTCGGCGGTTACTTATTAGCCAAAGATGAAGTGGCACAGCGCATCAGCCTGCTTGTCCCGTTGGGATTGGAAGCCGCCTGGGTGGCTGGCCTGCTCGTCATTCGAGAAAATTATCCACCCGCGGCTGTGGTCGCGGCGGCGCAGGTATGGACGCGTTACATCCTCGGCATCCCATCTAGTTTGTTGGCTGCGGTGGGATTGATCGCACAGCAGCGCGCTTTTCGCCGCGCGGGACTCGTGCGTTTTGGGCAGGATAGCTTGTGGGCCGCGGTTGCCTTTGCATGGTATGGATTGGTCGGTCAATTCTTTGCGAATGTCAGCGTCCTGCCTCCATCCAACTTCATCAATGAGGTTCTCTTTCAACAACTCTTTGGAATTCCAATTCAAGTTGTTCGCGCCATCGCAGCCGCTGTGGCCGCCATCTTTGTAATTCGATTCCTGCGCGCCTTTCAAGTGGAGGCCGAACAAAAAATTGCCGCATTGCAGGCGCAGCAATTGGAAGAGTCGCACCAGCGTGAAGCTATGCGTGGCGAATTGTTTCGACGTGTAGTGGCCGCACAAGAGGCGGAACGCCAACGGATCGCGCGTGATCTGCATGATGAGACTGGTCAATCATTGACCGCCATCGGCATGGGCTTGCGCGGACTCGAATCCCGCCTCACGCGCGACCCGAATCAGGCTGCCGTTAACCTGCGGGAGCTTCAAACACTGACGGCGGATTCGCTCCAGGAACTTCAGCGCCTGATGACCGATTTGCGTCCATCTCATCTCGATGATCTGGGTCTTTCTGCGGCACTGCGCTGGTATGCAGGCAAATTGCAGGAACGCTATTCGTTCAACATCAAGGTGGATATTACCGGCAATGAACAGCCGCTCGAAGAGGCGGTCAAGATTGCGATTTTTCGCATCATTCAGGAATCGTTGAACAATATAATCAAACATTCCAAAGCCACCAATGTAAAGATCGATTTGGATTTTGAAGAAAAAAGAATCCACGTGCGCGTTTTTGATGATGGACAAGGTTTCGACTTGGATCATTTAAAAGCCATGCAATCTTCGCGCCGGCCTTCACTTGGACTCGCGGGAATGCAGGAACGTGCGGCGTTATTGGGTGGGACCGTTTCGATTCAGTCGAGGCCCGGTAATGGTACTCTCGTCGAAGCGTTGATTCCGTATCATTATGGAAGCGAGGAACAGAATGAAAATACGCCTGTTGCTGGTAGATGATCATGCCGTTGTCCGTTCAGGCTTGAAGATGCTGCTCGATTCTGAACCCGATGTGGAAATAGTCGGCGAGGCGGGCACCGCAGCGGAAGCGTTGGAAGTCGCCGCAGAAGTCCGACCGGATGTGATCCTGATGGACATCGGCTTGCCGGATAAATCCGGAATCGAAGCGACGCGCGAGATCAAGAAGCGCTTCGAGAGAATGTCAGTGGTGGCGTTGACCATCCATGAAGACGAGGAATATTTTTTCAAGATGCTGGAAGCGGGCGCCTCCGGGTATGTGCCCAAGCGCGCCGCGCCGGAAGAATTGTTGAACGCCATCCGCGCCGCGGCGACCGGCGAAGTGTATCTGTATCCGTCGCTGGCCAAATTATTGGTGAAGGATTATTTGAGTCAGGAACGGCCGGCGGAAGAAAAAGTCAACATGGACGGACTCACCGAACGCGAACGTGAAATCCTGACCTATCTGGCCGAGGGCCAAAGCAACGAAGAGATCAGCAAGGCGCTGGTGATCAGCCCCAAGACGGTGGAACGCCACCGCGACAACATCATGCATAAATTGAATTTGCATTCGAGATCGGAACTGGTGAGATACGCAATCAGGAAAGGAATCATCAAGGCATGAGAGTTTTTTTTCGTTATTTGATACAATTCTTTCATTGGATTCTAATTTACAGCGGTATAACATCCGGACCACTATTAGGCGTTTAGGCCGTTCGCCCAAAAGCTGTTACACGTACCGTATATGCACTAGCCCGCTTCGCCAAAATAGGTCAGAAAAATATGGCAATGTTAACTCTTGATTACATAGCAGAAGATTTGGTTGAAAGATACTCAGGTTTTATTTCGACTTTTACTTGGTATAGGCTGTGTATTGTGTTGAAGAATGGGGCAAAAAAAGCAGGATTATGTTGATGGTTTTGAAAATCTATTTGAAGCGTATGAGCATTTTTGGGATGTTGACGAGCAAAGGCCGCCTGAATGGCAGTTAGAATCCATCAATAATTTATTTGGCGCAATTCGAGAGATTTTGAATTCTAAACGTCTTTCCGATGACAGGATTGTTGAAATAGGCTCTCTGATCAGAGAGTTTCAAAGTAAATATGAGCCTAGTTTTAGAAAAAATTATGTAGACGCCCAGGTAAAAGAACAGTTGGAGAATGAATATTCAAGTGAACTTCGTAAGCAGTTGAAGATTTGTTGCATAACGAAAATACTGATGAAGCGATCGGAACCGCATTTAAGTTTTTAGATAACCACCTTCAAAAATTACTTGGGGTAAGTCCATATCAATATTATGGAGAAGACTTGGTGGATTATGCCTTTTCTCCAAAGACAGGGGTTTTACAACTTGGCACTGACCCCAACGAGCAGATAGGCTTGAGAAATTTCTTTTCTGGGGCAAATGCAATTTTCCGAAACCCTACGGCTCATCGGTTTATTAAGCACGACCTTTTAATTGCCGCCAGTGTAATTGCCATGGTAAATGCCATGTCAAAAATGGCAACTCAAATTGCAAGTGAGAAACCGTGAAAAATGCGGGCTATCAAAGCGTGCAGCGGATCGGCGAGTACAGCACGTTTTTTTTTTGCCAAGTTGTAAACCCGCCAACCACGAAAGCAAACCGTTGGGCGCATCTTCACAGAAAAGTGAGTGAACAATGTATGAATTATTATTGCAATGGGGCATAGACAGCCTAACCAAACTTGTCAGCACAAAGCGCAATCAAGACTCTGCTATATTGCTCGAAGCAGTGAAGGCGAAAAATGCACTGGTTGTAGAAAGATTTCGTTATGCAAGAGAAGCGTGTCAGGCAATTGCAGAATTATCAATGACCGTTGACGCTGAATTAGAAGTGTTTAGGTCAAAAGCGCCAGATACTGACGGCTCTTTGCAGGCAACAAAAAAATTTATGGGTGCATTAAAGACAGAATTTCACCCTTCGCATTATCGTCGCTTGAAAAAGTTACGTAGCCAGTTTGAAACTACAAACGATTTGTTATCCGCTTATTCTGTTGTAATGTCTGACCTTCTTCATTTCAGCACAATGGAGAAAGTAGCCATTGAAAAGAAAATACGCTCAGCAGGTAATTTGAGTCGTACATATCGTGGCTTGTGGACAATATATTCGGAAATTTTGACAAGTCTTGTGAGACTCACCTCTAACGACCTTCGTTTTTGGTTGATAGATTCGCCTTATATAGAACAAGCAGAAGCACTAGCAAAAGAAGATTTTCATCAAGCAATGACTTTTTTACTTGCCGATAGTTGGAGTGGAAAATCTTTTCGTCTTTCATTAGAAACTAAAGAAGGACTGAAGAGTTTTTGGAAGTCAATCAAATGACCGTAAAATGGCGGAGTCTTTTTTTCAGGCTTTGAGTCTGGCGTTCCGACAATGCGCCCAACACAGCTTCCCGAAGAGCACCGGGATACTGCACCTGATGTATGGGATTACCCAGCACTCATGTGCTGGTATGGGCGATGGTCGCAGCGGACTGCTCCCTGGCCCGATCTTCGGCACGCTACGCAGTCAAGCGTTTCCGCGAAGCGTTAGACCAATCTTCAAATCCTCCCGCAGAGATAATTCTGCGGGAGATTTTGTTTCATGGGGCGAATCCCCCATTCGATGAATCAAAGCATGGGGTACGCGCCGCAGGCCGAACGCGGAAAGAACCGCAGAACCAACTTTGAAAGTTGGGGAACTTAACGAATTCTCATTTTATGTCCACAAGCGTACACTGAAAGCGATCCAAAAAGGCAATGTCATTGTGAGAAGCAATCTCCAATCAAAGCAGGGGATTGCTTCGGAGAAGAACTCTCCTGACAGAACGAAGAAAGGAGATCGAAATGAACGATATTAGCGGAACAATCATTATCGTTCTCTGGGCTACTCTGAGATTAGCCCTTCCTTTTGGATTGCTTTTTTATTTTGGCGAACGGAATCGCAGAAGCACGTTGAGAATTATCAATCGAATGTAGGTGAACCATGGAAATGATATATGCTTATCTGGCAATTGCATTAGGGATTGCGCTACGCATCGGCATTCCGATTCTTGTCACTGTATTGATCTCAGTCTATCTGCACCGGCTCGATGAGCGCTGGCAGGAGGAAGGCGAGGAAATCGAAGCGCCTGCTGAAAAACCAGAGTGCTGGAGAATCAAGGGCTGCCTGCCCGAAAAGCGCGCGCAGTGCATGAGTTATCTTTCTCCGCTTCCCTGCTGGCAGACGCGCCGTTTGCCCAACGGCTATTTGGCGGACGAGTGTTTGGCCTGCATCGTCTTCCGCCGGGCTTCTGCTCCGGCTCTCTCGCATGCATAGAAGAACTTCATTGAGGAGTGCGCTATGTTGTCCAATCTAAAACATTTCATAATCGCCCTGATCTTCGCGCTGGTAATCGGCGCGTTGACGTTGGTGATTGTCCAAGCCCAATCTTCCACGCCGGTCAGCCCAACGCCGACGCCCAGCAGCCCAACACTCAATACACTCTCGTCGGCGACCTGCAAAAGTTGTCATCAGGATATCTACAACGATTGGCTGAACGGGCCTCACGGTCAGGCCATGAACGATCCAGTCTTTACCACGGAATGGCAGGCCGAAGGCAAGCCGGGCGCTTGCCTCGTTTGTCACTCCACGGGATACGATCCCGTCACCCAGACGATGATCAGCGGTGTGGACTGCACGGCCTGTCATAACCCCATGCCGATCGATCATCCTAAACAACCGGCTCCTATTGACAATACGCCGGCGTTGTGTGCCAAGTGTCACAGCGATCCGCGCTTCTCCACTAGCGAGTGGACGATGAGCGCCCACTATCAAGCGGGCATGAGCTGCACGGTTTGCCATGATCCGCATAGGGCCGCATTGAAAGTGATGCCGGGCGCACCGTCCAATGATGACGGCTCGGCGCTATGCGAGAACTGCCATAAGGATGCGATGCAGAACTTCCCGCTCTCGGAACATGCCAAAGCGGGCGTGACCTGTGTGGATTGCCATCTTGGCATCGGCAACATTAATGCAACCAATCCCACGCCCACTTCCACTGACCTCATGAGTGTGCATAAAGCTCCGGATCACAGCTTCACGCCCACATTGGATACGTGCGAAAAATGTCATGCCACGCAAATGCACAGTCCGGGCGACGCGGTTGCCGCGGCGGCCTTCAAAGTGGAACAACTAGGTGGAACGGCTACGCCCGAACCGACCGATGTGGTTACGCCGGTGCCGTCTGTGACGAATTCACCGACCCCGGTCAACCCGCTTGGCTTTGCCGTTGTGTTCAGCATGCTGGGCCTGGCAGGCGGCATGGTACTGGCCCCGTGGCTGGATAAAGTCTATCAGCGCTTCATCGAAAAGGATACCAAGAAGGATGGAGGCAAGAATGACTGAAGCGAAATTCTCCCGCCGCACTTTTCTTAAAGTTGCCGCCGTTGCCACTGCGGCAGTTGCCGGGTTCAAGGTTGCCCAAAATGTCACGGCCGCCGAGCCTGTGGCAAATGGAAGCCGCCAATGGGCCATGGTCATCGACCAGAATAAATGCACAGGCTGCGGCTACTGCATCATGGCCTGCCGCGCCCATAATGATGTTCCGCCAGACATCACTTGGAATCCGGTTTTGGATGCGGGGCAGGTTGGCGGCCAGGAAGTGTTCCTGCCGCGTCCGTGCATGCAGTGCGCGGATGCACCATGTGTGGAAGTCTGTCCGGTGGGCGCCTCATATTACCGTTCCGATGGAATCGTGATGATGGATTATGACCGTTGCATCGGATGCCGTTATTGTGAGGTGGCTTGTCCGTATCGAGCGCGCTCCTTCAATTGGAAGCAATTCACCGGTCCAAATCCGGCCGTGCCGCAGTGGGGTGAACCAGAAGTTCCGCGGCGCCCGCGCGGGGTCCCGGAAAAATGCGCCTTCTGTTACGAGCGCATTGATCGCGGCCTGAAGCTTGGCTTGACTCCCGGCGTGGACCAGGATGCCACACCCGCGTGCGTGTCCATCTGCCCGACCAAGGCGCGTATCTTCGGCGATGTCAATGATCCCAATTCGAACGTTAGCCAATTGCTCGATCAGCATGCCACCTATCGCTTGCGCGAGAATTTGGGCACCAAGCCGCACGTCTACTATATCCCGGCGGAGGCAAGCACCATGGAGGAAGGATCATGAAGAAGAACAAGCAGAATTTGCGCAGCCTGCTGACTTTAATCAAGCCTACACCTTGGACAATATGGCTGGGCTTTCTGGGGTTGGTCATGCTGACTGCTTTGGGCGGCGCCATCCTGGTTTTTTGGAATGGATTGTGGATCACCCATCTCACCGACCTCGTGCCGTGGGGCCTGTGGATCACCATTGACCTGTCTTCCGTCGCACTGAGCGCGGGCGCCTTCAGTTTGTGCGCGGCAGTTTACTTAATCGGGTTGAAGCGTTATGAACCGATTGCGCGCACCGCGACCTTTATTGGTCTCGTCGGTTACAGCATGGCCATGATGGCGCTCCTGCTCGATATCGGACGCCCGGATCGCTTCTGGCATTCGATGGTTTTTTGGAATGACCATTCGCTGCTCTGGGAAGTGACGATGTGCGTGTGTTTGTATCTCACGGTCCTGCTATTCGAGTCAATGCCCATCCTGGCCAATTGGAATTGGTTGAAAAAGAATTTTCCAAAAGTGACAGCGATCATGAGCCATGTTCATCATTATGCACCGTATCTTGCCGTGGCAGGCTTGTGTCTCTCCATGCTTCATCAATCTTCCCTTGGCGCGGTGTACGGTGTGCTCTCGGCCCATCCATTCTGGTATAAGCCGGAAATGTCTGTGCTGTTCATTTTCTCTGCCGTCATAGGCGGAATTTCGCTGACGCTGTTTGCCTCGATGATTGCCTCGCGTTTGACGCCGCGCGCGAAAGTCAATGATGTGTTGATCGAGCGGGTCGCGTATTTCGTGGCGTGGGCATTGGTTGGCTATCTTTACTTCCGCTTCTGGGATGTCTGGTCACAGAACTACACCTATGAACCCGGCCGCACAGAAGGACTCCGCTTGATCATCAGCGGAACACTCTCCTTTAACTTCTGGGTTGGCGAAATGATCTTGGGCACGGTTTTGCCAATGATCCTGCTTCTCACACCTGATACGCGCAAGCATCCGTTTTGGCGAACGCTGGCACTGGGTTTGGTGGTGAGCGGTGTGGTTGCTTTCCGCTGGGACACGAATCTCGCCGGCTTGATGGTGGTCATCTCCTATTTGCCCGGGCCAGCCTCGATATCGTACACGAGCTATACCCCGTCGCTGATCGAGTTCATCACCGGCTCTGGCGTGATCGCATATGGTCTGCTGGCATTTTCCTTGGGTGTGCGCTACTTGCAGGTGGTGGATCATCGCCTAGCGAGCGGCGTACATGAAACGGTGGAGGTGGAAACGCTGGAGCGAGTACCTGCTTAACTCAAGTGTCTCTGCCGGCGTAGTGAAGCAATCTCAAGTTTGATTTTTAGTTGAGATTACCACGTAGTGCTAAAGCACCGCTCGCAATGGCATTCGCAAAATATTGGGCCGACCACATGGTCGGCTCTCTGGGTGTCAGGGGAGATCTTATTTTTCCGGCGCGCCTGCGTTGATCCAGGCTTGGATGAAGGCTAATTCGTCTGTGGAGAAAACCGCGAAGTGTTGTCCGCTTTGAATCTGAATTAATTTACTGCCCGCCGCATTTCCCGCGACGATGACTGGGCCATCCGACGCGCCTTTCATGGCACCCGCGTAGGTGTTCAGATCCAGACCGGCTGAAGCATTTGGCCCTGAATGACAGGAGATGCAACGAGCCTGAAAAAGCGTCGAGGCGCCACCCCACGTTAAAGATGCAGGCGTGGGGATCGCGGCCAGCGTCGGCGTGGAGGTAGGCGGCAAAGGCGTTGGGGTTTCAGGAACATAAATTTGGTTGGCGGCCATTTCCGGCGGGATCGTTACGAGTGCGGTTTGTTCTCCATGCACAAATTCAAACACACCAAATAACATCACCACGCTGGCCAATACCGCAACCGGATAATAAATTCTCTTTCGTCTGCGAAGCGCAGGCGTTTCTTTGATCCGACCTGCGCCCGCTTTGAGATCCGCAAGTTCGAGCGCGTGTTCGTGGCGCATTTCCGTTTCAGTTAACTTCCCCGTCCACATGGCCTGATTGAATCGCTTGAGATGCACCCCATACATGTGCCAGACAATAATGGCGAGCACAGCAAGAATGGCCTCTCCACCGTGTGCAGCTTTGGCGGCGGGAATGACATAGCCGGGCAAGAATCGCGTGGTAATGATCGGATTCCACATCATGAAGCCCGTTACCCCCATAACGATAATTCCCCAGATCAGCGCCCAGTATTCAGCCTTCTCTTCAAAGGTGTAACGTCCCATCTGGGGACGTGATTTACCCAGCCCGATGTTGTAACCGAACACTGCCCAGGCATCCCACAAATCCTGTAAGTTTGGCAACATGGTCATCCGTGTGTGAAGTACATAAACCTTGTAACTTACTTCCAACACATGATAGATAGCGACCAACATCAATACGGTGGCGGCAACGTGATGGGTCAGGCGAAGATTATCCACGCCGCCCCAAATTTCCGCAATGGTCAGCGACACGGGATTGAGGGCGAACTTCTGCGCCAATCCCGTGATCGCCAAGGTTGTAAATGAGACCAGCATCAAAACATGCTGGATGCGGGTAGAGATTGAAAAACGGACATAGGTGCGGCGTCGGGGGGAAATCGGAGTTTGATCGGCCATCCGTTTATTTTCCTTTCCGTTCCCCGATGGCGCGCCGGACAAAGTCGGCGATCACAAAGACCAACATCGCGCCGATCACGGCCGGAATGAGCAAGTCATACAAGAGGTTAACAGCGAACACCAGCGGATACTTGGTGGGACTGGGTATGTAATGATCCATCCACGCCTCGCTAAAATTCGCTGAAGTAACGCCGGGATGGCAGCGCTGGCATTTGGGCAAAAGGTTTTGTTGGATCGCAATTCCCGTGGCCGGATCGTTGACGTTGCCAATATCATGGACTCCATGACAATCGGTGCAGACCGGTTTATTCGTAGGCGTGTCAGGCGAGATCTGCTCAAAGATCGATACGGTTGTGCCATGGAAGTCGGAGACATACGTATTTAATACCTGTGTTGAGATACCATATTTATCCATGATCGCTGGATTGGTATGGCATTTGGCGCACAGTTCCGGGACATCATTATGGAAGCGCACGGTTACCGGCGATTGGATGTTGTGTACACCGTGGCAGTCAATACAGGTCGGCACATCGAGGTTACCTTCAGTCAATGCTGTGCCATGGACGCTGTCTTTGTATTGATTGTAAATAACACTATGGCAGCGTGCGCACGTCTGCGGGATGCTGATCCGCGCATCCGGAAACAACTGTCCTGTTTTCGGATCCGTCATTTGTTTTTGTTGATGTGGATTATGGCAATCGGTGCAGACCGCCGCGTTGTAATTTCCCACTGCCAGAGCCTGCTGATGCACGCTATCCAGTGTCTTGCTATATTCATCTGCATGACAATTCTTACAAACAGCATAGAGTTGAAGCGTAACGTCGCGGGTTGAATTCGGTTGAAAAGCGGGATGAGGATACGTGGTGATATTGGTGTGACAATCCACGCATGCCAGATTTTCCTGATTATGAACGCTTTGCTGGAATAGGGTTGGATCGATATATAACGATAACGTCTCGCCATCCGGCAGCGGTTTATTCAGTCCAGGCTGGCTGTGACAACTGAGACAATAATCGTTGGTGGGCTTATCTTGAGCGGGGGATTGCAAAACTTTTTGACTCGATGTTTCCGCATTGGCCCTTGACGTGAAAACGGTCGCGCCTACGAGAATCATCGCGCCCAATATCAAAAGCAGCAATCGAAGACGGTTGGATATCCACCCTGTCAATGCAGCCTTCATAGATTGCCGTTTCAACTGCGGGCGCATGAGATGATTCTAAGGAAATCCCAAATATAGCAAAGTGTCCTTCATCACTTGTTCCGCATGAACTGTACCATCACACCTCCCTCTTTTGGATAGGGTCAAGGCAAGCGGGTAGCCAACAATCAACTCAAATTTTTCGAACTGCCTTTATGAAAACTTGCACATGATGGATGTCATGTTTTGTTAAGGTTTGCTTTACACATCGCTAATCAAACGGGTAATTGTGCGCAAACTCACAACTACCCGTTAGATTTCCGAAATTCACCTGTAATGGGGTCTACTAAGCCGGGTCATTGTATTAATATTCACTTAATATTTATCTGCGCTTAATCTTATGCATATCCTAAATATCATCATCCTGACACATAGTTCTTTGCTTTCGAGTGGACTTGCCAGCAAGCTCAACGAATATAAAGAATCACTGGCCGTGAAGACTTTGGACTTTAACGGGGCGGACTTTCTAAATGTTCTTAAAAAGGAATCACCTGAGATCGTTATCCTGGATTCTAAAGATGCAGAGCAGGGCTCAAAATCCACCATCCTGCAATTATTAGAGACCGCGCCAGGAGTCAAAGTCATAAGCCTTGACCTTGCCAGCGATCAGGTCAGGATTTTTTCAAGCACTAAATGCAAGGTGAATGACACGAACGATTTGGTGGGATTGATCCAAACTTCTTCAGGTGTGCATAAGCTATGAAATCCCGCGCGTTGTTCTTTCTGTTGACCGTTTCATTGGGAGCGATGGCATTCTTGGCGTTCGTGGGAGCACAGACTCAATCCGTCCAAGCTCAGACCACTGTGCCTACCGCAGAGCCCACAACATCAGCGCCGACCGCCACGCCCACTGGAAACCCTCACCAAAACGGCGATTGCATGGCCTGCCACTCACAGCCGCTGACCGTGAAATATGCAGACGGCAGTACAGATACGATTGTGTTCGATCCGAAACAGCCGGTTCACAACAACTTTGCCTGCACGGTATGTCATCAAGATCAAGCAACCTATCCTCATGTTGATTCTGGGAACAATGGAAATTGTGCGGTGTGTCATTGGCAGGTCGCGGGAAATACCACGCCTCCCCCTCAGATTTTTGTGAGCACCGATCAGGACAAGCGCGCCATGGTGCTGGATATGAACAATACATGCCAGAAATGCCATGCGAATGAATTTACAGCAACCGCCAATAGCGTGCATGCAAAGATTATGGCCCAGGGCAATCCGTACGCCCCCGTATGCGTGGACTGTCACGGAAGCCACAACATTCCCATCCTGAATGGGTCGCGTACGGCCGTCCCGCAGATTTGCAGTAAATGTCATACAGCGGAATACACACAATACATCAGCAGTGTGCACGGTACAGCGTTGATGAATCAAAACAATCCTGATGTACCAACGTGTGCAGATTGCCATGGGTATCACGACGTAACAGGTCCAAGCGATGCTAGCTTCCGCGCAGATTCCATTACGGTTTGTGCCGACTGTCATAGTGACAAAGCGATGATGGATAAGTATGGAATCTCCACCGACGTGCTCAGCACCTATCTGGATAGTTTTCACGGCCGTACAGTGGACTTCTTCCGCAAGTCCGATGAAGTGCAAGTTCCTACAGCCACCTGCTATGACTGTCATGGTGCTCATAACATCCGCAGTCCGGATGACCCGCTTTCCTCCGTCTATCCCACCAATTTGCAGGTGACCTGTAGCCAATGTCATGGAAATGTGAGCATCCGATTCCCGCAGGCCTGGCTGGGTCATTATGAACCCACGTTGCAGAAAACTCCTGCTTTGTTTCTAGTGAATCAAGGATATACGATTTTGGTGCCGACCGTCATCGGCGGTTTTGTTGTTTACATCGCCCTCGATGCCCGGCGGCGCTTTGCTAACTGGCGGAGGGAGCGACGCGCTCGAAGAGCTTTGTCAGAAGAATCAGAAGACGAAGAAGATGAACAAGAAGAGTCCTCAAACTAAAGGCTCGAAAAAGATTCGACGATATATCCGTAGGCGTGAGGCCATGGAGGCCGTGTCGCGCTTCCGGGTGGCCGAGGACGGAACCCGTTATGTCATCCGCTTTACATCTGCCCAGCGCCTCCAGCATTGGCTGTTGTTGCTTTCCTTCACCACCTTGGGCATCACGGGTCTGGCCCAGACGTTTGAAAACACGTCCGTTGGATATGCGGTTCTCTATGCTTTAGGCGGAATTGAATCCGCACGCCAAATTCATCATATCGCGGCTTTTATCTTCGGGGTCACAGCGCTCTACCATTTCGGGATTTCCATTTACGAGATGTTCGTCTATCGCCGGATCAGCCGCATCTGGCCTGAATGGAGCGACCTGACCAACCTGTTCGAAATGCTTAAGCTTAACCTGGGCTTTTCAAACCGCCATCCTCAATTCGACCGCTTCACCTTCGAGGAGAAGGCAGAGTATTGGGCCCTGATCTGGGGAACGATCATCATGGGCGCCACCGGCTTGATGCAATGGTTCCCGATTCAAGTGACCAGCATTCTGCCGGGATGGATCA
Source organism: Anaerolineales bacterium (assembly GCA_035516425.1). Lineage (GTDB taxonomy): Bacteria > Chloroflexota > Anaerolineae > Anaerolineales > Villigracilaceae > Fen-1038. Next base: position 19,409 of record DATJAH010000058.1, read on the forward strand.
TTCCGGTGGCGAATGCCCTTCATCGCTGGGAGGCCATTTTGGCGGTGCTGGCTATTCTAACGTGGCATTTTTATCACACGCTGATCAAGACGCGCAACTTCAGCATCTTCAACGGCATCATGACCATTCCTCAAATGGAGGAAGAACATCCGCTCGAGCTGGCCTACATGGAGCAGGCTGCACTTGCGTTGCAACGAAGTAACAGATGGCCGGCATTGATTGAGGTCGAGTGGAAGGAACCCGCCGAGGAAACGGTTCCTGCGCCTGCGCCTGAAGAAATCAGCCAAAAAGCTGCTGAGGAAAAAGTTGCCGTCCCTGCAGCTGAAGCAACAGATCAAAAAGCGGAAGAAGAAGCCGCCACCGCGGTTGCGGACACGCCAGTTCGGGATGTTCAAGCTGTGAGCGCGGAAACTAAACCAGAAGATGCCGAACCCAACGAGGGGATGGTTGAAAGTGCGGACAAAAAAGAAGACCAAGAACCCGCTTCGAGCATCGCGGAAGACGCGTTTAATGAAGAAACCATTCCCGATGCAGAAGCATAGTTCATGTCACCGATAAAACACCCTCGACTGAAATTAAGATGGCCAGTGTTTACGGTTGATTTACACAGGCCAACTCATCGTTTGTGGCTGACCTTGATTGCATTCGGCGCATTGGTTGTCGCAATCGCTATATTGATTGGCGGCATACAAGGATATCAATTCACCGAAAGCCCGCAATTTTGCGGAACTTTATGTCATTCGATGGAACCGAATTATGTGCGCTGGCAGGCTTCTCCTCATGCCAACGTGCCTTGCGCGGAATGCCATGTGGGGCCCGGCTTTATACCATTCGTTAATTCCAAGATCGAAGGGACGCGTCAGTTGATCGATACCATCCTGGACACGTATTCGCGGCCCATTAAAAGTCCGGTCACGAATCTGCGCCCGGCGCGTGAAACCTGCGAGACCTGCCACACACCCGCTTCTTTTAAAGATAACGTGATCAAGGAAATTCAATCCTACGATAACGATGAACAAAATACGCCTATTACAACCACGTTCATTTTGAAGCTGGGCGGCTTGAATCCGGAAACCGGCAATAGCCTGGGCATTCATTGGCACACACAGAGCCAGGTGTATTACATCGCGTTGGATGCCCAGCGACAGGATATTGCCTGGGTTGGGGTGAAACAGCCCGATGGCTCACTCAAACAATATTTTTCGCGCGACCTGCTCAGCATGGGGCCGACCGCTGAAACCGCTTTTGTGGCAAAGGCGCAGAAAGCAGGTCAGGTCCGCTTGATGGACTGTATTGATTGCCATAATCGTACCGCGCACTACATTCCCTATCCTGAACAGGCCGTGGATCAAGCCATTGCAAATGATCTGATCTCCCGCAATCTTCCTTTTGTTCGCTCCAAGGCCGTGGATTTGCTGAAAGCTTCGTATACCAACCAGAATGAAGCATTCAAAGCCATCGATGCTCTTACGAATTATTACCAAAGCCTTTCGCCTTCGAGCGGTTTTTTATCGAAGGATGTCACTCAGGCTGTGAATGAGGTCAAAACTATATATACCCAAACGAACTTTCCGGACATGAACCTGAATTGGCAGACCAATCCGAACAACGAGGAACACACGCCAACCCTGGGCTGTTTCCGTTGTCATGATGGAAATCATGTTTATATGGATGCTCAAGGTCAGCAGGAGACCATTAGCGATCAGTGCAATTTATGTCATACGGTCCCGATTGTGGACCGCGGCAATGAGACGGTGGTGGCGGCACCTGTCCTCGTAGGGGATCCGCCGGATAGTCATAAGGATTTTCGCTGGACAATTGATCATCGTTATATCACGCCCATGGAAGAACAGACCTGCTACCAATGCCACGGTCAGGCATTTTGCAACAACAGTGTTTGCCATAACCTGATCCATCCGCCGGATATGCTCACTTCCCATCCGCAACAAATTCAACTAGAAGGCAGCCAGGTTTGCTATATCTGCCACCAAAATATTTTCTGTTCAAGTTGCCATCCGGCGGGCATCCTGAACAATCCATAGATGAAAGGTAATGATTTATGAACAAGGTCAAATCGGTTTTGGATTATTTAAACGAAAGGCTGTTCTCCAGCACCTACCAGATCAGGCGCTTGATCATCTTGATGATCGTGATCATCGGTCTGCTGGTCATCAGTTTTGGGACCTATTACTACTATGACCGTTACTATAACCCACAGCGATCCGTGTCCCAGGCCACGATCACTCAAGCGGAACAGGCGGTGCGTGATGATCCGCAAAATATTGATAAACGGCTGACTTTGGCTGAGACCTATATTGATTATGGCCGCTATAGTGACGGCATCAATATTGCCATGCAGATCAAGCAGACGGCGCCCAATAATGTCAACGCAGATTATTTGCTGGGCATTGCGTATGCCAACAGCGGAAGATCCCAGGATGCCATTCAACCGCTTCAAAATTTCATCGATAGCCGCAAGAATGAAAGCATGGCCGGGCTTGATAACCAGCTGCAGGCGGCTTACTACTACCAAGGAGATAGCTACTTGAAGATGGGCCAGCCGCAGAATGCCATCCCGCCGCTGGAAACGACCGTTAAGGAGGTGGGTACGGACGCGGATTCGATCTACAAGCTGGGACTGGCTTATGCAGGCGTTCAACGCTACAGCGATGCCATTCAGCAGTTCCAAATAGCTACTGAATTTGTCCCCAACTATACGGAAGTTTATCAGGCCATGGCGAACGTATATGCGGTGACGAACCAACCCGACCTGAGGAATTACGCCCTCGGCATGGTGGCTTACTCGAACAAAGATTATTCCACAGCCCTGACCCTGCTCCTCAAGGCCGCACAGGCGCAACCGGGTTTTCCCCCCATCTTTTCGGGCCTGGGTTTGGTCTATGAGGCTACCAAGGATTATCAGGATGCCCGAACATCCTATCAAACCGCCCTTAAGTTCAACCCGAATGACTTTTCTGCTGCGAGTGGCCTGCAAAGGGTCAATCAGCTTTTAGGAAAATAACAGGAATCTTATCTATGACCACATCAAATGTTGAATCCCCTGCCGTTCCTACTCCCTCCGGAGTGGAAGAAGAACAAGAAGATGAACGAAAACGACGCGTGTTATTGCTCATTCTCCTATTCTTGCTTCTCATCTGCTGTTGTGTCGCTTTCCTTTTCCTGCGATATTTAGCCAAACCCCAGCCGCTGCCCCAGTTATTGCCTGTGCCGATCAGCAACTACCCGCCTGCTTATAAATTTTCCTTTGTGGGCGTGGATGGACCGGTGGGTGTGGCCGGCTCGCCCGATAACCAGCGGGTGTATGTGACCGAATCCGAGGGCCAACGTCTGATCAAAATATTCGATCGAAGCGGCAACTTGATCGGCAGTTTTTCGCCCTTTGGCACGCGCCCAGGCGACCGCGAACTGTTCGATGTTGCCGTGGATGCCTCCAGCCGGGTGTTTGTGGTGGATCGCTACAACAACGTGATTGATTTATTTGACGCAAATGGGGATCAACTGGATGGGATTATTGCCCCGAATGTGACCCTCTCGAAATTCGTTTCCCAGCATATTTCGGGAAGCCTGCCAGCTGGCACCAAACTTGGATACGATGCCCCCAACCACCTAGTCTTGTACCAGTTGCCGGGTCAGGCTGAACAGAAGATCAAGTTTACGCCTCCGGATACCAACTGGGCGCCGCTGGGGATTCGCTTTGACCAGCAAGGCGACTTAATCTACACCGATATTACTCCCGACCTTCACCGCGTTCACATCATCCCGGCCGCCGATCTTAATGGCTCCTGGGCCACGTTCAACCCAACCATCCGGGAATTCGGTTCCCAGGGCAATGGCAACGGTCAAATTAGTTTCCCCTATGACGCACTTACTGACAGCAAGGGCAATTTCTATGTTTCCGATGGAGATAATTCCCGCATCGTGATGTTTGGGCCGAACTTCTCCTATACCACCTTTTTTGGCTTTGGCTCCGGCGATGATGGTCTTAACCTGCCGCGCGGCATCTGGCTGGATGATAAGGAACATCTGCATGTGGTAGATGCCGTGGGCGCAGTGGTGCGTGTGTACGATGTTTCCGGAACTGCGCCTCAATTCCTTTATAACTTCGGCGCCCCTGGTGCAGCAGACGGACAGTTTAACTATCCGATCGATATTTATATGGATGGAACCGGTCGGCTGTACATCGCCGACCGTGACAATAATCGTGTTCAGGTTTGGTCCTACTAGGAAAATGAAGGAGGTGATGAAAAGTTAGATGACATGGAAAATGAAAACGATTTTTTCAAACAAATTCTTAAAGAAAGGAGAATGAAACTCGGATGAAGAAACTATTCTTTGCTTTGGTAATCGGCCTCCTGTTCATCGCCGCTCTTACCACCACCGCCCTTGCCGATAATGGCCCACACGGCGGGACCGCTTTTACTTCAAGCGGCAGTATGGACGCTTGCGCCTCTTGCCATCGCGCCCATACCGCACAGACTGGAAATAGCACCCTTTTGAAGGCCAGCAGTATTTATGGCCTGTGCACCTCCTGCCATGACGGTACCGGTGCGTATACGGATGTGGTGGATGGCATCTATAACACCACCACCATGTCGTCTGCCACTAAAACTTCGCTTACGAACTCTTTTGGTTCGCAGGAAGGATTGCAGGGCGACGCCGGGGCGCCGTTATTCGGCGGTGGTTTTGTTAACACGCTTGAGATCCATACGGATCCGGGAAACAGGGTGTACAACCCCAGCTTGAGCGTTTCATCAGATCCCGTAGTTTCCGGCCATCTGGTGGATGATCGCACAGCTGAGACGCCGCAGAATGTCTGGGGGTCTGGTAATTACAACACCACGACTCAGGCCTCAACCGGCGGATCCAATCCGACCCTCGCGCTAACCTGCACCTCATGCCATGATCCCCATGGCAATGCCGGTCAAAATGGCAGCGGCTTGGCGATCCCATCCTATCGTATTTTGAAATACACACCGGATGGATCTAATGGCTATGAAATAACCTCCGCAGCTGGAGCGGCGCTCTTCACCACGGCCTTGAAACCGGAGAGCGGTTCGGATGCCACGAGTGTGCCGGATATTGTCGGTGGTTCACTAGGTGCGTATTCAGCCACGGTTCTCGAGCCATACGGCATGGGTGCTAATTCGACCGATAACTATACAGCCACCAGTCATTGGTACACCCTCAACACGAACAACGCCAGCGGTTTTGATCCCTTCCTGGTTGCGCTATACCAGGGACATGGGGTCACGGGTACGATGCCCTGGACCTCGGTCACCTTTGGACCCTATGATCCTGTTACGGCTGGTCTGCACGGTGTCAGTTATCAGCGCCCAGCCACAACCAACAGCACCAAGGTCTACTGTTTTAATCCAACTACGGGTCCTGCCAGTAACCCGCCACCCACAAACAGCAACTGTACCACTGCGAACGGCTTCACCCAGATTGGCGCCAGCTTCGATAACAGCAACGCGCGTTTGGGAATGGCGTTCTTCTGCTCTCAATGTCACGACCGCTATCTGAACAGTAGGAACGGTTTGACGACAAATACTACCGATCTGTTATTCATGTTCCAGCACGATTCTGGAGCTGCACCGTCCGCCGGTAGTAATCCGAACGTCACTTGCGTTGACTGTCATAACGCGCATGGTACCAGCGCTGCCGCGACTACGCTGGCTTCGGATCCGCTATCTGGAGTCAACGGCGACAGCTCGATCCTGAAACTTGATAACCGTGCCATGTGCGTTAACTGCCACTCCGGTGACGTTGGTTTCACACTCAAGTAAGTCACGATGTAGGTTCCATCAAGGGGAGGGCGTCCTAGCGCCCTCCCCGGGTTCACTGGATGATATGTCATAGCGAGCGCTCGTCGAGCGTGGAGCAATCTCAATGAATAGCAAGATGATGCAATTATTTTTATCATCAATAACGAGCAGACAAATCTGGATCTATCAATAAAACTAGTTTGAGATTTTCCGAGTGAATATCCGTCAACCTTACTTCCACGCCAACCTGTTTTTTTTCAGCCGACTGATCCTGGTCGGCTTGGTGTTGGTTAACCTCGTCAGTTTCCCGCGGGCGGCGCAAGCCAGTTCCCAAGGCAACGACCGCGATCCCATTTGGAATGCAAAGACGAACGACGCCCCCGCTTATCTGCGGATGACCACCGACCCTCATAATCTTTATAGTGAATACCAGCTTCCCACACTGGCGGGTCACCTCATCAATTTCGGCGTAGTGGATGCTTCAGGCTGCGGCTGGGGAGGCTTGATATCCAGCAACAAAGCCAACGATTGCGGCGTGCAGCGCTCCACGTTCGCCGCCGCGATCTGGCAAAACCGATTCAACGTCGATATTGTCATGGCTTCCCAGCAAACTGGCGTGCCGCCGATTCTGATGAAGAATATTTTTGTCTATGAAAGTCAGTTCTGGCCGCAAACCATGTTTATCCACACGTTCGAATTCGGCTTGGGCCACATGACCCAGATGGGCGCCGATTCATTACTGCGCTGGAATTATCCCTTTTATGAATCATTCTGCAAGGCTCAACTCTCCGCCGATCGCTGCCAGCAGGTGTATGTGGAACAACCTGCTGACGTTCAAGCTTTGCTGCAAGGATTGGTGCTTCAACAAGTAGATGCAGATTGTTCCGGATGCACGTATTCGCTTGATCTCACACGCGCCCAAAAGAGCATTCCCTTTTTTGCTAATACGCTGATTGCCAATGCCAATCTCGTAAAACATTATATTAAGTTATATACAGGCGAAGATGCCTCGAGCGAAGCGGGCTATCAGGATTTATGGGATTTCGCTTTGACAAGTTATAACGCGGGCCCTGGTTGCTTTCGCGATGCCCTTCTGCAAACCGTCTACGCCAACGCTGACCTGACATGGAAGAACCTATCCTCCAAACTCGAGCCTGGATGCAAAGGGGCGATATCCTACGTTACGTTCGTCAGCAAAACAGATAGCTATCATCCCAACGATGATCCATCCATTTTGCCGACCGCGGCGCCGACCCTTTCGGCTCCCACACTCGCCGCGACCGCTCCGAATCCTGCCTCGACTCTTCCCGTCACAGAGACCGTTTCCGGTACGACTCCGACCTCAACGGTTCCCGCGGCCGAAACCTCTGCCACACCGGTTTCCAATACGCCTACCTTGCCGCCCACTGCTGCCGGCGAACCAGCGCTCGGCTCACAGACTCCAGCGCCGACTTCAACTGATGAGATATCCTCCGGCTCGCAAACGCCTGCGCCAACACCCACCAGCGCTTTGCTTATCGGTTCTGATACGCCAGCACCGACTTCAACTGATGAGATCTCCTCCGGCTCGCAGACGCCTGCGCCAACACCCACCAGCACTTTGCTAACGGGTTCTGAAACGCCCGCTCCTACTTCCACAAGTTCTTTACCAACAAGCTCTGACACACCTGCGCCAACGCCTACAAGTGCTTCGACTACCGGCTCAGAGACGCCTGCTCCTACTTCCAGAGGTTCCGCACCCACCGGCTCTGCCACTCCGGCTCCCACGAATACATTACCAGTTACAGCTACGCCAACTGCTCCTGCCGCGCCCGAGATTCCCATTTCCAGGGTACTCCAGCCGCTACACGTCGGCAATGAGCTGGTGATCAAGATTGATCCCAAACAACGGGATGCCGTCCTGCAGAATCTTGTCACGTTGAACATGAGTCTGGCTCCAAGTGCGGAACAGATTCAATCGCTGGATACTCTCGTGGCACGCGTCAACCCAGATGACATAAAAACGGCTCTGACGCAGTTGAGAGGCAGCGCGGGTGTTGAATTCGTGGAGCCCAATTATCTTGTGCTGGCATCCGGCCTGCCCGCAGACGCAAGTCAGCCGGACGATCCATTATTTACCTATCAAAACTATTTGCAGAGCATCCAGGTTCCTCAAGCCTGGGATGCCCTGCCCACCTTGCAGCCGGTGACCGTTGCGGTTCTGGATACCGGCGTCAATATCACTCATCCTGATCTGGTCAATTCGATTTGGGTGAACGCGGCGGAGGCGGCGGGGACACCCAACGTGGATGATGATAACAATGGCTATGTGGATGATCTGCACGGCTGGAACTTTGTGGATAACAACAACAATGTGAATGACGATAATGGGCATGGCACCCATCTGGCAGGAATCATTGCCGCTTCCATCAATAACGCGGTCGGGATTGCGGGCATTGCGCCGAACGCCCGCATCATGCCGGTGAAGGTGCTGGATAAAAGCGGGTATGGCTCCTATGCGGACGTAGCGGAAGGAATCATCTATGCCACGGATAGGGGTGCCCGCATCATCGAACTGGGCTTTAGCGGCACAGGCTCCAGCAATCTGATGCAGAACGCCATTAATTATGCTCTTGCCCATAACGTGCTGATCGTGGCCGCCGCTGGTAATAGCGGCCACACAACCACCTATTATCCTGCTGCCTACACGGGTGTGCTTGCCGTCAGCGCCCTGGATAACAACAAGACCCTGGCCAGTTTCTCCACCAGCGGCAATGATGTCAGTCTGTCTGCACCGGGCGTGGGTATCATCTCTACAGGACTCGGCGTAACATATCCGTACATGTCCGGCAGCTCCATGGCTTCGGCAGAAGTAGCCGGTGTGGCCGCGCTTCTGGCGGGCGGGCCGACGTACGCCGATACGAGCGTGCTCCGTTCAGCTTTGCTGGGCAGCGCCCTCGACCTGGGAGCGCCCGGACCGGACCCCCAATATGGATATGGGATGATTCAAGCGTTAAGCGCCCTTGATTACGCGGGGCAGGGTGTTCCCACCTCCACACCGGAGCTTACTCCCACGCCGGGGGCGGGAGGCGGCAGCGTTCATACAGCCTCGATCACCACTGAACAGTTATATGGCACTGCCCAAGAGTGCAATTTCGGCGGTGTTCCAGGCAACATTTCTTCACCGCTCCTCAGTATCGATGATGAGATAAATGGCAACTATGCAAGTTGCACCGGCGCGTATGCCAGCACTGGCAGTTCCCTCGGCAGTTGGACGTATACGTCCATGCAGCCGATTACCTCGCTTCAAACTATCGCTCCTGGCGGGGTCACGCTGTATATTGCATTTTCCACTTCCGGCGTTTCTTCAACCGACTCGATTGAGCTTGATGTTTCCAACGATGGCGGAAACACCTGGCATCAGGTCACCCCACAACCGTACACTTCCGATCAATCCCTGCTGTCCACCCTGTCGTATAACGTCAGCCAATACTTCACGACTGTTGCGCAAGTCAATCAAGCGCAGGTGAGGTTCAATGGAGTTGCCAATCCACAGAGCCAGGGGAGCAGCATCACCATCAATTTGGATGAAGCCCGTTTGGATGTAGAAGGGTATGCTCCGCCAATAGTCTCAATCACGGCGCCTGCTGATAATTCCACGTATGCTTATGGAGCAGACATTACCTTCACTGGCACGGCCGCCGATCCCCAGGAAGGGGATATCAGTTCTTCCATCGTCTGGTATTCTGATCTCACAGGTCCGTTCGGAACCGGCGCCACCGTATCCATCTCCACTTTGCTTTCAGGTACACACACCATTTATGCGCAGGCCACTGACTCGGGCAGCGCATCGGGAATATCGGCTCCGATCACAATCAAGGTCAAAAACCCCACGGACAGCCCGCATGGAAACTTCACCGCCAACACGGATGAATGCGCTCTTTGTCATCGCGACCATACGGCTCAAGGTAGTACCTATTTGACTAACAATCCTAATTCCGTGTTAATAAGCGATGCCTTTTGCTTGAGTTGCCATAAAGATGTTTCCACGCATTCAAATTACGACTTCAGCGGAGCCGAGGAACCGCAGTTCCAGATTCGCTGTATCCAATGCCACGACCCGCATGGTTCCAGCAATCTTTTCGATGTGCGGACGAGCATCATCACCAACCTCACCACCAACGCGACCACTGGTCCAGTGATTTTCACAGCCCTTAGCGGTACTAACTCGTTCGATGATGGTGGCAGCACCAACCGTCTCTGCACCGTATGCCACACTAGTGTTCCCAGTTCTCCGGGTAGTTATGTGCACTCGAGCGGAGTGACTTATGCCGGGCAAAGCTGTGTCGCCTGCCATCCACATAACGCCGATACAGATCCCAACACGCTGGATGGCTTTATGCCCGTGCTCAATACCCTTCCCATTCCTCCTTTCTTAACGCCGACGCCCTAAAGAAAGCCGAAATTCCGGTAACATCACGCTTAACCGTGGTAGGTTCTTTGTGCCACAGATTAGCATGGACTTCACAGATCTTAAAAGGCCAGTCCGTATAAATTCGTGGCTGAAAAGCACTTTCGCAAGAGGTTCAATAGAAGAACTGGAAACGAATATTAAAATCTCTGCAATGGTGGGCAGCGATATTACGCCTTTTCGAGGAACACCTTACTTTTTCTTGTCCGGATTTGCCAAGCCACTTTCCACGGAATAGGCGGCAGCTTCGGCGCGATTCTTGAGATGCAGTTTTTGCATAATGTGCTTCAGGTGGTATTTCACCGTATTCTCGCTGATCTTCAGCTCCTCTGCGATGGCTCTGTTCCTCATACCGTGTGCGATCAACCGCAGGATATCAATTTCACGATCCGATAAAACCGGTTTGGATCCGCTCACCACATTGGCGCTTCCGGCCTGTTGCGCGATATGCGCCAACAAGTGGCTTGTCATTTCCCCGGAAATGGGTGCCTTCCCCTCTTCCAATCCGCGCATGGAAGCGATGAAGGATTGTGAATCCAAGGTCTTCAGCAAATATCCATAAGCACCGCTTTCAATCGCCTCGACCAAATCTTCAGTGCGATCAGACACGGTCAGCATCACAACTTTTGTGCTGGGTGCCATTGCCCGAATCTGACGCAACGCCTGCAGACCGTTCATGTCCGGCATGTTTAAATCCATTAGCACGATATCAGGCTTCAACCTTAGGGTTTCGCGGACAGCTTGTTCGCCGTTTCCCACTTCCCCGGCAATTTCGAACCCGGAGGCCTTAAGCAGGCTGGTAAGCCCGTCTCGAAAAAGGGAGTGATCGTCTGCAACCAGAATGCGCATGAGTTATGTGCCGTTTTCAACGGCGGGAGGCAAAGTCACGGTGATCTTCGTGCCTTTACGTGGTTGCGATTGTATCATGAACTCCCCATGCAGACTTTCCGCGCGTTCCCGCATCGTTTGCAGTCCGAATTGAGATTTTACGGAAGCTGAATGCGAGAGGAGGTCGAAGCCGATGCCATTATCTTCAATGATCAACACAAGCTGTTCATCACGGAAATTCATCTGGACGGAGGCCTGCGAGGCTTTGGAATGTTTGCGGATGTTGCTCAAAGCCTCCTGGACAATTCGGAACGCCTGCACTTCCATCTCCGGTGATAAGCGGATATTCTCCGTTTCCAAATTGGTGGAATACTCTACGGGAATCCTGCATAATTCCCTGAATTGCTCCAGGTAATTGCGTACGGCACCGGAAAGGCCCGACGATAACAAACGTGAAGCGCGCAAACCATGAATCGCAGCCCGAACATCGGCCAAGAGGTTGCGTGAGGCGTGCTCCAACTCATGCAGGTTGGTGAGCGCTTCCTTTTTCTTTCCGCTGTCTACGAAAAGATAGATCGCTCCGATCTTGGTATTCAGATAGGCCAGCAGCTGCGGCAGGCTGTCGTGAAGTTCGCGGGCAATTCGGTCACGCTCCTCGACAATCGCCTGACTTAAAATCTCATTTTGCTTTCTCTCTTCCTGAATGTGTTTCTCAATTTCTGCGATCATGCCGTTGAACGTATTTGCCAGCCGGTCCAGTTCATCGCCGGCATTTGAAACAGGCAGGCGCGCGTTGTAATGACGGTTTGTATAGTCGTTCAGGGGTTGTATAAAAGCCTTGATGCGTTGGATAGCCAGCACATCGAGCAGGAAATAAATGGCCGCAAAAATCAAGACGGTTGTAAGAATGGACAGCCCGAAATTGATTAAAGCATTTTGCCGGGCCTGCTCTTCCTCCTTTTGAACAGAGATGTCGATCAAAAGAACACCCAGAACTTTTTGCTGGCTCCCATGGCACTGATAACATTCCGGGCTGTTTTCAATGGGCGTGGCGACCTGTAAGGCGTTCACGCCGCCGACGTTCGTATTTAAGGCTCTCGGCAATGTATTTGCAGAGAATTGATGGCATTCTATACAGCCTGCTGAATTGGTTGCGAGCTTGATGCCGGTTTGGTTCCCGGTTGTTGCGCTATCGGCTATTACTGTACCCACCCGATTCAGAAGAAATACTCGTTGCACCTCGCCTACGCTGCTGCTGTTTTGGATCACGGTTGCCACCATGGAATTGTCCCGCATTAACATGGCATGCTTTAATGTCATGGTCAATACTTCGCTTAGGGTTTGGGCATCATCCTGATGCTCGGACTGGATATATTGGGTTTCGCGTACGTATTGCCAAATGGAAAAAATGCTCATCAGGATCAGAAGAGGCAATGCAATACCCCATGCAAGCCGCACACGCAAGCCCGCTCTCGAGATCCACTTCATACGAGTTCGTTCCTCATCCGTTCCTGTTCTTCGAACATGGCGCTGGAATTTTATGAAAACAATTATAATTCATCCATGGCGTGAACAAATCTCCCCGGCGGTGCGATCATCAATACTAGAGAAGATTTTGCGTTTATTCTAAATTTGCTTCACGGATGGAATACGCATGAAGAGGTTGATCGATTTTTGGAATACCGACATTATTAATAAATTGATCGTGTTTGTGGCCTTTATGCTGATTTTGGGCTTTGCGGCCATCCTTTACTTTTTATTTTCCCTTTCTCAGGGCAGCGTTCTTTATGGCGCCCTCTTCCCCACCAGTGTGCCGACTAGCGCCTATACATCGACACCGATGCCGACTCCAACCACGGCTTTTTTTGCTTCGCTAACTCCGCGTCCCACCTCTACCTCGACAAAAGCTCCATTCCTTACCCCGACTCCTTCCGCACCGCCCACGCATATCCCCATGCCGTCCCAGACTCCGCTGGTAAATACACCCGCGGCGACCTCCACGACCTCAGCCTCTACCTCCACGTTGAACGCGTCAGCCGCTTCCTGCATTCCCTCGAATGCTCCGCAAACGGGCAAAGTGGTCGGCGTCATAGACGGCAATACTATCAAGGTTCTTTTGGATAGCGACGGAAAAATCTATTTCATCCGCTATATCGGCATCACGGTTCCGCAATATGGTGAAGTTGTGCAGCCATATGGCGAGGCAGCGGAGGCGGTGAACTATAAGCTGGTGTTCGCCCAAAAGGTGAACTTGTTCGAGGATGCATCCGATAAGGATTCTGCGGGCCGCTTATTGCGTTACGTTATGGCGGGCAATGTTTTTGTAAACTGGCAGATGGTTCAGGACGGATTCGCTACAGCGATGTCAGCTCCGCCAAACACGGCTTGCGATTCGGTCTTTCAAAATGCGGAACAAGTTGCACGGCAGGCAGAAGTAGGCAGATGGGTAGCCACCCCAACTCCAAGTTCGCCGTAAATTTATTTACCAGTGTCCATGCGGGTCTTCTTGAGAGGTGAATGTAGGGAATAATTTCTCATAAGAAATTTAATGTTTCATCCTTGATTTGTCCATTGAAGCATAGTGATATCTTGCTCGGCAAGCGCTAGTGGTGTGTTTGGAAAGTAATTTAACATAGTCGTAGCACATTAATAAACCGTATACTTCTGGCGCATTTTATCGTGAAGGAGTGCGCATGAGAAGACGCAAGCCAAAGGTCATCAAGATGTCGCGAGTTGATCGACAAGAAATCAAGCAGTTGCTTGGCGATGGACGAACCCAACAACGAGTAGTTCGACGAGCGCGAGTTTTGTTGGCGATGAGAAGCCAGAAAACCGTGGTCGCTGAATTATGTCAGAAAGTTCAAATGACACGTATTGGCATTTGGTATCTCTGTCGCCGTTACGAGAAAGTTGGTTTGAACGCGATCTACGATGGCATGCGTTCGGGTCGTCCGCGTGCGATATCCGCGCTTGAAAGAGTAGCGATCAAGCAATTGGCTTGTAGCGAGCCTTCTGGAGTTGGCTTAGAAATGACGCACTGGTCTACTCGCAGTTTAGCCAAGATTGCGATGCAGCAAGGCTTGGTTTCTCATATTGCGCATTCCACCGTGTCGTTGATCTTGCGTGATGCAGACTTGCAGCCGCATCGCCACCGCTACTGGATTACGCCTACGCTCAACGAAGCCTTTCTGGAGCCAGCCCGTCGAGTTTTGTGGATATATTAAAGGATCGAAACGCTCAAGGCGCAAAATGAGATTGCTTTGGCGTTGGATGAGAAACCGAATATCCAAGCTTTGCAACGAACTCATGCTATTCCCCTCATACACGCTGGACAAATCGAACACCAAGAATTTGAGTATGTGCGGCATGGGGTGGTTAACTTTCTTGCCTTGCTCAATCTGTACAACGGCAAAATGCGCGGTTGTTGTTTAGAGAAAAATGACAGCGAACACCTTTGCCGATCTTTGCCAACATTATTGCAGCCGTTTCATTCTTTCAATCGAGTTCACCTGATTTGGGATGGCGGACCCTCTCACGCGTCAACCGCAACGAAATCGTTTTTGAAATCTTGGTACGGTGATTGGCTGCGGATTGTATCTACGCCAGCGCAGTCGTCTTGGCTCAATCAAGCAGAAATTCTATTGAAACGTTTTGAAGTGCGCTATCTCCAACGCGGTAATTGGGAAAGTCGCCAAGCATTGATTGATCATTTATATGCCAGTACTCCTGAATACAATCGCTTATGGGCTCATCCGATCAACTGGTCATGGACGCGTCGTGACCTTCAGGCATGGGCTCAGAAAAAATCTTCACAACTATGTTAAATTACTTTTCAAACACACCACTAGAACATTATCATATAATTGTCTCATGTCATCCCTAAAACAATACTTTCTACTGGATCCGAAAGTCGTCTTCCTAAATCATGGTTCATTCGGCGCTGTTCCCAAGCCTGTGATAGAAGCCTGCCAAAACTGGCAACTACGGCTGGAACGCCAGCCTGTATTATTCTTGGCACGGGAATTAGATGGATTGCTGCTTCAATCACGGACTGCATTGGGTGAATACCTGAACGCGGATGCAAATGATATAGTATACATTCCGAATGCAACGCATGGGGTGAATATTATTGCTCATTCTCTCCAACTGAAGCCAGGTGATGAGATATTAACTACCGACCATGAATATGGCGCCTGTGATTACACATGGAATTTTATATGTATAAAGACAGGTGCAAAATACGTTCATCAGCCCGTTCCATTACCGGTTCATTCTGAGGACGAAATCGTTGAGCAGTTCTGGTCAGGCATCACCCCTCGTACAAAGATTGTATACCTGAGCCATATTACTTCGTCAACTGCATTACGTCTGCCAGTTGAAGAAATCTGCCGCCGAGCG
>DATJAH010000059.1:0-54316 GCA_035516425.1 Anaerolineales bacterium
ATATATGCCGGAGGAGATTTAACCTATGATGGGTGGTCCCGGCCGTTTCGGCAACATGCTTAATCAGGAAACCCTCAAGCCGCGCAAGTTGAGCGAAACGCTCTCGCGGCTGGTCGGCTACTTTGGACGATTCGGATTCGCCGCCTTTCTTGCGATCCTATTCGTGGCCATTTCAACGTGGACACAAGTCACCGTTCCTGAACTGACCGGTCAAGCGACGGATTGTTTCCTCGTCCCGCTGGGCGCAAGCAGCAGTTTCGGATCCTTTTCCACCGCGCTCAGCACGGAGGCGCAGGCCTCGGCAGAAAGCTGTTGGATCGTTTCTGACCCAGCCAAACTCAGCGGCACGCAATGGATTATTGCCAGTGCCTATCGCATCGGCGGATTCATTTCGCCGGCTTTGACCGCAATGCAGAATCCTGATCGCGTCGCGGGTCTGGTGCGATTGATCCTGATCGTGATCGTGCTGTTCATCATCGGTTCGGTGCTCAGCGGCTTGACTTTCTTTACCATGTCTTGGTCGGGCCAGCATGTTCTGCGCGCCCTGCGCGTGGACGTGTTCGAGAGGCTGCATCAGCTTTCGCTCAGTTATTATTCGGTGAACGAAGCGGGCGACCTGATGAGCCGCATCACCAACGATACGTCTGCGATTGAACAAGCCATCTCGTTTGCGTTGGTCAATGTTTTCAGTGGCATCCTGCTGTTGATCTGGGTGGCTTACAACATGTTCACTCAAAACCTGCCGTTCGCTTTGCTCTCGCTGGCGGTATCGCCGATCATGTTCATGGCCACGATTTACTTCTCTGACCAGGCGCGCAAGGCTTACCGCAAAACCCGCACCGAGATCGGAAACGTCAATGCCGAATTGCAGGAAAGCATCGCGGCGGTGCGCGAAGTGCAAGCCTTCAACCGTGCCGATGAGAATATCGAAAACTTCAAGGGCGTCAACGCCGCCAACCGCGACGCCAATGTGCGCGCCGTATCGTTCACCGCCGCGCTCTCACCGACTTTGGAAGCGCTGGGTTATGTTGCGCTTGCCATTGTCACCGGCGTGGGCGGCTGGTACATGCTCCGCGGACAAACCCTGTTGGGCACGGTGGTAACTTTCGGTTTGATTGTCACCTTCCTCGCTTATGTCCAGCGCTTCAACCAGCCCATTCAACAGATCGCGGTTTTGTGGGGCAACATCCAAAACGCGATTGCGGGAGCCGAACGTATCTTTGGCCTGCTCGACGAAGTTCCAGCTGTGCAGAATAAACCCGGTGCAAAAGATATGCCACAGATCAAAGGCAAAGTCGAGTTCGATCACGTCTCGCACGAATATGAAGACGGTGTGCCGGTGTTGAAGGATGTTTCCTTCAGTGCCAAGCCCGGACAAACCATCGCCATCGTTGGCCCGACTGGCGCAGGCAAGACCACCATTATCAATCTCCTGCCGCGCTTCTACGATGTCACCAGCGGCTCGATCCGAATTGACGGTGTGGATGTGCGCGACGTAACCGCCGAGTCCATTCGCCGTCAGGTCGGCGTGGTGCTGCAGGATACATTCCTGTTCAGCACAACCGTGATGGAGAACGTTCGCTTTGGTCGTCCCGACGCCAGCGACGATGAAGTGATGGCTGCCATCAAACTGGCGCGCGCGGATATGTTCATCGAACGACTGCCGCAAAAGTACCAGACCATTTTGGGAGAACGCGGCTCGGGTCTTTCTCAGGGACAGCGGCAACTGCTTTCGATTGCGCGCGCCGCTTTGGCGGATCCCCGCATCCTGATCCTGGACGAAGCGACTTCCTCCGTTGACACGCGCACCGAACGCCTCATCCAGAACGCCTTCGACATATTGCTCAAAGGCCGCACGTCCATTGTCATTGCCCACCGCTTAAGCACCATCGTCAATGCCGACACGATCCTCGTACTGGATCACGGCGAAATCATCGAGCGCGGCAAGCACAATGAGCTAATGGCCAAGCAAGGGTTTTACTATAACCTGTATATGAGCCAGTTCAAAAAGCAGGAGGAAGTCAAAGAAGCCGCGTTTATGGCGAAATGAGCAAAATAAAAACGAGTGACGGTCGGTCACTCGTTTTTGATTCTGCGGTCACTTTGCGGAGATATACGGCATCGAGGCACGCTGGAATTTTTCCACGGGCAACACATCCACCAACTCGTAATCACGTGTGCCGATGCCCAATGCTTCGGCGAACTCCGTCACTTTATACGGGTCCTTGAGGGGACCATGCAGCCAGCGGAATGGATGGCCCTCGCGCGTGTGCACTTCCATCGAAGTTGGAATATTTTCCTCGATCAGCCGCGTCTGGGCAATCACATCCAGCGTGGCTTGCTCGAGCGCAACAATATCGTCCGAACCGAAAACGCCGGCATCCGGCAAGATCGGCATGGAGGTGAATCCAAAACAATCGCAGACCGGGGTCATGTGTGTGGCAAGGTTGAGATGCGCCGCTTTGCCCGGTGCGAAGGTCGAAAGCACAATGTCCACCGCGATGGCACATGCCTCCTGAAAGGTGTGGAAGTTCACGGCATTGATCTGCAAACTTCCGGGCGGAGCGACGCGCAGACATCGTCCGCATTGATTGCATTGCTCCATGTGCAAATGCAGATTGCCCGGATGTTCCTTATCTTCGACGACCGCTTCGAACGGACAGGCTTCTGTTATTTTCTTTAACACTGATTTATCGGGACACTTGTCCGGGAACCAATATGGATCGTAGTGCATGGCATCGTGCATGGCGCTGCGCGTTTTGCCCGCCATGCAGCCCAAGGCAAGATTCTTGAATGCCGCGCCGAACCCGCAGCTGGGATGTCCCTTGACATGCGCAAAGTTGATCAGGAAACTGGAATCCTGGATCAGCCCCGCCACGTTCCAGCTCTTGATGCTTTTATAGGGCCGCTCATGTTCATAAAAGTATTTTTCGTCGGGTCCGGCGGCGGGATAAACGGGACAGCCGATCACCTCCGTCGAATACCCGCGGGTCTCGGCGCCGGCCGCGTCCCAATTGACGTCCACCACACACGGTTTGCCGCCGCCGTCCTTGACGGCCTGCACCACGCGGCGCACGAAGATCGGATGAATGGTCGAATAAACCATGTTGTTGCCGGTATGCATCTTGATGACGACGGTTTCCTTGTTGACGCGGTCCCGCAGATGCAATTGTTCAAGGATCAGGTCGAGCTTGGCAGGCAGGGTTTCCTTGGCTTCCAGTCGCGCCTGATGCGCCGATCCGAAAAATACCTTACTGGACATCGAATCCTCTTTTCCGTGCGAGCGAATTAATTCATTATATTCCATCGCATGCTCACCTCCGGATCATCCGTGATATTCCTGCGAGAAAGGGGATGTTTATCACTCTGTCGGAAGTCGATACTCACATTGGACAAGCGCGGTAAAATGCAGGACATTATGATCAAGGAAAAAATTTCGAGTTGGCTGGATCGCATTCCAACATCACAGACTTTATCTTTGGGAATCATTGCTGTCGCAGTCGGACTGATGACCGGCATGGGCGTTTGGCTGTTCAAGCGAATGATTGATGTTGTGCAGTTGGGAATGTCGAACGGCTTCGGATTATTTGAATCAAAGCTGGGAACCTGGATTGTTGTTCTCATACCGGTCGCGGGCGGAATCGCGGTTGCTTTGATCTCACGATATTTCATTGGTGAGGAAAAAATTCACGGCGTGGCCGGAATCATGGAATCGGTCGCGCTGGCCGGCGGAAGACTGCGCTATAAGACGGCACCTGCCAAGATTGTGGCCTCGGCAGTTTCCATTGGCGTGGGTGCCTCCGTGGGACCGGAGGATCCTTCCGTCCAAATCGGCGCCAACCTCGGTTCTTGGCTGGGACAACTTTTGCATTCATCGGATGAACGCTTGAGGGTTTTGGTCGCGGCCGGCTCGGCCGCCGCGATCGCCGCCGCCTTCAACGCGCCGATTGCAGGAGTCTTCTTCTCGCTCGAATTGATCCTCGGTGAGATCAACGGGAACGCGTTGGGCATGTTGTTGGTGGCATCCGTGGCCTCGTCCGTGTTCACGCAAGCGGTCAGCGGGCCCGAGCCGGCGTTTCACGTCCCCGCGTATGCATTCCATTCCGTTTTGGAACTGCCGCTTTATCTGGGGCTGGGCCTGCTGGCCGGTCCGACCTCGGCGCTTTATGTGCGTTCGTTGTATTTTTTCCGGGATGCTTTCCATAATTTGCATTTGCCTGACTGGACCAAGCTCGCGATCACGGGATTGATTCTCGGGGGGGCTGGGATGTACCTTCCACAGGTTCTCGGCGTTGGCTATGGAACCATCCAGAATATTTTGAACGCGCCCAGTCTGGCTTTGTGGTTGTTGCTGGCCTTGTTGATTGCAAAAATCATCCTGACCCCCGTCAGCCTGGGCGGCGGATTTATGGGCGGAGTATTTGCCCCCTCGTTATATCTCGGCGCGACACTCGGCGGCGCATTCGGACTGATTACCGCTCAGCTATTCCCAGGCTTGAACATCAGCCCGTCTGCCTTTGCACTGGTCGGCATGGCGGCGGTGCTTGCCGGAGCCGTCCACGCGCCGCTCACCGCGACCATTTTGTTGTTCGAGATGACCAATGATTATCGCATTATTCTGCCGGTGATGCTGGCGGTGGCCGTCAGCTTGATCCTCTCCCAACGCATCCAGCACGATTCGATTTACATCACCGGCCTGGTCCGCCTCGGGATTCGACTCGACCGCGGCCGCGATGTGGAGATCCTCGAGGCCATCACCGTCGGCGAAGCCATGCATCTGAATACGGAAACGCTCCGCGAATCCCTTCCGCTGATGGCGGCCGCGGAAACCTTATCCCAAACCCGACATCACGGCATGCCGGTGGTCAACGCAGAGGGAAATCTTACTGGAATTCTAACCATCCAAGACATTGAAAAAGTGGATGAATCGCAGCGGGAAAACGCCACCGTCGGTGAAGCTTGCACGCACGAGTTATTGGTCGCCTATCCGAACGAATCGTTGAGCGACGGCTTGCTGCGGATGAGCCGTCATGATGTGGGCCGTCTGCCGGTTGTGGATCGCAACCATCCGCGTAAATTGGTGGGAATCCTGCGGCGCGCCGATGTGATCCGGGCCTACGAGATTGCCCTGACCCGCCGGGCCGCGCGGCGCCACAAAGCAGAAGAGGTGCGCCTCGAGGCCATCGCTCCCGAAGAAGTGGATGTGAGCGATATTGCCGTTGAGGCCAACGCCTTGTGTGCCGGGAAAAGGATGATCGAGATCCCCTGGCCTCACGATTGTTTGATCGCCACCGTGCGGCGCGGCAACAAGGTTTTCATTCCGCACGGCGACAGCGTTGTCAAATCCGGCGACATTCTGGTGGTGATAGCGGAGGGCAAGGGTTTGGACGAGGTCATCCGCTTGTGCAGCGCTGGAGGCGAAGCCGTGTGAACATAAATCCTGGCTGAGGCGAGCCGTCCCCAGCCTCGATTTATGATATAAAGGTTGTGCAAACCATTGCTCGGGGCGGATGATCAGGACGTTTTCTGGAAATGGTTCTTGGCTTGATGAGTACAGTGGATGTCGCAGCATGACGGACCTTTCGGCAGATTTGGCTTTTCTTTATGGAACGGAGCAAGTCCCGCAATTGGCGGAGCGGGTGGAAAAACTTATCGCGCACTATCGTCGCCAAATTCCCGCGCGTCCAGTCGCATTGACGGAAAAAGATTGCGTCCTGATCACCTACGGAGATCAAGTCCAATCCCCAAACGAGAGACCACTGCAAACTCTGGGTGCATTTTGTCAAAGATATTTAAGCGGCTTGATCAGCGGCATCCATATCCTGCCGTTCTTCCCCTCGACCTCCGATGACGGTTTCTCCGTAGTCGATTATCGCCAGGTAAATTCATCCCTGGGCGATTGGAACGACATCGCCTGCCTGCAACGCAATTTCCGCCTGATGTTCGACGGCGTGATCAATCACGCCTCATCGCAGAGTGAATGGTTCAAAGGCTTCTTGCGCGACGATCCGCGTTACCGCAGCTACTTTATCGAAATCAAAGACTCCCCGGATCTGTCGCAGGTGATCCGTCCGCGGACACTGCCCTTGTGGAGCACATTCCAGACCCCTTCCGGCGAGAAACGCGTCTGGACGACCTTCGGCAGTGACCAGATCGATCTGAATTACAAGAATCCGGAAGTCCTGCTGGAAATGCTCGATATCCTGCTGATGTACGCGGAACGTGGCGCCACCTTCATTCGCCTGGATGCCATTGCATATTTGTGGAAGGAAATCGGCACCCCGTGCATTCACCTGCCGCAGACGCATCGCGTGATTCAATTCCTGCGCGCCGTACTGGACCAGGCCGCTCCGCACGTTCAGTTGATTACCGAGACCAATGTGGCCCACGCCGATAATGTTTCTTATTTTGGTGATGGAACCGACGAAGCGCAGCTCGTGTATAACTTTGCCTTGCCGGCCTTGATCTTGCATACGTTCAGAACCGGACAGGTGAGCGTGCTTTCCCATTGGGCCAAGACCCTGACATTGCCTTCGGATAAAACCACCTTCCTCAACTTCCTCGCTTCACACGATGGGATTGGGTTGAACGCGGCGCGAGGAATATTATCCGATGATGACATCCAGGCGCTGATCCGTCAAACCCTCGAACATGGCGGACGGATCTCTTACAAACAAAACTCGGACGGTTCGCAAAGCCCCTATGAGATGAATATCAATTACTTCGACGCACTTTCCAATCCAGCTGGAAACGAATCGCTGGATTTGCAGGTCGATCGGTTTATCGCGGCACAGGCCATCATGCTTTCACTGATCGGTGTGGCGGGGATTTATTTCCACAGTTTATTCGGCTCGCGCGGCTGGATCGAGGGGGTGAAACAAACGGGCCACAACCGCACGATCAACCGCGAAAAATGCCAGCTCCTTCCACTTCAACGCGAGCTGGCCGACAAAGAATCCATGCGCGCCAGGGTTTTTGCGCGTTATCGCCGGTTGCTTCTCGCGCGCACCGGTTCGCCAGCCTTCCATGCGCATGGAAGCCAAAGCGTTTTAAACTTTCATCCCGCTGTGTTCGCCATTCAACGCATTTCACCGGAGGGAACGTCCCAGGCATTATGTCTGCATAATGTCCAGGCGCAGGAAATCACGTTCAGGACAAGTTATGCTTCGGCAATCGATCTTTTTACGGATCAACCCTTACAAGTTTCGGAGTTAACGCTCAAACCTTATCAAGTCTTATGGGTAAAGCTATGACAAACATTTCGCACCATATTGGTTTCGTCTCCACGCGCTTTTCCGGAACGGATGGTGTCTCTTTGGAAACACAGAAGTGGGCGACCGTGTTGGAGAGACTCGGGAACCAATGCTTTTATTTCGCGGGCCAATGTGATCGTCCCGCTGAACAGAGTCAGATCGTGCCCGAGGCGTTTTATCGGCATCCCGAGATTGACCAGATCAATCAGCAGGCGTATTCCGGCAGTTGGCTGGTCACGGCGGAGGCGCGCGCCGCGCATCCTGAGATGCCAAAGCTTCGCAGGGATTTTTTCTCCATCTATGTCCGTCCGCCGCAAATGACGCGCCGCATGAACGAGTTGAAGGAATATTTCAAGGAAGAACTATATCGATTCGCTCATCATTTCGACCTCGAGATTCTCGTGATCGAGAATGCCGTGACGATTCCGATCAACCTGCCGCTGGGCCTTGCGATCACAGAGTTCATTGCCGAAACAGGCTTCCCAACCATCGCGCACCATCACGATTTCTATTGGGAGCGGCAGCGCTTCCAAGTTAATTGTGTGAGTGATTATCTGGCGGCGGCCTTCCCGCCCAACCTGCCATCGATCCGGCACGTGGTCATCAATTCGATTCAAGCGCAACAGCTCGCCTGGCGCTGCGGCTTGACCGCGCACGTCATTCCGAATGTGATGGATTTTGATTCTCCACCTCCGCTTCCCGGGCCTTACGCTGATTCGGTGCGCGCCGACTTTGATATTCAATCCGGTGAACACTTTATTCTGCAGCCGACTCGCATCATCCAGCGCAAGGGCATTGAACATGCCGTGGAACTCGTGCGACGCCTCGAATTGCCTGCCAAGCTGGTCATTTCGCATGCGTCCGGCGACGAGGGCACAGACTACGAAAAACACATTCGTGAGTATGCCCATCTCCTGGGTGTGACGGTTCGTTTTGAAGCGGAGCAAGTGCAGGATTATCACGGTATCACCCAAGACGGCAAAAAAATCTATACACTGGGCGATGTATATCCACAGGCGGATCTGGTGACGTACCCATCCAGCGTGGAGGGGTTTGGCAATGCCTTCCTGGAAGCCGTTTACTACCGCCGGCCGATATTGGTGAATAATTATTCCATCTATGAAGTGGACATCAAACCCAAGGGTTTTTTCGTGATCTCGTTCGATGGTTTCATCAGCGCAGATGTGGTTGAACTGGTCCGTACGGCTTTGAAGAATCCGGCGTTGACGCAGAAATGGGCGGATGAAAACTATACGCTGGCCAAACGTTATTTCTCGTTTACGGTTTTGGAGCGCCGCTTGCAATCGATCCTTGCCGATTGTTTGGGACAACAGAATTAGGAAGAACAGCCTCCGATGGCACGGGTTTGCAGAGTTTTTCCATAACCGGTGCGATCCGTGAAATTGGTAGACCAGATAGGATGCCAGATGAACATCGCGATTCTGCATTACTCGGTTTCCCCGATCGTCGGCGGTGTGGAAAGTGTCATCGCCCATCACGCGCGGCTGATGTCTGCGAACGGACATTCGGTTCGTTTGATCGCCGGGCGCGGCGAAGCCTCCAGCGGGCAGATTCCGCTGATCCATGTACCCCTGGCTGATTCGCGCCATGAACGGATCGCTTATGTAAAACAAGAACTGGATCGCGGCCTGGTGACGGCAGATTTCGAAGTGGTCAGGGATAAGCTGGTCATTGAAATGCAAACTGCCTTAACCGGCGCGGCTGTGTTGATCGCTCATAACGTCTGTTCATTGAACAAGAATCTGCCCTTGACCGCCGCGCTCCATCAATTGCACGGATCAGGAAAACTGCCGCGTCTGATCCTCTGGCATCACGATCTGGCATGGACAACGCCGCGTTATCGATCGGAATTGCACGAAGGGTATCCCTGGGATTTGTTGCGCAAGGATTGGAGAAAGACGACTCATGTGGTTGTTTCAGAATCCCGCCGGGCGGAATTGGCGGGCCTGATGAACCTCGACCCCGCTTCCATCGAGGTGATCCCAAACGGCATGGACATCGAACGATTCCTGAAGCTCGAATTACAAACCAAAACCTTGATCACGAAAATGAGCTTATGGGGTGCCGCACCGATTTTGTTGCTGCCGGTGCGCCTGACGCCGCGCAAGAATATCGAATTGGCTTTGCATACAGTAGCCGAATTAAAGGAATACCTTCCGCAAGCCGCCTTGGTGGTGACGGGACCCTTGGGACCTCATGATGCCAACAATCATAAGTACCTTCAGAAGCTGTTGGATCTACGCAGGCAACTCAACCTGCAAGGTGCTGCCTACTTCCTGGCGGAACTCGTCGATTCTTTTTTATCAGAAGAAGTCATCGCCGATTTCTATCGCGTAGCGGACGCCTTGTTCCTGCCCAGCCGCGAGGAAGGGTTTGGCATTCCAATTCTGGAGGCGGGACTGAGCGCCATGCCGATCTTTTGTTCGGGCATTCCGCCTTTGCGAAGCTTGGGCTCGGACCATGCAACGTATTTTTCTCCGGATGCCGACCCGCATGAACTGGCAAAGTTAATCGCCACTCAACTTTTGAGCAGTCCACTGTACCGCCTGCGAGCGGATATCCGTGAACGATATACATGGGAACACATCTATTCAGAAAAGATTTCGCCGATCCTGGAGCAGTGAGCATCTTGGAGGAGTTATGAAAACCCAATCGAAAAGCCGGCTTTTCACGAAGATACTCGTTCCAATCGTGCATGGCTGCGACCAGCTTTCTGCGATTGCCGCGGCGCGCGCCATCGGCGGCGAGGAAAATGTGACTCTGGTTGGCGTCATCCATATACCGGAGGACGAATCGTTGAGCACTGCCGCCATGGCGGCCCGCCAGGTCCGCAAGGCTTTGAAAGAACTCTCGAAAGTGAAACACATTCACCGCTCGGCGGAGGTCCACGTCTCGCACCGACCCTGGGATGAATTGGTCAGGGTGGTTGAAAAAGAAAGGTCCAATCTCCTGGTGCTGGAATATCCCTGCCAATTCGAGCTTCTAAAAACGACTCCGGCCGAGGTGTTGATGCACCCTCCCTGCGACATTGCGATCGTCAACTCGCATATTTCCAGTACCATCCAGGAGGCTTTGATCCCGATGCGCGGCGGACCGTATGCGGAACTGGCCCTGCGCATGGGCTTATCGCTCGAACGCGTCAGCCACACAAAACTTACCTCGCTGCACCTCGTTCCTGTCGACATTGCCCCCGAAAAAGACGCCGCGTTTCATGGCATCGAACGGATCCTGCAAAACATGCCCGAAGTGGAAAGAAAACAGGTCTCCACGGATAATCCGGCCGAGGCGATCCTTGGCGCCTCCAACCAGTACGATGTGGTCATCATCGGCGCCAGCGCGCGCTCCACGGATCAAGTCGCTTCGATCGGACCCGTGGCGGAAAAAGTCATGGCCGAAAGCAAGAAGGGCTTGATCGTCGTCAAAACGAAGCGACCGCCGCGCTTTAGCCCCGGAAGCGAAGAAGCGGGGCAGGCTGCCATCTCTGTGTTGGTGGACAAATGGTTTGCAGAGAACACCTTCCATGCCGATGAGTTTGAAGACTTGAAGTCGTTGTTGGATCTAAAGAACCAGCAGCATGTCTCGATCAGCCTGGCCCTGCCGGCGTTGAACGAAGAAGAGACGGTCGGCAACGTGATCAAAACCATTCAAAAAGCATTGGCGCTGGACGTGCCTCTGCTGGACGAAATCGTGTTGATCGATTCGAGTTCTTCCGACCGCACGAGAGAGATTGCCCACGGCTTCGATATACCGGTCCATGTCCATCAATCCGTGCTCCAACGATATGGCGTGCGCGACGGAAAGGGCGAAGCACTGTGGAAGAGTCTGTTTTGCACACGCGGCGACATCGTGATCTGGATCGACACGGATATTGTCAATATTCATCCGCGCTTCGTTTATGGTTTGATCGGTCCGCTTCTCATCAGGCCGGATATCCATTTTGTGAAGGGGTTTTATAAACGCCCGTTGAAGATCAGCCACAAGGTACAAGCCGGGGCCGGAGGCCGCGTGACCGAATTGACGGCGCGTCCGCTCATCAATCTTTTTTATCCCGAACTCTCCGGCGTAGTGCAGCCCTTATCCGGCGAATATGGCGGACGAAGGAAAGTCCTGGAGCAATTGCCTTTCTTTTCCGGCTACGGAGTCGAAATCGGACTGCTGATCGATGTCTTCGAAAAATTCGGCCTCCATGCAATCGGTCAGGTGGATCTGCTGGAGCGCATTCATCACAACCAGGAACTGGAGGCGCTGAGCAAAATGTCCTTTGCCATCATCCAGGCGGTCATGCGCAAGCTTGAATTGCGCCGTGGACAAAGCATCATCGAAAACGTCAACAAGACGATGAAATTGATACGGAACGAGCGTGAGCAGCTCTCCTTGGATGTGGAAGAGATCGCGGAAAAAGAACGTCCACCGATGCTGGAAGTGGAAGAGTATCGGACCCGATTCAACCTGCCCGAGACCGTCCGGCCATCCTAGGAGGCCGGTTTACCTTGGTCCTCATGGCTGGAGACGGTCACTAGCTTTAAGCGGTGTAAAAGCATGGGTACCGTCAAACCCTGTACCAGGATCGAAAACGCCACCACTCCAAAAGCGGCCGTGACGATTTGGGCACGGCTGGGAAGATCCGGCGGAAGCCCAAGCGCCAACGCCAGAGCCAGCGCGCCGCGCAATCCACCCCAAAATAAGACGTGCTGATGTTTCAGTTCGATCTTCAGCTTCGATCTTTCAAATAGAAGACTCAACGGATAGACCGCAAGGGCGCGCCCCATCAGCACCACCAGAATGGCAACGACAATGGACAACCACCCGCCGATATAATTTTCTCTCACTTCTTGCAGGCCAATCAATAGAAAGATCAATGAATTGGAAATGAACGCCGCGAATTCCCAGAAGTCGACCAGGAACGCGCGCCCCTTGTTGGAATAGGAAACGGGAAGTCCAAAGTTGCCGATCAGAATTCCAACCGTCAATGTGGAAAGCACGCCCGAAGCCTGCAACTGTTGAGCGGTCAAGAACGATCCATAGGCCGCCACCGTGCTCAATGCCAGTTCAATGAGATGATTGCTGGTGTTATGCGTCAGGAGCAGGATCAATGCGGCGACGAGCCCGCCCACGAACAATCCGCCAAAGACCGTCCACAAAGTTTCGCCAAGAGCCGCCAACGAACTGACGGTGTGTCCGTCCAGCAGGGCCAATATCACGCTGAAGCCGATCGCGGCGGTCGCATCATTGAACAGACTCTCTGCTTCAACCAACAGGCGCAGGCGTCCGTGCACGCCGGCCTCTTTGAATGTGGCAATGACCGACACCGGATCGGTAGCAGCGATGAGAATTCCAAACAGGGCCGCACCGGGCCACGTCCAATTGGAGAGATAAACCATCCCTGCGCTTGTAGCGGCCGCTGAAAGAATCACACCGACGATGGCAAAGGTCAAGATCGGAGGCAGGTTGTGCTTCAGTTCTTTCCACGGAATATATAAGGTTGCTTCAAAGATCAATGGTGGGAGCAAGACATCAAAGAGCAGGTCCTTGGTCAGGTTGATGGTGGGTCTGAAAGATAGAAGCGCCAGCGCGATGCCGGTCAGCACAAGACCGACCGTATAAGGAATCCGAAACCGCAGCGCAATCATGCCGACCAGCGCCGCGATCAAGAGCAGGATCTCGATGCTGGCGATCGTCAGTACCATGCTGCGAAGTATACACGACTCGCGGCCCATCATCGCTGAGCGCGCTTATAATCGGCGGTGAAATCGATCGAGGTGCTTGCCATGGACCGTCCCGACTTTATCGCCTTTCTGCACGCCTATCCTGCCTATCCCTCCACGCACATCCTGGACGATCTGCGCGCGGCGGAGTATGCCCGCCTTGACGTGGGCGAGCACGTGTATCTCGATTACACCGGCGGCGGATTGTATGCCGAGGCACAGGTACGACGCCATCACAAGTTGTTGAGCGAGCACGTCTTTGGGAACCCGCACTCTTCCAACCCGACTTCGCTGGCCGCGACCCAGCTCGTGGAACATGCCCGCGAATATGTGCTCAAGTTCTTCCATGCGGATCCCGATGAATACGATGTGATCTTCACCGCCAATGCCAGCGGTGCGCTGAAACTGGTCGGCGAGTCGTATCCGTTCGCGAAGGGCGGACACTATCTTTTGACGTTCGACAACCACAACTCGGTCAATGGGATTCGCGAGTTCGCACACGCGCGCGGCGCGCAGGTGACATACATTCCGGTGGCATTGCCGAACATGCGCGTCGACGCCGCTTCCCTCGACGATTATTTTGCGCGCGCGCACCGGGGTGCGCACAATCTGTTTGCTTTTCCCGCCCAATCGAACTTCTCCGGAGTCCAGCATCCGCTCGAATGGATCGAGAAAGCCCACGCGGCCGGCTGGGATGTGCTGCTCGATGCCGCCGCGTTCGCCCCGACCAATCAACTTGACCTCGGCAAAGTCAAGCCGGATTTCGTTCCGCTTTCGTTCTATAAGATGTTCGGCTATCCAACCGGCATCGGCGCGTTGATCGTGCGCAAGGAAGCGCTGGCCAAACTTCATCGCCCGTGGTTCGCAGGCGGGACGATCACGGTGGTTTCCGTGCAGGGCGACAAGTTCTATATGGCGGAGGGACATACCGCCTTCGAGGACGGCACGCCCGACTACTTGAACATCCCCGCCGTGGAGATCGGACTCAAGCATATCGAATCGATCGGCTACGAGCTGATCCATGAACGCGTCCGATGCCTGGCGGGTTGGCTGCTGGACAATTTGACTCGCATGAAGCATAGCACGGGCGAGCCATTGGTGCGCTTGTATGGACCCACCACCACGGAAGCACGCGGCGGCACCGTGACCGTGAACTTCTTTGATAAAGATGGCCAAGCCATTGACCATCGCTTCATCGAGAGCGAAGCCAACCAAGCCAACATCTCATTGCGCACCGGCTGTTTCTGCAACCCCGGCGCCGGCGAGGTGGCGCTCGGACTCTCGCGCGTCGAGTTGGACGTGTGCTTCCACCAGCCGGGGCACGAACAACGTCTTTCGCTCGACGATTTCCGTTTATGTATTGACGGCAAGAACAGCGGCGCGGTGCGAATCTCGGTGGGCTTGGTGACGAACTTCAATGATGTGCAGGCGTTCTTGAGCTTTGCCACAGGGCTGTTGCGATAACAAGAAAGTTCGCATAGGAGCATGAAATGCCGATTGAAATGGAAGCGGTCAAGCCGACTTTGGATGCCATCGCGACCGCGTTACGGGTTGTGAAACAAGGGAAAGAATTACCCTCCGAAGGAGGGGGAAAAAGAAGAAGTTGGGGATGGAATGGAGAATGCGGAAAGAGCTTGAAAGGCGCAGCCGCAGAATCTGCGAAGGCTCCGGGATATCCGCTTTGTAGACCTCATCCGCCCCCGCGAGCAGTGTTTTCAACCGATCATCCATATTGGAAATGCCTTGTCTGCGGAAATCAAAATGATAATGGTCGTGAACCGGCTGCATGGTTTTCGGCACAAGGCTGATGAACAGATCCCAATCCTATAGGAATGAACAGGAGACGAACCATGAACCATCAAGACCTCCTCCTAATTTATGATTACAACTACTGGGCCAACAAGCGCATTCTCGCCGCCAGTGAGAAAGTGAGCGGGAAACAACTTCTCGCGCCTGCCTCTTTTCCATACGGCAGTTTGCGCGGCACGCTCGTTCACATTCTCGATGCCGAATTTGGCTGGCGGACTTTTTTCCAAACGAATGATTGGTCCGCGCCGGATTTGAAAGCTGAAGATTTTCCAACGCTGGCATCCGTCCAGGCGCGTACAAGTCAAGAAGAACAGGCCATGCGCGCCTATCTCGCAACCCTGAGCGACCAGGCGCTGTACAGTCACAGGCATTACACGAACGAGAGAGGCGAGCCGCGCGACCGCATCCTGTGGCAGTGCCTGTGGCATGTGGTCAATCACGGCACGCAGCATCGCAGCGAAGCCGCCGCCATGCTCACCGAGTATGGTGCCTCCCCCGGCAATTTGGATTTCACGGTTTACCTGATCGAGACTCAAAAATAATGGATGGACACACACGTTCCAACATCAAACCCGGCATGACCGTCTTGATCGTCTTGAAGCAGGATCAGCCCACCGGGAAATTGACCCAAGGGATTGTCAAGGATATCCTCACCAAATCCGCGACCCATCCGCATGGCATCAAAGTGCGATTGGTGGGCGGCCAGGTCGGGCGCGTCCAGGCGATCGTCGAGGCGAAGAGTGGAAGACATGACTAGGCAAGCATGGTAATGACTAGCTGTCTGTTTGCATATTCGAAACGTCGACGTTGTCGAAATAAAGATATAATTCACAAACATGTCAATCACCAATCGTTTTCTTGCCTATTTGGAACGGCAAAACGCACTGTTCTTGTGGATGGCCGTTCTGGTCGCCGTGATCGGTTTGGGAATCATTGATTACGAAACCGGCCCGGGTTTCTCGATCTCCCTGTTCTATATTTTTCCGGTCGCGCTGGCCAGCTGGGCGCTTGGAAATTCCGAGGGGATGTTTATCTCTTTTGCCTGCGCCGCGGCTTGGGCCGTGACGAATCTTCGCACCGACCAACGTTTTTTGGACCCGCTGGTTTATCTGTGGAATGCCGCCGTCTTTCTGGGATCCCTTTTGGTGGTTTCGATGCTGGTCTCAACCATCCACGAGTTATTTAAAACCGAGTCGCATCTATCACGCACCGATTTCCTTACGGGCATTCGGAATCGCCGAGGTTTGTTCGAAGCGGCCTCGATCGAAATACAGCGGTTGGCCAGAACCAAGCGGCCTTTCACGTTCCTATTCATGGATCTGGACAACTTCAAAAGCCTCAACGATATGAAGGGACATGCGATGGGCGATTCCCTGCTGACCAGTGTTGCCACAACCCTGAAACTGCATTTGCGTGGGATCGATATCGTTGCCCGCATCGGAGGTGATGAGTTCGCCGCCATCTTGCCTGAGACCGACGGACAAGCCGCCCGTAAAGTGGCAGCCCGCCTGCAAAGCTCCCTGCTGGAAGAGATGCAGAAACACCAATGGCCGGTCACGTTCAGCATCGGGGCCCTGACCTGTGCCTCCGTGCCGTCCAATGCGGATGAGATGTTTCAGCAGGTCTATCAACTTGTTTCTGATGCCAAAAAAGCGGGTGAGAATACGATCTGTTACAAAGTCTTATCGAATTAGCCGCAAATTTTCCCGGATGCAATGAAAGAAAGATTGGCTTGATCGGGCTGACCACTGTTCTCACGGCATTGGGGTTTTTTCTGTTTGGCTACCTGAGCGGCTCGCTGCCTTTTTCGATTTGGATCACGCGTCTCCTCAAGGGTGTGGATGTGCGCGATTCCGGCTCGGGGCATGCCACGACCACCAACACGATTCGTCAGGCCGGATTTGGCGCAGGTGCGCTGGTCTTTCTCCTGGATGTCTCCAAAGGCTTCATCCCGGCCTGGCTGGCATGGCATTTTGCCCCCTCGTCGTGGATTACACCGATTACCGTTGCGTTTGTTGTCATTGGACATTGCTGGCCGGTCTTTGCCCAGTTCCGCGGCGGGATGGGTTTGGCCTGCGCGGGCGGGGGATTATTGATGGTAAGCCCTTTGGCCTTTCTGATCGTGGCGGCCGTCTTGATCGCGCTGGTTTTGGCGCTTCGCCACCCGGCGCGCGCCAGCGTCTTAGTTGGAATCCTGGCCGCGCCTGCATTGTGGCTGTTCGGCCTGCGCGGGATCGAGTTCTGGATCGCGCTGGCCGCGGGAATCGTGATCGCATGCCGGTTTCTGATCGATTGGAATCGCCGCTATCATGAGCTCTGGCTCGACCGCAAGAACGCCGAATAAAACATCAAAAGGGGTGTATCATTCGGGAATTCATCGAGAAAGTGAGGAAATATGGAATTTAACCTTGTCCGTTATTCCCAGCAGGACCCTCAATGGAAAAATATGAAAATCGGCCCCGGTCCGGATACGATCGGTTACATCGGCTGTGCCCTGACCAGTCTGGCCATGTATTCCAGCAGTTGGGGCTTCACGGAGACTCCTGCCACCTTAAACCAGAAATTGACCGCCAATGGCGGCATTACCTCAAATGAGCTGCTCGTTTGGAGCGCGATCAGCAAACTCTATCCGCAAATTCAAAATACCGGGCTTACCATCTGCACCAACACGGATGCGCCCATTTCACAAATCAACACTTCGCTGCTGGTGGGCCAGCCGGTGATCGTGGAAGTGGACTATTCACCGGACGCGGGCCTGCAGACTCACTGGGTGCTCGTTTATGCGCAGCAGGGGAATGATTATTTAATTCAGGATCCATGGCCTTTCCCGCCGGAGACGACTCCGGTCACCTTGATGACGCGCTTCGCTCAGGGACAGCCGCTTCAACGTGCCATCAAGGCGGTGGCCTGGTATAAATGCAGCGCAATCACATCAACTCCCTCCGGCACTTCCAGCGGCTCCACCACCACAACCAGCCCCGCCACGCCTTCCTCTCCCGCCACCCTGACGGGTTTATATGTGCAGGCCCTGGCAACGGCGACGGCCGGGATTCGCCTGCATACTCAGCCCTCGGCCGATTCGCCCGCGAATTATGCGGAAATGCCCAGTGCCCCATTGCAGGTGATCGAAGATCAAAATGCCGCCCTCGCCAAGATCGGCGTCACCAATCAATGGATCAACGTGTCCGACCCGTCCGGACATCAGGGCTATGTGGCAGCCTGGTATGTGCAGCAGGTTCCAGGCACAGCGCCGGGCTCGTCCCCTGCGCCGAATCCCGCGCCCACACCATCCACACCCTCCGCGCCTTCGACCCCGTCCGCGCCAAGCACTCCGTCGTCCTCCACCTCGCCGACGCCTGCGCCGTCCACGCCGACCCCGCCCACCTCCTCGCAATCTCCTGCCTCGCAACCACAGCGGCTGGTGCTCGAGGTCGCGGATACCGTGGGACCGTACGGACTGCGCTTGCGCGCCTTCCCATCGCTGGCCGGGACTTTGGTCGGCATCGAAAAGGCAGGCACGTTCCTGACGGTCATTGAGCCCTCGAACTCGGCGCTGGCAAAGGTTGGGATCGCCAACCAGTGGATCAACGTACGCGACCCGAACGCTTTGCGCGGCTATGTCATGGCTTCCTATGTGAAAGTTCCTTGATGACGGGAAGACGTTTTTGAGAAATCACCGGCCCGCTGCCTGTGCGTTGACTCTATGGAGTATGCTTACGGCCCTTATCGCCGCAAGCATACTCTTTATTTTTCTGCGCGGGGGCCCCGCGGGCTTCAAACTCTTCATCCAGATCTGGCCGCTGGAGGATTTGCGGATCACGCTTGCCGCCGTGACATTCTCATGGCTATTGCTCGGTTTGCTGATCTATCTTCTTTATGCAGGGCGGGTCGGTGCGAAGAATGGCTGGAGCGTCGCTGGCTTCTTTCTGGTTGGTTTTGCTTATCTCAATCTTTTGAGCGAACGGTTTCGTTACGGCGACTATTCCTATTACCTCGATGCCGCCACAGCCTTGTTGCAGCACAAGCCGCTGCCCGATACCTATTTGTACCCGCCGTTGTGGGCGACGCTATTGCAGTTCATCGCCCCGCTCGGGGACGAAAGTTTCCTGGTGGTCCTTTGGATCGCCAATTTCATTTCGCTGATGGCCTTTTATGTTCTGCTTCACCGCGTGCTGGAACATTACGGCTTCTCGGCTCGTTTCGCCGCCGTCCTGACCACGCTGTTTATGCTGGTCAACACGCCGCTCTTGCGGACTCTCTTTTACGTTCAGATCAACCTTCACGCCCTCAATCTGGTTTTCCTCAGCCTGCTGCTTTATCCGCAGCGTTCCTTCCTTTCCGCCCTGGCGCTGGCTCTTGCCGTGCAACTCAAAAGCTCACCGGTTGTTTTGGTGCTTGGCTTCCTGCTGGAGCTGGATTGGCGCTGGCTGGGATGGTTTCTGTTGAGTTTGATCCTCGTCGCCATGTTCACCGTAGCGATCGACGGCGTTTATCCGTTCCTTGATTTCATCAGAAGCACGCAGGGCCTGGCGGCGCTGCAGACGACCAATTTCCATGAGACCTCGTTCGACTCGTTCTTCCGCTCCATGGTTCCGTTTCTTCACCTCGACCTGATCTGGGCGCGCGTTTTGACCTATCTGTCCAAAGCGATTCTTTTGGCGGCCTCCCTGTTCGTGATGGCAAAGTGCGTGCGCCATGAAACCTTTTTCTCCGGCAAGGGAAAAGGCCCACGGCTTGCCAACGCCCTTCCCGCGCTTTTTATCTTGATGACGCTCGCCTCGCCCGTGGTTTGGGAGCATCACGGCATCTTTGTGGCCCTGTCATTTCTACTGCTATTCAAACATCTTGAGGCGCCCGACGAATGGATCGGATTTGGCCTTGCCTATTTCCTGGAATTCATCCTGCCGACGTTCGACTTTCTCCCCTGGTCCTACGGACGTTTGCTCGCGCCGCTCATCATCTTGTGGCTGATATGGAAAACCACCGGGAAGCAAAACCACTCGCGGTTCTTCCCTGCATTCAATGCCTGGTTGAATAATCTGCCCGCATTGAAAGTCTGATGGGGAGGTTTTATCCCGGGTGATGCATTGATCTTTTGCAGCCGAATTGCCCAAGTCGGCAGGTCGGACGGCAAGGCTCTACGGTCCGTTCGCGCGCGGATATTCCATATGTTCCTAGCCACGCGCGAACTGCCCAACAGACAAGGATTGACCTATGGAAAATGTGATCGTTTCATGGAGCGGTGGAAAAGACAGCGCCATCGCTTTGTATGAAATCCTGAAAAATGAGAACTACCGAGTATCCGCCTTGCTCACCACGCTGACGCAGGACTATGACCGCATCAGCATGCACGGCGTTCGGCGAATTCTGCTCGAAGGGCAAGTGGCCTCGTTGGGTTTTCCGCTTGAAAAAGTGTTCGTTTCGAAGAATGGAACGAATGCGGAATATGAATCAAAGATGGAGCAGGTTCTTGCAAAATACAGAGAGGCAGGCACGACCTCGGTTGTGTTTGGCGACATCTTTTTGGAAGATCTCAGGAAGTACCGCGAAGACAAACTCGCCACCCTGAAGATGCGCGGGATCTTCCCTCTCTGGAAAAGGAATACCCGGCAGTTGGTCCACTCGCTCACGGAGCTAGGTTTCAAAGCGATCACTACTTGCGTTGACACTCAGGTGCTTGACAGACAGTTCGTTGGCAGAACGATTGATGAACAGTTCCTGTCCGAACTTCCTCCAGGTGTCGATGCGTGTGGTGAGAATGGCGAATATCATTCCTTTGTATATGATGGGCCAATTTTCCAGGAGAAGGTCCAGTACACACTTGGAGAAATCGTTTTGCGGGAAAACCGCTTTTACTATTGTGATTTGACGCCCAACTAAGGTGCATATCTTGTTCGAAAAATACCGGGCCCACACAGCATGTACAGACGGGCGGGACCCGCCTCGTCTCGTCCCTTCCACCAGCTGGGTTCGCCGGCGCTTTGCGCACGATGATCTGCTCGTCCCCTCATTTAATGAAAGCGGCACAAATCCGAGAGCGCTTTTCCTGAGTTGATTCCCGCACTGCTCATTAGAAGATGGTTCTCGTCGTACTAGGTGGCTCACATGAACGTCCCCGACCAAGCCTCAAAACTTCTGCCGCCGCGCTCTTCATCTTTGTAGAAGGCCAGGTAGGTCATGGATTGATATGGGACAAACTCGTCCGGCTGGTGGCTCTTAAGATGATCCTTCGCGGCGATCGCATAATAGGAATGCCATGTGCCCGAGTTGATATAGACCTGTGATTCGGGATCGGAAAGATAGCCGTAGGCGTCCAGCGGAACGACCTCATGGAAATGCGTGTGACCGTACACGACGAAGCGCGCCTGCTCGTTTTGCACAGCCTGCTCGTTCAGGGCATGTGCCGCGTAGGAGATCTCGCCGCTGCCCATTTTATCGCGCAGCCAGTTGACCAATTCATTGATGGTCGTGAAGGAGGTGCGGTTGGTGATCTTGATTGCCAGCCGCAGGGCGTCGACGGTATCGAACTTGAAGGCCTTATGCGCCTGGCGTACGAAATCGTTTTCGAGGAACTCGTCGCAGACGCGGTCCCAAATCTGCTTCATCTCGGTCTCGAGGGCAGGCGAACCGGCATGTTCCTCGATTTGGCTCTCGATCCATAAGGAGGTGGCCAGCACGGGCCGCACGTTGACGATGCGGCGCAGACCATTCAGGATTCCTGCCGGCAATTGATTTCCCAATCGCTTCTGCACCTCGACCGGAAAACGGTTGAGCACTTCCATGGCGAAGACGTCGCCCAGTGTCCCGAAATCCCGGCCCTTCTCCGGATTGAAATTGAAATGGTCATAATAATCACCATGCCGCATCAGAATTCTATAGCGCCTCCCCAGCTCTTTGAGCGGCTCGTATTCGTCCATCTCGTAAGGGAATAGATTGGCCGGATTACTGAGGCCGAGAACGTCAACAATGTCTTGCCGGATCGGGTCGAAGCGTCGATCGGGCAGGTGGTAGTACCAGTCGTGGTTGCCGATCGTGTAATACACGCGTACTGGGATGGCTGCCGGCGTCCGCGACTTCAAGGCCGGCTTGCCGTTGCGCTTGGCGGGTGGAAGCGTCAGCGCGCCAGGGCGCGTGAGATTCTTGATGACCTCCAATCCCTCCGCGTTTGCATCCATGATGGCACGCGTCACGTCGCGAAGCTTGGAATCGTATCCGGCCTTGAGCGGGTCGACCCAGGGCCGGATGTAGTCCGCGGCCGTGGGTCGAGTATCCAGCCAGCGGGTGGAATGAAGCGGGTCGAGGATATCGCCCATGAGGACCAGATCGATTCCATCGATGGGACGATAGGCATTGTCCCTGCGCCACGAGGCCTGATAGGCTGTTTCGCGCAGGCGGTCTGCAAACAAATAGAAGGCGCTGGGGGAGATGGGTTTGGCGCAAGTTCCATCGGTCAAATGGATGTCGCTGGCGATGATCAGCATGGCTCCTCCGTGAAACAATCAGATGGAACTTAAGTTCAATCTGTAAACAACGGCAAATGTCCCAACGAGATAATGCTTTCCCATTTCGAGCGTTCCCCTTCGGTCAAGATCGCGGCTTCCTTGACCACCTTTGCGCCAGCCTTCTCGGCGATCATCTGCATGCCCTGCAGCGTCGAGCCGGTGCTGATGACATCATCGACCAGCACGATTTTCCTGCCTTTCAGCAACTTGCGGTCTTTCTCATCCAGAATCAAGGTCTGCGGCTCACCGGTGGTGATGGAAAGTGTTTCCGCGGTTAACGCGTCGCCCATATATGGCTTATAAGTTTTGCGCAGGATGACATAGGGTTTCTTCATTGCGGCTGAGAGTGCATAGGCCAGCGGAATGGATTTGGCTTCGGCGGTCACAAGGATGTCAAACTTAACGTTTTTGAGCTGCTTGCTTAATGCACGCGCACAGGCTTGGACCAGTTCCGTATCACCCAGGATGTTCAGGATGGCGATCCGCAATCCAGGCTTGATCTGGAACAGGCGCAACTTACGCTTCAAACCGGCGATTTCAATGGAATACGTTTCAAAGTCAGACATTGGTTCCCTCCAGCAGGAATTGCCAAACGTCCAAAGTTTATCACAGTTTGTTGTCCCGCCGACCCGGCTCGGCGCGGTATAATCGTTGCGCCCTCACGATCCTTCATCGACTTCTGGTCTCCTATGCTTCCCGATCTCCAGCTCAACGATCTATTACGCTTGCGCAAACCGCATCCATGCGGCTCGTACGAATGGACGGTGGTCCGCCTCGGCGCGGATATCGGCCTCGAATGCAAGGGCTGTGGCCATCGCGTCCTGCTCACGCGCCGGGAACTCGCAAAACGAATGAAAGTCAATCTGACACAAAAAAATGAACAGCAAAAGCAATCGTAAAAAACCCCACATCGTCTTTTACTTTTCGGATACCGGCGGCGGACATCGCTCCGCGGCGGAGGCCATTATCGAAGCTCTGCAAACCGAATACGGCGACGCGTTTACGGTCGAGATGGTCGACTTTTTCAAGCAATACGCGCCGCCGCCGTTCCGCCAAATGCCCGATCTTTATCCTGAAATGGTCAAGGCCCCGCGTCTATGGCAGGCTTCTTTTTATGCGACCGATGGACGCACTCAAGCGCGCTTCCTCACGACCACCTTGTGGCCCGTGGCACGCAACGCCGTGCGCCGTCTTGTTCGCGATCATCCGGCGGACTTGATCGTCAGTGTCCATCCCATTGCCACCACCTTCGCGTTGAGAGCCCTGGGCCGCAATCGTCCGCCGTTCTTTACCGTGGTCACGGATCTGGTCACCACTCATGCGCTGTGGTTCGATACCCGCGCCGACCGGATTTTCGTCCCCACCGAGTTGGCGCGCCAACGCGCCCTGTTCAATAAAGTGTCTGCGGAAAAACTCGACGTGGTGGGCCTGCCGGTTGCCGCGCGCTACTGCGTTCCCACCGGCAACAAGCGTTCGCTTCGGAAAAAACTTGGCTGGCCTTTGGATAAACCAATTGTGCTGCTGGTCGGCGGCGGCGACGGAATGGGCCCCCTGGATACGACCGCACGCGCGATCGACGAATCGGGCCTCGACCTGGGCCTGGTCATTGTTTGCGGCCGCAATGAAAAACTGAAGGCGCATCTCGAATCGGAATCTTGGGAGAATCCGGCATTCTTGTATGGTTTTACCCGCGACCTGCCCGATTTCATGCGGGCCGCGGATATTATTGTCACGAAGGCCGGGCCGGGCACGATCGCGGAGGCGCTGAATGCGAATCTGCCGATCATCCTGTATGCCAAACTGCCGGGACAGGAAGACGGCAATGTGACCTTTGTTGAAACAGAGAATGCGGGGATCTGGGCCCCGAGTTCCCAATTGGTCGTCCGGGCCTTGACGCGCTGGATATGCCGTCCGCAGGAACGCGCGCTGGTCATGGAGAATGCACGCCACGCGGCGCGTCCTGATTCCGCGCAACGCATTGCGCGTGCGATTGGACAAACGCTCGGACTTCATAAGAAGGGTAGTAAGAAGCCTGGAAAAAGTGCATCGAATTGACTAAAAAATCCGCCGGGGCGGATTTTTTTTGTCATTTGGGTTCAGACCTGAGGCGTCTTATTGACCTCGGTGTGCGCCGGTATTTTGCTGCTGCGCGGCAATCGCACCGTGAAGGCCGTGCCGACGCCAATCTTGCTTTTCACTTCCATTCGACCGCCGTGTCCCTGCACGATTTGCTTGCAGATGGAGAGTCCCAAGCCGGTGCCGGTTGCTTTGGCTTCGTGCTCGCGCACCCGGTAGAATTTCTGAAAAAGATGCGGCAATGCTTCTTCCGGGATGCCAATCCCATTATCTTGGACGCTGATCAGGATTTCCGTCGTGCTGAAGTCGCCGTGCAAGACGATCGAGCCATTGGGACGGTTGTATTTGATTGCATTGCTCAGCAGGTTCAGCACCACTTGTTTGATTTTGTCGCGGTCCGCCTCGAGCGCGGGCATAGCCTCGGATGTTTCAATCTGAATCTGCAACTTTTCTTCCTCCGCTTTGGAGTTCATGACATCTTTGCATTCGTACAGCATGTCTGAGACATTGAAGCTGGTCTTGTGAAACTGCACCCGGCCCGATTCCAGACGGGCCAAATCGAGGAAGGAGGATGCCAGCGAATTGAGCCGCAAAGTTTCGCTATGGATATTGCGCGTAATTTGTTCCTGTTGTTCGCGCGACATTTCGGGGCGGAGCAGAAGGTAGGTGGCGGTGCTGAGCGATGCCAGCGGCGTGCGCAGTTCGTGAACGAACTCCGAGATCAGGTCTGACTGCTGGAACAAGCGCGCATTCTCTATCGCGACCGCGGCCTGCGCGCCCAGTACCGAAAGCATGCTCTCATCCCCGTCACTGAATTTTCCCTTTTCTTTGTTCAGCGCTTCCAGGACGCCCACGACTTTGTTTTTGGTGATGAGCGGTACACCCAGCAGGGATTGAGTCGGATGTCCAGTGACCCGATCCACGTTGGCAAAGAGGCGCGGGTCCTGCTGAGCATTAATGATGCGGATCGGCTTGCGGTTTGTGACGATCCAGCCGGCGATGCTTCCTTCCAGCGGAATGACCAAGCCCCGCATGGTGGGCTCGTCCAGGTTGGTGGCAACCTGGAAATACAGCTGCTGGGTTACATCATCGTAGAGCAGGATCGACGAAGCCTCCGAGCCGCTGACCTCAGCCGCGGCCTGGACGATTCGTTCAAGAAGCACGTCCAGATCGAGGGTGGAGGCGAGATCGCGGGCAATCTCGATCAGACGACGATAACCTCCGAGACGTTCGGTTTTTATTTCAGCCATGTAGGACCTGTTCCGCAATTGCAGGAATTATATCCGAAACATTCTCCTGAATGGCGGCATCCGCACGGATGTTCAGGTAGGTGGGCGAGTTGTTGATGATCACCAGATGTGCGCCGCGGTCGAGGGCGTGCAGGGGGAGTCCAGCCACCGGCATGACTTCGAGCGATGAACCAGCGACCACGAGCAGGTCACAGGTGCGGCTTTCCCGCTGCGCTTCCCGCCAGGCCCTTTGGGGCAGTTGTTCGCCAAACAGGATGACATCCGGCTTCAGGAGGGCGCGACAGCTGGGACAGCGCGGCAATTCTCCCTGTTCGATCAGCGGTTTCAGGTAGGGGGCCGAGTCGACCTGCTGAAAGCATTGGGTGCAGGAGAGACTCCCCAACGTGCCGTGCAATTCGACCACATTCTGCATGCCCGCCTTCTGGTGGAGCATGTCGATGTTCTGCGTAAGGATGGCGTGGACCCGTTGCGCCTTTTCCAATTCGGCCAGCGCCCGATGCGCGGCATTCGGAATTGCTTCAAAGATTTGACGCACCAGCGGACGGAACCATTCGTAGAATTTTTCAGGATGAGTGCGGAAGGTATACAGCGAGGCAACTTCCAGTGGTTCCTCGCGCGACCACAACCCACTGCCCTCCGAACGAAAATCGGGAATTCCGGACGGCGTGGAAATGCCTGCGCCGGTCAGAATCACGACTCGTTCTGCGTTGCGGAACAACTCGGCAGATAATTCGATTCCCGCCTGCACCGAGGCCGGGAACGGCCTCATCTGGCTTTCTCGTGCTCCATGAGGAGGTCGGCGATCTTCAAGAATTGTTGGGAAGTGATATTGGTGGGTTGAGACATCACCGCCGGAGTATGAACGCGCGCGGCGTTGAGGAACATTTCGGGAGCAGGTGTGAGGGTCGAGGCAATCGAGTGCCCCAGCTTCTGCTGGACTTCCGTCCAGGCCATTTGGGTCTCGGAGCGGACGCGATTGTTAAGCACGACCAAAATCCCTAGTTTTTCGATGCCAAGGTTGGTGATTTCATCAATCAAAAGTTTCGTCTGATTGATGGTGTTGGGGGTGCCTTCAATGACGACGATGCGGTCATGGCACAAAGGAAGAATCTTTTGAACAAAAGGCGGCAGGCCCGTGCCCAGGTCCAGGACAATAAAGCGGGCCAGTGCTGCCAGGCGGGAAATGAGGGTTTCATAGTTCTTGGTTTGGCCGGTTAAATACATGTCACGCGGATTTTCCGAGGCCAGCAACAGCTTCAACCCGGATCCATGCGGCACCAATGCGGACTGCACCTTCTCCTTGGTGATCTCGACCGGCTTACCCGAGAGAATCTCGTTTAATTCTTTCTGGCTTGGCACGCCAAGCTCCATGCCGATCGTGCCTTGTCCCGGAGTGAGTTCGGCCAGAATCACACTGGATTGCGTCCGGTTGAAGAGCGCGGCGGCGACGTTGGTCGCCACCGAAGAGACGCCCAAGCCTCCGCGTGCCGAAAGGACGCCGACCACACGCCCATTCTGTTCATGCACCGCGGTTTCGATCTCTTCATCTTGCTTGGTCCCCACGCGTCCCAACAAGGCTTTGACGTGGGCCTGCAATTCTGTGGGATGAGTGGGCTTGGTTAAATAATCATCCACCCCGACTTCAAAGCCAGCGACTTTGTCGTCAAGCTGGGTCTTGGCCGTGAACATCAAAATGGGGGTGTACTGGGTGGCCGGGTTCTTTCTCAAGCGCCGGGTGACTTCATAACCGTCCATGTCGGGCATCATGACATCGAGCAGGATTATGTCGGGCCTTTCTTCCAAAGCTTTGGCAAGACCTTGTTCCCCGTTTGTGGCGGCGCTGATTAGATAACCTTGCCGTTGCAACATTAAGCCGACGAGCCGTAGAGTGTCTACATCGTCATCTATGATGAGAATTTTTTGGGCCATAGCATGAATTCCTGAATTGAATCGAGTCTAGCATAAAGCTGATTTTCGGGCAAGTTATCCGCCGCCGTCTCGTGCGCCAATATTTTGTCAGCCGGGCTGTGCTATAATCCTCCTGCACGGGCACGCCCGTCCAGCGGGGATGACAGGCTTCGACGGGAGAGGCTGGTCCCGGAATGCGAGCCGAGAGGCGCCGAACTCGTAAACTCAGCGCAAAAGATCAAGTGCCAATAACACTTCCTATGCTGCTATGCCCCTCGCCGCTTAAGTGAGGTCATAACAGCCGGCCTCCTTTGATGAGGCCGCGTCCGCCGTTACCGTTCTTCACCCGGTGGCGGGCCGGGCGAGACAATGGTGAAGTGCCGCGCCTGACTCTGCTAAATGCGCCTAAGACCAGCAGATGGCCGCAGAGTTACTAGCCTGCTGAGATCTCTGCGGTGACGAACTTCGGCAGGCTACGCTCGTAGAGTTCCGAGGGTCGAATCTTTCGGACGCGGGTTCGATTCCCGCCATCTCCACCAAGAACCATACGGCCTCCCCCCACTAATAGGGGGAGGCCGTATGGTTGAAACTCGCTATCATTTATGCTATATTGTATTTACCGATTCTTCACATCAGCCTGTGCCTGGGTCGGTAAGAAAATAAATGAACGTAGAGGAGAATGCCTATGAAAAGCAATCCAATCAAGCTGATTCTCTGTCTCGCCATCTTGGCTTTGGCGATGACTGCCTGCGGCCGACCGGCCGGAGGCGGAGGGCAATCGGGGTCAGCTTTGCCAACGGCCCAGCAAGCTGCCCAGCCTACCGCCCAGCCCAGTACAGGGAAGTATTTCCAGGAGGACTTCAACAGCGCCCTCTCGAATTGGTCGCAGTTCGTGATCAACGCCTCCAAAAGAGCCAAAGGGATTAACCCCGTCCTGGTTCAGGGCAATTTTGGAAATATGTCCGTGAGCGTGAAAGACGGTTATCTGGTCTTCGACCTGGAGAGTCAGGGTCAATGGGCGTATGCCGTCTACGATGCCCAACAATATGATGATGTGCGCCTGGATGTCAGCGTGGAGAACCGCGGCACTACCGACAGTAACATCGGCCTCATCTGCCGTTACAGTCCAGATCAGGGTTGGTACGAATTCAGTATTGCGGATACCGGCTTATATGAAATAGACTACGCACAGATTCAATCGGACGGCAGCACGGTCACCTATTCCAAGCTCGCGGACGGCGGTTACAGCAAATTCAAGACGGGTAAGGATACGAATCAAATCGGGATTTCCTGCCAGGGCCGCACCCTGACGCTGTTCATCAATGGCAACCAGATCCGCCAGCTGGATGACAACGAATACGTATTGAAGAACGGCAAGATCGGTGTTTCGGTTTCCTCGTTTGAGAATCCACCGGCGATCTTTGGATTTGACTGGGTCAAGATCAGCCAACCTTGAGCAAGCAAGAACCGCCTCACGAAGAGGCGGTTCTTTTTATTGAGATTCAGCGCCAGGTTGGATTCTCTGCGCTTCATCCGTATCTGCTCATGAACTTCTCCATGCGATGCAGGGCCTCCTCGATCTGCTCATACGAGGTGGCGTAACAAGCCCGCACGAACCCCTGGCCGCCAGGTCCAAAAGAATTTCCTGGAACGACCGCCACATGTTCCTCCTCGAGGAGTTTCTGAGCGAACAGTTCATCGTCCATGCCGGAGGCGGTGATGTTGGGAAAGGCATAGAACGCGCCGCGCGGCTCAAAGGTCTTGAGTCCGAGACGGTTCAAGCCGCTGACCAGCAATCGGCGCCTGCGATCGTATTCCTTTACCATTTCCAGGACGTGTGGCTCGCCGCTTTTCAATGCTTCGAGGGCGGCATCCTGAGCGGTGGTCGGGGCGGACATGATGGTATATTGGTGGATGCGAACCA
The DNA here is from genome assembly GCA_035516425.1 of Anaerolineales bacterium. Lineage (GTDB taxonomy): Bacteria > Chloroflexota > Anaerolineae > Anaerolineales > Villigracilaceae > Fen-1038. The sequence goes on from DATJAH010000059.1 coordinate 29,449, forward strand.
GGCCCTTGATGATATCTGCAGGTCCGGCGGCATATCCGATCCGCCAGCCCGTCATCGCATAGTCTTTTGAAAAACCGCCGAGCAGCACGGTGCGATTTCGAATGCTGTTACCGAGCGAGGGGAAACAGACATGCTTGAAATCGTAAACCAATCGGTCGTAGATCTCGTCCGATACAACCAGTAAATCATTTTGTTCCGCGATCTTCGCGATCTCAAGCAGCACTTCCCGCTCTGCGACCGCGCCGGTGGGGTTCGACGGGTAACCAATAAAGATGGCTTTGGTATGCGGGCTGACTGCCTTGCGGACCTCGTTGGGGTCAACCTGGAAATTGTTTTCGGGTCGGCTCGGAATTTCGATGGGCACTCCGCCCGCCAGGATCACTTCGGCCTGATACGACACAAAGCACGGCGTCGGGATGATCACTTCATCACCGGGATCAAGAATGGCAGTGAAGGTCAAATAAAGCGCTTCGCTGACGCCGACGGTCGCGACGATCTCGGTGGCCGGGTCGTACCTCACCCCGTATAGCCGCATGATGTTCTCGGCGATGGCCTGGCGAAGTTCCATCTTGCCGTGATTCGATGTGTAATGGGTTTCGCCGCGTTGCAGCGACTGGATGCCTGCCTCGAGAATGGGTTTGGGCGTGGTGAAATCCGGTTCGCCGATGCCGAGCGAAATCACATCCTTCATCGTCGCGGCAATATCGAAGAACTTGCGAATGCCGGATGGCTTCAAACCCGCGACGCGTCTAGACAGTCGCTGTGTATTGGTTAGCTCTTGCAAAGTTTGTGGATTGACCATTGAGCCTCCATTGCTCATCAAATTGGTTGAACCTGCCATTCATCGGGAAGTTCCCGATAGGTCAGCTCGAACGCCGTGCCATCCGTGGCTTTGACGCGGAATCCCTTTTCATTGGGGCCGCGCCAGCGGGCGACGATTTCGGCGATCTCATAGCGGCAGCCCGCCCACGTCAATGCCAGCGGGCGCTCCGCAAATTCAGAATCGGAACGGCACTCGACACTATCCATCCTGCTCACTATTCTAGCTTCATCACAAAAAAAAAGGTAGTGACATTATCACTACCCTAACATGACAGAACTGTTATCGCCCAGGTTCAGCCGGAAGGACTCTGTCACGCCTCTCCCCTTGACCTTGGCCTGTCTGCCGATCATCGACTTTATCAACGCCGTGTCGTGAATCTCGCACTCTGCTTCGATGATGCTGTCCTCGATGCGGCTCCCTATGATCTTGCAGTTGGCCCCGATCGAAGCATACGGCCCAATCGTCGAGTTGCGGATCTCGGCCGTGTCATGGATGAAGACCGGCGGCTTGATTTTCACGCCGTTCGGTTTGGAGCCTGGAAGGCCGGCAGATGGTTCCTCCGGCGGCCCGGACGCCTTCCAATTCTCCAGCAAATAGCGGTTGGTCTCCAGCGTGGCTTCGATCGTTCCCGTGTCCAGCCAGGTTCCGACTTTTTCGACGCGCATCACCGCATGACGTTCCAGCATGATATTGATGGCGTCTACGAGGAAGAACTCATTCTTAAGCTGAATGTTGCGCTGCATTTGTTCCTCGATGGCAGCCATCAGATTCTCAGCGCTCTTGAAATAGTAACAGCCCACCACCGCCAGTTTATTATCGAGACTTTGCGGCTTCTCGATTAACCGGGTGATCCAGCCCTCGCGGTCGGCCTCGGCCACACCGAATCGGCGCGGATCCGCGACCTCCTTGACCCAGGCCACGCCATCACACTTTTCACGGTCCAAAAAAGAAAAGTCTGTTTCGAGAAGCGTGTCGGAGAAACACATCACCATGGGGCCAGCCAGATAGGGGCGCGCCAGATAGAGCGCGTGCGATTGTCCCTTGGTCTCGCCCTGCACGACGTAATGAGCCTGGAGGCCGGGATAATGCTTCGCCATGAATTCCGGGATTTGAATCTCGCCGAGATAGGGGCTGACAATAAAAACATATTCGGTTTGGCTGGGATCGGAAACCGTTTTGAACATATCCAGCAGATAATCGAGCGCGGTTCGGCCTGCCACACCCACCAGAGGCTTTGGTTTGCTCCACGTCTGCGGGCGCATGCGCGTCCCCCAGCCGGCCATCGGAATCACAATTTTCAAGGTTTCAGCCATGCTTCTATTTTAAACCACAAACGAGCGAAGTTATGGCCCATCCGTCTCTACCATTCACCGAACGGATCGGGTTGCTTCCCGTTCCGATATTGTTCCAGGCGTCGGCGGTGACCGGGCCAAAGACCGGCAGGCAGGGCGTGAAGCGGAAAGAAGCGGACCTCGGCAATTTCAAAATCATGTTTCCCGCTGAAGGTGAAGTCGGTGGAAAGGAAAAGGATATTGTGATCGCTCTTCCATTCGTTGAAGTTCGTGTACACGCCCACCAGACCTAGATTTTTTAACGCGGCACCGGTCTCTTCATAAGCCTCGCGCCGCGCGGCCTGCTCCAGCGTCTCGCCGCGCTTGACCCCGCCGCCGGGCATGAACCAGCCGTCCATGTAGGTTTGGCGGACCAGCAGGACTTCCTTCTTATGGATCATCATCACACGCACGCCGAGCGCCACGGGCCGGAAAAGAAAGCAATAGATTCGAAAAGCCAGATAAAGCAGACGTGTCATTAACTATGACCGAGGATCGCGTGCGGCTGATAAACTTCCTCGAGGCGTTTGATCTCTGCTTCTGAAAGTTTGAACTCCAGCGCGGCAAGGGCTTGTTCCAGGTGTTCGATCTTGCTTGCCCCAATGATGGGCGCGGTGACAAAGGGCTTGCCCAGCACCCAGGCCAAGGCGATCTGCGGTCCACTGACGCCGCGTTCTTTCGCGATCTCCTGCACGCGATCCGCGACGATGAAGTCTGCCTCCTGGTAATACATGGATTGAGCGTACGAATCGCCCTTGGCCCGCAGGGTGTCACCCCAATCGCGCTTGCGATGATTGCCCGCGAAGAATCCGCGCGCCATGGGGCTCCACGGGATCAACGCCACGCCTTGATCCCTGCAGCACGGAATCATCTCCCGTTCCTCCTCGCGGTAGAGCAGGTTGTAGTGATTCTGCATCGAGACGAAGCGCGTCCAGCCATTCCTTTCGGCCACAGATTGGGCCTTGCCAAACTGCCAGGCGAACATGGACGAGGCGCCGAGGTAACGGGCCTTGCCGGCCTTGACCACATCCTGCAAGGCTTCCATGGTTTCTTCAATGGGCGTTTCATAATCCCAGCGATGGATCTGATACAGGTCAACGTAATCCATCTGGAGACGTTTCAGGGATTTGTCGATCGAAGCCAGGATATGTTTGCGCGACAGGCCCCGATCATTGATCTCGTCGCTCATCGGGTTGAAAACCTTGGTGGCGATGACCACCGTATCGCGTTGCGCACCCAATGCCCGGAGCGTGTTGCCGAGGATTTCCTCGCTCACACCCTGCGAGTAGACATCGGCTGTATCGAAGAAATTAATGCCCGCGTCCAAGGCGTGCTTGACGAATGGTTTGGCTTGTTCCTCCTCCAAAACCCATTCGCGCCACTTTTTCGAGCCGTAGGTCATCATGCCGAGGCACAAGCGTGAGACCTTCAGGCCTGCATTTCCCAATCGTCTATATTCCATTCCTGCTCCTTTGGCGATCACAGCACCTTTAAATTTGCCAGACTGGCTGCGAGTCTTTTGATACCAACGCTTTCGAAGACCACATCTACGATCTCGTCCTCATCTTGAATTTTGCTGTCGAGCACGATGCCGTCACCCCACATGGGATGTTTGACGCGCGTCCCGGCCCGGAATTTGCTTTCGATCATGGAAGCAGGTCGCAATGTCTGCGAAGAAGCCTGCCAGCTCGTATCCGGGGCCCGGGACCTGAGCCCGTATCCTGTTCGTGATTCGCCGACGATCAAATTGTCCGGCAAGTCCTCCAGGAAGCGCGACGGGTAGGTTTCTTCGGCGTACCCGCGTCCGCCGCGTTGGACCGCACGAAGGAGATAAAGCCGATCCTTGGCGCGCGTGATGCCCACATAAAACAGACGGCGTTCCTCTTCCATCTCCTCCGGCTCATCGAAGGAACGGCTGTGCGGCAGGAGGCCGTCGTCGAGACCGACGATGAAGACCGCCCCAAACTCCAGTCCCTTGGCAGCATGCAGGGTGAGCAATGTCGGGGCATTGACATTATCCTTCAGTGTATCCTGGTCGGAAACCAGCGCCACGTTCTCGAGGAATTCATCCAGCGTGCGCGTAGAATATTCGAGTGCCAGCCGGCGGAGTTCCTGCACATTCTCCCAGCGATCCTCGCCTTCTTCTGATTCGTCATCAATGAATGCTTTGTAATGGAGATCGTTGAGGATTCGGTCAAAGAGTTCGGAAACGGATAGGGCGGGTGAGACCTCTCTCCAATTCACGAGCGAGGCACCAAAATCTGCCAACGCAATCACACTGCGACCTGTGAATTGATTCCAATAGGGCGACTCCGAGCCGCGCGCCAAATTCAACAGAACCAGGCCGGCCGAGGTGCTGTTCTGACGCGCCGCCTGGTGCAGGGTGATCAGTGTTTTATCGCCAATGCCGCGCGGCGGCACATTGATGATTCGATCCAGGCTGGCTTCGTCCGCGGGATTATGGACGAGGCGCAGGAAGGCGATGAGGTCCTTGACTTCGCGCCGGCCATAGAAGCGCTGTGCGCCGACCAGCCGATAGGGAAGCCGCGCTTGCAAGAAGGCCTCTTCCAGCAGACGGGATTGGGCATTGGTGCGGTACATCACGGCACAATCACCCGGCTCAAAGTCGCGGCTGGCGACCAGCTGCGCAATGCTGTCTACCACAAACGCGGCCTCGGCATAGTCATCGGGTGCTTCATAAAAATAGATTTTCTCGCCTGCACCGCGCTCCGTGAACAGGTTCTTCTTGCGGCGGTGCGGCGCGCGGTCAATCACCGACATGGCGGCGTCGAGGATATTCTGCCGCGAGCGGTAATTCTGTTCGAGCAGAATGACCTGTGCCTCAGGATGGTCCTGTTCAAATCGTTGAACGTTGCGCCAGTCGGCGCCGCGCCAACGGTAGATGGATTGGTCGGGATCGCCGACCACAAAGATGTTGTGATGGGCGGAGGCGAGGTGCTTCAACAACGTATATTGTGCCAGGTTGGTATCCTGAAACTCATCCACCAGCACCTGCTCGAAGCGCCGCGCATATTTTTCGCGGACGGCGGGATTATCCTCCAGCAAACGCGCGGTGTACACCAGGAGGTCGTCGAAGTCCACGGCATTGCTGGCGACCAGCCGCTTTTGATATTCCGCATACACGCGCTTGACCACCTCATCCCGATAGTTGGTGATCGGGTAATCGTCGGCGCTGATCAGTTCGTTCTTGGCATTTGAAATCGAGGCGTGAATGCTTGCCGCCCGATACATTTTGTCGTTGAGATTAAACTCCTTGATGACCGCCTTGACGATGCGCTCTTGATCGTCGTCGTCGAAGATGACGAAGTTTGACTGGATGGGCAGGAAGTCCGCTTCGCGCCGCAGCAGGCGCGCGCAGATCGAATGGAATGTTCCAAGCAGCATGCCCTGAGTCGCATCCGCGCCCAGCAATTTCTCCACGCGCGTCTGCATCTCGCGCGCGGCTTTGTTGGTGAAGGTCACAGCCAGAATTCGATAAGGACGGACCCCTTCGTTTGCGATCAAGTACGCCACGCGTTGAGTGAGCACGCGCGTCTTTCCGGAGCCGGGGCCAGCCAGCACCAATACCGGGCCGTTCCCGGCCGTGACGGCTTTTCGCTGTTGTGGATTGAGCTTGTCGAGGAAATCCATGAATCAGGAATCGGTTAATGGCGAAGCATCCGCGCTCAGCGTTGTCGAGGCGTCGCTCCGCTCTCAGCGGCATCAGAAGAATCTATAATTCGGAAGTGCAGTTTGGACAGCGCGTGGCTTTGATGGAAATGCTTGTGAAGCAGTGCGGACATTCCTTGGTGGTGGGCGCCGGCGCAGCCGCTGGCTTGGACGCCATGGTTTCCAGGCTGGTAATTCCGCGTACCATCAAGAAGATCACAAAAGCAATGATGAGGAAATCCACCACATTTTGAATGAAGTTTCCGTAGGTCACCTTGGCACCGCCCAGCGTGAACGCCAATCCGCTGAAATCAATTCCACCGATGATGAGGCCGATCAACGGCATGATGAGGTCGTCCACCAGTGAAGTTACGATCTTGCCAAACGCACCTCCGATGATGACGGCCACGGCTAGATCCAACACGTTGCCGCGCATGATAAAAGCCTTGAAATCGTTTAACATTCGTCCTCTCCTTTTCAGCCTGTGCAGGTCTGGCTTATTCTACTTTTTTCAGAATAGGGTGTCAACAAAGTGCGCAGTTCTATCCCGTGATCGCGTCCGCGCGGGCTGATGACTTTCCTGTTAATCCAGGTTTAATGAAAAATTCTCTATCGACGCCCTGAATTGGAGTATAATTTTTCCTGCTCGCTTGCAAATTGTAGCCTTCATGACGAATGTGACTTTTAGTTACATGGCAAAGGAGGTGCGTTTCCCACCCATTTCAGTACATATCCATAAATCCAGTTTTCCTCAATTCATGAGTAAAAAGTAAAAAATATTCAACACATCCATTAATTTGGAGGAGAAAAGAATATGTTACAAAAACGCTTGATGATTGTCGTCGGTCTGGTCATTGCCCTCAGCATGGCGCTGGCGGCGTGCGCACCGACTGCTACTCCCGCTCCTACGGCGGCTGCGGTCGCGCAGGCGACTGCTACTTCTGCGCCCGCCCGTCATGGCGGCTGGCTGGACGAAATTGATGCATCTGTAGTGGGCAGTGACTCTGCGATCACGCAACTACAGGCTGGCGCAATTGACATTTATTCAACCGGCCTGCCGTCCACCGACCTGAGTGCTATCAAGAGCTCGGGTCTAAGTTATGGTTCCTACACCGGGACCTATTACGACATCCTCTACAATCCGGCCGTGTTCACCGATACCTCCGTCCTGAATCCGTTCTCGGACCGCAAGATCCGCGAAGCGACCGAGTACTTGTATGATCGCAACTACATCGATCAGGAAATCTACAACGGCGGCGGCCTAGTCAAGTATTTCCCCTTCGTGACCGATGGTCCTGATTATACGGATTTGGCTGATGTCGCAGCGAGCCTGGAAGCCCAATATGCCTATAACCCTGATAAGGCCAAGCAGATTATTACGACCGAGATGACCTCCCTGGGCGCGACGGCAGATGCCACGGGTAAGTGGCAGTATAAGGGCAAGCCGGTTACGCTGAATTTCGTCATCCGCAACGACAGCGACGGAACCCGTAAACCTCTCGGTGACTATGTGGCAGCCCAGCTTGCGAGCGTTGGCTTCACGGTCAATAGCGAGTACAAGAAATCTTCTGAAGCCTCTCCGATCTGGATCGGCAGCAACCCTGCCGATGGTGAGTGGAATCTGTATACGGCGGCCTGGGTCAATACCGCAATCGAACGCGATGGCAAGACGGATTTCCAATCCATGTACCTGCCCGATAGCATTCAAGGCATGCAGGTCTTCGCGGCGAACAACCCGGATCCCGCCTTCCAGAAAGTCGGCGACGATCTTGCCAATGGTAACTTCACCACTCTTGACCAGCGTCATCAAATGATGGCTCAGGCGATGCAACTCAGCCTGCAGGACTCCTTGCAAGTCTGGCTGATTGACGGCAGAGGCTTTGCGCCATACTCCACGAAGGTCCAGGTGGCTACGGATTTGGGCGCCGGCGTGGAAACCTCCTCCGTGTGGCCCTTCACGCTGCGCTTTACGGGTCAGGAAGGCGGTACGCTGAAATGGGGTACGAATGATATCTTCACCGATCCGTGGAATCCGGTATCTGGCAGCAACTGGACATGGGATCAAGGTTTAGCGCGCGCTACGGACAGTTCGCCTACGGTCAACGATCCGTATACCGGTCTGGCCGATCCTCTGCGAATCCAAAAGATGGATTTGACCGTGCAGACTGGCCTGCCCGTGTTCAAGACCCTGGATTGGGTCACCTTGAGTACTGCCGATAAGATTACGCCTCCATCCGATGCTTGGGTGGATTGGGATGCAAAATCACAAACGTTCATTACGGTGGCCGATGCTGCCAACGCGGCTGCCAACATCGCAACGGTAAAAACGCAAGCCGCAACCTTGGCGGGTGCGGTGGACCTGACGACGATGGTTGCGCCTCCAGCCGCTCCGGCTGCCGCTGCGAACACAACACCACCTCCCGCGACGCTGGATAAGGGCGGCCAGGCTTTGGCCAATGTGTTGACCAGCCTCGGCACGTTCTACACCCAGACCACTGGAAAATCCGTGGATGTTGCCACGGCTCTAAAGTCCTCCGACAACATCACCAGCATCGAGACGGAAGTCGGCAAAGTTGCCGGCATTACAACGGGCGCTGCGGATCAACAAAAAGAGATTGCGTCTTTTGCCGTGTCGTTTGTCGGTGGTTTGGATGGCAGCGGCTATTATCAATTAGGCACAACCGATTACACGACGTCCAAGACAAAAGCGGTTATCACCTATCCAGCCGACATGTTCCAGACTGTGAAGTGGCATGATGGCAGTCCGCTGACCATGGGCGACTTTGTCATGAATATCATCGAGTACTTTGACCGCGCCAAGCCAGACAGCCCGATCTACGATGACACGTATGTTCCGATCTTCCAGGGCTATCAGTCCACGTTCAAAGGCATCAAGATCGATTCCACCGATCCTCTGGTCATTGAGTACTACCAGGATTCGTATTATCAGGATGCTGAGTTGAACGGCCCATTTGGTGTTCCTGATTTGGGCTGGCCGGAGTATTGTTACAACGGCTGCACCTATGGCGAGGCCCCGTGGGAAGCCGTCGCGATGTCCAATCAGGCGGAAGCCGATGGGCAGTTGGTGTACACGGCTGATAAGGCTGCAGAGAAGAAGGTTGAACAGACCAACTATGTTGGCGGTCCAAGCCTCGATATTCTGACCAAGGAACTGGCTACGTTAGCGGCCAATAACACCGTTCCGTATGCCCCGACCATGAGCAAGTATGTGACGGCGGACGAGGCCAAGACGCGTTATGCCAATTTGCAGGCCTGGTACACGGCTCATAAGACCTACTGGGTCGGAACCGGTCCGTATTATCTGGACAGCGTCAACTTGACCGGCAAGACGCTGACCTTGAAGAACTTCGCGGATTATGCTGACGCGGCGGATCGCTGGTCAGAGTTCAGCTCACCGATGCTGGCGACCGTGAAGCTGGATGGTCCTGCCCAAGTTAAGATTGGCGATACGGCCACCTTCAATGTCACCGTGACCTTCAATGGCAATCCATACCCGGAGAAGGATGTCAAGCAGGTTAAATACTTGCTGTACGATGCGACCGGTGCGGTGGTCGGCACGGGCACTGCCACCGCCGTTGCCGACGGCCAGTGGCAGGTCGTTCTTGACGCGGCCACCACTTCCAAGCTGACCGCGGGATCGAATAAGGTCGAAGTGGCCGTTGCGCCGATCCCAGTCGCTCAACCCGCTTTCGCTACTTTGAGTTTTGTCACCACACCATAGACTGGCGAGAGTTTCATATACAGTATAATGATAGGGGCAAGGTTCCTTGCCCCTATCATTTATAGTCCTCGGAGGTCCTATGGCAGTTACCGCCCAAACACAACCTCAGTCGGGATTGGAAGTATTCCGGAAACGGGCTTCCAACAGCACTTTTTTGCGAGTGATTCGTTATACGGGTTTGCGCCTGATAACCCTGTTTGTGACGGTTGTGATAGGGATTTATCTGACCATCCTGATCGCCAACATGGGGGGGTACGTCGACAAGATCATCAAGGGTGAAATTACTCAGTCCATCACTCAGAAGGCGGCCGCCGATCCCAGAATGCGAAGCATGTCCTCGGACGAACGCTCAAAACTTATCCAGACGCAGATCGCCCTTGAGGAAAACCGGCAGGGCCTGAATACACCCGTCGCCGTTCGCAATATTACATATCTCAGCAATGCGTTAACGTTGAACCTGGGCGATGCGATTAATATGAACAGCGATAGCGGCTCCAAATCTGTTCGCCTCATCATCCTGGGACGGATGCCGGCGACGCTGTTGTTAATGGGCACTTCGGAATTGTCCCTGTTTTTTGTGAGTCTTTTTCTCGCGCTGACTTTATCCAGGCGGTATGGGAGTTTTTGGGATAAGCTGATTATTCTCCTGTCGCCGACCTCCACCCCGCCCGCTTGGTTCTATGGAATTTTTCTGATCCTGCTTTTCGCGGCCATATTCAAGATCCTGCCGTTTGGGGGATTGATGGATGCGCCTCCGCCCTCGAACCCCATTGATTTTGGCTTGAGCGTTTTGAAACACTTGATTCTTCCCGCCTCGGCCTTGTTCATCAGCCAGTTCTTCCTGAGCATTTATAACTGGCGGACTTTTTTCCTGATCTATTCCAGCGAAGATTATGTGGAAATGGCGAAAGCCAAGGGCCTGCCTTCGCGCGATATTGAACGCCAATATATTTTGCGCCCGACTCTGCCCACCATTATTACGCAATTTGCCTTGCTGCTGATCAGCGTCTGGCAGGGCGCCATTGTGACCGAAACGGTCTTTGAGTGGCCGGGTCTTGGACGGACTTTCTATCAAGCGATCGGTTTGTTTGATACTCCGGTGATCGTCGGGCTGACCATCATCTATGCGTACTTGCTCGCCATCACCGTGTTCGTTCTCGATTTTGTGTACGCCCTGGTGGATCCGAGAGTCAAGGTGGGCGGGAGCTAATCATGAATACGTTGAGGAATTCGTTCCGCGAGATTCTGCGTTATCCGTCTGCCATTGCCGGCGTCACCATGGTTTTGTTGCTGCTGTTGGTCTCCGTTTATGCGGTGATCAAAATCCCCTACAGTCAAGCCATTTATCTGTGGCGCGGCGGCGAGGATGTGTGGGGCGCGAATCCAAAATTTGCGCCGCCGGCCTGGTTCAATTTCTTTTCAAGCAAGAAACAGCCTCTCTCTTTTGCGGTAAACAGCGCCGATGGCACCATGACCAAGACGGTCACGGCGGGCGCACAGAACACAGGGACGGTCAACATTTCCTATTCTTTTGATTTTCAATCGGACGCCTATCCTCAGGAAATGCTGATCAATTTCGATGCAAAGTATGCCGCCAAGCAGCCTTTCGTTTCCATCAATTGGGTGACGCCGGACGGTCGCAACATCCGGATTGATAATCTTGGCATCAACCAGCAGCAGACGGTTCGATTCTCTCAAGATCAGAACTTCTTGCAGGGTCTGAATGGCCAAGATCCAATGCAGGCATTATTCAATGATCCGAAGACCAATCAGATTCTAAAAGGAAAGTACCAGGTGCAGATTATCGGTGTCACTTTTGAACAAGCTTCCGATATTAATGCTCAGTTCGTCTTCCAGGGTCAAGTGTATGGCTTGGCGGGAACGGACCAATACCGCAGGGATTTGATGGTGGCCCTGTTGTGGGGCGCACCGGTCGCCCTGGCCTTTGGCCTGTTGGCCTCCATCGGGACGTTAGTCACCACCATGATTATTGCTGCGATCGGGACCTGGTATGGGGGCTGGGTGGATGCGTTGATCCAGCGCATCACCGAGATTAACTTGGTCCTGCCTTATCTGGCCATCCTGATCATGGTCGGGACTTTTTACTCGCATAGCATCTGGGTCATCTTGGGGGTGACGGTCCTGCTTAATATTTTTACCGGCAGCATCAAAAGCTATCGCGCCATTTTTGTCCAGGTGAAGGAATCCATGTATATCGAGGCGGCCCGTTCGTACGGCGCCTCGAACGGCCGGATTATCTTTCTATACTTGATTCCCAGGATGATTCCGCTCTTGATCCCGGGCCTGGTCTCTTCGGTTCCATCCTTTGTCTTTCTGGAGTCCACGCTGGCCGTCCTTGGTTTGGGCGATCCGGTCCTGCCAACCTGGGGCAAGATCATTGACGATGCATTTACGAATGGCGCCCTCTACAAGGGATACTATTATTGGATTTTGGAACCGGCGATCCTGCTGATGATCACCGGCCTTGGTTTCGCCATGCTTGGGTTTGCATTGGATCGTATCTTCAATCCAAGGTTGAGGGATATTTAAGGAATGACACAGAACAACAAACTCCTCCGTATTGAAGAGTTGGTATTGCATTTCAATACCACTCATGGCCCCGTGCAAGCCGTGGATGGCGTAAATTTCGAGCTGGCGTCCAATCGGGCCGTCGTGATTCTCGGCGAATCAGGATGTGGAAAGAGTTCACTGGCCAAGGCGATCTTGCGTCTCCTGCCTCGCAATGCCGGCACTTACTCGGGGCGGGTTTATTTGGAAGATAAGGACGTGATGCTGCTAAACGAGGAAGAGTTCCGCCAGCGAATCAGGTGGGCCTCCATCTCCATGGTCCCACAAGCAGCCATGAACGCGCTGAATCCCGTTATCCGGGTAGGTGAACAGGTGGCTGAGCCTGCGATCGTTCACCTGGGCGTGGATCGGAGGGAGGCGTTCTCGCTGGTCCGGAAAATGTTCCAGCACGTTGGCGTTCCGGAGGATTTCATCTCCCGCTATCCGTTCGAGTTGAGCGGCGGCATGCGCCAGCGCGTGGCCATCGCCATGGCCCTGGTGACCTCCCCGATCCTGATCATCTTGGATGAACCGACCTCCGCCCTGGACGTCTTGACACAGGCCAATATCTTCAACGTGTTGAAGCGGCTTAAGAAGGAGTTGGGCATCAGCTTCATCCTGATTACGCATGATATTGCCACATCCAGCGAATTGGCCGATGACGTGGCCGTGATGTATGCCGGGCAAATCGTGGAAGTGAGCGATGCGTATCGCTTCTTCGACAAGCCGCTTCATCCCTATTCTCAAAAGTTGATGAATAGTGTGCCAAGGTTGCACGGCACAACGGAGCCTGAATTCATTACCGGCAGGCCGCCCAGTTTGATCGCCCTGCCCAAGGGCTGTCGTTTTGCTGATCGCTGCCCGGCCCGCTTCGAAAAATGTGCTCAAGATCCGCCGGTGATTGAAAAAGACGGCCGCAAAGTGAAATGCTGGCTATTCGCCTGATGGGAGAATTCTAATGGTTGCCGCTGTTCAAACACAAAATGCAGAGAATGACCTGCGCAAGGTTTTATTGTCCATTGACGACTTGCATGTCTGGTTCGAATTAAGACGTTTTGGCTTCGGCCACGCCGGATACGTGAAAGCGGTGGATGGCGTGACCTTCAAGGTGCATCAAGGGGAGGCGATTGCCGTGGTCGGAGAAAGCGGATGCGGCAAATCAAGCCTGATGAAGACCATTCTGGCCCTGTATAAACCGACCAAGGGAAAGGTCATCTTTGATGAGAAGGATCTGTCCGAGCTGGATGGCGCAGGTCTCCATGGCTATCATTCCCGCGTCGGCTATGTTCAACAGGACCCGTACGGCGCTCTGCCGCCGTTCATGAGTGTGGAACGGATCCTGGAGGAGCCCCTGATCGTCGGCGGTGTCAAGGAAAAGGAAGAACGCCTCCAGCGTATTCGCAAGGCGATGGACGAGGTGAAGCTCACACCGGTGGAGGATTTCTTGGAGAAGTTCCCGCATATGTTGAGCGGTGGACAACAACAACGCGTGGTGATCGCACGTGCCATGATCATGGGACCGAAATTCCTGGTCGCCGATGAGCCGGTTTCCATGCTGGATGCATCCGTGCGGGTGGAGATTCTCAAGCTGTTGCGGGGCTTGCAGGAATCGCACAACCTGTCCGTCATCTATATCACACACGATCTTTCCACGGTCAGCTATTTCTCCGAGCGCATCTTCGTGATGTATGCCGGTAATCTGGTGGAGAAGGCCAATGTGCGCCAGCTCCTGGATCATCCGCTTCACCCCTACACGATGGCTCTGCTGACCGGCACCTCCGAGCCGGATGCCAGGAATGCAGAAACCTTCAAGGAGCTGCCGCCCGGCGAGCCTCCCAGCCTGGTGAATCCTCCAACGGGCTGTCGTTTCCATCCGCGCTGCTCCAAAGCGATCCAGGGCCTGTGCGAAGTCAAAGAACCTCCGGATTTTGAACCTGAGCCCGGTCACCTCGTGGCTTGCTGGTTGTATCAATAGAATTGATGCGTCCCTGGCAATTGATTTTGCTCGGTTTTGTCTTGTCGTTGATGGGAGTTATCTTCCCTTTCCTCATGGTGATCCAGGTGTTCCCCTCCACTTTTTTTTTGAATTTCTTTTCCTACGCCGCCTCCCTGACCGGCTTGTTCTTGGGCATCATCGGGGCCTCGCGCTATGTCCGGGCACATCGCAATAAATGATTTCCCATGAAACTGGTTGAGGATGTGATAGGATTCGGGTCGCAGGACCCGAATTTTTTTCGATGAGGAGCGATTCATGATTGGAATCAAAAGTGGATTTCGCCGGTCCATTCCTTTACTGGCGCTGATCACCCTTCTGTTTTCCGCATGTGGAAGTTTGCCTGCCGCCTCGAAAGAACCGCCGGTCGCCACTCCAACGGCAGTGCCGCCGCCGGTGTTCACTCCCACGCCTTTGCCACGAACGTTGACGATCTGTCTTGGCCAGGAGCCAAATACACTGTATCCGTTTGGAAAGCTGAACGCCGCGGCGCAGAGCGTTCTGGCCGCCGTGGATGACGGACCGATTGATACCATCGGTTATACCTATCAGCCGGTGATCCTGCAGAAATTACCCAGCATCTCCGACGGCGACGCCACGATTTCAGCGGTCCCCGTGACCAACGGGAGCGAGATCGTGGATGCTGACGGGAACCTGACCGCCTTGAGCATTGGAACAAGCGTCCACCCCGCCGGTTGTCGTTCCAGTGGTTGTGCCGTGATTTATTCGGGATCCGGCCTGCAGATGGATCAAATGTCCGTTACCTTTGATCTGCGTCCTGATCTGACCTGGTCGGATGGCACACCGTTGACGGCCGACGATTCCGTGTATGCCTATCGGATCGTTTCCAATGACTCCGCTTCCCCGTACAAATTCCTGGCCGACCATACGCAGTCCTATACCGCCACGGATGGGACCACGGTTCAGTGGACGGGGATTCCGGGTTTCATTGATCCAACCTACTTCACGGATTTCTTTGCTCCCGCCCCGAAGCATGTCTGGGATAAATTTGGGCCCACCGGCCTTGGGCAGGTGGATGTGGCTTCCCATGTCCCCATGGGCTGGGGGCCGTACATGATTCAAAATTGGGCGGCCGGCGATCACATCACGCTGGCCAAGAATCCATACTATTTCCGCGCCTCGGACGGCCTGCCCAAGTTCGATACCTTGGTCTTTCGTTTCATTCCGGACCCCAACGCCGCGATCAGCCAGTTGACTTCAGGCGGATGCGATATCCTGGATCCCAGCATCAATCTCGATTCGCAAGTCGCCCTGCTGCAACAAATGCAAGATGCCGGCGAAATCCAGGCCTTCTTCACGCCCAGCTCTGCCATCGAATGGCTTGGCTTGGGGGTCAACCCGGCCGTTTTCGATGCGGGGAGTCGCTCCGTCCGCGGTTCCCCCGATTTTTTTGCCGACCCGAGTACGCGTCAGGCGATTGCCTTGTGTCTGGACCGCCAAAAGGTCGCGGATACCGTTTTGTTCGGGCAGTCCTCCGTGCCAACCAGCTTTGTCTCACCCGATGATCCAGTCTATGTCAGCAATCTTCCCGCCTACAAGTTTGATGCCGCGGCCGGCTCTCAATTGCTCGAGCAGGCCGGCTGGAAATATGTCAGCGGAGACACGATTTTGGCGCGGCGCGCCGTTTCAGTCCGGAATGTGCCGGCCGGTACACCTTTGATCTTGAATTACATTACCACGCAGTCCACCCAGCGGCAGCAGGTGATCGATATCCTCTCGCAGTCGCTGGCGCAGTGCGGGATCGGGATCAACGTGCAGTATGAATCGCAGCAGCAACTGTACGCGCCCGGACCCGACGGACCTCTTTTCGGGCGCGACTTTGATCTTGCAGAATTTGCCTTGAGCGATACGAGCATCGAGCCTCCCTGCGGCTGGTTCACCACGAATGAGGTACCCAATGCGGTGAATCATTGGGTTGGCGTGAACGTGGAGGGTTACAGCAACCCGGATTATGATGCGGCCTGTTACGCCGCGCAGGCGTCGCTGCCCAGCGAGCAGGCTTATACCGATTCCTATCATCAGGCCCAATCCATCTTCGCCAGCGACCTGCCGGCCATTCCACTGTTTTTCCGTCTCAGCGTGGCGGCGGCCCGCGCCGACTTGTGTCATTTCAACCTCGATCCAACCGCCAATCCCATGTCGAACATCGAAGCTTTTGATGAGGGGCAGGCTTGCCAGAAGTGAATCGGGTGCGGGGTTGGGCGGCCGCGGCCCTCTTGATTTTGCTGTTGGTTTCGTGTGGACCGAAAGCGGCTCCTGCGCTGACACCGACGCCCGGGCCGTCGCCCGCGCCGACCGCGACTCCCGTCCCTCATGCCGCCGCGATCCGATTCGCATTGATCGGCGCCCTGAACCCGGCCAATGTGTGGGCCTTGTTCGATGCGGAAGGATATTCCTACAATACGTACGCGGTGATGTCCGGTTATTATCCGCGCTTGTATCAGCTTTCGATCCCGGATCGGAACTTTGAACCGATGGCCGCGGGCGGAATGCCATCGCCGGTGGAGCAGGAGGGAAATTTCTACACGGCCACCGTTCCGCTTCGATCCGACCTGACGTGGACAGACGGGAGTCCGTTCACGGCCGAGGACGTTGCCTTTACGGTCAATACGGCTTTGTCGTTTCAGCTCGGCTTCGACTGGCACGATTTCTACGATCCGGATTACCTTGACCACGCGGAAGCGGCGGATGCCCACACCGTCAAGTTCTATTTCAAGAAACAACCGAATGTCGGCGTATGGCAGTATGGTGCCTTGCAGGGGCCGATCGTTCAGAAGGCATATTGGTCATCCAAGCTCTCTGCCGCGGCGGCCCTGTTGCCGTCCAGTGAACTGCTTCCACAGATCGCCTCGCTGACCTCGCAAGCCGCGCAAACCCAATCGGAGATCAATGAACTGTATGCGACGCTTGCCACGCTGGCGAATCCCAGCACGACGTACCTGGAAACCACGAATGATATTAAGGGTCAGCAGGATATTTTGAATCAAACCAATACCGCCATCAGCAAAGCTCAATCGCAATATGACACAGCGCTGGACGCCGCCCGTCAATCGCTGTACGCGCTGGACGGGCAAGGTGAGCCGACACTTGGCGATTGGATGCCGGCGGGGCCGGAGAATGGAGCATGGGTCAATACAGTCAATCCCGCGCATCCGTTCAATGTCCCGCACTTTGATCGCTCCGCGTATGTACTGTTTTCAGATCAGACGTCGGCGCTCGCCGCATTGGAGAATGACCAGGTAGACCTCATTCTGAGCCCGGGCGGCATCGCGCAGGATGTTGCTTCCCAGAAGATCGTGCCGCCCTTGCAACTGGCGGATAACAGGACTTCCAGTGTAAGTTTCATTAGGATCAATTCGGCGAATGCGGCATTAGCCGATCCTGCGTTTCGTCAGGCTCTATCCTGCATGATCGATAATGTCAGCTTGGGGCGGTATTTCATGGCCTTGCCGCAGGACACGTTCGTGCCCGCTGGAAATCAGCCATGGATCAACTCCGCCGCGACAAATCCATGTCAAGGCCAGGCCGAATCGGATCGCAGAAAACATGCGGCAGACCTATTGAAAGCAGCCGGGTATACATGGCAGAAGGAACCAACCGAGGAACAAGCAGGACAAGGGCTCATGCGACCGGACGGTATGCCGTTCCCAAAGATCACATTACTTTCTGCCGACCGCGGGGAAAACCTGCCCAACGTGGCTGAAGCCATTGAGCAGATGGCAGGCGACTTTGGGATCCCGCTGATCGGGAGCCCTGAGAGTGCACAGGACGTTCGTTACAAGGTCTTCAGCGGCGGCGACTACGATATGGCCGCCTTGGATTGGCAGTTAAGCGCCTATCCCAGTTACCTGTGTGATTGGTTCAAGGACGGGAATTCGTTCGGGTATCAGAGCGACCAATTACAATCCGCGTGCGCCGCATTGAATGCAACCAGCGATTTGTCGGCGGCCCAGAAAGATGTCGATCAGATTCAATCCATCCTTGCACACGACCTTCCGCTGATTCCATTATATGCATCCCTCACGGATGACGCCTATCGAAACATCAAGTATCCGTTTCGTAGCGTGCTGGACGGGCTGAGCGGAGTCTACGGGGCGCCGTCTTTGGCAATTCCTGCTCCATAAACAAGAATATTTGCTATAATCAGGCAATTCCGTTCAAGGAGCTGACCTGTGGCGAAGACCGATAAGAAACCTTTGCTGGAAGTCAAGAACCTCAAGACCCATTTCTTTACTGAGGATGGCGTTGTTCATGCCGTGGATGGAGTGGACTTCGTGGTTTATCCCGGCGAGATCCTTGGGTTGGTCGGCGAATCCGGATGCGGCAAAAGCGTGACGTCGCTGTCCGTGATGCGCTTGATAGCGGCTCCGGGAAAAGTTCTGGAGGGCGAAATCTTACTGGATGGGACGGACCTGCTGAAACTGTCGGAGGATGAGATGATGAAGGTGCGCGGCAATCGCATCTCCATGATCTTTCAACAGCCGCAGACTGCGCTCAATCCGGTCTTCAAGGTGGGCGATCAGATCGCCGAGGTATTAAGCATTCATCAGGATTTTGGCAAGGAAGCGGGTCAGAAGCGGGCAGTCGAGTTATTGAAAATGGTGGGCATCCCGGAAGCGGAACGCCGGGCTCAATCTTTCCCTCATGAACTTTCAGGCGGCATGGCTCAACGCGTGATGATCGCCATGGCGCTGGCATGCGTGCCCGAACTCCTGATCGCCGATGAACCGACGACCGCCTTGGATGTCACCATTCAGGCGCAGATCCTTGACCTCGTGCTGGAGATGCGCAAGAACTTGGGCACGTCCGTGATCTTGATCACGCATGATCTGGGCGTTATTGCGGAGATGGCGGAACGCGTGGCGGTGATGTATGCGGGTGAGATCGTCGAGCAGGCTGAGTCCACCGAACTCTTTGATAATCCGCTTCATCCCTATACCCAAGGTTTGATCGGCTCGATCCCGATCCTGGGAAAGATCAAGGAACGGCTGGATGTGATTCCCGGCAGCGTACCGAATCTGGTCGATCCCAAACCGGGCTGCCGCTTTGCCCCGCGCTGTGCGGCGCGTGTGAAATATGGACTTGAGATTTGCGACCGGGTAGATCCGCAGTTGATTGAAGTCAAGCCCGGGCACATTGTCCGTTGCTGGTTATATCAAAACGCGGAAGGCCATCGGGCGCCGCTGAAAGCGCGCTGAGCGCGCCACGGAGTATCCAATGAGCGAAAACTCTTCCAACTCGGATTTGATTCAGGTCAGGTCACTGAAGAAATATTTTCCGGTGCGGGCCGGCGTGATGCAGCGTGTGGTGGCCAGTGTCCTGGCCGTGGACGATGTCAGTTTCAGTATCAAGAGCGGCGAGACGCTGGGCATGGTGGGGGAATCGGGCTGCGGCAAGACGACCGTTGGACGGACGATGCTGCGGCTGATCGAGCCGACGGCAGGTTCTGTCATCTATAACGGCGTGGATATATTCAAACTTAAGACCGGTGACCTGAAACCGATCCGCCGCGACCTGCAGATCATTTTTCAGGACCCGTATGCCTCGCTCGATCCGCGCGTGCCGATTGGCACCTCGGTGATGGAGGGGTTGCAAATCCATCACATTGGCAGCGCGAAAGAACGTGCCGGGATCATGCTGGACACTCTTAAGAAGGTGGGGCTGGAGGAGTATCATTCGCGCCGCTTCCCGCACGAGTTTTCCGGTGGTCAGCGTCAGCGCATCGGGATTGCGCGGGCGCTGGCCCTGCGTCCCAAATTCATCGTCTGCGACGAACCGGTTTCCGCGCTGGATGTTTCGATCCAATCGCAAGTGCTCAATATATTGAAGGATCTGCAAAAAGAGTTCGGTTTGACGTATCTTTTCATCGCCCATAACTTGAGCGTGGTGGAGCATATCTCGGACCGCGTGGCGGTGATGTACCTGGGCAAGATGGTCGAATTGGCGGACCGCGATGAGCTGTACCGCGACCCGGAACATCCGTACACCCAGGCGCTCATGTCGGCGATCCCCGTTCCTGATCCGAAGATGAAACGAAACCGGTTGATTCTCAAGGGGGATGTGCCCAGCCCGCTCCACCCTCCCAGCGGATGCCGATTCCATCCGCGTTGTCCCATCGCGGAAAAGATCTGCTCCGAACAAGAGCCCGAGTTCCGTGAGGTCAAACCAAACCATTGGGCGGCCTGCTGGATGGTCAAATAGATTTTCAGGAAAGCGATGAAATACGGAATCCTGCTCGTTGACGACCAGCGTGACATTCTCCGCCTTTTGCATTCGACGCTGGACACGCTGAAGAACGCCGACCTTGAAGTTTTCGAGGCGCCCTCCGGTGAGGAGGCCTTGCTGGAGGCGAGCCGACAACGGATTGATTTGCTGGTCTCTGATTACAAACTGCCGGGTATGAGCGGAATTGAGCTGATGCATAAGGTCCGCGCCCGGCACCCGGATGTAAAAGTGGTCCTGATTTCGGGCATGACCGATCGAAAGGCCCGCGATGAAATGTTGAATGCCGGCGCGGTGGCCCTGTTCGACAAGCCGATCCCGCTGGCTGATTTCCTCGACGTGGTCGAACGCAGTTTGGGATTGGTCCGCACGATTTTCCCGCCTGAATCGGGTTCCCGGGAGGAAGCAAAACGCGCCCGCGTCTCTGATTTGCTGGCGAATTTCCGGCAGGATATGGATGCTCACGCCGTGTTTCTTTTGAATGAACGCGGCATGGTGCTGGCCCGGGCAGGCGCCCTGAATGACAGCAGCTTGGAAGTCTCCCTGTTATCGGCGCTGATCGCGATTTTCAATGCGGGTTTGAAGATTGCAAAAATCAATCATCAGGACGCGTTGAACCAGTATTTTGTTTTTGGAGATGGCGACGAGGATCTTTTGTTGATCCCCATTACGGGCGCGTACGCTCTGTTGCTGGCCGGCGAAAAACTGACCCAGCGCGACAGTATTCTGGATACCCTGCAGGCCCTGCTGGCTCTTCGGGATGAAGTGGAACGATCCCTGCGTTCGATGGGCGTCACGGCTGAATTGAAAGCTGCGCCGGCACCTCCGGCAGCTCCTCCGGTCAAGAAGAAAGGCAAAACAGGCGAGCTGCTGCCCTCCGCTCCGCCTTCGCCTGAGATGGAGGCCCTGCTTAAAGAAGCCGCGCGAAAAAAAGTCAAACAGCAGGAAATGGATGATTTCTGGAGCAAAGCTGCCGAGCAACATGCAGGCAAGTCAAGCAATCCCGAGGCCATCTCGTACGAGGAAGCCCGCAAGATGGGCTTGACGCCGGATACCCAAAAATAATGTGATACAATTTGCCGCGCTTTTCTTTGGGGCGTGGTGCAAGGGCAGCACACCAGCCTTTGGAGCTGTGGATCTTGGTTCGAATCCAGGCGCCCCAGTCTGATCATTCAACCCGCGCAGGCGGGACTTTTTCTCTCAGCACTCAAGCAATGAGTGCATACAGGCCGCGCGAGCAGGCCTGTTTTGTTTCAGGAGTGTTCTTATGAAGGTTACCCCCGTTTTACTCGCCGCCGGTCAGGGCACGCGCATGAAATCCGATGTGCCCAAAATGCTTCATTCCATCTGTGGCAAACCGATGCTGGCTCATTCTCTCGCAGCAGTGATGAACGTAAGTGATGAATCGCCGGTGGTGATCGTCGGCCCGCAGGCGGATCAGATACGCCGGTCCGTCTCCGGCGCGGTTCGATTCGTGGTTCAAGACCGGCAACTCGGCACGGGTCACGCCGTCCTGCAGGCCGAGGCGTTGCTCAAAGGCAAAACGGAGTATGTGCTGGTGACCTACGGCGACATGCCTTTACTGCAAGGCTCGACCTTGAAGCGGCTTGTCGAGGCCCAGGCCTCCAATCGCGGTCCGATGACGATGCTCACCGTAATCGCCGATACGCCGCGCGGCTTCGGACGCGTGCTGCGCAATCCGGATGGAACCGTGGCCGCGATCGTGGAAGAATATGCGGCCGCGCCCGAACAATTGAATGTTAAAGAATTGAACGTCGGTGCCTATTGCTTTGAAGCGGATTGGCTGTGGAGCGCATTGCACCGGATCCAGGTTTCACCCAAAGGGGAATATTACCTGACCGATACCGCCGGGCTTGCGGCCCGGGACGGCTTGCCGATTCAAGCCGTGGTGTGCCCTGATCTGGTTGAAAGCATCGGCATCAACACGCGCCTGGACCTTGCGGATGCCGAAGCGGTCATGCAGTCGCGCATCAATGCCAGGCATATGTCGAACGGCGTAACGATCCTAAATCCTGCCTCAACGTATATCGAGGCCGATGTGCAGATCGGGAAAGATACGATGATTCTGCCGAACACCTATATTCAAGGCCAGACCCTGATCGGCGAACGGAATCAGATCGGCCCCAATTCCCACATCCGCACTTCAAAGATTGGAAATGGCTGCACCGTTTTCATGTCGGTCATGGACGGGGCCGTGCTGGAGGACGACGTGGATATCGGCCCCTTTGCCCGCCTGCGGAAGGGTGCGCATCTGGCACAACATGTTCATATGGGTAACTTCGGCGAGGTGAAGGACTCCTATCTTGGCCAGGGAGTAAAGATGGGACATTTCTCCTACATCGGCGATGCCACGATCGGTGCGAATACCAATATCGGCGCGGGAACCATCACCTGCAACTTCGATGGCGTGAAGAAGAATCCGACCGAGATCGGCGAAGACGCCTTCATCGGTTCCGATTCGATGCTGGTCGCGCCGATCAAGATCGGTGATCGTGCCAGGACCGGCGCCGGCGCCGTGGTGACGAAGGATGTCCCGGCCGATACGCTTGCCGTCGGCGTGCCGGCGCGGGCGATCAAGAAATTGGAGAAGAAAGTAAAGAGTGAAAAGTAGTGTGCCTCATCCAACGATGGAACGCAAGGCCATGACCAAGCTGACCGAAGACGAAAAACGATCCCTGATCGAGCTTGCCAACGAAGCACGCAAACGCGCCTATGCGCCTTATTCCAACTATATGGTCGGCGCGGCCCTGCGGACGAAGACCGGTCGTTTATTCACCGGTGTCAATGTGGAGAACGCGGCATATCCAGTCACGATTTGCGCGGAGCGTGTGGCGGTTTTCAAAGCTGTCTCGGAGGGTGAGCACGAGTTCGAAGTGATCGCCGTGGCCACCGAGGATGGAGGCTCGCCCTGTGGTTCGTGCCGCCAGGTGCTGGCCGAATTCGGATTGGATACGATTGTTTTGATCGCCGACGGAACAGGGAAATTGATCAGCACGACCACGGTGCGTGAGCTGCTGCCCAGGGCATTTACTCCCGAAAATCTTTCCCGGGAAGTTTAGAGGCAGAGGCCAGGATGTTCAGCCAGCCCTTCTCCATCCCATCCGCATTGATTGCCCTTCTTTCCCTTCCACTGATCTTGGGTTGGATCCCTCGCCAATCATTTTACGGCGCGCGCACCGCGAAAACGCTCGCCCGCGACGAGATTTGGTATCCCGCGAACCGGTTCACGGGTGCCATCCTTTTGATTTCCAGTTGTATTTATTTTGTCATCGCCTGGGCCCTTCCGGAGGCAGGCACCGCCTCAACGATCGGCTTGAAGATCTGGTTCCTTCACCTCGCTGCCTTTGTCCTTCCGCTCCTAGCCGGCCTGTTCTTGATTCGTTTCTTCATCCAAACCTTGTAAATGCGTGATCCATTCCGCTCTTCTCGTGTGGAGGCAGTCGTGCTTCGCCATTCCGATTACGGGGAAGCCGACCGCATTTTGACGCTCTATACGCGCCAACTGGGAAAAATCCGTGCCATCGTCAAGGGCGCCCGCAAGCTCACTTCGCGCAAGGCAGGACACCTGGAACCGTTCGCACACGTCCAGCTTCAGCTCTCGACGGGCCGTGATCTGTTCATTGTCTCCCAGGCGGATACCGTGGATGCCTATCTGCCGCTGCGCGACGATTTATTGCTGACCGGCCACGCCTCGTATGCGATCGAATTGCTGGATCGTTTTACTTATGAAGATAACCTTGAGAACCCGACGCTGTTCCGCTTATTGACCGAAACGTTATCACGCCTCGCCTCCCGATCGGACCCCTGGCTGGCGATCCGCTATTATGAGATCCGCCTGCTCGATGAGCTTGGATTCCGCCCGCGGCTCTTCGAGTGTGCCAATTGCGGACGCGAGATCCAAGCCGAAGACCAATTCTTTTCGTTCAGCGCGGGCGGGGTGATTTGCCCGGCATGCGGAAAAGGTCTGCCGAATCTCACCAGCCTATCCGTGGACGCCCTCAAATATCTGCGCCACTTTCAGCGTTCGAGTTATCGCGAGGCCTCGCGGGCCCGTCCCAGCCTCGCGGTCCAGAAAGAGGCGGAGACCTTGATGCAAGGCTATTTCACCTATCTGCTTGAACGTGAATTGAACACGCCGGGCTTTCTCAAGAGAATCAGAGCTTAAACAATTGCCATTGCGAGGAATGCAGTGACGAAGCAGTTTTATATTGAATGCAAACAGGAGATTGCCAGGCCGCGCTTCGCGCGGCTCGCAATGACATTCAGTTACTTCATTCGTTTTCCCCAATTCAATACGAACAGCCAGGCGGCGGCGACCACGACCGGTTTGAAGACGCGCCAGAAGAATTCCTGGAACCCGGCCCAATGCAGATGATAAAGAATGTGAGTGATGCCGGTGCGGATGGTCAGCGCTCGTCCGAGCGGACTGAACAGGATCCTCTTTCGATAAGCCCGGAATGAAAAATCATTTTGGGCCA
>DATJAH010000060.1:0-53004 GCA_035516425.1 Anaerolineales bacterium
ATTTGGCAGTCATCGGCCGAACATAACCTTTGGAGCTTTATTCATTTGTTAAAGAACGAAAGAATATGAAATTCATTCGGTGCAAAACCAATATTCAACCTGTTTCTTGATCGCTTTCCTGAGTTTTGCACCAGAAACTAGGCTAAACTCCAGGCAAGAACGCCATCTTCCGCAATTCGAGGATGGCGTTCTTGATTCAGTCCACTTGGTTTACTGAAATCCAGCGAGCCACGCCTTCGCCTCGCGAGGGGACGCCAGGCGGATTATTGTTAAGTGGGCATAAGCTAGTTCTTTAAATAATTGCGGATATTCGTGCCTATGTTTCCAATAGCCTTTGAAGAGCCAATGATAAAGTGATTCGTCTGACCAAACCTTGAGGTGCCACCAGAATTTCTCCCGGTTGCCATTCCATAATTCTTCCTGCGCTATCGTCCGTCGAAAGGTTCGGACGGTCAGCTGCCAGAAGAGACGCGGGAATGAATAATCCAGCCAGATTACCGCCTCCGCACGCCCCCAGACAATGTCACGAACCTGATAGTAATTTCCATCGGCAATCCAGCGCTCTGCGCGCGTTGCCTCGTCCGTCCGGCGGCGAAATACCTCCTCCGACGCTTCATGCCAGTCCGGTTCCCAGTGCAACGCGTCAAGTTCAATGAAATCTAATCCATATTGATGTGCCAAGCGCTTGGCCAGTGTGGACTTGCCCGCACTGGTCATTCCAATGATCACCATGCGTCTAAAAGGAAATGCCTGCATCGAATGGGGGATTATAATTCTTGGTGTTTGATTCGTGAGTTGAAAATCTTCAGTCAAGGAATCTGTTGAGGTTCTCATGTTGGATCTTCCCGATGATGAAATTCTTTCCCTTTCCAAAAAGCATGTGTTTTGGACGTGGTCGGCACAGGCCAAGGTCAACCCGATCCCCGTCAAGCGCGCCAAGGGCGTTTACTTTTGGGATGTGAACGAGAAGCGCTACCTTGATTTCAATTCGATGACGATGTGCGTCAACATCGGTCACGGTGATGAGCGGGTCATTGAGGCGATGGTGAATCAGGCGCGTGAGCTTCCATATACCGCGCCTGCCATGACGAACAAAGCACGTGCGCTCGCCTCCAAGCTTGTAGCGGAAGTTTCGCCGGGGGGCCAACTCACGAAAGTTTTGTTCACCCTTGGCGGTGCGGATGCGAACGAGAACGCCATCAAGTTGGCGCGCGGATATACAGGTCGCCATAAGATTTTGTCGCGCTATCGTTCGTATCACGGTGCCTCCGCTGGCGCGATGGCTGTGACCGGCGATCCGCGCCGGGTGGCCTGGGAACCGATGCTGATGCCAGGGGTCGTGCATTTCCTTGATCCATATCGTTATCGCTCGACCTTCCATCGCACCAATCCGGATATCTCGGAAGCGGATTTTTCACGTGATTATCTCAATCATCTCGAAGAGATCATCCAATACGAGGGGCCGCAGACGATTGCCGGAATCTTGATGGAATCGGTGACAGGGACGAACGGCATCCTCATCCCGCCGGAAGGTTACATGCCAGGTGTGCGCGCCCTATGTGATAAGTACGGCATCGTGATGATCGCCGATGAGGTCATGAGCGGCTTTGGTCGCACCGGGAAATGGTTTGCGGTGGACCATTGGAACGTTGTGCCTGATATCATGACAATGGCAAAGGGGCTCACCTCGGCCTACGCGCCATTGGGCGCGGTGGCGATGAAGCCGCAGATCGCGGCGCACTTTGATGAGGCCGCGTATAAGTCGGGGTTAACGTACACATCGCACCCCATTTCGTTGGCGGCGGCGATCGCGAATATCAATGTGATGAAGGAAGATCATATTGTCGAACACGCGGCAGCGATGGGTCCGGTATTGAGACGTATGCTGAATGATCTGGGCGAGTCACATCCGTCGGTTGGGGAGGTCCGCTCGATCGGCTTATTTGGAATTATCGAATTGGTGAAAGATCGAAAAACGAAGGAGCCGATGGCTCCGTGGAACGGATCTAGTCCGGAGATGAACTCTTTTAAAAACTATTGCTCCGACCACGGTCTGTATTTGGATATTCACTGGCACACCGCTTTGATCATCCCGCCGTTGATCATAACCGAAGAGCAATTGAAGGAAGGCTTTGAGGTCTTGGCTGAGGCGTTGAGGATCACAGATCGAGCAAGCAAGAAGTGATCATGGGCGGCGCGGCTGGCTCACGACAACTAAGGCGATACCGCCAAGGATGGCCAGCGAGGCGATCAACAGGCGCCATGTGATGGGCTCACCGAGAAAACAAATCCCACCCGCTGCTGCAAGCACCGGCACACTGAGTTGAACGGTAGCCGCGCTAGTCGCTTTCAGCCCGCCTAATGCTGAATACCAAATTACATAGCCAACGGCCGATGCCAGAGCGCCGGATGCAATCGCATAAGCAACCCCGGAGCTGTTCCATGAATGTTGGGGAAGCGACACCAGGCTCAATACGGCGGACATCGGCGCGGCGCGCAAGAAATTCCCGGCTGTGGCAGCGGTGGGGTCATCCAGTCCTCTCCCGCGCAGAGAATAGATGCCCCACGCGATCCCGGCACTAAGCATTAATACAGAACCTATCCATGGCGGCGCGGCCAGACCGGGCAAAAGCAGACCTGCCAATCCGCCGAACGCGCAGATGAGTCCCGCCGCTTGCCGCGTTCGCAAACGCTCACCTGACCACAATCCATAGCCGACCATGGTCACTTGTACGGCGCTAAACAGCAGTAACGAGCCTGTGGCGGCCGGCAGACTTACGTAGGCGAAAGAAAAGCTGGCGGCATAAACGAACAACGCCAATGCGGAGGGCCAGCTTCCCGATGTCCGTGGTGTTCGATGGCGGATTCGAACGATGAGCCAAAGCGTGAGCGCGCCGGAGAGAATTCGCATGGCGGTGAAACTGGCCGCGTCGATGCCCGTTTGTTTTAGCGCAAGCCGACAGAGCAGGGAATTGCCGGCGAAGGCGATCATCGCCAGTGAGGTAAGGAAAAATGTTTTTGAACGGGACATCAATAGGTTTCGGCTGTATTAGGATGGTGAGCAGGCTGCCCCCAGGATATCAATGTTCTATGGAGGACCACGGCATGGCCGCAGCTATCATCGTAATCGCCCAGCCGTGGTTCATCAGGGAGGAACAAGTGAAGCAAGGCTCCGATGTTTTGGATGGGTGTTGAAGATTACTGATAATGCCAGCCATCCCTAATGGATTGAGAGCGGGCTCTGCGTTCGCAAATTGCTATACCGTTTTCAAAGGCGCGCCGTTTGTGCCGACTCAACATAGGATATATTTTTCAAGACCGTTTCGCTGAATCCGGCTCGAACGTCTTGAACAATCGTATTTACAACCGTTTCATCAGTCACTCTGGCAATGAATTGCTTGGTAACTTCCAATACCGCGGGAACCACCTTCCGGACTTCCGGTAATGTCAGGCGACTTACCTCCATTAATGAATTCGATTGTATCTCAACGGGCCAGTTCTGCCGCTTGGCGTTTCGTTGTAATTCTGATATAAGGCTGTCTGCCATGATGCTTCCACCTTCCTGGAGGGAACGGTTATAAAACGCCCTGAGGAACTGCTGATAATAGCCAACCAGCAACTGTTTAATATCCAACTCTTCTTTCCGTCCGGCACCGGTTTTTTCCAAGAGAGACCGTACCATACCCTCTTCATCGCGTGTCAGCAATTTGTCCAGGGCGTAGTCCTCGGCCATCAGCCGCAAGAGCAGGATAACTCCCGCGTATTCCATCTGTGGATTGTAAACAGCTATCCCGGAAATCTGTATGGATTGCTGCCCGGCGCGGGTGTGGGCAAGGACTGTACGCTCTTCAAGAATGTGGTTGGTTCTGGAATCCTTCAAAAGGCGATCGGCCTCATCGGTTGAAATGCCAAGCACTTCAGACAGCGCCTTTTCCTTTTTCCCCTCCCACTCGAATATTCGTGAATAATTGTGGCTGACATCAATGACCTTGTCATCGCCTCGTGTAAATACCAATAAATGCGTGTTGGGAACCGGCGTGAGAGCGACGTCGATTCCGGCTGCGTTTACATAAGTACTATGCATGGTTCGCAGTTTGACCAGTCCTATCAGACAAAGCAAATAGCTCAGGTTATAGGGAATATCCGCGCAAAAAGTGCTGAAAAAATTTACCTGCTGATTGGGGTAATACAGGTTGGCGGTGGTCAAATATGCAATGCCAAAATCCCCAAGTGCCATGAAGATGAATCCGAGGGTCAGCCAGCGCCAGGCCGCCCCATACATGCCTCCCTGATAGTTGAAAAATATTTGCAAGACCAGGATCAGCAGGATGAGATCGGTGAGGGGATAAAGTATGTTCAATGCACCCTCAAGGAAGCCTACCTGGCTGTTGTTTTGGATGATGGGAACAAGAATGAAAAAAATCACGGAACCTAGCACAAGCAGGCTGGTAATCCCGATTCCAATTTGCTGTGCCGGCTTATCGATCTTGGGAAGTGAACGCATGCGAGCCCATAAGGCAATATACAGGGGGATGTAGCCGCCAAGCCACAAGAGGTCTGCCCAGGATGGATAGGGAACCTCCTGCCAAATCAGGGACGCGATCGCCCACCATATTTCGGCAATTGTCCAAAGC
Organism: Anaerolineales bacterium; assembly: GCA_035516425.1. Classification (GTDB taxonomy): domain Bacteria; phylum Chloroflexota; class Anaerolineae; order Anaerolineales; family Villigracilaceae; genus Fen-1038. The sequence goes on from DATJAH010000060.1 coordinate 4,635, forward strand.
GCCCAACCTATCGTTAAGCCTGACCACAGCAGCCGGTTCTGAGAACCGGTGGCTAACTGGCGCCATAAGCTGAGCGCCAGGAGAGTCACGCCGAGCGCCAAGGGGCCCGCGGTAAAATTGTTGAGGTTGATTACAAAAGCATCGCCACCGATTTTGAAAAGATTAACGGCCAAATAAACGGCAACCAGAGCAGAGACAACTACTTGCTTCCAAGAACTCTTGATGTAATTGGTCATTCTTTTCCTCGCATTTCGATGTCCCACGGTGATGTTATGGGAAAAGCATAGAAGCTGCTTTTGCGCAAGGATAGCACGCGGCGATTGGCCGATGCTCTGACATTAATCACTTTTTTTGCTGCAACTTATCACATCCCAGCGCATCTGATACAATGGAGATGTAATAAATCAATCGAACACGACGTCCTTATCAAGGCGAAAAATCAGCGAAGGCATTGAATCTCAAATGAATTCAAACGGTAATGCAAAGCATGTTAAAGTGTTGGTATTAGGATCGGGTCCGGCGGGGCTTTCCGCGGCGCTCTACGCGGCGCGCGCCGAACTTGCGCCGGTGGTGTTGACCGGCATTCAATTGGGCGGACAAGCTGCGCTGACCTATGCCATCGAAAACTATCCGGGTTTTCCCGAAGGTGTGGGCGGGGCGCAACTGGGCGAGTTGTTTCAAAAGCAGGCGGAGCGTTTCGGCGCGAAAGTGGAGTACGATACGGCCAGCGGGGTGGATTTAACGCAACGGCCGTTCAAGGTCAAGGCCGATAGCGGCGAGTACGCAGCGGATACGATCATCATCTCGACCGGCGCGGATCCAAATAAACTTAAGGTGCCGGGCGAAGAGGAATTAACCGGGCGCGGCGTTTCCTATTGCGCCACCTGTGATGGCTGGTTCTTTAAGGATAAGAAGGTAGTCATCGTCGGCGGAGGAGATAGCGCTCTTGAAGAGGGACTCTTCATCACGCGTTATGCTTCATCGGTGACGGTGATCCATCGTCGTGAAGAATTCCGCGCCGGCACGCTTTTGCAGCATCGGGCCCGCGAGCATCCCAAAATGAAATTCATCTTAAACACGGTGGTGACGGAGGTGGTGGGCACGGAAAAAGTCGAAGCCGTGCGATTGAAAAACATTAAGACTGGCGCAGAGACCATCCATGAAACCGATGGGGTGTTTATCTTCATCGGCCATACACCGAACACGCAAATGTTCAAAGGCCAATTGCAGATGGACGAGCTCGGTTATATAAACGTGGACGACAAGATGCAGACCAGTAAAGCCGGAGTCTACGCGGCCGGCGAGGCGGCGGATTCGCATTTCCGTCAGGTGGTCACCTCCGCGGGCATGGGCGCGGCAGCCGCCATCCAAGCGACTCATTTCCTCGAAAAGGAATCCGGCTGACGTCCGGCACGATGCACAGAAGGGCTTTCGGTTTTGCAACATCAAACGAAAGTCCTTTTCTTTGTCCAAGCGTTTTATCCGTTGAAAAAGTGACAAATGTACTTTTCATTGCAGAACTTTCGGATAGAATCAAGCCACCATTTATTATTTGGAGGAACGGATGAATAAGATTTCGATTATCGGCGCAGGCATGACCGGCTCGACGACCGCTCATTGGCTGGCCGAACGCGAACTGGCGGACCTCGTTCTGGTGGACGTGGTCGAGGGCATGCCGCAGGGCAAAGGGCTTGATCTGGCGGAAGCCATGCCCATCGTCAATAAGGATGTGGAAATTGTCGGCTCCAACGATTATGCCGCCACCAAAAATTCCGACATCGTGATCATCACGGCTGGCCTGCCGCGCAAGCCGGGCATGAGCCGCGATGATTTGTTGACCGCCAATGCTGAGATCGTCGGCAAAGCCGCCACCGAAACATTGAAGCATTCACCGGATGCGATGTATATCGTGCTGACCAACCCGCTCGATACAATGGCTTATCTGACCATGAAGTTGAACAAACTGCCGCGCGAACGCGTGATTGGTCAAGCGGGTGTCTTGGATTCGGCGCGCATGCGCGCCTTTGTTGCCATGGAAACCGGCGTGAGCGTCGAGAACATTCAATGTTATGTGCTGGGCGGACATGGCGATGAAATGGTACCCTTGACGCGTCTGAGCAATATCGCCGGCATTTCCTTGAAGGATTATCTGCCCGGTGATAAACTCGAAGCAATTGTCAATCGCACTCGCAAGGGTGGCGGTGAAATCGTAAACCTGCTCAAGACCGGCTCGGCGTACTACGCGCCTGCCGCGGCCGTCGCCCAGATGGCGGAGGCGATTCTCAAAGACAAACATTTGATCGTTCCATGTGCGGCTTATATGAACGGTGAGTATGGTTTGAAGGATATGTTCTTCGGTGTGCAGGTTCAACTTGGGCGCAAGGGGATGGAAAAAGTCATCGAGTACAAACTGGAAGCCGAAGAGAAGGCACTGTTGGACAGATCCGCTGCATCCGTCAAGGAAACGCACGAAGCGTTGAAAAAACTGGTCAAGATCTAACTTCCCTCGACTCTATCCCCTCTCTCGATGGGAAAGAGAGGGGGAGGAAAAATTTGGAGGAACTATGATTCTGCACGATAAAATCTCTGCTCAACTTCCTGCATGGCGCGAGCGCATGAAAGTGCTTGCCAAGGAACATGCGGATGTGGTTGTCGATCACGTCACGGCCGGACAGATCGTCGGCGGGATGCGCGACATCAAGTCGTTGCTGACTGACGTCTCATTCGTGGACCCGGCGGAGGGCATCCGTTTTCGCGGCATGTCCATCCCCGAAGTGCTCAAGAAGCTTCCCAGAGCGCGCGGCGGAAAGATGCCGCTGGTCGGTGGGCTGTATTACCTGCTGATGGTCGGTGAGGTCCCGACCAAGGAGGAGGCCTGGGAGGTCGAAGCGGAATGGGGCAAGCGGGCGGTGGTACCGGATTATGTTTACAAGATGATCAAGACCATGCCGAAAGAGACGCATCCTATGACGCTGTTCTCTCAGGCGGTGTTGGCTTTGCAGAACAATTCCCTATTTGCAAAGAAATATCATTCGATGAAGAAGGATGAGTATTGGGATGCCGCATTGGAAGACAGCATCGAGTTGACTGCGAAGCTGCCCGTCATCGCCGCCTATATTTATCGGATGAAATATTTCGGCGAAACGAGGAGGCCGAAATACAATCCGAAATGGGATTACGGTCAGAACTTTTCCAAGATGATGGGCGTTGCTGATAAGAAGGGTTACGCCGACCTGGCGCGTTTGTATTTCATATTACACAGCGATCACGAATCGGGGAACGTTTCGGCTCATACCATGCATCTGGTCGGCTCGGCCCTATCCGATCCGTATCTTTCCTTCTCTGCCGCGTTGAACGGCTTGGCCGGTCCATTGCATGGACTTGCCAATCAGGAATGCCTCGCCTGGCTGATTGAAGTCAAGAACCAATTCGGCGGCGTTCCGACGCGCGATCAATTGTATAAATTTGCATGGGACACTCTCAATGGCGGTCATGTGATACCTGGCTATGGCCATGCCGTTCTGCGCGTGCCTGATCCGCGCTACATGGCGCAGATGGAATTTGCCAAGAAGCGCTTCCCGGACGATGAATTGGTTCGCCTCGCGGATTTGGTCTTCGATGTAATCCCGCAAGTTTTGAAAGAGCAGGGCAAAGCAAAGAATCCTGCACCCAACGTAGACGCCATTAGCGGCACGTTGCAATATTATTATGGCGTGCGCGAATTTGATTTCTATACCGTGCTATTCGGTGTTGGACGCGCTCTCGGCGTCACCGCCAACTATGTGTGGGCGCGCGCGCTGGGCTGGCCGATTGAACGTCCGAAGTCATTGACCACGAAGATGCTTGAAGAAGCGGTCGCAAAAGCGGTTTAGTGCAGGCAGCTTGTGAACTAAAAGCGGCGCAGTCAATGCGCCGCTTTTTTTGAATGCGCTATGGCTTCTTATGCGGCGGGATTTTATCGCGCTTCTCGAAATTTTCCACCTTGACGATGCGTGCTTTTTCCCGCACCTCCCAGGGGACCATTTGCCTGGCGTGTTCCCTGCTTTCCGTTTCGACAAGGGCCCAGCCGCAATGCACGCCATCATGGCAGCCCCATTCGAAATGATGCAAATAACCGGCCGCATGGATCTCGCGGATGATTTTGTCGCAATCTTCCGCGCTATGAGGCGATTCGATCATGTATCGTTCCATTTTGATTCCTCTTTTACCTGTAAAGTTGTCGCATTATATTCCCAGGTTCGATAAAACGTCGCTGATCTCACGGATCACGTTCACCAGCGTCGGATGAGTCAGCTCGAAATCCTCCACGGATTTCTCCAGGCCCTCCTGTGCGATCTTGAATAATCCTGCGTTTCGCTCCTGCCGCATGGCTTCGTGCGCGGCAACTTGAGCGAAGCCCGCAATGCTGTTGGCTTCCTCCTCATGGGTCTTGGAAAGATTCGTGATTTCGACCTTCAATTCGCCGATCAATTTCAATAAAGCGGTCCTGTCTTTGCCCTTGAGGGAATCCGCTTTCTTGACTCTTTCCTCAAGTTCCGAAATGGTCTTATTCAGCATATCCGCACTCCTGTGGCTGTGGCTTAAATCTATTATACACGAATGGAATCGCTCAGCCGCTGCGAAAGAAGCGCATCGTCCCTGTGACGACGAGACTCAATCCACAGAATGTGACCAGAAGATTCAGCATCACCCATCCAAGGCCCGACTGCACCATCGAAATCCAATGCCGGATGTCACGCCCGAAGATCAGCATGTCCACGATGTGGGTTGCCGGCTTCGAACAGATATACAAGCCAAGCAGCACACCGAAAAGGCCGTCAATTTCATCGTTACCCGTGAGAGTATGCAGGAACCGGAACAATGCGCTCACAATGATTGCCAGCAAGATCAATCCCCACATCGTCTTGTCGTCGCGGCTCGTACGGATTTGATCCATTCCTTTTGATGATTATATCCCAATCAGATTTCAATCAAGTTGTATAATGAAGGCGGAGAGAAAAATGGCCACTCTGAACCTGCAAAAGACCTTAGAAACAGCCCACTCAGCTCGTAATCCCGGCATGGAACTCGACCTCGACTGGGTGATGGGCGCACATGTCAACCGGAGCGCAGTGGAACGCCGTGTCGAGGCGTTACCGAAGCGGCGGACCGTTAAAAAGGATTGGCAAGCCGCCTGGTTGCTGCGCGCCGTCACCTGTATTGACCTGACGACTCTTTCCGGCGACGACACGCCCGGGCGCATTCATCGGCTGTGCGCCAAGGCCAAGCAACCCATTCGCCCCGATATGCTGGAAGGGCTGGGCGTGGGCGAGGAAAGAATCACGGTCGGCGCGGTGTGTGTTTACCCCAAGCGAGTCGCGGACGCCGTGGAGGCGCTTCAAGGCTCTGGAATCCCGGTGGCTTCCGTTGCGACAGGTTTTCCAGCCGGACAAACCCCTCTGCCGCAGCGCGTTCAGGAGATTGAGCAAGCCATCGAATCTGGGGCGCGTGAAGTGGATGTGGTTATCTCGCGCGACCACGTCTTGACCGGTGATTGGAAATCTCTCTATGATGAATTGAAACAATTCCGTAGAACCTGCGGCGACTCAGCGCACATGAAAACGATCTTAGCGACGGGCGAGCTCGGGACATTGAAGCAAGTCTATCAAGCCAGTTTGGTGGCGATGATGGCCGGCTCCGACTTTATCAAGACTTCGACCGGCAAAGAATCGATCAACGCCACGCTGGAAGTGAGTCTCGTAATGGTGCGTGCCATCCGCGAGTATTTGGAACGCACAGGGCATAAAGTTGGATTCAAACCTGCGGGCGGCATCAGCACGGCGAAGCAAGCGATGGCATGGCAGGAATTGATGAAAGAGGAACTCGGCGACGAATGGTTGATGCCGAATCGGTTCCGCATCGGCGCCAGCAGTTTACTGACCGACCTCGAACGGCAGTTGTATCATTTCGTCACCGGTCATTACGCCGCAAAGCATCATATGCCGATGGGATAAAACCGATGATTGAACAAAGTGAATTTACCCTACCGATAAAAATGACTGTTCATTGGGTAACTAGGATTATTTTTATTTTTAGTATTATCCTTTTCGGAGCTTTTGCAATCCTTTCTTTGTTATCTGATCATGATGTATTTACATCATCTATTTTTCTCGTATTCGCTTTGCTCAGCGTGTATACATTTATTGCGTCTCAATCAACTATTGAGATTAACCAAGATTCGATAACTTTATCTTCTCCACCGCACGGCGAATATAGGATGTATTGGGGTGAGGTTCGATCCGTGGAAACTAATGGTGCCACTTTTGCATTTGTTGGCGATGACAGACATTTGGCTATTTCCTTAGTTTTTGTAGGGAATAGAAAACAGGAATTTCTTAGCTTTCTAAATGACTTTCTTGAAAAACAGCAGTTGAATGTAAATCCGTTGTCCTCAATGTATTTAAGACAAAAGAACACAAAAGTTGGTTAACTTGTGCCGGAGATTGGAAATAACATGAGTACCTTACTTGAAATCTTCAAAACCATGGAATACGGACCTGCGCCCGAATCTCCGTCCGCGGTGAACGCGTGGCTGGACGAACATAATCGCAAATTCGGATTGTTCATCAACAACGAATGGGTGACGCCGAAGGGCGCGAAGTATCTTGCATCTCACGATCCGTCGAATGGCGAGTTGCTTGCTGAAACAGTTCAAGCCGGACAAAAAGAAGTAGACGCGGCTGTTGCCGCGGCGCGGACTGCGTTCGAATCATGGAGCAGGACTCCCGGTGTAATCCGCGCGCGTTACATGTATGCGATTGCGCGCAACATTCAAAAGCATCATCGTCTGCTGGCCGTGCTTGAGTCGATGGACAACGGCAAACCGATTCGCGAGTCGCGCGATATTGATGTCCCATTGCTCGCGCGTCACTTTTATTATTACGCGGGCTGGGCGCAACTGATGGAAACCGAGTTGAGCGATTATCAACCGGTCGGTGTGGTGGGACAAATCATCCCGTGGAACTTTCCTTTGCTGATGCTGGCATGGAAGATTGCGCCCGCGATCGCGATGGGCAATACCGTGGTGTTGAAACCCGCGTCATATACTCGACTCAGCGCATTGTTGTTTGCGGAAATCGTTGCCGAGGCGGGATTGCCCGCGGGTGTCATTAACATCATCACGGGTTCCAGCAGTGCCGGTTCGATGATTGTCACGCATCCCGATGTGGACAAGATCGCCTTCACAGGTTCGACGGATGTCGGCCGCACGTTGCGCCGGCAGACTGCGGGCTCGGGGAAAAAGTTGTCGCTCGAACTCGGAGGCAAGAGTCCATTTGTCGTCTTTGAAGATGCTGATCTGGATGGAGCCGTCGAGGGCGTGGTCGATGCGATCTGGTTCAATCAAGGTCAAGTGTGCTGCGCGGGATCACGTTTGTTGGTTCAGGAAAATGTCGCCGGCATATTCGTCCGCAAGTTGAAGGCACGCATGGAACATATGCGCGTCGGTGAGCCGCTCGACAAGGCGATTGACATGGGTGCGATCGTGGACCAGACTCAATGGGATACGATCGATCATTGGGTGAAGACCGGCGTCAGCGAAGGCGCGGAGTGTTATCAGCCGAATATTCAATTGCCATCAAAAGGGCTCTTTTATAAGCCGACGCTTCTCACCGGACTGGATCCGGCGGCCTCCACGGTGCAGGAAGAAATCTTCGGACCCGTTTTGGTTTCTTTAACATTCCGAACTCCCACCGAGGCGATTGAACTCGCGAACAACACGCGCTATGGACTCGCTGCAAGCGTCTGGAGCGATAATATCAATCTCGCCCTGGATGTGGCCAGCAAGATCAAAGCCGGGTCGGTGTGGGTCAACTGCACGAATCTTTTTGATGGAGCATCGGGATTTGGCGGCTATCGCGAATCGGGGTTCGGTCGCGAAGGCGGCAAAGAAGGATTGTTTGAGTATGTACGACCGCGCTGGATGGATCGTCCGCGACCCGGTCTGAGGCTCGACGAAACGAAGACGTGGGGCGAGCATATTCCGGCGCGCCCCTCCATGCCGGGGACCGCGCGAGCCAATGGGCGTGACCTGCCTCGAATTGATCGCACGCCGAAGATGTACGTCGGCGGCAAGCAGGTTCGCCCAGATGGTGCGTACACTATTGCAGTGCTGGGAGCTGATGGAGAAGAAATCGGCCAGGTCGGCGATGGCAACCGCAAAGATATTCGGGAGGCGGTCGAAGCCGCACATGCCGCGCACCTGGCCAAACCCGGCTGGGCGATGCGACACGGATATAACCGTTCGCAGATTCTGTATTTCATCGCCGAGAACCTTGATGCCCGCAATGAAGAATTTATGAAGCGAATCGTGGAAATGACGGGGCGCGCGCACGAGTCCGCTCAAGCGGAAGTAGATGCGGCGGTTGAAAGGCTATTCACGTACGCCGCATGGGCAGATAAATATGGCGGCACTGTTCAGGAAACAACTCTGCGCGGCGTGACCGTTGCAGTCCATGAACCGGTCGGCGTGATCGGCATCGCTTGTCCTGACGAATATCCGTTGCTTGGCTTTGTCTCGTTGATGGCTCCCGCCATTGCGCGGGGCAATACCGTCGTGATGATCCCGGCTCAAAAATATCCGCTGAGCGCCACGGACTTTTATCAAGTGTTGGATACATCCGATGTGCCGGGCGGCGTGGTCAACATTGTCACGGGTGATCGTGATCATCTGATGAAGACTCTCGTCCAGCACGAAGATGTCGATGCGGTCTGGTACTTCGGCTCGGCGGAGGGCAGTTATCACGTGGAAAACGAATCCGCCGCCAATATGAAACGAACCTGGGTCGGTTACGGCCTGCCGCGCGATTGGATGAACCGCGAGCAGGGCGAAGGTCACGAGTTCTTGCACGAAGCGACGCAGGTCAAAAATATCTGGGTGCCGACCGGAGAATAAAGATTATAGATGAGAGACCTCCGAGGAATGCTCGGGGGTCTTTGTTTGTGACGGTTGAGTTGTGATCCCTAAAGGAGAATCTGAAAATGTCAGAGTATGTTCTCAGTTGCTGTTCCACGGCGGATATGCCTCTTGAATACCTCCAAAAAAGGAACATCCCGTTTCTTTGTTTTCATTTCAACATGGATGGGAAAGAATATCCGGATGATCTGGGGCAGAGCATGCCTTTCGATGAATTCTATCGGCGTATCGCGGCTGGCGCGCTGCCGACCACATCCCAAGTCAACATGGCAGAGTTCATTGCCTTCTTTGAACCATCCTTGGCGGCGGGGAAAGACATATTGCACATTTCTCTTTCCTCCGGCCTGTCGGGAACCTATAATTCCGCCGTGATGGCGCGCGAGCAACTTTCGCAGAAATATCCGCATCGAAAAATAGCGATCCTTGATTCGCTGGGAGCATCCTCCGGTTATGGGCTGCTGGTCGACATGGCTGCCGATTTGCGCGATGCCGGGAAATCAAGCGAAGAGGTGCAGGCATGGGTGGAAGAACACAAACTCAACATCCATCATTGGTTTTTCTCGACTGACCTGACCCATTACAAGCGCGGCGGTAGAATCTCGGCTGCCTCTGCAACGATGGGGACCTTGCTGAATATCTGTCCGTTGATGAACATGAATTGCGAGGGAAAACTTATGCCGCGCGAGAAAATTCGCGGCAAGAAACATGTCATCTCCGCTATCCTCCAAAAGATGGTAGAGCACGCTCAAAACGGCGTGGCTTATGCGGGCAAGTGTTTTATGTGCAATTCTGCCTGTTATGAAGATGCCCGCATCCTTGCCGATCTGGTCGAGGAGAAATTCCCTCAACTAAATGGCAGAGTCATGATCAATAGCATTGGAACCGTGATCGGTTCACATACCGGACCCGGCACGGTCGCGCTTTTCTTTCTGGGCGACAAACGCAACGATTGATCATTCTGTTCCAAGTTTGCGCGTACCTGTTGTTTTGACCTAAGGATCGTATGCACCCACGCCGCAGACATCCGTCCCGACTTTTTCGTAATAGAGGGTCTTGGGCTCAGTGGCTCCCGTGACAGGGTTGAGGTATGAGTAGTTGATCGAACTGACGCTGCTGGTAGAAGCGGCATCCCATGCGGCCATGCTCAGCGGCTGGACCGATGAGCCGACCAAATTAGGAAAACCACCGTTCGCGCTCTGGACAAGATGCGAGTCGATGCAGGCAACGTAGAGGTCGCGATCTTTGAAGGGAGGCTTTCCGGCGGTGAAATCTGCCAGCGCCTGTGCCCGTCCAACCGACTGGTAGTGTTGAACTGCCAACTGCAGCATGGCTTGGGCTTCGGCAGGCGTGCCGCGTTCTGACTTCGTGGCGGACGCTGATGGAGTTGTCGATGGCCCGCTCGACGTCCTTGTGGGTGCTGGCGGTGGTGTGTTGTTTTGTGAAGTGTTGCCGCCAGACAGCTGTGCGCCGGCAAGGCAGGCAAGCTGTGCCAGCGTCAGAACGATCAGGCCAGCAACGAGCGGTCGGAACACCTTTAAAGTTTTCATGGCATTTCTCCTATAATTTGGCAGAATCCACCCGACTCTGCTTTGTGTAGGATAAACAGTTTGAAGCCGCGAGTCAATCACCCTTCGGTGGGAGGCCAGGCTGATTAATCCCCGGCCATTTTTTGACCTGCCTTGCGTTTCACTTCCAGCACGGCGATCTTTGTCGAATGATTGAATGGCGCGGGATCGGTTATCGGTCTTCCGGAGCGCGTTTCGGGATACCCTGTGAAATCCTCGGGTACGGGAATCAGATGCTTGATTCTCAAGTAACCATCCTCGCATAGTGCCTCGAGCGTCTGCATGTATTCTCTGCCGCTGACATACAACGCGTTGTTGATGGCAATCAATAGGCCGCCGTCATTGATCAGCGGGCGGGCTTTATTGATCAGTCGCGCGCTTTCGTTGATTTGATTGATCGTGCCTCTGGACGAGGTCGAGAAGAACGGCGGATCAATGAAAACGCAATCGAAGTATCCGCCGCTTCGTTTGAACCGTCCCACCCCTGTGAAGAAATCTGCCACGCTGAAATCCCGTTTGTCGATGGTGAAGCCGTTCAGCGAGTTGGAGGCTTTCGCGACGTTCAAGAACTTGCGGTTGCGGTCAAGCTGGACCACGCGGCTGGCTCCACCCGCGGTGGCCGCGACTCCCAAACTGCCGGTATATGCGAACGCGTTCAAGATGGTTTTGCCCCTTACGTTTTCGAGAATCCATTTCCGCAGATTGCGCGTGTCGAGATAAAAGCTGGCGTCTTGATTCAGGGCCAGGTCGATCGCATACCAAACGTTGTACTCCTCTATCTTCGGATCCAGCTCCGTGCCGAAAAGAATCTGGCCGCGTTTTTCTTCGATGGTCTTTGCGTTCCGCGTCTTGACGAGTCCAGCCCTGAGCCATGGCCAGCGGCCACGATAAAACTGCTGCGCTTCTTGTACCAGTGACAGACCCCGCTCAGGCCTATCGGCGTAATTATGAAAAAGGATCGTTCGGGCGTAAAGGTCAACGACCAGGTTCGGATTGCCTTCGCTGAATCCGTTGAAGAGTCGAAAGGCAGAGGCGTGAGAAGCCCCGCACAGGGCCGCGCGCGAGGCAAGGGCCGTATCCAACAATTCGGAAAGCGGCGATTGAGTCATGAAGTGCTCGGAGTTATCTCCGGAGTGCGCGCTCCGCTCAAGGCGTTGAGCGCAACGCCTGCCAGAACGATGATACCGCCGATCAAGGCAAATCGCCCCGGCTCTTCACCGAGAAACAAGAACACCCAGACCGGATTCAGCACCGGTTCAAGTGTGCTGATCAGATTCGCTTCGAGCGCGGGAACATCTTTGATGGCGCGGGTAAACAGGATGAACGAAAGACCGATTTGAACCGTCCCCAGATAGAGCAGTATGAGCCAGTTCGTGACGGTCCATGATTCTTTAAGGATGAAGGGTATTCCAATGATGGCTGTAAAAAGATTTGCGGCGAGAATGCTCTCTGCTGGCGCGCCATCCTTTTGGGCGCGCAGGGATACAGTCATCAATGCGGATGTGACCCCGCTTAAGACGGCCAATAAATTTCCGTCGAAGCCGCTGGTGGTGAGCTTGTCGCCGAAGAAAAGGATCATGCCCACGAAGATGATGAGCATCGAACTCCAGTCCACGCGCGAGGGCCTTTCGTGCAAGAACCATAATGCCAGCAGGATGACATATACCGGTGCGGTATATTGGAGGAAGATCGCATTGGCGGCGGTGGTTAATTTTGTTGACCAGATGAACAGGAACTGTGTCAGGATGTAGGCAGCGGACGCCAGCAGTTTCCAGCGGGTCCATTGGGTGGGAATCCGGCGCAGGTAGATCAGAAATACAAGGCTTGAGAATATGCTTCGTCCGGCCAGAATCGCGACCGGCTGCCAGCTCAGGATCTTGATCATCACCCCGCTCGTACTCCAGAGCGAGGCGGCGATGACGATGAAAAGGATTGACTTGCGATGGTCCAGGGAAGAATTCATTTACAAGCTCACAATGTTTTTTGGATTGAGTACGGAGATCATTCCGATTTGTCCGCCGTGCAGTGGCTGAGCCTCCACGTCCAGTTCCACCCAGTAGAAATTGCGATGCTCCGAATACGGGTCAATGCGCAGGATCGTGCCCTCAAACCATCCCTCGCTTTTCCAATATTTGGAATCCAGAAAAATCTTCACGCGGTCGCCGATATGAAAGTCACCGGTGGACATGGATTGATTATAAGGGAAAGAAAAGACTTCCGAGGGATGGTTTCGGAAGTCTTTTTCGTTGATGTTGGTTGATCACGGAAGACCCAAGATGGTTCTGCGGTGCAAAATGGTTATGGCGTTGGCGTTGCCGGAATCGCCGCGCCGACCCAGGTAAAGACGCGCTGGTCGCTTTGTGCGCCCGCCGGATCCCAAATCGGCTGGCCTGAGCTATCTGTCCCATCGTTCCGCACGGGAACGACCCACCAACGCATCACATGGGCGATATTGTCGTTGGGGCGGAATGAGGTTGGGACGATATACTTGGTATCCGTCACATAATCCACGATGCGGCGGCCTTCATCAACCGTGACATCTTCGATCGTGACTTGATATTCCTCGTTCGGTCGCAGTGTGCCGATGGAAGCCCATTGCAATGTGACCACATCGTCGGCGAGAGTGAAAGCCTGACCATCTGCCGGAAGGAGCAGATTCGGAGCCGGGTAGGGCGGCGGGATGGTCGGCGTGGGAGTGGGGCCAGGTGTGGCGGCGCGCATACACAGGGGGATGGTGAGCGATTGGCCCAGAAAAACATTATCCGTAGACAGGCCGTTGAAGTCTTTGATAGCTTGGATGGGCACCGCATAATTCAAGGCGATGCTCGAGAGGGTATCGTTCTGTTGAACCGTTACTACCACATGATCACAGGCCGCTTTGGTGGCGTCGGCCGCTTGTGGCGTGTCGGTCGGAAGCGGCGGCTGGGTCGCGGTTGGATACGGAATCTTGAGTTTTTGTCCCACGGAAAGCGGGCAGGTAGCCGCAAGGTTATTCAGAATGATGATGCTGTTGACGGATACTCCAAATTGATACGCGATTCCGCTGCATGTGTCGCTCCCGGCGACCGTATATGTAAATGGCGGCTGGACCGTTGAAGTGGGCTGCGCCGTTGGCAGGGATGTGTCGGTCGGTGTTGGCGAATCGGTTGGTGTCTCCGTCTCGGTCGGGACGGGCGTGGGATTCACAATCCGTTTCGTGGCATTCAATCCCACGTATACGACGACTGCCCCAACCGCCAGGAACAATACCAACATGCCGAGCGCGATGGGCAGGCTGAGTGTGACCTCCGGCATACGCGCAGCCTCGATGGACGGTACGGACCTTTTGGGTGTACTAGATCTGGCTTTGCCGCTCAGGTCTGTGCCGCAAACTGGACAGCGCGTCGCGCTCTCAGAAAGGCGCGTGCCGCAGGTGGGGCAGACTTGTGTTTTCTGAGGTGAAGACTCTGGGCTCATACGGGCGGACATTATACCATGCGAGCGAGGAGGCGTTTTTTACGACTGTCCACCTAGTTCCAGGCTATGTCCCTTCGACGAGCACCATGTTGCTTCTTGCGTATTGATGGCGCAGTTTGCGCGCAGGTGCATACTCGGGCGAATTCAACCAGGCCCTGGCCCGATCCGCATTCTCGAACACCAAAATGACCAGCCGCTTGGCATGCCAATCGCCTTCCAGTGTTTCATTCAGTCCGCCCCGCGCCAGATAACGGCCTCCATACAAGGTCACTGCTGCCGGCGCAAGCTTGACGTATTGTTTGTAGCCTTCCGGGTCGATCACTTCAATGTCCACGATCACATAAGCCGACATAATCTTTACCTCCTTGCCTATCACGATAACTAAATCAGACTTGCCGCATAGCCATCGGCACGCGGGTCGCTTCCGCCGACCAGGACACCGCTTTCCGGTGTGCGCAGGATGATTTGTCCGCGACCGAATAAGGCGCGTTCCCAGCCGGATACCCTTTGGACCCGATGCCCGCGTTCGATGAGATCGGCCATGGTGGCACCCGTAATCCCTTCCTCGATCGCGACCGAGCCGCCTGCCGTCCCGTCTTCGATGCAGAAGCGCGGCAGGTCCAGGGCAGCCTGCGGGTCGAGGCCGCTATCCACCAGGGCCGAGAAGACCTGCACATGTCCCTGCGGCTGCATGAATCCGCCCATCACGCCAAACGATGCGAACAACGACCCATCCGGTTCGCGAGTTGCCATGGCCGGAATGATGGTGTGATACGGCCTTTTGCCCGGCTTCAGTGCGTTGGGATGATCCGGATCGAGGTCGAAGTTGTGGCCGCGGTTTTGGAGCGTGAACCCCCAGCCTTTGGGCACGATGCCCGTTCCGAATCCCATATAGTTGCTGTTGATGAACGAACAAGCGTTGCCGAATTGATCCGCCACGCTGAAATAAACCGTATCGGATGTGGTTACCGGTGTGCCGCGTTTTTGGTCGAGCGTCGCGCGACGCGCGTCCATCAGCTTGCGGCGTTCCACGGCGTATTCTTTTGAAATCAATTGATCCATCGGCATGTTCGAGTATTTTGGATCGGATACATACCAGCGCGCATCTGCGAAGGCTAATCGCATGGCTTCGATTTCGAGGTGCAATCGATCCGCCGAAATCGGACCCAAACTTGCGAGGTCAAAGCCCTCCAGTAGGTTCAGCGCGATCAATGCCGTAACGCCTTGTCCGTTAGGCGGACACTCATAAACGCGATAACCACGATAGGTGATGCTGATTGGCTCTTCCCAGGTGGACGTATGTGCCGCAAGATCATGGGTGCTGATGCAACCACCGGATTCTTGAACTACTTTCGCAATCGCTTCTGCAATCTCGCCCTGATAAAAGGCTTGTTTGCCTCCCTCCGCGACCCTTTTGAAGGTGCGCGCCAGCCCCGGATTCTTGAAAACCTCACCTGCCTGCGGACCGCGTCCAGCAATGGTCAATTCCATTCCGTTGCGCGCCGACCTGAGCTGCCGTTCCGCGCCGCGCTGCCAGAAATAGGAGGTGAGCGGTGCAACCGGAAAGCCCTCTTCGGCGAGCCGAATCGCCGGCACCAGAACTTCCTGCATGGATCGGGTTCCATGTTTTTCGATCAAATCAAA
Organism: Anaerolineales bacterium; assembly: GCA_035516425.1. Taxonomy (GTDB): domain Bacteria; phylum Chloroflexota; class Anaerolineae; order Anaerolineales; family Villigracilaceae; genus Fen-1038. Next base: position 20,253 of record DATJAH010000060.1, read on the forward strand.
CCATCCCGCGCACGCGCCGGGTACGGTAATGGTATATGGATGATAGGGAGGAAGTTCCGCGAGTCCTTCTTTTTTCAACCTTTCCAGCGTGAGCAGCATCGGCGCCCGCCCCGATCCATTGAGCGCGCTGACTTGCATGGTCTTCGCATCGAAGAACAATGCAAACATGTCACCGCCGATTCCTGTGGATGTTGGTTCCGTCACATTAAGAGCTGCGGCAACTGCGACCGCCGCGTCTGCGGCATTGCCGCCTTTGGAAAGAATCTCGATCCCCGCTGCGACAGCCATTGGCTGTGACGCCGCTACCATTCCGCCGCGTCCGTACACAGGTGAGCGACGCGAGATCAAGATCGGCTCGATCATTTCACTTTTTGTGCTGGGGCTGTCTGAGTGCTGGTTCGCGCAGGCAGGGTCGTGACCAGCACTTTGTCCACGCGCCGGCCGTCCATGTCCATCACTTCAAAGCGTAAGCCATTCCATTCGAAATGATCCGCCGCCTGCGGCACACGCCCCAACGACATCATCACGAATCCGCTCAACGTTTCGTATTCATCCTCGTGAGGCAAAGCGTTTACTTTGAAAATCTCCTTGAAATTATCCACTTCCAACATGCCGTCCAACAGCCATGAGCCGTCCTGACGCTGCGTGGCTTGCGGCTCAACTTCGATGTCGCCGACAATTTCCTCGATGATGTCGTTGAGGGTCAGGAGACCCTGCAGGCTTCCGAATTCGTCCACGACGAACATGAACTCAGCGTTCTTGCCCTTGAACACTTCCAGCGCACGTGACGCCAGCATGGTTTCGGGTACATAGATGGCTGCTCGCAGTTTTTCCTTGAGCTTGAATTGGTCGCTCGACAGATTTGGAGGAGCAAGCAGGTCGCGTGCTTTGATGAAACCCAACACCGTATCGAGACTGTCCTGGCAAACGGGGAAGCGCGAGAATGGGCTTTCCGCAATTTTGCGCCGGATTTCCTCGGACGAATCCGCGATATCAAGCCAGACTACATCCGTGCGCGGCGTCATCAGCGAGTAGACGCGCGAATCGCTCAAGCTGAATACACCTTCCACCATATCCTGCTCGGCCTCTTCGAATACCCCCGCCTCTGTGCCCTGGTCGATCAACAATTGGATTTCTTCTTCGGTGACAGGCGGTTCCTTGGTAGGCTTGGTACCCAACACTTGCAGGAAAAAATTGGTGAGGCGTTCGAACAACCAGACCAGCGGCGAAAACAACTTGGAGAGCAAGATCATCGAGCCGGAAATGGAGGCCGCGATCCTTTCTGGGTTCTGTAGTGCCACGCGTTTCGGAACCAATTCACCCAATACCAATGACAAGGCCGTGATGAATACGACTACGATGCCCAGCGCCAGCGAATCGGCGTAAGGACCCAGCAGCGGCCATTGTTTGAATAGGCTTGCCAGCGGCGCGGAAAACGTCGGCCCGCTGATCGCTCCCAACAAGATGCCGATCAGTGTTATTCCAATCTGGACTGTCGAAAGAAACGTGTTTGGATTTTGCGCCAGACTGAGAGCAGTGGCGGCGCGCTTGTTTCCTTCATTCGCCTGCTGTTGAAGCCGCGCCTTGCGCGCCGAGACAACTGCCATTTCGGAAACCACGAAAAGACTATTGAGCAAGAGAAGAAGCAGGAGAACAAGAATTTCGACGGCAAGATTTGACATAAATCTTTCTAACTATTTTACCTGTATCTCGCGGCCTTCTTTGACTTTTCCGATGAGCCAGGCGGACTGATCGAGTTCCTTGGCGCGTTTCAGGAAGGCCTCTACTTTGTCTTGCGGAACACCGAGCAATAATCCGCCGCTGGTTTGTGGATCGTACAGAAGCATCTGGGACTTCTCATCCAGCGCTTCATCGAATTGCACATGCTTTGAAAAGTACGATTGATTATCGAATAAACCGCCGGCGAATGCTCCCTTTTCCGCATATTTGCGGGCGCAGCTGACAAATGGGACCCTCTTGAATTCGATTTCCAGCCCCACCTTGGCAGCGTTGGCCATTTCCCAGCCATGACCGAGCAGGCTGAATCCGGTGACATCGGTGCCGCCGCGCAATCCGAATTCCAGGGCCAATTGACCGGCGGTTTTATTCAAGCGCGTCATCCACGACACAACTTCTTTGACATCCTGATCAGCCGCTTGTTCGCGTTTTAACGCTGTCGTGGTGACCCCGAACCCAAGCGGCTTGGTCAGCACTAAGGCATCACCGATCTTGAGTCCACCCTTGCTCAGCATTCTTTGTGGATCAACGAATCCGATGGCAACCAGGCCGTACTTCGGTTCTTTATCCTGGACCGTATGTCCACCAGCAATAACCACTCCTGCTTCGCGGGCTTTCTCCGCACCGCCGCGCAATATGTCCATCGAAATTGCGGTTGGCAAGTCCGGTGGGAGCGCGGCCACATTCAACGCGAGAAACGGAGTTCCGCCCATCGCATAAATATCCGATAAGCTGTTCGCCGCCGCGATCGCGCCATAATCATAAGCTTCATCGACAACTGGCGTGAAGAAATCCGTCGTCATGACGAGGGCGCGCGAATCATCCAGACGCCAGACCGCCGCGTCGTCTGGGCCTTCAAGTCCGATTATCAGCTCAGGATAATCAGACGGCTTGAATATATCCTGCACGGGACGCAGAACCTGCGCCAGCGTTTCCGCGTTGAGCTTCGAAGCTCAACCCGCACAGGCTGAAAGACTCGTGAGTCGAATCTCGCGTCCGCTTGGTTTGATGGGGTTCATGCAAAATATTATAACCGCTTGCCGCGCCTTCAAAGCCATGTTAGGATGATGCCATGCCAGCCAGCGGAATCATCACGGAACTCGTTTTGCTCGACGGAAAACCCAGCGGGCGGATTCAATGCGAGCCCCTTTTGATTCCGTCTCCCGGACAATACCTGCTCGCTTATGGGGACGAATCGGACTCACCGCTAGCGGCTCCCGTTTTTTCGGCCAGGAGTTTTGCCGAAGGCTTTCTGGCCGCGCCGCCCATGCCAACCTCCTGGACTGTCGGCGCGCATCTTAATCTGCGCGGTCCACTTGGAAAGGGGTTTCTTTTGCCGAAGGATGCGCGACGCGTTGCATTGATTGCTTTTGATGAATGCCCGTCGCGTTTAACCGCTTTGCTGGATGGCGCTGTGAATCAGGAGGCTGCCATCACGCTGGTTTGCGGCACGCCGCCGGACGATCTCCCTCTTCAGGTTGAAGTCCAGCCGTTGAATGTGCTGGCGGACGTTTGCCAGTGGGCGGACTGGATCGCCATGGATGTGGCACGCGACGCGCTGCCCGGGTTATGGAAAATAATCCGGAAGTGCAATCCGCTCATCACCAGGAATGGGGCCCAGATCTTAATCCGTACTCCCATGCCTTGCGGCGCGCTCGCCGAATGCAGCGTCTGCGCCATCGAAGGTCAGCGCGGTCGATTGCTGGCCTGCAAAGATGGCCCCGTATTTGATTTGAAGGATTTATGGCAGGAGTGACTAATACCAAACCCTGAAGGAGGTGGTCGTGCTGCCATTCAAGTTTTCATATGCACAGTTGATATCAACGGGTATTAAATTTCCCGAGGGTTCATTTGCAAATGAAAATGGAATGATTGCAATACCGCTGCTGTTTGTAGCCACGCCGATTACCTGTGCTGATTCGTGTTGCCAGTGAACGGTGACCCTGCAAGCTGAATTATTGAGGGGCCGCCCGCTTTGATCATTGACGATGATGAATATTGTTTGCCGGTCAGTTTTTACGGTGACTGCCTTCCATACGAAGGCACGCAGTTGGAGCGAGGTTACTGCCGGCTGGATGCTGGCGTTCAAGGGCTGATCAGGATCCTTCAGGGCCGGATCTTCGCTGAGTTTCTCAAAGTATAAACTTCCAAGATTTGTCAGAACCACGCGCTCGCCTTCCGGGTTGGAGGGCTGCCATTCCAGGCGGGCTCTCTGAAAATATTGGACGATGAGGCCATCGTGATATTCAAACGGGGAGATCGGGTAACCGAATTGAGTTGTTCCGCCGTATTTGTTATAGAAATCCAGGAACGCGAAGCATACGGCAAAATTCGTTTGGCTATAAAGATGACATGCAAACGGATTGAAAACATTCAATTGCGTGGATGGCGTGTACATCTGTGTGCCGAGATCAGTAAGCGTCACCCGCTGACCTGCGGGCAACTCCGGATGATATTCGAAGCGGGCGCGTTGAAAATATTGAACCTGCAAGCCGTCTTTTCGGGTGAATTCCTCCGTGATCGGATAGCCGTAAATGGTCGTCGGGTCGGGGATGGAGCTATAGAACCGCAGGAAATCCCCTTGTACGTTGTGGCCGGTTTCTGGAAAATACTGATTATTCTGGTCCTGTGCTTTTGCAGAGAACCAGAGGGCTGCCAGGAGGCAAGAGACAAACGCCAGTGTCGCTGCGCGTCGCAATAAGACCATCAACCTCATTATACCCATAAACAGGCTCGGAGGGCATTGCAAAGCCCTGGCTAGACTTTGTAGTTTAGCAAGGCTCTGACGATATGGTGCGCGGCATGTCCATCTCCGAATGGATTTGCGGCTCTTGCCATGGCGCGGTAGGCAGTCTCATCCTCCAGAAGCCGCTCCGCTTCCTTGACGATGCGCTGGGCCTCCGTTCCAACGAGCCTCAGCGTACCAGCCTGGACCCCCTCCGGCCGCTCCGTCACGGCACGCAGCACCAGAACCGGGATGCCGAAAGCCGGCGCCTCTTCCTGAATTCCGCCCGAATCGGTGAGGATGATCGTCGAATGCTTCATCAATCCAACCAGTGGGAGATAATCCAGCGGCGGAAGAAGCGTAATGTGGTTCACATTTTTCAAGATGCGGTGCACGGGTTCCTGCACATTTGGGTTGAGATGGACCGGGTAGATAATTTCCACATCGCCGCGTGAGGCGAGCGTTTCCAATGCATGGCAAATATCTTCCAAGGGCTGGCCAAAGTTTTCCCTGCGATGGGCTGTTACCAAAATCAGCTTCTTACCTGAATCCTGATCCCCGATACCCAATCTCTGAATCAGCTTCGTAATTTCCTCCGGCTCTGCCTGTTTCGCCACAAATTGCAACGCATCAATCACGGGGTTGCCGGTCACTACAATGGCTTTTTCTGGTATGCCTTCTTGAAGCAGATTCTGTCTGGCCCATTCGGTTGGCGCGAAATGCAGATCGGCAATGACACCCGCTACGCGGCGATTGACCTCTTCGGGAAAGGGCTGCCACTTGTCGTGCGTGCGAAGCCCGGCTTCCACATGTCCAAGGCGGATGCGGCGATAATACGCGAGCAGGGAGGTAATTGCCACGGTTGTGGTATCGCCTTGCACCAGGACCCACTCCGGATCGAAATCGGTAAGGATGGGGTCGAGATGCGTGAAGATCGAGGCGCTGAGGTCGCTCAATGATTGATCGTCGCGCATCAGATCGAGATCGTAGGCCGGATGGATGTCGAAGAGCCCCAGCACCTGGTCGAGCATTTGCCGATGCTGGGCAGTGACACAAACCCGGGATTCGATATTTGACGCTTGAGCCAGTTCACGGACGACCGGCGCCATCTTTACGGCTTCAGGCCGCGTACCAAAGACGGAGAGGACTTTCATGATTTGCAGAACTTACTTTCCGACACCCAATCTCGAAACCGAAAACCCCGCACTTTGCCATTCACCAACATTCCAGCCGTTGACTGTATCAATGATTGAGCGGGCTTTTGTTTTCGGTAGGATCTCTTGGGGCTTCAAGCTGGTGAACTCCGTGTGACGAACGAGCAATAAAATCGCATCTGAATCTGTCAGTGCGGCCTCGAGGCTGGATGCCATGTTGACGCCCTCTATGGCTGCATCCGGCTTGAACGGCTCCCAAGCCTTGACCTGCGCACCCTCTTTTTGAAGAAGATGCACGACCTCCACCGCCGGACTTTCGCGCAGATCGTCCACATCGGGCTTGTAGGCCAGTCCCAACACGGCAATTCTTCTGCCTTTTAGCGGGCCGAGCGCCCGTTGGACCAGGCCGACTACATACTGCGGCTGCGCATCGTTCACTTTGCGCGAGGCATAGATCAACGGTGTCGATTCGGGCGCGGACTCGACGAAAAACCACGGGTCAACGCTGATGCAATGTCCTCCGACACCGGGGCCGGGATTCAAGATCTTGACGCGCGGATGACGATTGGCGAGCCCGATCGCCTCCCACACGTCCACACCGAATCTGTCGGCGAGGCGCGCAAATTCGTTGGCGATGGCGATGTTCACATCGCGATACGTATTTTCCATCAGCTTGACCATTTCTGCGGTGGTTGCATCGGTCTGGATGATTTCGCCTTTGACAAAGATGGAATATAGATCGGCGCCGGCTTTCGCAGACTGGGGAGTGATGCCGCCGATGACGCGCGCGTTCTCGATGAGTTCGCGCAGGATCTGTCCGGGCAAAACGCGTTCGGGGGAATACGCCAAGTGGAAATCACGGCCCGGTTGAAGTCCCGAACGAGCGAGGATTGGAGCGACGAGGTCAATCGTGGTGCGCGGCGGCGATGTCGACTCAAGAATCACGAGGTTGCCTTTTCGCAAAAATGGGACAATCGCTTCGGCGGCGGTCGTCACTGCGCGCATATCTGCCAGCTTGAATTCCTGGCCGTTGAATTTCCCGAACTTGTTTTGATGGAATGGGGTGGGCACCGCGATCACAAAAGCATCAGCCCCGTCAGGTTGATTCGAAACAGTGAAATGGCCCGATGTCAACGCGGCTCTGACCGTATCGCGCAGACCCGGCTCGTGAATATGGATTTCACCGCGCCGTAAGGTTTCGATGATGCGTTCGTTCACATCCACGCCGAGAACCTGGACGCCGTGCGCCGCGAAAGTGGATGCGGTCGGCAAGCCGATATAGCCAAGCCCTAGGATACATATTTTTTTGAAGTTCAATGATGCCTCCTGTGTCCCTCTGTCACGAATGGCAGGCGGGAAAATTCTCCATCATTATACACTGCAACGCTTTACATCTTTGTCGTATAATCCTCGTAGACTCATCATAGCTGACAAAGTAGTTAAAAGAAGGAGAAAAATATGGATGCAACTGGAACAGCTGTTTTGTGCATAGTTGTCGCGGTGGTGGTGATCGCCATCATCATCCTGGTTAATGCCATTCGCATCGTGCCGGAGTATCAGCGCCTGGTGGTTTTCCGCCTCGGGCGCGTGTTGAGCCAGCCGCGAGGCCCTGGCCTGGTGTTGCTCATCCCGATCGTTGACCGGCCGGTCAAGGTGGATTTGCGTGAACAGGTGCGCGAGGTGCCGCATCAGGTGTCCATCACGAAAGATAACGCTCCCATTTCGATTGATTTCCTCTGGTACTTCAAAGTCATCGAACCAACGGCGAGCGTGGTGGCTGTAGGCAATTTTGAACTCTCGGCGGCGGGCATGGCCACCACCACTTTGCGTTCGGTGATCGGCGGCATTGCCCTGGATGATGTACTCTCGCAACGCGAGAATATCAATACCACCTTGAGGACCAAACTCGATGAAGTGACGGAGCGGTGGGGCGTCAAGGTGACCAACGTTGAGATTCGCGAGATCATCCCGCCCAAGGATGTTCAGGATGCCATGAACCGCCAGATGACCGCAGAACGTATCCGCCGTGCGGTGGTGACGGAATCCAGTGGCACGCGCGAAGCGGCCATCAATGTGGCCGAAGGTGAGAAGCAGGCGGCCATCTTGAAGGCCGAGGGCCAGAAGCAAGCCACGGTCCTGCAGGCCGAAGGTGATAAACAGGCTCAGGCCTTGCGCGCCGAAGGCTTTGCAGTCGCTCTCGATAAGATTTTCGCCTCTGCCAAACTCATCGACCAGAAGACGATGACGCTGCAGTATTTTGAGGCGTTGAAATCCATGGGTCAGGGTGCGTCCACGAAATATATCTTCCCGATGGAGTTCACCAGCATGATCGAGAACTTCATCAAGAACAAGGACAGCTAACGATTGACGGTCAGGTGATACAATCAAAGCCTCGCGACTTGCGCGAGGCTTTTTATTCCATGGAAATCTCGACCGCCACACTCCTCGACATCAGCGCACTGCACAGTCTTGAGCATGCATGCTTTGAAAAGGATGCCTGGCCTTTTCTTGACCTTATTGCGGTATTGACGTTTCCAGATGTGATCCGGTTGAAGGCAGTCGATGAGAACGGAAAAATGATTGGATTTGTTGCAGGAGATCCGCGCCCGTCGGAAGGATTCTCATGGATCGCGACGATTGGCGTTGCCCCTGAATTTCGCCGCCGCGGTATCGGGCGCGAGCTGTTACGCGCTTGCGAGGCGCAACTCAAAACTCCGCGTGTGCGCCTGTCGGTGCGGGCCTCCAATGACGGGGCTATCAAGCTCTACGAGCAGGAGGGCTATGCCCGCGTGGATCGGTGGCAGTCTTACTACAACGATGGGGAAGCCGCCATCGTAATGGAAAAGACACGCGAGATATAATCACGCCTATGGTTTTTGATCCGCTTGCATCTCCTGAATTAGTCCAATCGTCGATCGAGCTCCGCCGACTTGTTGGTGAATTGAGCCGCCAGGTGCGCATCGCGGTGGACACCGAATCGAACAGTTTACATGCGTACCTGGAGCGGGTATGTCTTATACAATTTTCTACGGCCGAAATGGATTATCTGGTTGACCCGCTCGCGTTGGACGATTTGAATCTTCTCGGACCCATCTTTGCCGATCCCAAGATCGAAAAGGTGTTCCATGCCGCTGAATATGATTTGATCTGCCTGCGGCGGGACTATGGATTCGATTTTGCAAACCTTTTCGACACGATGCAAGCCAGTCGCATTCTCGGCCGCAAGCAGGCCGGCCTTGACCGCTTGGTGGAGGAGAAATTCAACGTCAAGGTGAATAAGAGATTCCAGAAAGCGGACTGGGGAGCGCGTCCGCTCTCGCGTGACTTGATGCTGTATGCCCGCCTCGATACCCATTTTCTCCTACCGCTGCGCGACTTGCTGAAGGCCGAGCTTGAAGAAAAAGGACTCTGGCCCCTGGCTCAGGAGGATTTCTGGATGGCCTGCCACGCGAATGGCGTTAAAGCCAAGCCGGAATCGCCTTATTGGTCCCGCTTTAGCAACCGCCGCGACCTGAGCTTGCGCGACCTGACCGTGCTGAATGAACTCCTTGCCTTTCGTGAGCAAACCGCCGCGCGCCTTGATCGTCCTCCGTTCAAAGTGCTCGACGATGACCGTCTGGTTGAGATGGCCAAGACAAGGCCAAGCTCGATCAGCGAACTGGAAGTGGAACTCACCTCGAAGCAGATTCAAAATTGGGGTTCGCAAATTCTCGAGGCGATTGCGCGCGGAACAAAGATGGCACTCGTGAAACGACAGCCGCCCGAGCGTCCGAGCAGTGCCTATGTCAAGCGTTTGGATAAATTGAAGAACTGGCGAAAGAAAGTCGCGGCAGAGATGGATGTGGAGTCTGACGTCGTCTTGCCGAGGTCGCTGTTGCTGGCGTTGGTGGAGGGCGGTCCCGAGGAACTCGAACATGTGATGAAGTGTTCGCCGTGGAGGCTGGAACATTTCGGTGTGCAGATTGCAAAGGTGCTTGGAGGCTAGAATGCGAATCAGTTTTCATGGGGCGGCTCAAACGGTGACAGGTTCCCAGCATTTATGGGAAATCAACGGCACGACGCTTCTGCTCGAATGCGGGTTATATCAGGGCCGCCGCGAAGAGACTTATTTTCGCAACCAGAACTTCTCGTACGACCCGCGCAAGGTCGACGCGGTGATTCTTTCGCACGCCCATATCGATCACAGCGGCAACCTGCCGCATTTGATTAAGAACGGTTATACCGGTCCGGTTTATGCCACGCATGCCACAGCGGACTTGGCCGATGTGATGTTGCGTGACTCCGGTCATATCCAGGAAGCCGATGCAGAATTCGTCAACAAAAAAGAATCCCGTCACGGCGGCAAACCTGTTGAGCCGCTTTACACCATGGCTGATGCCGCTCAGGTGGCTGAGCACTTCAAGGCGATGGATTACGATCAACCGTTCGAGCCCGTGCCAGGCGTGACGGTTCGCTTCTGGGACGCAGGGCATATCCTTGGCTCGGCCGGCGTTTCCTTGGATATCGAGGAAAACGGAAGGAAGTTCCGCTTTTGGTTCTCCGGCGACATCGGTCGCATGGATCTGCCGCTTTTGCGCGATCCAGTTTTGCCCGAGGCGGCGGATTATCTTCTGATGGAATCAACGTATGGCGATAAGTCTCATGACGATCCGCGCCTGGCCTTTGAAGAATTTCGCAATGTGGTGTCGGAGACGATCAGCCGCGGCGGAAAGATCATAATCCCTGCCTTTGCAGTCGGGCGCACTCAGGAATTGGTTTTTTACTTGAACGAAATGATGAGCGATGGAGTGAGGCCCGTGCCGGTCTATGTCGATAGTCCGCTCGCGGTTCACGCCTCTGACATCTTTCGCGCGCATCCTGAATGTCTTGATGCGGAAACGCGCGAATTTATCCAAAAGGAAAAGCATCCGGCGTTGGACTTCAAGCAATTGACGTACATTCACTCGGTGGATGAATCGAAGGCGTTGAACGAACGCAAAGATCCAATGATCATTATCTCCGCTTCAGGCATGGCGGAGGCCGGACGAGTCTTGCATCACTTGCGCAATAATATTAGCGACCCCAAAAATACGATCCTGATCGTGGGCTGGACCGCGCCCGATACGTTGGGCCGCCGCCTTGCAGATCGCGAAAAACATGTCCGGATTTTTGGCGAGCCGTATCAGGTTAAGGCGCGCGTCGAAACGATTGGCGGGTTATCGGGTCACGCGGGTCAGGATTTGCTCGTCAAATATGCCCTGGCTGTCAAATCACAGGTAAAGAAGGTTTTTCTGGTGCATGGCGAACAGAAACCTGCAACCGCCTTAACCGAGAAATTAGAAGCGCAGGGCTTGCGGGAAATCTATTATCCACAACTGCATTCGAGCGCGGAAATCTGAGATATAATCCTGCCGCGCTCATGGAGAGGTGCCAGAGTGGTTGAATGGGACGGTCTCGAAAACCGTTGCGGCCCTTGTGACCGCCGTGGGTTCGAATCCCACCCTCTCCGCCATTAGAAACTTCCATTCGGCAATTAGAACGATTCGCGCAAGAATCTGCATACTGTGCGTTACGACCGTCGGCAGCACGGGGAAGGGGCTCCATGCTGGCACAATTTTAGTAAGGTCCTTGTCCCATGCTTGCCAAAAGATTCAAATCATGCCGCCGAACTCAAAATGATAAAATAACATTATGAGCAGAACATCCACTTATCTGGCGACGCTCGTCGGCCTGATCTGTGTCTCGTTCATCATCTATTTCTGCTTCTTTGCCCACGCCAGAACTGTGCGGAGTGACGTAGTACAAGGCATCCTCATCGGCTACGGGCTGGCGTTTGTCACAGCCCAGATTTATGCAAGGGTCAAGGCCGCCAAGGTCAATGGCTGGATCACCATGTTCGGATTGGGCGAGCCCAGAAACGGAATGCTCCTGCGCGCCGCACACGCCCAGTTGTTTCCCGGCCCGGTGAACCTGCCGCAAGAGGCGATGTATTGGTGGACGAACGTGAGCGACGCGGGCCGTACGCTCTCGGGAGTCCACAACTACATCATGCACTTTCCGGCAGCAGGACTTCCGCAGAACTATGCATTCTGGTCGCTGACGATGGGGGATGCGAGAAATCACTTTGTGGCGAATCCGATCAACCGCTACAGCGTGAGCGACCGCTCCGGCCTCGTGCCGAACGCCGACAGTTCCTTCGATATTTACATTCAGCACGCTGCTCCGGCGGGGCATGAGTCGAACTGGTTGCCCGCGCCTTCGGGCAACTTCATACTCTGGCTGCGCGTGTACATACCCGGCGAGGCCATTCTTCGTGGGCAATATGCGGTGCCGCCAGTTGTCGAAGTGAAATGAAATATATGGAATACCAGCATTTGCTTATATTCGGTGGGGTCTGTGTCGCGACATGGTTCCTTTTCACCTACTTTTGGCCGCGCCTGCTTCTGTCTGTGTACAAGAGAGCGATCCTTGCTAAGGGAGGGGGCGACGGCCCGATCCCGATCAATACGCTCTACACGGAGCCGCAAGCGCTTTTTGCAGACCCCCTCCACGCGCCCGCCTCTGCTTCAAAATTGATGACGACTGGCGTGAACCACGACACGCTCCTTACGGTCGGCTGGTTGGACCTTAGTAGGGGGCCGCTGGCCTTGCACGTACCCGACGTGAATGATCGCTACTACAGCGTGCAGTTCACCGATCCGTCGAAAAACGCCAATTTTGCCTACGTTGGCAAACGCACCACGGGGACACGGGCGGGCGACTTTCTCGTCACGGGGCGAGGATGGAAGGGCCGGGTGCCAAGCGGCATGAAGCAAATATCCTCGCCGAACAATTCGGTGCTCGTCATCGGGCGCGTTCTTGTATACAATGACAGCGACCTCGCCACTGCCTATGATCTCTCAAGGCAGATACAGCTAACACCGCTGAGCGGCTGGCAACCCAGCCAGTAGCACAATACATACTGGCACGCGTTTTTGTGCTGAGGGGTATCGGCTGATGCATGGCACAGCGTCTTAAATCCTATTCTGACCTTGATGGGCCTGTGGGAAAAAATGCAAGCAGCATGCCCCTCCCAGGCGTGCGATGTCAGGAAGTACTTTGACCAAAAACCTTCGGGTGACGACGGTAGAAATCGGACCCAAGGGCAAGATGGTGGCATGGGATCGGCACGGTCTTGAGCGAGCAGCAGCAAGCGAGCAGGTTGCCGTCGAGCGCCTACTCGCCTAGGTTTCGCGTTATGCAACCGGGATGGAGGCTGCATTTCCAACCACCTTGTGGTTGAAGTGCTCGAGGATTATTCGGGTAGCGCCTCAACCGACTAATGGGGTATCTCGTTGGCGTTTTCGAGCATCGAACAGCATATCGTATTGGAGGAAGCGTTGGAGCGTGAACTGACGGTGATGCGGGCGTGCTGGTGGTTCTTCGGCGGAGTGCGTTCGGGCGTGTAGGCGGAGATTCGGCGAGGCCGGCGCGGCGGAGGGCGAGATCGGATCCGCATCGTTCGTCACGGGGTAGTCACTGAGCAGGAGCAGGCGAAAAAATTCTTTGTGATCGCGCCTCAGCAGACGATACGGATCGCCAAAGGCGCGCGGGGCCGAGCGCTTTATCATCACCGAAGATATTTTTTTTTGGAGTTTTGCGCGGCGCAGTAAACTCAATGGTGTGCTGAGCCTGAAGAATGTCTAGGCGGTGATGGTTGAGAGGGTTAGAACCTTTAGGGCTTGATATTAATGGTAAGATTCATGGGATGCAACTTAACCTGGCTCTTGCTCAAATCGCAACCAAACTGGGAAACGTTCAAGCCAACCTCGAGAAGCATCTGGACTACATCCAGCAAGCCAGGGCCCAGAAAGCGGACTTAATTGTTTTTCCTGAACTTTCCCTGACCGGATACGTTTTGCAGGACTTAGCCTCGACGCTGGCCCACAAACCGCTGGATGATGATCCAATCTTCAAGCCGCTCCTCGAAGCGAGTCGAAATTTGGATCTTGTGGTTGGCTTTGTGGACGAAGATACTCGTCATCGCTTCTACATTGCCTCTGCCTATCTCTCCGCCGGACGGGTGCTCCACGTTCATCATAAGATCTACCTTCCCACCTATGGCCTGTTTGATGAGGGCCGTTTCTTTGCGCGCGGGGAGTCGATCCGCGCCTTCGATAGCCGTTTTGGGCGAATGGGCATGTTGATCTGTGAGGATTTCTGGCACGCCTCGCCGCCGTATCTCTTGTGGCTGGATGGGGCGGATATTTTGTTGTTCTGTTCCGCATCTCCAGGGCGCGGCCTGAATGCGCATGACAAACTCGAATCGGCCTGGTGGGTCGAGAATGTCAATCAATCCTATGCCAATCTGTTTACAAGTTTTGTGGCGCATAGTAACCGCGTCGGATACGAAGATGGCTTGAACTTCTGGGGCGCAGCCACCGTCTTCGATCCGCGCGGTGAAAAGCTGGCTCACGGCCCGTATTTCGAAGAGGCGTTGACCGTGGCAACCCTCGATTTGAATCGAATCCGAAGCACGCGCGCGCGTCTGCCATTGATGCGCGATGAGCGCGCAGACCTTGTTCAGCGAGAATTGAACCGCATTTTGTCGAAATGAAGACGGATATCAGCATCCACACCGATCTTGCCCGCAAGATTCTGACCGGCTTCATCAAAAGCGAGGTGACGCGCGTCGGCTTCTCGCGGGCGGTCGTTGGTCTTTCGGGCGGAATCGATTCGGCGCTCTCCTGTGCGCTGGCCGCGGAAGCCTTGGGGCCGGATCATGTTCTGGCGGTGCGGTTGCCATACAAAACATCGTCGGTCGATTCGTTGGAAGACGCTGAGAGGACTGCGACCCGCTTGAAAGTCGCGATGGAAACGATTGAGATCACGCCAATGATCGAGCCGATGATCCAGCTCGATCCGCAGATATCGAATGTACGCAAGGGCAATCTCATGGCGCGGGTGCGGATGATGGTCCTGTATGATCGGTCTGAGTCCTATAAGGGATTGGTGATTGGAACCAGCAATAAAACCGAGATTCTCCTCGGATATACCACCCTGTGGGGTGATATGGCTTCCGCGCTCAATCCAATTGGCGATTTATATAAGACGCAGGTGCGGCAACTTGCGCGCGCCATGGACATCCCGCAATCGGTGATTGATAAAGCACCGTCTGCGGATTTATGGCAGGGGCAGACCGATGAAGACGAACTGGGCTTTACCTATGACGATGTCGATCAGCTGCTTTATCTCTTGGTGGACAGGCGATACGGTGCTGAGGATTGTATTGCCGCCGGCTTCAAAAGGGAATTTGTGAGTCAGGTTGTTGAAAAAGTTCGCCGGAGTCAGTTCAAGAGATTGATGCCGCCGATTGCTAAGCTAAGCAATCGCACGATTGGTTACGACTTCTTATACCTGCGCGATTGGGGCACGTAATCCTAAATCTTGACTTTAGCGTTTCTTGACAAATGCATATTCCTCCCTCATTGAAACATCGTCGCTTCTTTTATCTTTGGCTCGGTCAATTGATCTCGGTGGCCGGGACTCAGATGCAGATTTGGGCCATCTTCTGGCATATCCGCATATTGACGGATCAGCCGATCGCGATCAGCGGCGTTGGCCTGGTGCGGATTCTGCCGGTGATCTTCTTCTCCCTGATCAGCGGCGCGGTCGCCGATTCGTACAATCGCCGGACGATCATTTTCATCACCCAATCCAGCGCGGCGGTTCTGGCGTTGATCCTGGGATTATTGACCTTGTGGGGGTACATCACGCTTTGGTATATTTATCTTCTGACCGCCCTGCAGGCGGTGGTGGTGGCCTTCGACGGACCAGCGCGCGCGGCCTTGATCCCGAATCTTGTTCCCACGGAAGATCTGGCGAACGCGTTCAGTTTGAATTCAATTGCGTCCGACGCGGGCTCGGTCATTGGTCCTGCTGTCAGCGGATTTGTGATCGCCGCCAGCGGACAAGCTTCGGTGTATCTCATCAACGCCATTTCTTACGTGGCGGTGATCGTTGCATTGATCTTGATCGGCGATATCCCTCAGAAAATGCAGCCCCATATCAATGGGGTCAGCTGGAGCAGTATCCGAGAAGGCATCGGTTTCATCATCAGCAAGCCGATCATTTTCTCATCCATGATCCTGGATTTCATTGCGACCTTCTTCGCATCCGCCAACACGCTGATGCCTTTTGTTGCCAACGATGTTTTGCATGTCAATGTGGTGGCTTACGGCTGGCTGTCCGCGGCGCAGTCGGTGGGGGCCATGACGGCGGCAGTTATCATCTCACAAGTACATCAATTGCGCAAACAAGGACCGCTCTTTTTGAGCGCGGTGTTCATCTTCGGCTTGGCAACGGTGGTCTTCGGCGCGGCCGCTTCCTTTGCGGTGGCCTGGACCGCTTTGGCTGTCACTGGCGCGGCCGACGGAGTCAGCACCATCATCCGTAACACGATTCGTCAGCTGCAAACGCCGGATGAAATGCGCGGACGAATGACCAGCGTGAATCAAATCTTCTTTCAGGGCGGTCCGCAGCTCGGCGAGCTGGAGGCGGGCGCAGCGGCCCAATTATTTGGTACGCCGTTTGCCATTATCAGTGGCGGAATCGGTTGCATCATTGGACTGGGTTTCATTATTGCAAAGTGGCCGAGGATTTGGCGCTACGACGGGGATGAGCCAATGATGGCCGGAGCCACGGCGGATTGATTGCCTGCCCTACGATGTCCATACGAATCCATGACAAAATTCGAATCGCAATTGACTTGTCCCTGGAATCTGGCTATACTCGACGCATAGAGTAACCCGCTATGCGATTTGTCACTGACAACCAGCTGGTTCATTGATCTGGAAGACACGCGTCCCTGCGCGTGTTTTTTATTTCCAATCCGAAAGGAGATTGAAAGATGGATTCAGGAATGATCGGAAAGATCGAAAAAGCCAAACGCTATGCCGAGGAACGCAATCGTTTTCGCTTCAACAAGTTCGACCTGACCTTTCACGGCGACAACAATAGCCATCGCGTAACTTTTAGTGACGGAGCTTTTCAATGCGACTGCGAGTTCTTCATCACCCATCAGCGCTGCACCCATACGATGGCGCTTGAGATTCTGTTGAAGGAAATGATCCCCGCTTCCGTCCAAGCCTGAAGCGGAAAAAAGTGAATAATGCAACTGGCCCTCCAACGCTGGAGGGCCAGATGTTTCAAGAGCCAATTTTAATCTGATAATTTTTCGAGTACAATCTTTTCCATGTCCAAATCTTTTTCCCGCCGTGATGTTCTCAAACTGGGCGGACTCAGTTTGGGAAGTCTGGCATTTACCCGTTTTGCACCGAGTATCTTCCCGTCCGGGTTTATCAATTTCGATGATGCCGACCTCGTGCGCGTGGCCACGACCTCTGTGAGTGTGTACAGCACGCCGTCTCTTGATCTAAAAAAATCGACGATCACTGGCACGTGGTATAAGGATGACCTTGTTCACGTATATGAAGAAGTCACGTCGGATGATCCGGATTTGAAGTTGAATCCGATTTGGTATCGCGTCTGGGGTGGGTATATGTGGCGCGCCCGGCTTCAGCCGGTAAAGACTCTGCTGAATCTGCCCATGACCACGATTCCCGAAGGCATGCGCCTGCTCGCTGAAGTCACCGTTCCGTTTACACAGCCGTGGCGATTCTCCAAGGCTTTCGGCTGGCAATCGCTGAACTTTCGACTATATTACGAATCCGTCTATTGGATCGAAGAGATAGTGGATGGACCCGATAGTCAGCCCTGGTATCGTATTTTCGATGACCTGACCGGAAATTATTCCTATGCTACCGCCGCTCATTTGCGGCCTATTTTGCCTGACACCTTGAATTACATATCACCGAATGTCCCTCCGGAAAACAAGCGAATCGATGTGAATCTGACGCCTCCCCAAACTTTGACCGCCTACGAAAACGAGATGGTTGTTTTGCGGACCAACATCTCCTCAGGCCTTGCAACCGGCAATCATACGACCACCCCTCAAGGGGAGTTCCACATCGAGGACAAATATCCATCGAAACACATGGGCAACGGGAATCTCGCCTCGGGGCCGGAGGATTACGAATTGCCCGGCGTTCCGTGGACTTCGTTTTTCCAGGGTGACGCGTATGCCTTTCACGGCACATATTGGCATGACAACTTCGGAACCCCCATGAGCCACGGTTGTGTCAACATGCGCACAGCGGATGCAAAATGGCTTTTTTTCTGGGCAAACCCCCAGACCAAGAACTGGTCCTCCTATCTCCCCCAATCCGATAAGATCGATGATATCGGCTATGGCACAGTGGTAGATATTCATTTCTGACATGCCTGTCCTTAACTGGCCCGCCAAACACCGTCCGAAACCTCAACCGGCTTTCCTCGTAAGGGATTCGGTCATCTATCCAGCTGGACGCGGATATCCGGACACGCCGCCGGAGAACCGTTTGATCCTTGGCGACAATTTATCGATCATGGCGGCGCTCCTTGCGGAATTTGAGTGCCGGGTCGATCTGGTCTACGCCGATCCGCCATTCTTCACCAACCGCAAATACTCGGCGCGCATCGGCCGCGGCGAGGACTCGCGCAAGCCCGATGAATGGGCCCTGGCCGAAGGTTATCACGATCATTGGCCCAACCTCGATACGTACCTCGATTTCCTGTATCAGCGTCTGGACTTGATGCATCGTTTACTCTCGCCGAATGGGACCCTGTATCTTCATCTCGATTGGCATGTCGATTCGTATGCTCGCCTCCTGCTTGACGAAATCTTTGGACACGATCACCTGTTGAATGAAATCATCTGGACGTATCACGGCCCGTCTCCGATTCGACGCGCGTTCAACCGCAAGCACGATACGATCCTGGTTTATGTGAAAGGTGATAGGTATACGTTCAATGCGGATGCTGTGCGCGAGCCTTATCAAGCCTCCACGATCCAGACTTTCAAGGCATCGCCTAAAGCAGGCTTTGGCAAGATGCCCGATCTCGAACGCGGCAAGGTGCCGGAGGATTGGTGGTATTTTCCGGTTGTGGCGCGCTTGCACAAGGAGCGGACCGGTTATCCGACGCAAAAGCCTGAGGGCTTGTTGCAACGAATCATTCTGGCATCCTCCAACAAAAGTGATCTGATCGCGGATTTTTTCTGCGGTTCAGGGACCACCCCAGCCGTGGCCGCCCGGTTGGGGCGAAAGTTTATCGCGTCGGATATTACGTTGCGAGCCGTTCATACGACACGTCGGCGGTTGGCCGCTTATTCACCACGATCATTTGCGTTAGAACGGGATGTTTCCTTCGATCTTCCATATGCTTCCTCCTCAAAGATCAGGGTAGGGATACTGCCTGATGAAGTGAAAATAGATACACGGCTTCCCATCGATTATTGGGAGGTGGATCCAGCTTGGAATGGGGAAGTTTTCAGGAGTGCGGCGCAGGCTCAACGTCCCTTGCGAAGCGGAGAGATAGCCAAAGAGATTAAAATCAAAACCGGACGCAGAGTCTGCATCCGGTTGGTGACCATTGACGGGGAAATGTTTCAATTCATCAAGGAATGAATTTCATTCCTCAGGTGCCGAAGTCTCTTCGCCGCCGTCCACGCCCATGTCGAGCGGCAAAGCGACTTCGCCGCTCAATGCCTTTTGACGAATTACATGCTCTATCTCGGTTAATAGGGCCGGATTTTGGCGAATGTATTCCTTCGCATTCTCGCGTCCCTGACCGAGGCGCGCCTCACCGTACGAGAAGAAGGCGCCGCGCTTCTGAACGATCTCGAATTGCGTGGCCAGATCGAGCACGTCACCGGCCTTTGAGATGCCTTCGTTATACATGATGTCGAACTCGGCGGTGCGGAAGGGTGGCGCAACTTTGTTCTTGACCACCTTGACACGCGTGCGGTTGCCGATGATCTCTGCGCCGACTTTGATGGCTTGAATGCGCCGCACGTCGAGGCGGATGGAGGCGTAGAACTTTAACGCTTGACCACCCGTGGTGGTCTCAGGATTGCCAAACATCACGCCGATCTTTTGGCGCAGTTGATTCGTGAACACCACTGTAGTCTTGGTCTGGTTAATCGCGCCGGACAGCTTGCGCAATGCCTGCGACATCAAGCGTGCGTGAACGCCCATGGTCGGATCGCCCATGTCGCCTTCGATCTCTGCGCGCGGAACCAGAGCCGCGACCGAGTCAATGACGACCACGTCCACCGCGCCCGAACGGACCAGCGTTTCCGTAATTTCGAGCGCCTGTTCGCCCGTATCGGGTTGCGACACCAATAAGTTGTCGATATCCACGCCGCACTTGGCCGCGTAACCGGGGTCAAGCGCATGCTCCATATCGATGAAAGCGGCGGTGCCGCCGTGTTTCTGGGCCTCCGCCACAATGTGTTGACAAATCGTGGTTTTGCCGGATGACTCGGGCCCATAGATTTCCGTGATGCGTCCGCGCGGCACGCCGCCGACACCGAGAGCAATATCGAGCGAGAGCGAACCGGTCGAGATCGAGTCGACGTTCAACATGCTTTGCGCTTCGCCAAGCTTCATGATGGAACCTTCACCGTACCGTTTAAGAATATCGCCGACCGC
The DNA here is from genome assembly GCA_035516425.1 of Anaerolineales bacterium. GTDB lineage: Bacteria > Chloroflexota > Anaerolineae > Anaerolineales > Villigracilaceae > Fen-1038. The sequence goes on from DATJAH010000060.1 coordinate 40,418, forward strand.
CTTATCCAGAACCGCGCGTTTGGCGCCATCCACTTGCGGCGCCTCGGCTTCTTCGGTAGCTTTTGCGGAAGATGATTTTCGTGGGGACATGTTCTCTTCTCCAAATACAAATGTTCAGGTCAAATGAGTGTGCGCACAGTATAGCACAAATGTTCAGTACGTCAAGGGGTTGGCAGTGGTGGCGGCGTGATGGGCAGGAAATCTTTGGTCGGCGGAGGCGGAAGCGTATAATCAAATCCGGAGCCGTGGTAGGTGAAATACGTTACCTGTCCGGGATAAATGCGCATCCAATCCTGCACTTCCTTGCCCTCATAATCGAAATTGACTTTGTAGAGTCCGGCGGGTAGATCGCTCAAAACCATATTCTCGTCGTAATACGGATCATGATTGACCGGTCCCGGCCCGTAGGTTTTGACCATGTACGCCGCATTCGTTACCGTATTGGTGACGTTCACTTCCAATTGCTGGAACGTCATCCCTGTGTTGTCGCCAATGTTACCGACCAAAACCCCCCAGCCTTGCGGCGGCGCCATCCATAACTCGGGGTTATAGGTATCGTAAAAGGAATTGTATCCCAAGCGGACTTCGAAATGCACATGCGGGCCGGTTGTGTGACCTGTATCTCCTACCAACCCGATTACATCGCCGGTATTTACATGCTGACCCACGATGGCAATGATCTTGCTCATGTGGGCATAGACGGAATATAGTTGTTGATCCTTATAACCAAAATCCATGCGAATGACCACGGCTTGCCCGTACGGGTCGTTCTTATTGCCGGGAGCTTCTGTCAGCAATCCCCAGTTTGCCCAGACAATGGTGCCGGGCCCAGCCGCCAGGATTGGTGTGCCATAGGGGGCGTCGATATCGACACCGGTATGAACAAAGGGCGGCGTCCAGACCCCGCCATAGCGATAATCCGCCAGAGGCCAGTTGACTTGATTCGCAGCAATAGGACGCGCGAAGTAGAAATGATCGAACGGCGAGACAGCCCAGGGAATCGGATAGAGGGGTGGCCGCCAGCCTGAGACGGGCGCCGCGCCGGGCGTCGGCAAATAGAATCGGAATGGTTCCAACGTCGGTGTGACGGCTTCGTTCTGGATTGCGTTCTCTAGCTGGACGACCGGCGTCGGCGTGGCCGGACTTTGAAAGTTCAGAGAGCAGGCACCGAACAGGAAGGATAAAGCGGAAATAAAAATGTACTGGAGTACTCTTGTCTTTTCGTTCATGGCGTGGCGGTCGGCGGAGGGGGAGTAAAGGTCGAAGACGGCGTGAAGGTGATGCGCGGCGTATTGGTCGGTGCCGGTGTACGGCTGGGGATCGGTGTGATCGAGGGCGTCAGGGTCGGCGGAAGCACCGGAGTGGCGGTGTTCAGCGCATCCGGCGGATAAAGCTGGAGCATGGCGGAATACCAATCCAGGCCATCCGTCAGGGCAAATTCATTGAAGCGCGCGCCGGCATAATAATTTCTCCAATTCGGCAGGGCGGGCAGGCGTTCCCAGCTGTAGGCCTGTGCCAGCAGCGTGAAGTCAACCCAATAACCGGCAGGGACATTGCCGTATTTTCCTCCGGCCTCGTAAATCACTGGATCGAGATTGTAGCGGGCATTCAAATCCCAGGGCGAGGCCTCGATCGGTGCGCCTTCACTGCCATCCTGTTTTTGGGCGCGGATGTAAAGTCTCCAATATGTTTGCGAACCGATATCTTCGCGCACGACAGACATCCAGCCGGCATTGATCATCAACGAATTAAGGGCGAAGGCGCGGCCCGTGTAAAGCCAATCCTGGCCGAGATCCGGATCAAGAGCGGTCGTTAACGGCACGAAAGCATTTTCGAGACTGGCCAGCGCATCCCATCCGGCATCCTGGATGATGCGTTGGCGCAGGGCATTAAAGGAGTCCACGGCGAGTTGATGGAGCTGCGGATAAGGCGCCTCAACACTCGCCAGTGGTACGACCACCTGTCGTTGTGCCGGCAGGCCGCCCACAGGAGTCACGGCTGGAACCCAAAGCGCCGGCGGGGTCTGAGCGGCGGCTTGCTGAAAGGTCTTCGGAAGCGGATTTGGTAATGCAATGTTGGGCCAGATCAGGCCGCGCAGGGAGCCTGGCAGAGATGTGGGCAGGAGCAACGGATTGCCTCCGGTTGTATAAGCCGTGATCAACTGTTGATTGGCTCCGGTCACGCCTGCGGCGATTTCATCACCGCGCGTGTTCCATGCTGGCCAATCGCCATCGCCAATCCATTTGGCAGGACGGTTCGGTTGGGTCGCATCCCAAACGTAAATGCCGCTGTCGTCTACGTTTTGCGAGGCGGAGGCGGCCCAGGCGAGTTGCGTACCGCTCGAATTCCAAACAGGGTGAGTCTCGGCGGCTTGTGGCGTTTGACTGATGTCGGTATAACGGTCCGGCCCGGTTTTATCGAGGTCAGCCAGCCACACGTCATCGTCGCCGCTGCGGTTGGAGATGAAGGCAATCTGGCGTCCATTGGGCGCCCAGGCCGGTAAATCATTCATCGAGGATTCGCTGGTCAGGATGATCGGCTTTTGTTCTGCATCAGTTAACGACAGCAATGCAATTTGTAGGTTGCCATTCTGAAATGTCTCGTAGGCCAGCCATGCCAGATCGGGTGACCAGGTCGGCGCGGAGTTGTAATTGTTATCATGGGTCAATTGCACGACGTTTCCACTTTGGAAATCGAGCGTGTAGAGATTCCAATGTCCGTCGCGGTTGGAGGCGAAGGCGATCCGCTTTCCGTCCGGGCTCATGGCGGGATCGATGTCGCTCCAATTTCCGGACGTGAGGCGGGTCAGGGTTAATTGCGCAGGGATATATGCAAACAGATGCGCGTACCCATGCTCTTCGACGGAGAGGATCATGACATCTTTCGGTACCACCGGCGTGGATGTTGCGGTTGGCGTATCGGTAGCTGCCGCGAACGTCGGCGTGGAGGTCGCCGTGGCTCTCGAGGCGCAACCCATCAAAGCCAGGGCAAGGACAACCAGCATCGTAAGCAGGTTTAGGGAATTATAGGAATGTGTCATTTATGTTACTTCGCTGATGCAACATCAAAGGTCTGTAGAACCGGCGCGGCGTGCGGACCATCGGGATAAAATAATTTGGCTTCGAGCTTGAAGGGACCCGCCTTCGCTTTGCTCGCGCCGCGCAAGTGCATGGTGAATTCCAATTTCCATCCCATCGGCTCGACAATGCTGGCGGTGGCGACTTCTTCGCCATCCGCATCGGTCAGCAAAACTTCGATATACGGACGCGTTAGAAATGGCGTGATCTCGATATCGACGCGCACGCGCTCGCCGTCGGGATATGGCTGGGCGGTGAGAGAAGTGATACGCGTCTCTTCGGGCGTCACGCGTTGTAAGTTGTCCTCGGGGAAGAAGAAACTCATGCATGGAATTATAACCAGTTCTCATTCTTGAAGCGATTCTGTAAGTCGGATGTAATGCAGAATGCAGCACCCTGCCCTGTCGAGGTTCTCTAATCTCCCTGCAAATTCCAGGGTGTCATCTTTTGGAAGTCCTGCGAAATTAATTCATCCCAGGTGCAGGGTGTGAAGAACCATGTCACCCAAAAAAACCAATCGAAGACATTTTGCGCAGCCGCCACCATCACCGATGGAAATTTCCTTTTGGGAAGCGCAAAACCGCTTATTCCCGAGTTGGAGAAGGAAGTATGGATCGACCATAAATATCGCGTTGATTTTTTTATTCCAAGTCAAAAAGTCATTGTCGAACTTTATGGCTACGAGTATCATAAGACAAAACAAAAAATTACAAGGGATGCAGAGCGTGCGCGTTATTTGCAACGACTTGGTTTTCAGGTTGTTGGGTTTACAGGACCTGAGGTTTTCCGGGATGTTCAAAAATGCATAAACGAAGTCCTGTCGCTTCCAAAAGTTCAATCCGCAAAGGCAATGCAACCTTCACCGTCTGAGTTGCTTAGCTACTCGGATAAAGGAAACCGGCCGCAAATAGAGTCTGTATCTTCGCCCACTGCATATCTCGGAACCTCTGCTGCTCTTGCGCCCCTGTCCTCGAGGTCTGCCCTCATTGTGAAGAAAAGAAAGAAAGTCTTCGGCATGGAGGCTTGGCAGCTGATCGTTCTTGGTTTACTACTAACTGGCATCATTCTTATTTTGCTGTGCATTCCGTCCATGCTACCAAAGGCGAACTTGCTATTTTGAGTTCTGCATCAGCAACGACCTCCAAGCCGGACTTGGAGGTCGTTGCTTTACTTTGTGCACTTGGTCCCGCTTCGAGACGGCTCGCCAGTCGGCGCAGGCCGTCGTGGTGAGGTCTTTTATCCGTGCTTTTTCTGGAACTCGCGCATGAACTGCGTCAATGATTCCGCAGCTTTGACATCCAGCGCGTTATACAGTGAAGCGCGCATCCCGCCCACCGAGCGATGACCTTTAAGACCGATCAAGTCGTTGCTCTTGGATTCCTTCGCAAAGGTCTCTTCCAACTCTTCGGATGGCAGTCGGAACGGAATGTTCATCATCGAGCGCGCCTCCTTGTTGGCGTGTCCGCGATAGAAGCCGCCGCTTTCGTCGATGGCTTTGTAAACCAAGTCCGCTTTGGTGTGGTTGCGCTTCTCGATCGCGGCCAAGCCGCCGAGTCCTTTCGCCCATTTGAAAACCAATCCGCAGATATAAATCGCATAGCAGGGTGGTGTGTTGTGCAATGAACCGCTTGCGGCCAGGGCTTTGTAATCAAGCATTACCGGCAGGTTGGCGGGGGTCCGCTCGAGCATATCGTCGCGCGCGATGACAAGAACTACACCAGAAGGTCCCGCATTCTTCTGCGCGCCGCCATAGATCAAGGCATATTTGGAAACATCGATTGGATGACTGATGAAGTCGGAGGAAGCATCGCAAACCAGTGGAACTCCAGCGGGAGGAGCCGGCTCTGTGAAAAACTCCACGCCGTGAATAGTTTCGTTCGAAGTGAAATGCAGATACGCGGCTTTTGGGTCGAGATCGAGCTTGGATGGAAGTGATTTGAATCCTTCGGATTCGGTGTTCGCCGCGGCATGAGTCGTGCCAAGTTTCTGGGCTTCCTTGAAGGCGGTCTTGCTCCAGGTTCCGGTCACGATGTAATCCGCGGAACCGGAGGCCCGCAAGTTCATCGGCAGCATCGCAAACTGCAGCGACGCGCCGCCTTGCAGGAACATCACCTTGTAGTTGGCGGGAACGCCAAGCAGTTCGCGCAGGTCGGCTTCCGCAGTTTGGATGATGCTTTCGAACTCCTTCGAACGATGACTTATTTCCATCACCGACATGCCTGTGCCCTTGTAGTCGGTCATCTCGGCTTGGGCTTGTTGAAGCACTTCGAGCGGCAGGGCTGCCGGTCCGGGGTTGAAGTTGTAAACACGCTTCGGGTTGGACATGAGATTGACTCCTTGATTTGTTTGGACATGTGCGTATTGCACAGGGATTTTATTTTCATAGTATTATATCTGCTTGTCTGACAAAACCCAAGAACAATCGGCACGAAATCACACTGATTTCCGTCGTTGACAAAGCATTTTCAGCTGGTTAGAATGAATTTCACTATGGCCCAATTCACCAAGACTGAGCAGAACCGAATCAAACGCCTTCCCAAGCGCGGATTCTATGATCGCGAAACGATTTATCACATCCTCGATGAAGCGCTGATCTGTCATGTGGGATTCGTGGAGAACAAACGGCCGTTCGTCATCCCGATGAATTTCGCTCGCATGGGCGATTTGATCGTCTTTCACGGGGCGAAAACCAGCCGCTTGTTGAAGCATATCGAAGCGGGCTATCCGATTTGCATTGAGGCGACCGTCGTGGATGGTTTGGTGCTGGCGCGGGCTGTCTTTCATCATTCGATCAACTATCGTTCCGTGGTTTTATTCGGCAAGGGAAAACTGATCACTGATGGAAAAGAAAAAGTGCAAGCGCTAAAAGCCGTCGTCGACCATCTCATTCGTGGACGCTGGGACGATGCGCGTCAACCCAATCGCAAAGAATTGAACGCAACGAGCGTAGTCTCGGTTGAAATCGATCAAGCCTCAGCCAAGATACGAAGCGGTCCGCCCAGCGACGATGCGGTAGATTATTCTCTACCCGTTTGGGCGGGCGTCCTGCCGATTCAAGAAATGGCGCTATCCCCGACTAAGGATGAGTCGATGAAGCAGGAAATCCCAGTACCTTCGTATGTGGAGAACTATTCGCGCAAGTAAATCAGCATAGGAGAATCTCATGAAAATCTTAGTTTGCGATAAAACGGAAAAGGAAGCTGTTGAACAAATGCGTTCAGCGGGCCTCATTGTGGATGTGCGCGATGACATCACACCGGAGGAATTGATGAATGTTTTGCCCGCCTATGACGGCATGGTCGTTCGTTCGCGGACGAAAGTGCGCCAGCCGTTAATAGACGTTTGTCCCAACCTGAAAGTCATCGTGCGCGGCGGCGTCGGCCTCGACACGATTGATGCGGATTATGCCAAGTCGAAGGGTATCACCGTGATGAATACACCGATGGCGAGCTCTGCTTCGGTCGCGGAATTGACCATCGGTTACATGTTTGCGTTGGCTCGTTCGCTCTATCGCGCAGCAGCCTCGATGAAGTCTGAAAAATGGGAGAAGAAGAATTTCGAAGGCGATGAGATCGGCGGCAAGACGCTAGGCTTGGTCGGCGTGGGCAACATCGGCAGGGCGGTTGCGAAACGCGCCGGGGCTTTGGGCATGAGCGTGGTCGCCTACGATCCGTACGTCAAGGCGGTGGACGGCGTGAAGATGGTCGCGCTCGATGAGCTTCTGAAACAATCGGATTACATCAGCCTGCACCTGCCGAAGACAAAAGAGTCCGCCAACATGATCGGCGCGGCGCAATTTACCAAAATGAAGAATGGCGTGCGCATCATCAATTGCGCGCGCGGCGGCATCCTGGACGAGACCGCGCTGCATGATGCGCTGGTCAGCGGCAAGGTCGCGGGCGCGGCGCTGGATGTCTATGCGGAAGAACCACCCACGGACTGGAGGCTGGTCAAGCTGCCGAACGTGATCTGCTCGCCCCACATCGGTGCGGCGACGAAGGAAGCCCAGGGACGCGTCGGAGCGGAGGTGGCGGAGAAGCTGATTGAGTTTGCGAAGAAATAATCCGATGTCATCGCGAGCGATGGTCGAGTAGCCGCGAAGCGACCGATCGAGATCAGTCACGGTGATCCCAGCTAACCGTTGAACAGGGGTGGGCCGCGGCGGTTTTCGCCGCCTGGCAATGACATTTTTCAAGGATGTGGTCATGAAAATCATCAGCGACATTGGCATTCAAATTCCGCAAGTGTATCTTCCCAAAGCCGGCATTGATTTAAGGAAATGGGCGGTCATTGCCTGTGACCAATTCACCTCGGAGCCGGAATATTGGAATCAGGTCCAGAAAATTGTGACCGATGCGCCGTCCACTTTGAATTTAACATTGCCCGAAGTCTATTTGGAAAAACAGGGCGCGGAGCCGCGCATTCAAAATATCCAGTCCACGATGCGCAAGTACTTGGACGGCGGCGTGCTTCAACCGCGCGAAGGCTTGATCTATGTGGAACGCAGCGTGGCGGGCAAGCGGCGCAAAGGCATTGTCCTGGCCTTGGATTTGGAACAGTATGATTACACCAAAGGTTCGTCGAGCTTGATTCGTGCGACCGAGGGCACAATCGTCGAACGCCTGCCCCCGCGCATGAAGATCCGTGAGGGGGCGGCGTTGGAACTGCCGCATATTCTTGTGCTGATTGATGATCCAAAGCAAACGGTGATCGAACCGGTCCAAGCTGCAAAATCAAAACTCGAAAAACTCTACGATTTCGATTTGATGCTCGATAGCGGTCATCTGACCGGCTATGCCGTCAATACGGACCTTGAAAATAAAATCGTCGAAGCGTTGCGCGAACTTGCCAAACCTGAAACCTTTGCCGCGAAGTATGGTATTGGCAGAGATAAACCGATATTGCTGTTTGCCATGGGCGATGGCAATCACTCGCTGGCAACCGCCAAGGCCGTTTGGGAAAAGATGAAACCAAAAGTTGGCATGGATCATCCGGCCCGCTACGCGTTGGTGGAGATCGAGAATGTCCATGATGAAGGTTTGGAGTTCGAACCGATTCATCGCGTGGTGTTTGGGCTGAAGAAGAGTCTGTTTGCCAAGATCGATTCAATCGTTGGTAGGAGTTTCGAATATACTCCTGTCGCCACTGCGGACGAGATGGTCAAGGCGGTGGATCAATATCAGGGCGAGAATCATGTCCTCGGTTTTGTCGTCGGCGGGAAAGGCTTCGGCGTCCTCGAGTTTGCACATCCGTCGTCCAATCTGCCGGTCGGCACGATTCAATCCATCCTCGATGCCTTTATGAAAGATGGCGGCGCGGACAAGATTGATTATGTGCATGGCAAGGAGGTGGTTGTGAAGCTAGGAAGCGAGCCCAAAAACGCCGGCTTTTATCTGCCCGGCATGAGCAAATCCGATTTGTTCAAGACGGTGATCCTCGATGGCGCGCTGCCGCGCAAGACATTTTCGATGGGCGAGGCGCGCGAGAAAAGGTTTTATATGGAGGCGCGTAAGATCGCATAACCGCAAAGAGCATGGAATCAGGGCTAGCGGTCAGCTGCTCTGATTATTTCAAGGGCGTCTTCAAAATCCTGCGGGTAAGGCGCTGTGAACGTCAGTCGCTCATGGGTTGTTGGGTGATTGAACGATAGAGAATACGCGTGCAGGGCCGGACGTAAAATAAGATTTGTTTCGGGCGCGCTGTACAGAATGTCGCCTAACAACGGGTGACCCAGCGCGTACGCATGGACTCGGATTTGATGGGCGCGTCCGGTCATCAGCTCCGCTTCGAGCAGGACAAGGTCCGCATACCGTTTAAGCACTTTGAATCTCGTCTCGGAAGGTTTCCCGTTTTTATCATCCACCATCGTGCGATGCTTGTGCCCCACATTAACCCGCAACGGATGTTTGGCAATCTTCTCTTCCCATTTGGGATTGTCGACGGCAATGGCGTGATAGATCTTTCGCGCTCCGTGTTGGTCGAAGTGCATGTTGAGGGCCCGGTGCGCCTCGGCGCTGCGGGCAAAGATCATCACGCCTGATGTGGTCTTATCCAAACGATGAACCATCCATAACTTGCCATATTCTTCTTCGAGCATCTTTACCAGATATGGTGAATCTTTTTCCCAGCCATCGGGTAGAACGGATAAGCCTGCCGGCTTGTTGAGAACGATGACTTGCCCATCCAAATATAGAATTTCCACAAAACAATTTTACTTCATGTGGGCCATGAGATTGACCCACCAAAAGAACACCGTGCAGGCGACCCTCCGCGCAGGGTCAGCAACCGCCCGTCTCCCCCTTGACATTAACGTTACGTCATGGTTTATAGTTGCGGCATGTTCACGGTCAAGCAGCTTTCCAAACTCGCGGGCGTCACGCCGCGCACATTGCATCACTATGATGCCATCGGACTCCTGAAGCCGTCCCGCGTGGGCGATAACGGCTATCGCTACTACGGGGAGGAGTCGCTGTTGCGACTGCAGCAAATCCTGTTCTACCGCGAGCTGGATCTGCCGCTCGAAGACATCAAAAAGATCGTGGGACGCCGCGACTTCGATCTCCTGGACGCGCTGGAAAGCCACAAGGAGGCATTGAAGAGGCGGATGGAACGTCTCAATGTTTTGCTGTCGACGGTGGACAATACGATCAATCATTTGAAAGGAAGAACAACGATGAGCCAAAAAGGTCTCTTTGAAGGTTTTAGCGGGGAAGAACAGGTGAAACTTGCGGACGAAGCTGCGCAGAACTGGGATGCCGAAACCGTCCGCGCTTCGAATAGGAAATGGAATTCGTATTCGGACACCGAAAAGAAAAAGATCCTCGCGGAAGGCAGGGCACTGTACACCGATCTTGCCTCGGTGATGTCAAAAGGTGCGACCAGCAAGGAAGTGCAAGCGATCGTTTCACGCTGGCACAAGCACATGCAATATTTCTGGTCGCCGAATGATGAACAGCTGCTTGGTCTCGCGGATTTATATAACGATGATCCGCGTTTTAAGACCAACTATGAGAACGTTCACCCTGGCTTGGCGGAGTTCATGCGGGAGGCGGTCAAAGTGTATGTGAAGAACCGCAAAAAATGAAGATGTGGGCGACCAAGGGTCGCCCACATCACTAGCTGCTGGCGCTGCTATACCGTTTTATTCCAAATCTCCAAACCTGTGATGCGACTGCCAAAGCAGCCATGCTTACGGCCAGGAATACCAGAACTTGCCCAAGATTTAGATCGCCGCGCAAGGCTTGGACTGGAATTGAAGTTGCCAGGCCGATCGGCACAATGAACGTCACGATGATCCTCAACCACCACGGATAAACGGTAACAGGATAACGGCCGGTATCCGTCAGCGCCTGCAGGATCGTCACGTTGTTATCAAACTTAGTGAACCAGAATGTAAAGGCGATCAATATGAGCCAAAGACTATACAGAACGAGTGAACCCGAAACCATCAACAGAAGAAAAGTTACCGTATTGAACGGTGTGACGACGTCTCCAGCCAGGTTGAAGCCGGTCACGACCAAGATAATCGCAACGATCAAATCTGCGATGCGCCAAATGGAAATCCGTGAGAACGTGACGAGGAATAAACTATTAACCGGTTGCAGCAACATGTAATCAAGTGAACCGTCGTGCATGGCGGCGTTGAAGAATTCCGTGTTGGGCCAGATCAATGCCGACATAAATGTGTTGACGAGCGTCAGCACACCCATCAGCGCGATCAATTCGCCTTTGTTCCACCCGCCCAGAGATTGTGTATTCCAGAAAATAATTTGCAAACTAAGCAGTTCCCAGCCCAGCCACATCAAATCAAGCAGAAACTCGATCACGGCCTCGGAACGATAGGCCAGCGACATTTCCACATTGACCTTGATGAAGGTGCGGATTAAGCGCACAGTTTCCACGCTAGGCACCAACCGCTGTATATTGTTTGAGTCCCGCGCGCCAGGCAAGGCGGAAGACGATGTACACGACCATCAACCAGACGCCGTCCATGCTGTAACCAAGCAGAATGTCATGCGCGGAAAGGTTTCCCAGTATCAGTTGCGTCGGGAAATATTTGAATAACTGGAACGGCAAGTAGAGGGACATCGTTTGAACAATCTTTGGCATCAACTGCAACGGGACGAATTGACCGGAGAACAATGCCACCGGGATTCCGTATAAACGATAGAGGGCCCACACGCGCGTCGTCCAAAACGCGATGCAGACGATTGCCGAGCTCAGCAAAAAGTTGATCGCGAATCCGAAGATCAAGGAAGGAATTGCCAGCAAAACGTTGGCCGGGGAAACAGAAGTAAACGCCGGGCGGAAAAGAAGCGAGAGCAATAGCCAAATGGGAATCAGCACAAAAGTTGTCATCGCCTTGAAAGCGATGTTGTTCATCAGCGTGCTCGTCAGGAGCGGATGAACCGGTAAGATCACCTCGCTCGATAGCGAGCCATCCTGAATTTTATATGCAAAATTGTATACGACCGTTTCGCCGGTGACTTGGTCCACAAGCAGCATGATCATGTAGTAAACGATGAAGTCATTGGCGGTCAGCCCACTGACGTTGCCTTGCGCGTTGGCGATGGAGGTCCAGACCGCGATGTAAACAATCGGCGTGACGAGACCGTAAAGAATGTACATGAAGAGATTGGCGCGATACTGCCATTGTTCCGCCCAGTTGACCTGACCCATACGTTGATAAATGCGAAGCATGATTAACCTTCAAAGGCTTGCCCGATCACATCTTCGATGGGCGGATCGGCAATGGTGATATCGTGGATGGGAAGCTCGGCTAACATGCGCTCAGCGACGCGCGTCACATCTTTGGCGCTGACCTGAATATAACTTTTCTCACGATCTTCCTCGTTCTCAACCGGCTTACCATATTTGTTCAGATCGTGCACTGACGGATCGCGCAGGCTCACGCCGATTAATTTGAATGGCGCAATCTTGTGCGAAAGATCGGACAGACCACCATCGTATTTGAGCTTGCCAAGGTGGATGATGATGACGCGTTCGCACAAGGCGGTCACGTCTGCCATGTAATGACTGGTCAATAAAATTGTAGCGCCGGTTCGACGGTTATATTCCCGCAAAAAGTCGCGGATGCTCGATTGCGCGGTGATGTCAAGTCCGATGGTGGGCTCATCGAGGAACAAGACTTTGGGATTATGAATCAAGCCCACCGCGAGTTCACATCTCATGCGTTCGCCCAGTGACAGATTGCGTACCGGCTTTTTCATCAGCGGACTCAACTCGAGCAGTTCGTCCAGTTCTTTAAATGTTTTCTTATATACATTATCGGGGATTCGATAAATCGCTTGATCGAGCAGAAACGAATCCGCAGCGGGGATGTCCCATGAGAGTCTATTGCGCTGACCCATCACGAGCGTCATGGCACGCAGATAATCGGGCTTGAGTTCCCACGGCGTGAAACCCAGCACTTGCGCTTTGCCGGATGATGGATTCAATAAGCCAGATAACATTTTCAAGGTCGTGGTTTTGCCTGCGCCGTTCGGACCG
>DATJAH010000061.1:0-29149 GCA_035516425.1 Anaerolineales bacterium
ACGGCCGGTACTGCGCCTTCCCCAACAACTGAGAGTACTTCGTGATCGCCGCCGTCAGCGTCGTCTTCCCATGATCAATGTGCCCCATCGTCCCCACATTCAGATGCGGCTTATTCCGCTCAAACTTTGCCTTCGACATAAGTATGCTCCTTTTCTGATCCTGACAGATGTCCATTGCGTCAGCAGTGAGCCCTCAATGGGATTTGAACCCATGACCCCGTTCTTACCAAGAACGTGCTCTACCAGCTGAGCTATGAGGGCATGACTTGCTGCCGGGGTACCCGGTTTGTGGGCGGTGAAGGATTCGAACCTCCGAAGTCAATTGACAACTGATTTACAGTCAGTCCCCTTTGGCCGCTTGGGTAACCGCCCGCTATTCAATTTTCTGGCCGCTTAGCCGATTAGTCACTTAGTTTCATCAGGAACGCTCGACCATGAGACGAACTGACCAAGCGACCAAGCAGAGCCGACGACGAGAATCGAACTCGTAACCGCCCGCTTACAAGGCGGGTGCTCTGCCGATTGAGCTACGTCGGCGCGAAACCTCGGCAGGAAAACCACCTGCACCTTCGGCAATTAAGCAGGCGAATTATACCAAATTCAAAGTTTGCGTCAATGCTTTTAACCACTGGAAAAGATTTGTATCCTGCTCTTGACTTTATAACGGAAATGCATATAATATAGAACATACGTTCTAAATACGATGATGACTCCTGATGAGATTCTTATGACGATCGAATCTTCGGCAAAACCAGCCTCTGGAACGGGTGCGATCCCTTCCAGCACTGCTCGGGTGTTGCCCTCCCTGCATTCTGTCCTCGCGCAGTTCGCGCCTTTGCCGCGCTCGGCGCTTTTCCTCGGTCTGGCAAATGACGGATTGCCGGTTTTGCTGAATCTGTCCGATCCGCTTCCAGGTCCGGTAATGATCGCGGGCGATGAAGGCAGCGGCAAGACCAATTTCCTTCGAACCATATCCTGCGCGCTCGATCAAGTGCGCTCCGCGGGCGCGGTCAGCTACTCAGTGATCTCCAGCCAACTATCTGAATGGAGAGAAAGCGAAATCGGCAGGAACCGTGAAAACCTATTCTCGCCCCGCGAAGCGAGTACCGCGGAATATCTCCACTCCCTGGTGGTTTGGGCGCACACCCATAAGAGCGCACAGCGAGTCTTTTTGCTGCTGATCGATCATTTCGAAACCTTGCTGGAGGACGCGCAGGGGGGGCAGGATCTGCGATGGCTCCTCCTGCGAGGTCCATCCCGGTGCCTCTGGCCCATCGTGGCGATCAATAGCTCCATTGCCGTCTCAAAAGCCTTTGGGCCCTGGCTTGACTTCTTCCGCACGCGCTTGTTTGGTTCTATCCGCGACCAGCGGCAGGCTCAAACCTTGACCGGATTCTCCAATGTTTCGTTCACCAATTCTGTGCCTGGATTCCAGTTTGCGATGCGCGAGGGCAATGACTGGCTGCCCTTTTGGATTCCCACTTTGGATTAGGAGGCTGATATGCATGTTGGCATGTTGTGGTTTGATGATAGTCCTGGCACGAGTCTTAAGAACAAGATTGAGAAGGCGGTGGTCTATTATCGTCAGAAATATCGTCGTGAGCCGAACCTATGTCTGATTCATCCCACCATGATCGAGAGAAATAATTCAAAAGCTGAAACCATGGGATTGGACAGCATCGCGGGCCTGACCGTTCGCCCCTACCGTCCGGTTCTTCCGGGTCATCTTTGGATTGGCGTGGAAGACAAGGGATAGAGCAGAGATTTTCTTGGCGCAAGCTTTGGGCGCCGGGAGGAAAGACAGGATCTACATTCATACCGGTGATCGGGATTAACCCATTTTCCCTGGAATATCCCTGGTGGGTTTTATCCCGACATGGGAAATTTTGCACGATGAGCATGTTGGTTTTTATCCAGTGCCAGTATAATGTGGAGCAGGCCATCGCGTTGAGACTCTTCCGTCGATTCAGTTTAATGGTGTCCAGGATGCGTTGGCACGGATTTTATTTGTGATGAGTGGCTTTCGAACTCGCCCCCAGTTCATGCAATCTCGCACAGGCAAAGTGAAGCAGCCAATCCCGCTCGGGCGATGGCTGGCGGTCGCTAGGGGATCGTCGTTGCCTGGCCCAAGGCCAGGAGTATTCTGATGGCCGACGCCGGCACCTGAGAATGCCGGCAGTGCCGCCGAAAGGAATACGGTCCGCGGAAAGCGAATCATATATTGCGAAAATTGTTTTCATTTAACATGGTCACGGTCGATGGATTCTTCGAAGGAAGGGAGCACGACCTCTCCTGGCATAAGGTGGATGCGGAATTCAATGAGTTCGCCATTGCCCAGCTCAGGGAAATAGACACGCTTCTTTTCGGGCGAACGACGTACCAGATGATGGCAAACTACTGGCCGTCCTCCGAGGCGGTCAAGGATGATCCGGTTGTGGCCGGCCTGATGAACCGCATGCCCAAGATCGTGTTTTCAAAGACTTTGGACACAGCCGAATGGAGTAATTCAAGCTTGGTCCAAAGCCCTGCCGAGGATGAGATCTCGCAACTAAAACGCGGTTCAGGGAAAGATATGGCTATATTCGGTAGTGCCAAGTTGATCTCAACCCTGATGCGCACGGATTTGATCGACGAACATCGAGTTATGGTCAATCCTGTAGTTTTGGGAATGGGCACTCCACTATTTCAGACCGGAGACAAACTTAAGCTGAAACTTCTCAGGACCAGAACATTTGCAAACGGGAACGCTTTGCTTATCTATCAGTTCGATCGTCAATCCTCAAAGGAGCACTAAATTGTTCAACAAGCTTGCGATGGTGTCAATTCCGGTAAAGAATCAGAATGCCGCCAGATCGTTTTACACAGAAATTTTGGGCGGCAGGGTGTTGGAAGAAATGCCCTTCGGACCCGACACCAAATGGATTAGGCTGGAATTACCGAATGTGGAAACCAGAATCGTGCTCGTTACCTGGTTCCCTCAAATGCCTCCCGGGTGTCTCCAAGGGCTGGTGCTTACCTCGGACGATATTGCCAAAACTCACGCGCAATTGAAGCGGCGCGGCCTGGTTATTTCCGAGATTAAGAAACAGCCCTATGGCGAGGAGGCCACTTTTAGCGATCCGGACGGGAATGGCTGGGTTCTGCAACAGCCGGCGTCAAATCCATAAACGGTATGGGCGCTCGATGTTTTTCGACTTCCATCCTAAAGTAATTAGGATAGCCAAAGGATAATCGCATGGGAAAAGTCACAACTGGATTCTCGATGTCACTGGATGGTTTCGTGGCCGGACCGAACGATGGACCGGATAATTCCCTGGGCGACGGCGGTGAGCGGCTGTTTAAATGGTATTTCAGCGGTGACGCCACACATGAAGTCCCTAGCGGCACGGGTACGTTTAAGATGTCAAAAGAAGGCGCCGACACGATTGATGCGGCCAGTCGATCCGCGGGCGTGTTGGTGACGGCCCGCCGAACGTTCGACATCGCTCATGCGTGGGGAGGCAAACATCCGATGAATGTGCCGATCGTGGTGGTTACCCATCGGGTCCCCCGGGAATGGGCCAACCAACCCGGATCACCGTTCACTTTCGTGACCGATGGAGTCGAAAGCGCCATTGAAATGGCCAAACAAATCGCGGGTGATAAAACCGTTGTCGTTGGCGCGCCGAGCGTCGTCCAGCAATGTCTCAAAGCCGGGCTGATGGACGAAATCCACATTGATCTCATCCCCGCTTTGCTCTTCGATGGCGTGCGCTTGTTCGATCATTTAGGGATTCAGCCCATGGATCTGGAAATAACAGAAGTGGATACAACCGCGCAGGCCGTCCATATCACCTTCCGCGTCCTCAAGTGAGATTCAACATGGCAGCTGGAAAATATGCAAATGTGAACGGCCTGAATATGTATTACGAAGTTTACGGTAAAGGCCAACCCTTGCTATTACTTCACGGCGGCTTCGGCACGATCAGCATGTTTGATGCCATACTGCCGACGCTTGCCGAAAATCGACAGGCGATCGGCGTGGAATGGCAGGGCCACGGCCACACCGCCGATATTGATCGTCCCTTCTCCTTCGAACAATTAGCCGACGACGTGGCCGCCTTGATCAATCACCTAAAACTGGAGAATGCGGATCTCCTCGGTTACTCGCTGGGAGGCGGCGTGGCGTTGCAAACCGCAATTCGCCATCCCGATTTGATACGCAGGCTGGTGGTCGTTTCGGCGCCCTGCAAAAGTGACGGATGGTATGCCGAGGTTCATGCAGGGCAGAAGTCCATCCATGCCGAATCGGCGAAAGCGTGGGTTGGTTCACCGATGCACCAGGCTTATGTGAGCGTTGCGCCCAAGCCAGACGATTGGATTCAATTCGTTGCAAAAGCGAGCCGGATGGTCGGGCAGGATTATGACTGGTCCAAGGATCCAGCTTCCATCAAAGCGCCGATGATGATCGCCGTTGGCGACGCGGACGCGGTTCGTCCCGCGCACGCCGTGGAATTCTTTGAACTTCGCGGAGGCGGACAGAGGGAAGCGGGTTGGGACAGATCCGGAATGCCGAACGCGCGCCTCGCGATCCTGCCCGGCATAACCCACTACGATATCATCACCTCCCCGGCCCTTGCCGAGGCGGTCATTTCCTTCCTTGACGCGCCGATGCCGGAGCGGAACCGCCCATGAGAAAATTGATTTTCCAAATCAACGTCAGCCTCGACGGTTTTGCCGACCACACCGTGGCCATCGCGGACGACGAGTTGCATGATTTTTCCACGGAGCGGCTCGATGACCTGGACACAATTCTGTTTGGGCGGGTGACCTACCAACTCTTCGAAAGTCACTGGCCGAGCGCGGCCAAAGATCCCCATGCCACAAAAAGCGTGATTGAATTTGCCGACAAGATCAATGCCGTGCCCAAGGTGGTTTTTTCAAGTACTCTTCACGACGTTAAATGGAATAACACAAGGTTAGTCAAGGAAGGCATGGCGGAGGAAGTTTTGAAACTGAAACAGGGAACCGGTAAGAACCTGTCTGTCGGCGGCCTGAGGATTGCAGCAACTCTTGCGAAGCTGTCTTTGATCGACGAATATTGGATTTTGGTCCACCCGGTTATCGTGGGAGCAGGAAGGCGTCTCTTCGAAAATACAAAGGAAAGGCTTAATCTCAAACTGGCAGGCACCAGGACGTTTCATTCAGGCGCGGTTGCGCTCCATTACCTGACGGAGCGGAACCCGTAACACCAAGGATTCTCCGTGAGGAGTACACAAATCCGACAGCCGCGCAAGGATCGCTCCCCATGGGCTGGCGGCCAACGAAAAGAAAGCTGGAAACAAGGAATACGATATGAATAAAAATCTCATCGCACAGGCATCCGTAAACATCAATGCCGCAAATGACAAGGTCTGGAATGCGTTAGTAGATCCGCGGGCCATCAGCCAATATATGTTTGGCACCCATGTTATTTCGGACTGGCACGAGGGAAGTTCGATTATTTGGAAAGGCGAATGGCAGGGCAGGCCCTACGAGGACAAAGGCACGATTCTTCAGTTCGAACCGGGACGCAAGATTCGATACACTCACTTTAGTCCGCTGGCCGGGCTTCCCGACCTGCCGGAGAACTATCACACAGTAACTGTCGAGTTATCGACCGAGGGCAATCAAACTCATGTGGTATTGACTCAAGACAAGAATGCGAATGACGAAGAACGGATGCACTCCGAGAAGAATTGGGAGATGATGCTCGCCGGCTTGAAAAAATTTGCAGAACAGTAAAGAAGTCACGGGGCAGAAGAAACGCTGAACCGCTTCTCCCGGCAACTTTTATCGGTAAGGAGCAAGACGAATGTTCATTTTCTTTGAGGACCGACCATCGGACTCGCCGTTTATCGAACGGGTCTTTCGATGTCGCAGTGAACGCGCCGGAACATTTCTCTCCATGGCGGCCAGCTATTGGACCATGGTCGTGACGCGGGTCAGCGGCAAAACCACATTCACCCTACGCGGTCCCGAAACACACGCCACCATCGCAGATTGTCCCGCCGATGGCGAATGGATCGGCATCCTATTCAAGCTGGGGACGTTCATGCCGAAATTTCCCGCCCGCATGTTGATGGATAGAAACGATCTGACCCTGCCGGATGCAACGAGTCGTTCCTTTTGGCTGGACAGCAGTGCGTGGGAATATCCTGATTTCGAGAACGCCGAAACGTTCGTGGGCCGACTCATGCATCACGAACTAACCCGGCGTGACCCGCTGGTTGAGGCGGCGCTGCGAGGTCAATTGGATACATCCTCTCTACGCTCCGCCCAGCGACATTTCTTAAAGGCTACAGGATTGACGCAGCACACCATGCATCAAATACAGCGCGTCCGATACGCAATGAATCTATTGATGGAGGGTGTTCCCATTCTTGATACAGTTCATCAAGCGGGATATTTCGATCAAGCGCACCTAACCCGTTCACTCAGGCGTTTCGCCGGCCAGACGCCGGCCCAAATCATCCACGAGACTCAGCAATTGTCGTTTTTATACAAGACAAACCTACTTTGATCCGCTATCATGGGGGGCATATTGACACCTGCATCAACCGGCCATTGATCACATATTGGCGAAAGGAGTAAGCGCGATGAGGAGAATCGTTGTGACCGAATTCGTAACATTGGACGGCGTCATGGAAGATCCCGGTGGCTCGGAAAAATTCGAGCGCGGCGGATGGGTATTCCAGTTCCACCGCGGACCCGAGGGCGATAAGTTCAAGGACGATGAGCTATTCGCAAGCGATGCCGCGTTGTTCGGAAGACAAACCTATCAGGGATTTGCAAAGGTCTGGCCCTCCCGAAGCGGTGAATTCGCCGACCACATGAACGGCATGGCGAAATATGTGGTCTCGACCACGCTAAAAAATCCCGAATGGAAGAACACAACGGTCATCCAGAGCGACCTCGGCCAAGAACTCTCCAACATAAGGTCGATGCCTGGAAAAGACATATTGGTGGCAGGCAGTGCACAGCTGGTGCAAACCCTGATGGATCACGATCTCGTGGACGAACTCAGGCTGATGGTATTCCCCGTTGTCTTGGGAAAAGGAAAGGGGCTCTTCAATAATACAAATGACAAACATGGCTTGCAGCTGGTGGAAGCAAAACCGGTCGGCACGGAAGGCGTCCTCACCCTGATCTACCATCCGCAGAAAAAAATGACAGATCCACGCGGCGACTTTATCAAATAAAGGAGAAAGAAATGACATTGAAAGCCTATCTCGACAACATCAAAGCCAAAACCGGAAAGACTCCCGATGACTTTCGAGTTCTGGCTGAAAAGAAAGGTCTCCTCAAAGAGGGCGTCAAAACGGGACAGATCGTTTCATGGCTGAAAGACGATTTCGGCTTGGGACACGGTCATGCCATGGCGATCGTCTTGATGCTGCATAATACGACCCGACCCAAGACAACCAGAAGCGAGGGGATCGCCAAGCATTTCAGCGGAGGCAAAGCCAAATGGCAGGAGGCTTATGACAAGCTGTTGGCGAAGGTCAATGGCTTTGGGCCTGAGGTTTCCGTTGCGCCCACCAGCACCTATCTCAGCCTTTTGCGCAAGGGCAAAAAGTTCGCGATCCTGCAAGTTACGTCGGACCGTTTCGATATCGGAATCAAACTCAAAGGTGCGAAAACCACCGACCGTTTCAGATCCGCAGGGGCGTGGAATGCCATGGTCACCCACCGAGTCCAGATCAGCGATCCGAGGCAAATGGACGCCGAAGTCTGCGAGTGGCTGAAGCAGGCATTTGATCAGGCCAGCTAGACCCGGGATGGCCGTCCTTAAGGGATACGAGACCGACTTCTGCCGGCCTCGTATCATGGACAGCGACGTTGCTCATCCAACAGCCACTGCAACCGCCACCGCGTGAGTGATGCTATGGCTGATGCTCACCGACCAATTCATCGAACCGAGTTCCTTTGATCTTTGCGCCGCCGCGCCGCGCAAAGTAAGCGCCGGCGCATTTTGTTCATCGCCGAGAATCTCGATCTCTTTCCAGGTCACTTGGCCGATGCCTGTGCCCAGCGCCTTGGCAACCGCTTCCTTTGCCGCGAATCTTCCAGCCAGCGACTCAGCATTCCTACCGCATTGTTCGAGCTCGGCCGGTGTATAGATGCGTTCGAGGTAATGTCTGCCGTGCCGCGCAATCACTTCCTCCACACGGGAAATTTCAATCAAGTCAACACCCGTTCGCACAATCATGACATGCCACGAAAAGTCATGATCCGGCCGCTGCAATCGCCAGTCGGTCCGGATGAATATATTTTCGCGCGACTTCCAAAACCTCGGCGCGTGTGACAGATTTGACCAGGTCAGGATAGCGTCGATAATAATCCAGCCCGAGCGAATAGCGTTCGATATTGATCAAAGCGCCAGCCACGCCGCCGTTTGATTCCAGGGAAAGCGGCAGCCGCCCAGTAAAATTCGCCTGACTATCCGAGAGCTCCTCCTGGGTCACACCTGCTTTGACGAATCGCTTCAACTCTTTGATGATCAGATCACCGGCTTTCTTGACATTCGCCGGACTCACGCCCGCGCTTACGGACCACGAGCCGGGGCCCATGCCGGCGCTCAGGTTGGAATAGGCGTAATAGGCCAGTCCCGACTTTTCGCGTACTGCGTCTCCAATGCGTCCGTACATGCCGAACTGACCGAGGACCGAGTTGCCCAGCGAGGCCGCAAGATAATCCTCATCGGTGCGACGCGGGCCATTGGTGCCGATGATCAAATCCGCCTGGGATTTTCCATCAATCGTTACATGCCGCTGGACGGTTTCCTCCAAAAGTTTTAGCTCCGGCATCTTGGGCGGCTCGGCTTGATTCGGATTCTTCCAATCACCCAGCACACGCCCAATCAAATCGATGGCCCTTTTGGGATCCATGGCACCGACCAGTGCAATCACCGTGCCGCGCGGTCCATAACTTTTGCCATGATAATCAACCAGATCTTGACGTCTGATGGCCTGAATGGTTTCCGGAAATCCATCTTCGGGGCGCGCATAGGGATGGTCGTGAAACAGAATCTGATCGAAGGTCAAGTCGGCCATATCCGAGGTGTCCTGGGCACGAATGGCGAGACCGGTCAAAAGCTGGTGGCGTAGTTTCTCCACCTCGGCCTCAGGGAAGGTCGGCTGGCGCAGCGCCTCCGAAAGCAGATCCAGCAAGAGAGTCAAATCTTCCACGAGGGCGCGTCCATGGAAGCCCGTTGTATGGATTCCCGAATCAAATCCCAGACTGGCACCGACCGATTCGAGTTCATTGTAGAGACTATCGAAGCTGTGCTTTTGAGTGCCGCGCATCAGGGCCGCGGAGGCAAAATTGGCGAGGCCAAGTTTTTCGTCCGGCTCAAACAAACTTCCCGCCTTGACGTAGCCGTTGATGGAAACCGATGGGCTGTTGAAGTTGGCGCGGCACAGCACCGTGATGCCGTTCGGCAGAACTTTGCGGTGAATATCGTCGGGCCCCGGCAGAGAGGAAGTGCGTGGCAGGGCTGATTTACGTTGCGCGCACATTACGCCTTCTCCTTTTCCGCTGGAACATAAATCCCAACCACACGATTTTGAGGACGAAAATAGGTCTGCGCCACACGCTGTATGTCCGCCGGTTTCACTGCGGCCAGCCTTTCCAAATAAGTTATGAACCATTTGTAGTCCGCAAACATCTCGCTATAGCCGAGCCAGAAAGCCTGATTGGTAATATTTTCCATGCCGTAGGCGAAGTTTGCACGCGCTTGCTTGATGGCACGGCCCACTTCTTCTTTTGATACCCCCTCAGCCTGTACGCGGCGAAGTTCCGCATCCAGGGCGGCCAGCGCTTCCTCGGGTTTACGACTGGGGTGGATGGTCAACGTAATGTAATAAAGGAAGGGATCCACCGTCGTGCTGGAGCCGCCAGAAAGCGAAACCGCCAGCTCGTGATCGACCAGCGCGCGGTAAAGGCGCGACGTCTTGTTCGAGATACTGCCTCCGCCGAACATATTTAGATTGGAGGGGCCTGCCAGCAAACTATCCAGCACGGATAGCGCAAAAAAATCGGGATGCGACGCGGCAGGGAAATGGTACGCGGCCTCCAGATAAGCGGTCTCACCCTGACCTTCAATAGACAGCCGCACTTCGCCTTGCTGGAGCGGTTCAGGCCGCGCCAACCGCGGCGGAATCGCACCGGCGGGAATCTTTCCGAACAATGCCTTGATGCGGTTCAAGATCTCTTTGGTTTTAAAATCACCGGCCGCGCCCATCACCGCGTTGCCGGGAACATAATAGGTGCGGTAATGGTGATACAGATCAGCGCGCCTCATCGAGAGAATGTCCGCCATGTCACCAATGACCTCATGATGATACGCATGCACGCGGAACGCGGCCTGTTGAACCGCTTCACCGAGCTGGAATAACGGTTCATTCTGGCTGCCTTCGCGCTCCGAGGCAACCACCGTCCGCTCGGAGGCAAACTCCTTTTCATCGAAGACACTGTGGCGCATTCGATCCGCCTCCAGGCGCAGGGCCAGGTCGATCTTATCGGCCGGCATGGTTTCGAAGAATGTCGTCCAATCCAGGAAAGTGAAAGCATTCCACATGCCGCCGTCGCGCGAGATCGCTTTGTCCATGATGGAGGCGGGATACCTGGGCGTGCCTTTGAACTGCATATGCTCGACGAGATGGGAGATACCGGTCAAGGGAGGCGCCTCGTCGCGCGAGCCGACGCGGTACCACATCCACGATGAGATCAAGGGAGCGCTATGAATTTCCTTAAGGAGAACGGTCAAGCCATTGGAAAGAACAGTTTTCGTAAAATCAGACATGGGCGCAGATTATACCCTTTCATTTGCAAACCGGTACATGATCGATGGAAATTGCATCGGGATTGAGCACGCAATACAACGGCCTGATCGTACTTTCCAAACCGGTGATGGCGGGATCCAGCTCCGTTTTGTTGAGCGCAATATCCACGGGAACGTTCAATCCGACCGGGACCGTCGTTTGCACCGGCACGCTAAAGTTCAAAACCACGTTCAAATTGGTTCCTGCAGGCAGAATCACATCCGCATCGGAATCAATGTTGAACGTGCCCGTCGAAATCTTGACGTGGGCGTTCGGGATCTCCACAGCCTCCGCCAGGGAAATATTCGTCGTCGTTTGAACGGGAATGGACATGTTCAAGGGAATACTGGATTGCACCGGGATGGTCGTTTTGATATGTGCCGCATCCATTTTTTCAAAGTTGGAATACAAGCCCCCCACCAAACCTGTTCCCACCTGACCAAGATTCAAGCCCCCTAGACCGCGCATGGCGCCGATCAATATCGCCAGCAGAACGACATTGACCACGATCGAGAGGACGCTGGCAACAGTCCAAAAAGCAGGAAGGATTTGAAAGCCGCGTTTAACAGATTCCGCCGTGGGGCGTTTCAGAGGCAGAGATTGGTCCGGCACGGTCTCGGGCGCGGATCTCTCCTCCGCCAGCCTGGCCCTCGGCAAACGATTGATCGGAGATTCCTCATTCTTCATTCCGCCAAGGATGGCATGCAACCGATCTGCGGGCGTAGGTTTCGATCTATTACCGGGCTTCATCATACGACCTCCTCTGAGATAAGGCTAATCTTAGCATAGATGCAGGCCACCGAAATGTGTTCCCGCGGAAGCCATGCCTCGAAAACCACTTCTCCATGACTATTTCAATTGGTCTTATTTTAACCGGGACACTATACGCACGTTGCTTCAGCGGCGGACCTCAAGCTATGGGCTGTCTTGTAGGGCACCGGCTTTTCTCATATAATAATGGGAAAGTTGTGCCGAAAACAAGTCAGGAGGAAGCACCAGTGTCTGAAACGAATGCGTATTTTGTAGCGGTGATCGGAGCCGGCCCATCGGGCTTGTTTGGCGCCAGAGAGCTTGCCAATCAAGGCGCACAGGTAGTCGTATTCAACCGGGATATCAAACCGGGTGGGCTTGCTGAATACGGAGTCTATCCTGATAAACATAAAATGAAGGATGGGTTTCGCAAGCAATTTCGACAGGCGCTGGCACATCCCAACCTTACCTATTATGGAAATCTGAGAATTGGAGCGGAGGGCGATCTCACATTGGAGGATCTGCGCGCCCTCGGCTTTCAGGCGATTCTAGTCACGGTCGGCGCGCAAGGCACGAAATGGCTCGGATTGCCCGGCGAAAAACTTGTAGGTTCCTATCATGCCAAAGATCTCGTGTACTACTACAACAAGCTCCCCCTGTACAGCGAGGAAAAGTTCCGCCTCGGCAGGCGCTGTGCCATCATCGGCGCTGGTAACGTCATGATGGATATTGCCCATTTCATGATCCACGATGTGAAAGCGGCTGAGGTCATTGCGGTCGTCCGGCGTGGACCGGGCGAGGTGAACTTCACCAAGGAAGAAATGACCCGGAATATCGCGAACTTGGATCTGCCGGCTTTCGATGCCGAAATGAACCGAGTCCTGCCCGCTTTGCAAGCGGTTCATCAGGATCCGGAGCTCGGCCGGCACAAGGTGCTGGACGCGCTGCCTAAGGCGGAGCCAAAAACCAGCGAAACGCGTTTTCGCTTCGAGTTCTTAAGCTCACCCCTGCAAGTGCTCGGCGAGGGCGGGTGGGTAAGCAAACTCGAGGTCGAGGATAATATCCTCGTTGCCCAAGGCGACGATATGAAAGCGCGAGGCACCGGTCACAAGCGTACTTTGGAGCTTGAGAACGTCATCTTTGCCGTCGGCGACAAAATAGATGCTTCCTTCGGTCTTCCCACCGCTTCAAATTCATTTGTCATGAATCCGTCGCCATGTTTTCCGGTGGACGCCATCTCCTACGAGGCCTTCGACCCGGACGCCGACGAACCAATTCGGGATGTATTCGTTGGCGGATGGGCACGCAAAGCCAGCGAAGGCCTGGTGGGATACGCCCGAAAAGACGGGACCAACGCATCCAAGGCCGTTTGGCAGTATTTGCAAACCCTGCAGCCAACGGCCCCGCACCTCGAGGTGGTGGCCGACAAAATGAAAAGCCTCGGCAAGCCAGTGGTTACGAAGGAAAACATCCAAAAACTCGAGGCCGTTGAGGCCGCGGAGGCCAAACGGCGCGGCTTGGAGGAATTCAAGTTCGCCACCAACGAAGAGATGCTATTGGTTATGGGGCTGCCAATCACCGGACCAGATCAGAGTTGAAGAAGAACCAAAAGCCGCGACGTGGATCGCGGCTTTTCTCATCATCGATCTCATGGACACGCGGCGGGGTCGGCCAACGCGATTCTTGTAATGTTATCGATCCGCTGGTATGAACTTGAATCTGACGACAAGCCAGGAAGGCCCGTGTTTGGGTAATAGGTTATCTGATAACAGCTGTTCAATTGAGCCTGATCATAAACCTCGGAAGGCACATCAAAATCATACGCATTCGTGCCGGTGGTTGCAGAAAGGACATAACGGGTGCAGGTGCCTCCGTTATCGCCACAGTTGTCGGTTGCGACGGTCTTATCATCCAAGCTCAGCGTGACGGTCCTGGCCCCGCTCGCGAATGACAAGAATGTGATGGCCGCCAGCACACAGCCGGCCGTCAGAAGAAAAACGCCGAGAACCCCGCTCACGATCCGTGAGCCTCGGCCCTGCCTGGGACGAAAGACGGCCATGCCGATGCCAGCCACGCCAAGCACACCAAGAACCAGGATCGTCCCGAACGATCCAAGAAACGCCTGCAACGGACTCGCTTCATATATCACGGCACCCATAAACGCTCCTTTTATTTGAATCATACGCGGAAATCCCATGGGTGCAATAACCCAAAAGGACTACAATGGATGAGTTCAAAATGTCCAAACGCGACCTGGTCCTGCGCAAACCGATGATGAACGCGGCGGGAACCCTTGGCTTCGCTCCGGATTTTCATGCCCCGATTGCATGGGATGATTTCGGCGCCTTCGTCACGAATCCCGTGTCTCTGCGCCCACGAACCGTTACAGCCAAGCCGGCTCTGATCGAATATCCTGGCGGTTTCCTGCTGCACACCGGCTTGCCCAATCCCGGCCTGAGCGCGACCTTAAAGAAATGCGTGCGCCGCTGGGGCGATGCTGCGCTGCCGATCATTGTCCATCTCATGGGGGATCGTCCCGAAGAAACACAACAGATGGTTCGATCGTTGGAAAGCATCGATAACGTCATGGCCATCGAACTCGGTTTTTCACCTTCGCTGGCGGAGGAGCTTTGGTCCCTCACTTTGAAAACGTGCCGCGGCGAATTGCCGTTGATCTTTTGCCTGCCGCCGGAGCAGGTGCTGTCCCTTGGACCACGGCTCATTGAAGAAGGGGCCGCTGCAATCAGCCTGGCCGCACCACGCGGCGCGCTGGCCGCCTCCGCGGGAAAAGTGATCGAGGGAAGATTGTTCGGTCCATCCTTATTCCCTCGCTCGCTCGAAATCGTTCACTCCGCGGTCAGGCTCGGACTCCCCGTCATTGGTGCGGGAGGAGTCTATTCCGAGGAGAACGCCCAGGCGATGATTGCGGCCGGCGCATTGGCAGTTCAAATGGATTCCGTTTTGTGGCGCGGAATCAATAATTGAGTTCACTGCGCAACCAGCGGGGTAACCCCAACCAAGCACTTGGGTTGTTTCGTAGCGCGGGGGCGGAACATATTTCCCAGTATAATAATCAAAAATCCCAATTCTTACAGAGGTCAGCATGGAAAGGAAAATAGAGGTCATGAATGCCAAAGCTCACAAACCAAGGTTGGTCTTAAGCCATCATGTGCATAAAACCGTCCATGGCGCGAGCGCACTTGGCCGTTTGAACACCTGGGTGGCGGTGAGGGTTACAAAGTCCGTTGGATCCATGTGGTGCGCGTATCTGTTCGCAGCCCTTGCACTCATCTCACTGCCGTCCGCGATTCGATCGGGCAGCTCGATTGTCATCATCAGCTGGATCGCCCAGACCTTCTTACAGCTGGTATTGCTGCCCATCATTATTGTGGGCCAAAATGTCCTGGCTGCGGCCAGCGATGCACGGGCTGAAAGCGATCATGAAACGCTGCTCTCGATTCACACGCTGACTTCTGAAGTTCACACGATCGCGGAGCAGCAGACCAAAATCCTGGAATTACTGGCCGAGAGAACCAACCTGTAGGGAACTGCTGAGCTCCACGTTCGCCGCGAAAAGCGCTGGACTGTGCCGTCTGCCCTGTCGCTTTTGCAGGGAGATCGGAAAACTATTTTTCCAGCCAAATCGTGAGGGGCCCGTCATTATGAATTTCCACCTGCATGCTCTCCCCAAACTTACCGGTCTGGGTCGGGATGCCATGCCGCCTGAGCAACTCAACAAAGCGATCCACCAGCGGCGCGGCGACCTCCGGCAGGGCCGCGTCGGTGAAGGACGGGCGGCGCCCTTTGCGGGCATCTGCATACAAAGTAAATTGGGAAACGACGATCGCCTCGCCTTTCACATCCAATACCGATAAATTCGTCCTGCCCTGCTCGTCTTCAAAGATGCGTAGATGGGCTACTTTCTCCGCCAGAAATTGAGCCTGCGCCTCACCATCCTCGTGACCGATACCCAATAAAATCAACAAGCCTTTTCCAATCCTGGAAACGGCTTGCCCATTTATGCTAACACTGGCGTGGCTCACTCTCTGAATCAGCACCCGCATGATCTTCCAGCACAATGCCCTTGGCCGTATGCCCTCGCCTGACTGGCTACGGCAAATGCACCGCGGCCCGGACTTCCCGCATCGTCTCTCGTGCAATCAGGCGCGCGCGATCGGCCCCGTCGCTCAGGATGTCCGCCAACCGGTGGGGCTGGGAGGCGAGTTCTGCGCGCTTGGCGCGGAAGGGTTCGAGGTGCTTGTTCAGATTCTTGGCAAAAAGCAGTTTGCATTCCACGCACCCAATGCCGGCGCGTCGGCACTCCAGGTTGACCCGATCCACATCGCTTGGCGGCGAAAAGACCTTATGCATCGTGAATACGTTGCACACATCCGGATTGCCCGGATCGGTGCGCTTGATGCGCGCCGGGTCCGTAACCATTTCTTTGACGCGGGTCGTCGTCGCTTCAGGCGTGGCGGCAAGCTCGATATGATTGTTCAAACTCTTGCTCATTTTCTCCTTGCCGTCAATACCCAGTATCTTCGGATATTCGGTGTTCTTCATCTGCGGTTCGATCAGGACCTTGGTTTTGTAACGATAATTGAATGAGCGCACGACCTCGCGCGCAAACTCAAGGTGGGGCGCCTGGTCAATTCCCACCGGCACCACATCGGTCTTGTAGAGAACGATATCGGCTGCCATCAAAACGGGGTAACCGACCAGACCATAATTCACATTGTCAGGTTGCTGACGAACTTTTTCCTTGAATGTCGGGAGATCTGTCAGCTTGCCAAGCGGCGTCACCATCGAAAGAATCGTATGAAGTTCCATTACTTCCGGCACATGCGACTGAATGAATAGGATGGTTTCTTCAGGGCGAACGCCAGCCGCCAATAGATCCAGCGCCATGTCCGCCGTATTCTGACGAAGGTCCTGAGTATCTTCCACGGTGGTCAGCGCATGAATATCGACGATGCAGTAGACACATTCATACTCGTCCTGCAGCGCGACGTAATTTTGTATGGCACCCAGATAGTTTCCCAAATGTGCGCGACCCGTGGGGCGAATGCCGGAAAAAACGCGTCCCTTTTTATTTGACATTGGCTGATTTATCCTTCAACGATCTTGCTGACCAGACCCACGACTTCACCCGGTCCGGCGTGACGTTTGGTCTGGAGTTTGGAATAGATCAATTCTCCGTTCACACGGACCTCGAAGCGGCCTCCATCCGAAGGGATCAGAGTGACCGATTCGATCAAGTGCTCGAATTCCTTAAGCAAATCCTTTTCCAAGCTCACGGCTCGGTCCGTGTAATGTCAGACTGCACAGTAGATAATCTCGATTTTTAGCATAACAACCTTCACCTTGATGTGATGACAAACGTTAGAAAATTATAACATGGCGCGTCTAAGTATTGGCATATCCCAGTAGCCGCGCTATAATGATGCCTTGTTAAGGAGAAAGACATGCCCGTTTATACGTATCGTTGCGAGAATTGTGGAGTGCAGTTTGAACGCCAGCAGTCCTTCACCGATGAACCGCTCAAGGTTTGTCCGGAATGCCGGAAGAGGACTCTGAAAAAAGTCATCTCCCCCGTGCGCGTGGTATTTAAAGGGTCAGGTTTCTACGCCACGGATCACCGATCTCCATCCGGCGGTGATTCGCCCAGGCCCGCCAAAAAGGAAGAAGCCAAGGAAGCCAAATCGAAAGACGGCCAGCCGGCTGAAAAAAGCGGCAAGAGCGAATCATAATCGCCGAGCGGGGCTCGGCGATTATGTGATTTAAACCCTGACATCCCCCCTCTCTGGCTTGCATCAGAACTTCCAAGAGCTTTTCATTCATCAAAAAAATAGGGCTAATTATCCTCTCGCCCAGGAAAGATTTTTTATTAACATGCTTTCTAGATAGAAAGGATATTCTCATGGCAAAGGTATTCAGGACTCTTGGCGTTATCGTAATCTGTGCTCTGGCCATCATCTCGATCTCAGCCAACCGCGCTATGACCGTGCCGCCTCCCGTCGCCGCGCTGCCCAATCTGGTGTTTACGACCGTGGTCAGCGGCCTGACGGATCCGCTCTTTGTCACGAACGCAGGCGATGCCAGGTTGTTTATCGTCGACCAGGACGGTCACATCAAAATTTATAAGAATGGAAGCCTCAACGGCACTGATTTCCTGGATATTTCAACCCTCAGTGATTTCATCAGCGAAGCCGGAGGCGGAGAACAAGGCTTGCTCGGCTTAGCCTTTGATCCCAATTACGCAACCAACGGAAATTTTTACATCACGTACACCACGGACGACGATACGACCTGCCCCTATGTGCCCACGAGCGGCGATGATTGTCCATTTGCGACCACCTTGGCGCGCTACCATGTCTCCGCGGATCCGGACGTCGCCGACTCCTCGAGCGGAACGGTCTTATTGTCTGTTCCAAAGAGATTTGATAACCATAATGGCGGCATGCTCGCGTTCGGACCGGACGGCTATCTGTATATGTCGGTTGGCGACGGCGGCAGCGGCGGCGATCCCGATGGTAATGGACAGAGTCTGGATACATTGTCTGCAAAGCTGCTCCGGCTGGATGTGGATGGCACACCGGATGCACCGAAGCAATACGCCATCCCCCACAGTAATCCATTCTACGGCAGCAGTGATCCAAACGTTCAACAGGAGATCTGGGCTTATGGGTTGCGCAATCCCTGGCGATTCTCATTTGATAGTTCAACTGGCGATCTCTTCATCGGAGATGTCGGGCAGGATGTCGAAGAAGAAGTAGATTATCAATCGCACCTGAGCACAGGCGGTGAAAACTACGGCTGGAATTGCCGGGAAGGGAATCGAGTATATAACTCGGGCTGCTCCAGTATCCCCAATTATGTTCCGCCGATCGTGGCCTATGACCACGGCAAAAACGACTCATACGGCTGCGCGTTGATCGGCGGATACGTGTATCGTGGCAGCCAGTTTCCATCGATGCAAGGCTACTATTTTTATGGCGACCTTTGCTCCGGGAAAGTATTTGGCATGATCCAGAACTCGAGAAAGGTCTGGACGTCCACGCTTCTGGCTTCCACCGGATACTATATTACTTCCTTTGGCCAGGATGATCAGGGCGAGCTCTATCTCACGGACGGCGGGGGCGGTCAGGTCATCAAGATTTCGAACAATACGGCCGATGTCACGCGCACATTGACATCGCAAGGAAGTTTTGATGGATTTGTTCTCGAAACCAGCCCCGGCAGCGGTGTCGGCGGAACCATCAATTCGAACGGCAAATGGTTCAGCATTGGTGACACAGCCGACAACAGGCAAACCCGGGCCATCCTATCCTTCCAGACGGCCAGCTTGCCTGCCCATGCCGTGATCGACGGGGCTACGATAAGAATCCGATTGGACAAAATCAGCAGTCCCGATCCTTTTTCGGCGCTTGGCAACCTTTCCGCAGATATGACCGTTCCAAACTTTGGGGCCAATCCCGCGCTCGAAGCGGCGGATTTCCAAGCGTCCGCCACCCAACCCGGCGTCGCCACGTTCAATTCCGTTCCCACAGCAGGTTGGTATTCTGCACCAATCTCCTCGGGCGCCCTCAGCGCTATCAACCTGAGCGGCAATACACAATTTCGCCTGGCTTTCGACACGCCCAGCAATGACGATAACACAGCCAATTACGCAAGTTTCTTCAGTGGAAACTACGGCATGAGTTCTCGTCCACAACTGGTCATTCAATACCACGTCCCTTAGTCCACACCAATAAGTAAGAAAGAGTCTTTTCAAGAAAGACTCTTTTTTTTTCCTATTCGTACATCAGGGTATCGCGGATCGTGAGTCGGGCGGCATTTTGTGCAGGGAGCAGGCTGGCAACTACTGCAATGATAACGATCAAACCGAGCCACATGCTGACAGCGGGCCATGAGAAGACATAATCCAGAGGGCGATCGAGCAACGAAACCCCCAGCGCGTTGCCGAGATAAATTGCCAGCGGGATGGAGGTGGGAATCGCCAATGCCCAGCTGATCAAGCCAATCACCAGGCCCTCCACCACAACCACGCGCCGCACCACACCGGTCTGGGCGCCAAGCGAACGCAGAATGCCGATCTCGCGCGTGCGCTCCAGGACGTTGAGCCCCATCGTGATGGCAAGGCCAAGTCCGCCGACGATGGCAATCAGCACCACCATGGACATCAACAACACGATCAGGATATCCATTTGTTGCGCGGTGGTCTCCTTCATTTGCGCGGTCGTTTCAGAGGCGGAGGCCGCCAGATGGTCGGATGAGAAGCGACCCAACAAGTCGGATTGGACTTTCGATTCAAAATCGGGTGCGCCGTCCTCGGTCACGACCACCAGGCGGTTGGCAAGTCCGCTTAATTGGGTCTGCGCGGCGAGGTCATCATAATGCACAAAAATCTGAGGGACGAATCCGCGTGCGCCCGTACCGACAATCGTCCAATCATGGTCCTGATTTCCGATGCGAAGCCTGACCACCGAACCATTATGCAAGTTGGGCGAGAGATCAAGAAAATCGGCGTTGACGAACATGGTATAGGAATCGTTCGGATCCAACCAACGGCCGGTATTGACTCCCGGATGCGCCATCGTGGTGTTCGACGGAACACCGTACACGATGATGCTTCCGCTCAGCCAATCCTTATCGAATACCACACGCCCATCACCTAGCAGCCAGGTTTCTACGGATTGGACGCCGCGTACAGATAACGCTGTGCTTTTCAAGTCGCCCGCTGGATAGGGTTGGGCAAAATCCACATCGACATCGTAGTCGGTGTCACCTTGGATTTGCCTGACCGCCTCCCGCATGGATTGTCGGATTCCGAGGATGGCAATAAACATTGCGCCCGCCAGGGTCAGGGCGGCGAACGTGAGAGCCAGACGTCCCTTGCGACGGAACGTATTGCGGATGGAAAGGTTCATCAACTGCGGCAGGCCTCGTATGCGGGTGGAACCGCCGGCCCCCGTGTTCATGGAATTGCTGGTGATGGCTTCACGGATGGTGATGCGCGAACCCGTCACAATCGGAAGCAAGGATGCCAGCAGGGGGACCAAGATGGCACTGACCGCCTGCAGAATCAACGTCGATGGCGGCAGGCTGAATTGAGTCACATCGAAATTCATGCCGCTCGCGACCCCGGTGGCGAGGAAATACGCGCCGACTGCGCCCATGGGGACCGCCAGCAGCAAGGCACAGACCCCGAAGATTAATACTTCCTGCATGTAAAGCGACATGGTCTGGTTCGGGCGCGCGCCGAGCGACTTCAGGATCCCGATCTGCGGGATCTGCTGCGTGATCACCGCCGACATGACGCTGGTCACGAGGAACGCGCTCAGCAAAAGGGTCAACACCCCCAGCGAACCCAAAATGAACAGCACCGAGGACATGTTGTCGCCGAGCGCATATTTGTTCGGCACAGGCACGGAGGCACTGTACACCGAAATATCCTGTGCCTGAATATCCTTTTCAAGCTTCGTCACATCCTTTTCGATGTCATCGCGCGTGGACGCATTCCGGAACGTAACATAAAGTTGGTTGTAGCCCGCCGGCAAACCCAACGACCTTGCCGTATCGGCCGTGATATAGCCGTAAGCCGTGAGACTTATGTCAGTCGGCAGTTGCGACAAATCGTTGATGAAGCCGCCGACCGACAAAGCATGCGTATCGCCGTTCAACATCTGGACTTTGACGGTCTGGCCGATCGGCGCGACATTGTCCACGGAACGTTCGAACAAAATCGAATTCAGTGCGGGCGCGGAAACAGCGGGCGTGATGCGATTGAGGCCGATCGAACTGAAATCAGGAATCACTGCGAGGCTCAGCGAGAGAGTCGAGGTCGAGCCCAGATCGAGCCTCGCCTGAGTCACGAGGCGGGCGTCGGCGGACTGCACATAATCCAAAGCGCGCACATGAGTCAACAGCGAATCGTCGAACGACGGAAGATTCAAGACGGTCTGGGCGGGACGACTCGCCGCGTAGACATCCTTCAAATCCTGTTCCAGCACGATTCGGCCGGTGAGCATGAGGCCGAATGCGGCAACGCCGACCGCGACGGCCAGGACGATGAGCAGGCTGCGCGCCTGGT
This sequence comes from Anaerolineales bacterium, assembly GCA_035516425.1. GTDB lineage: Bacteria > Chloroflexota > Anaerolineae > Anaerolineales > Villigracilaceae > Fen-1038. Next base: position 21,688 of record DATJAH010000061.1, read on the forward strand.
TGACCCACAGGTCGCGCAGGATTTTTGTGAGACGCACGTTCATTTGCGCCGGCTCCGTCTGCCGACTCGTTCCAGCTGCTGCTTACGCCGGCTCGCCTCGCGATGAACCTGTTGTTTGATCTCGTCCGAGGAGCCGATCAATTGATGAAACTCTGCCTCGCTCAATTCGATCAGGCGCGCCGGGCCGTCTTTGCCGACCCGAATTGTTGCGTTGCGGCGATGATTCCCCAGCAGGGCCATTTCGCCGAAATGCTGTCCGCTCTTTAGCGTATTGACGCGAACCTCGTTACCCTGGTGATCCTTCACCAGCACATCGACCTTGCCCTCTTGGACGATGAAAAACGAGCTGCCGAGCGCGCCCTGACGAATGATCTCCGTCCCCCTCTCGTAGGATTGTGCTCGCGCGCCTTCGACCCTTGAAAGCAAGTCGTCCTGTTTGAGCGCGGAAAATTTCTCCACGGCACCGGCCGTCCTGCGCTGTTCGATGATGCCGGCCAGTTCCTCGCGCAAGACGCGCGAATCAGCCACAAGGTCATTGAAGGCCTTTTGGTCGAGCGCAGCGACCCTGGCTTCGCCATCCGCCGCGGCTTTGACGGTGGCGGTGCGGATGCCATTGCCCATTAACGCCATCTCGCCGAAGTACTGTCCTGCTTTCAACTGGTTGACAAGGATCTCCGTGCCTCCGGGCTGTTGCACCAGCACGTCAGCCTTGCCATCGAGCAGGATATAAAATTTATCACCGACCTCTCCCTGTCGAATGATGCTGGCATCGCGCCCGTAGACCTGCGGTTTAACGCGCCGCGCCACCTCGACCAGTTGGTCCTGAGTCAAAGCCGAAAGGGCGCGCACCAAATATTCATTGACGATCTCGCCGTCGGAGATGACGATGGTGCGGTCCACGCGGCGGGCAAGGTCGCTGTCATGGGTGACCATCAGAATCGTCTTGCCCGATGCGACCAGTTCCTCGAACAGGCTAAAGATTTTTTCGGCGGTCTTGGAATCGAGGTTGCCGGTCGGCTCATCGGCGACGATGAGCGGCGGATCATTGGCCAGGGCCCGCGCAATCGCCACACGCTGCTGCTGTCCGCCCGAGACCGCCGACGGCAGCTTATGAGCTTCCTGCGCCATCTCGACGCGTTCCAGCAGACTCAGGGCGCGCTCCTGCCGTTCGCGCTTGGTATACAACTGGTTCAGCTCCATCGGCAGGAGGATGTTCTCGAGGAGCGTAAGCGTGGGCAATAATTGGAAGAACTGAAAGACAATGCCGAGATTTTTTCCGCGCCACGCCGCCATCTGGCTCTCGCCGAAGGTATGCACCGGTGCACCGCCGATGACAACCTCACCCGATGTCGGACGGTCAATGCCGGTGAGCATGTTGATGAAGGTGGACTTTCCGCTCCCGGATTTCCCAATAATGCCGACGAATTCCCCGGCTTGCACCTCAACATCGATCCCCTTGACAGCGGTGAAATCCCCCGCCGGCGTCTTATAGACTTTTACAAGATCCCGAACCTCGATAAGCGGCTTGCCGCCCGATACCTTTAAAGATGTCATAACTTATCCTTTGACGGTGAGAGTAATGGGCTGAGTATAAAACAAAACATCCCGCCGGGGAAATTTAATCAGGCATTGAGAACCTCGCCACGATCTTCCTGACCGTCTCCAGGCCTCGAATCGTCGACGGCTTGCCAAGCGCCCTCTCCAGCACTGCGTTCGAGAAGGTGGATTGGCTCTGTCTCTTTTTGCACAGCCAATACAGTTCCCGTCCGTGAATCGCGAAGTCGTCGATATCGGTCTTCCATCCCATCACCTTCCTCTGCATTGCGGCATCCGGCGGCTCTTTGAGAAAGGCAACATTGAAGGCTATGGCGGCCTCCAGTTGAGACCGCGAAAATGCCTGATAAACGGCGACCGCCTTGAGTTCCGCCTCGGTCCGGATAAACGTGGCCACCTCATAACCAAGCGCCTCGCGCAACTCCATCTCGATCCTCGCCTCGAGAGCGGAAATGCTGCGCGAGTTCGTTTCAAATAAAACGTTGCCGCTGGCGATAAAGGTCTCGACATTTGAAAAACCGAGCGACTCGAAGAGTGTGCGCAAAAAATCCATCTTGACGATGTGTCCGCCGACGTTGATCGCGCGCAGAAAAGCAATGGAGCGCGTCATGTTAAGGCGAGACTCCCCAAAGTGCCGCCGAGGTTTTGGTTACAACCAAGAATCGGCTGTAGTCGGCGGAATAATCCATGAAGAGCAGCGGTCCGAGATCCACTGTCCCCGCGACGGATTTGCTGGACGTATCAATCGCATCGAGCTGACCCTTGCTGGCGTCGTAACCCAGAACCGACCGCCCATCCTGCAAAACGATCATATTTTGTATGACATCGGGAATGGGTATTTTCCTAAAGGCACTCCGATTCGAGGACAGCTTCCAAATCAAAATACGCGGAATCCATGTGTTGGCATCCCGGTTATTCAATTCCCCCTCCGCCATCAGGAATTGACTGTCGGGCGAAAAGAGAATCTCGGCGGTGGGATGCGGAGCAATCGCATCATAATACAAGATGGGCGTTCCGTTTCCTGCTGCCAGGTCGTAGACGGCAAATATGTTCGAAGAAATTGCCAAGTAGTTTCCGTCCGGCGAAAAAGCCAGGCTGCCAACGTTATCCCTCAGCAAATAGGTAAACTGAATGAGGCCACTGGAAACCTGCCAAACATGAACTGAACTGTCGCTGCCAGCGGCCGCGATCAGCTTCCCATCTGGAGAAAAGACCACGGCGCGAACTGCGTAAGAGGCGCCCCTTAAGACTTCCAATGGACTTCCATCCGACACGTTCCAGATCGTGATATTGCTGCTCCCCGTTCCGACCGCGACCAGACTCTCGTCGGGTGAAAAAGCCACGGCCGGGTAATCCGCCTTCGCGTCCAAGCTTTGCTTCCAGATCAAATCGCCCGTTTTGGAGTCCATGAGCTCCAGCGAATACTCTTCGGGATATCGAACCGTAAGCAGGGCGACTTTATCCGCCAGCGGAGATAAGGCGGCTCCGGTAATTTTGACAATATCGCCGGCAATAGTCCATGGATACAACGGAGCCAGACGCTGAAAATTGGAAAGATCAATCGGCGGCGCGCTGGCCGGTGTGTTGGTGACGGAGACCGACGGTGTGTTCTCCGTTGGTGTTTGTGCAACCGCTTCCGGCGTGGGCGTGAGCATGACAGTCGGTGCGGGAGAGGGTAGGGGTGCAGGAGATGATGTGTTGCACGCGCCGAGCAGGAGTGCAACCATGACCAATACGATTATTTTCGAAGAAAGAAGATGAAATTTCAACATGCAATACCTCGCTGACGCAATCTCTTCTCAGTGAGCAGACTCAAACGAACACATTCCAGCGTGCGAACTGGATTCTGCCGGGGCCTCGCGCGTGTTGCCTTTACCTTGCAGGTTTGACCGGGCCGCGAATCGGCTCACAGGGTCCACCCAGATGAGCATGGCATAATGTCTACCAACCCAGACGCGATGCGCGGATGTGACGATCAGTGCGATCCAGCGACGGACCGGAGGTTCGTCTTTGATATTCTGTCATTGCAGAGGGCGCGCCTGTACAAGGTTTGGTCGGACACCATAGTGGCCCCACGGACACCCGTGTAGTTTCTGTCTTTGGAAAGGGGAAGTGCTACTATGTTCACGTCGCATCGAATCTGTAATGATCAGGGGCGCAAGAGGGGTGACAATAAGCAGAAGATAGGCGATTTCACTTACGTTTGCAAAAATGCTTGGAAACGCTAAAATCAAGAGCGACGCTAAGTCGGTAATTGTTAATATAATTGCTTCACGGCCCGTGAACAACTTTGTCATTTTGTTTGGTTCCGGTATTTATTTTATCGCAATATGAGCCGCGCTGATAAGCATTACTGACTGATCCAGAGTTTCCAAAAAGCTTGTATATGGCTTATCTACAGTGAAAAAACGAGCATAATTTTACAAAAACTAAGCAACAACAGTCTTTTGAGAGTATGGTTTCTATAGCGTGTTCCTGCGGTTGCACCCGCGTTGCACCCGAAACAGGAAAGGCGACTCTACTCTATCTTGCGCTTGTATTTCATGAATGGGATGATGCAGCGGAGACTGAGCTGGGGGCACCAGATTTATCTTCAACGACGGCCGAGATAGACTTCCGGGCAAGGTTTCCGAAATCGTCCGGGCTTTGTGGATAGTGTATAAATATTTTTGTTTTCCGATCAAACCGATCCAGGCCAGTGCTGGTACCCACCCACAGTGTGCCATTCTGGCTCTCATATAAAGCGGTGACAAGATCGTTGGAAAGCGATGTGGAGTCGTCAGGGTCAGGCTTGAAAACGGTAAAGTGGTAGCCATCATATTGATTCAGTCCATCTTCGGTAGCAAACCACATGAATCCTTGCTGGTCCTGTAAAATCGCTCTCACGGTACCCTGGGATAAGCCCTGTTCGGTTGAGACGGCATCAAACCTGATGGTGGCCATTTGGGCCTATACAGGTACGGCGAACACTAGGTTGAAGAAAAAGCCTGCAGGAGCTGCCACAATTGCTTTCTTTTTCATGTGCCCATCCTACAATGTACTATCTATCCCAGCATGGGTTGGGGTCGCTGGGTTCAAAGTCGAGCGAACCAAGACTCATCGACTCAAAACTGGCCAACAAGGCGTTATGCTTGCGTAATAAATGTACAATTCTTCGCGCAAAACTTCAAGTGACGATTCTCATAATCCATACTTGACCTACTGCGACCAGAACTTTTTCCAGCTTTGTTTCGGCTCCCTCTCAGTAGCCGGCTTCCTTAACGGGAATTGCCTAATTTGAGGCCGGGGGCAATGGATTCGAAGCACTACTAACTGAGTCTCTTTTCTCGAGAGTCTCCATGGTGCACGGCTCCAACCGCATCCACTTGACGCATGCAAAGTCAGGAGAAGTAACTCAGGAAGAACGTCGAGAGTTCTTTGAGAAAAAATAATTCTCCCATCACCGGGAGAATTATTTTTAAATCCGGATTGTTACGCCTTGGTTTTTTACGGCAGAGTGCACGTGCGAGGGGTAAACACTGGCGTAGCGGAACCGTTCGTGGAGTATTGAGAGGGATTGCTGTTTCCAGCCGCATCGATGCCAATCATGGTCACGGAGGGCGAACCATTTGTTTCCCAACCATAACCAGACCCGCCTGTACCATTGCCGATGAACGACCCGCAGGTGACTTTCACACTGCCAGTAGTCAGGGCAAACAGTCCGTCAGCGGCATTCCAATCGGCAGTGATGTGTGTCACACTTTCGGTCTTGTTGGATTGTAGGTCCAGGCCATCCCCGCCATTGCCGAGGAATACGTTCGTGCCCTTGACATTAATGCTCCCGCTGCTGCCAAAGGAGTTTGAGAGGTCGGCGCCAAAGTTTGTGTTGTAATTGGCAGTGATGTTGTTCGTGGTGATGGTGCCTTTCGATTCGACATCGAGGCCGTAGGCTCTATTGTTGTCAAAGGTGTTGCTGCCGGTCAGGGTTACGGCGGGTGCTTCCAATCCTGTGGACGGAACATTACTGATGTACACGCCACGCGCACCCGTGCCGTTGAAACTGGCAGTCAGGTTGCTGGCGGTGACAGTGCCATTGCTACCGATGTCCAACCCATCACTGTAGTTGGTGTCGAAGGTGTTGGTGCCGGTCAGGGTCACGCCCGCGGTGGAGGTGCCGTTATTGTTCACTAGGTCGACGCCGTAATCACCGCTAGCGCTGCCATTGAGCAGCGCATTGAGATTGCTGGCACTGATGGCGCCTTTAGATTCAACATACAAGCCAATGCCTTTGTTGGAATCGAAGGTATTGATGCCGGTCAAGGCCACGTTGGGAGTCGCCGAGGTGGACGGGACATTATCGATAGCAACGCCATACGAGCCGGCATAACCCGTGCCATTGGATTTGCCGGTCAAATTGCTGGCGGTGACTATGCCATAACTGCCGATATACAAGCCATCGCTGTAGTTGTTATCGAAAGTATTGGTGCCGCTCAGCGTCACGGCTGCAGTGGAGGCGCCGATGGAGTTCATTAATGAGACACCGTAATCACTGTTACTACTCCCATTGTACAGGGCATTGAGGTTGCTGGCGGTAATGGCACCATTGGACTGGACATTCAATCCATAGCCATTATTGAGATCGAAGGTGTTGGTGCCGGTCAGGGTTACGCCGCCCTTTCCCCCCATATTGAGCAAGTCAACGCCGTCACCGTGGGTATTGTCCACAGCGTTCAGGTTGCTAGCGCTGATGGTGCCGTTGCTAACCACGTTCAAACCCGTTTCATAGTTGAGATCGAAAGTGTTGGTTCCTGTCAGGGTCACTGCGCCGGTCATAGGACCGAAATTGAGGTTAGCGCCATCGCCGGTTTTGCTGTCATCGGCAGTCAGGTTGTTGATCTTGATGGCTCCATACGTTACGACATCGACATTATCGCCATAGCTGAGGCTGATGTTGTTGGTGCCTGCCAGGGTCACCGCCTGAGGTTTGCCCGTAGAACTGTTATCGATGTACAGCCCTGCTGAAGACGCGACGCCGACGCTGGAGCAGTTGGTAGTGGTATAGCCATTGCAAATGGCGTTGATGTTGTTCAGCGTGACCGCCCCGCTGGCTTCGATCTCGGCACCGCGGTAGCCGTTATAGTTGAAGATGTTCGTGCCGGTGAGGGTGACGCTCTGCACGCTATTGGTAACCCCAGCGTTTTGTACGTTCAAGCCATAGGAATGGGTGGCAAGGCCGTCGTAATCGGCGTTGATATTGTTCAGGGAAACCGCGCCATAGGAAGCAACATCCAGGCCATTATCGGAGTTCCAATCGAACCAGTTGGTGCCGGTAACCTTAACTGCGGAAAGAGCGCCGATGCTATTGTAATTCTGCAATGAGGCACCATTGCCCGAGCCATTGTAATCAGCCGTGATGTTGTTGACCGAGATCACGCCATTGGAAGACGCATCCAAACCGTCGCCACCGAGATTGTCGCTGAAACTGCTGGTGCCGGTCAGGGTGAAAGGCATGGCCGAGGTGCTATAGTGGTTATCAAAGTATGCGCCGAATTGAGCGTTGTAATTGGCCTCCAGCGAACCGGAAGTGATCGCGCCGCCGCTTTGTACACGCAGGCCATCGTAATTATTTCCATCGAACACGTTCGTGCCGCTCAGCGTCACCGCTTGACCGCTCGTGGTGCATTTATTTCCATTTAGATTGCAGTTATTGAGCGCGGCACCAGAGACGGAGCCCGCATTATTGCTGGCCGAGACATCGGTGAGCTTGATGGCTCCGTTGGAAATCACATCCAAACCCGCAGCGCCAGCATGTGTGTTATTGCCGTTGAACTCGCTGTCCGTAATCGTCACGGCGGAATGGGTAGTCGAATTGCACTGAACGGTGCCGGCGTTCCAGTTGCAATTATCGAGGTAGGCGCCGCCGGCATGA
>DATJAH010000062.1:0-12649 GCA_035516425.1 Anaerolineales bacterium
ACGGCCGGTACTGCGCCTTCCCCAACAACTGAGAGTACTTCGTGATCGCCGCCGTCAGCGTCGTCTTCCCATGATCAATGTGCCCCATCGTCCCCACATTCAGATGCGGCTTATTCCGCTCAAACTTTGCCTTCGACATAATGACATCTCCTTATACAAAAAGAAAAACTTATGCTTTGAGAATTTCTTCTGCCACCGATTGCGACACAGGCGCATAGTGGTCAAATTCCATACTGAAGACGCCGCGACCTTGCGTGGCTGAACGCAGTTGCGTGGCATAGCCAAACATCTCCGCCAGCGGCACCATGGCGCGCACCGCCTGGGCATTTCCCGGTCGAACTTCCATGCCCTGAATGTTTCCACGGCGGCTATTGACCTGGCCCATCACATCGCCGAGAAACTCTTCCGGCGCGACCACTTCTACTTTCATGACCGGTTCCAGCAAGACGGGTCCCGCCTTTTGAACGCCTTCTTTGAAGGCCATGGAGGCGGCCAGTTTGAACGCCATTTCGTTCGAGTCGACCTCGTGAAACGATCCGTCAAAGAGCGTGACCTTGAGGTCCACAACGGGATAACCTGCCAGGACACCGCTTTCCGCGGCTTCCCTTACACCTTTCTCAACTGCCGGAATATATTCGCGCGGCACTGTCCCGCCCCGAACCATTTCCTCGAAGACAACCCCTGAACCTGGCTGACCCGGCTCAAGCTTGATCACAACATGGCCATACATGCCGTGGCCGCCGGTTTGTTTTGCATACTTATAATTTACTTCCGGCACGCTGCGTGTGATCGATTCACGATAGGCCACGCGCGGCGCGCCAACGTTTGCTTGAACGCGAAACTCGCGTAACATGCGGTCCACGATAATATCCAGATGCAGTTCGCCCATTCCGGAGATGATCGTCTGCCCGGTATTTTCATCGGAACGGACTCGGAACGTTGGGTCCTCCTCGGAAAGCTTACGTAGAGCCTCGCCCATTTTCTCCTGATCCGAACTGCTCTTGGGCTCAATGGCAATGGAGATCACCGGTTCAGGGAAGGTGATACTTTCAAGAACAACTTGTTTTGTATCGCAAAGCGTGTCGCCAGTGAACGTGTCTTTAAAGCCGAGCGCCGCTCCAATGTCGCCGGCGCGGACTTCGGTAATATCCTCGCGGCGATCCGCGTGCATTCGGATCAGACGGCCGATGCGTTCGCGTTTGCCTTTGGTCGAGTTGGTCAGCATCTGGCCCTGCGAAATAACACCCGAATAAACCCGGAAATATGCCAGGCGCCCAACATAAGGATCGGTCACGATTTTAAAGACCAGGGCGCTGAGGGGCGCTTCATCTTTTGCAGGCAATTCGATATCGAGTTCATTGCTCCCTGGCTTGGAGCCTTTAACAGAAGGAATGTCAGCCGGTGAAGGCAAATAATCAATGACTGCATCCAACATCACCTGAACGCCTTTGTTCCTTAAGGATGAACCGCAAAAAACGGGATAGGCCTTGTTCGCAATGACTGCTTTTCGAAGCGTCGATTTGAGCTCATCAACGCTGATCTCCGCCCCCTCCAGATATTTCATTGTCAGGTGATCGTCGAGTTCTGCAATCTTTTCAATCATGTGATGGCGCGCTTCCTGCGCCGCCACCTTTAGATCAGGAGGAATTTCAATAACCTTGGGTTCCTTGCCGAGATCATCTTCCCACACGACGCCTTGCATGGCAAGCAAATCAATGACGCCTTTGAAGGTAGCTTCGTTTCCGATCGGGAGCTGCAGGGCGATTGGATTGGCGCCGAGGCGATCAATAATGGTCTGGATGGTGCGCTCGAAAGACGCACCGACGCGATCCATTTTGTTGACAAAACAAATACGCGGAACTCCATAGCGGTCCGCCTGGCGCCAGACAGTTTCACTCTGGGGTTCGACACCTTGAACCGCATCGAAAATTACAACGCCGCCATCCAGGACCCGCAGCGAGCGCTGGACTTCGGCAGTGAAGTCAATATGTCCGGGCGTATCAATGACGTTGATTTGATACCCATTCCATTCGGCGGAAATAGCCGCTGAAACAATCGTAATGCCACGCTCACGCTCCTGTTCCATCCAGTCGGTGACGGTCGTGCCGTCATCCACCGAACCGATGCGATGCGTCTTGCCGGTATAGAACAAGATACGCTCGGTCGTCGTCGTCTTCCCGGCGTCAATGTGGGCAATAATCCCGATGTTTCGATACTTATCCAGCGGATACTCGCGTGCCATTCTTTCCTAACAGATCCTCGAAAAAGATTTCCTGAACACAACTAAATACGGTAGTGAGAGAAAGCCCGGTTGGCCTCGGCCATTTTGTGGGTCTCATCGCGCTTGCGGATGGCTGCACCTGTTTCGTTGGAGGCATCAATCAATTCGGAGGCGAGCTTGTCGGGAAAGGACTGACCTCCCCGCTCGCGTGCCGCGTCCAGAATCCAACGAATCGCCAAAGTCGTACGACGATCCGCCGCGACCTCCATCGGAACTTGATACGTTGCGCCACCCACGCGCCGCGGGCGGACTTCCATGGCGGGCCCAACATTCTTGAGGGCGGCGTCAAAAACCTCGAGCGGGTTCTTTTGGGTCCGCTCCTTGATCATATCCATGGCATCATAAATCAAATGCGTGGCAACACTTTTCTTGCCGCGCTTCATGATATGCTGGACCATGGTTTGAATTTGAACGCTGCTATAGCGCTGGTCGGGCGGAATCGGCCGCTCTTCCGGACTTCCACGTCTCATGAATAATCTCCTTACTTCGTTTCCTTCGGGCGCTTCGCGCCGTATTTGGAGCGACCCTGACGCCGCTTCTCGACTCCCGTTGTATCTAGCGAGCCGCGCACAATGTGATAGCGCACACCTGGCAAATCCTTGACGCGTCCACCGCGCACGAGCACCACCGAGTGCTCCTGCAGTTGATGGCCCTCGCCTGGAATATAAGCGGTGACTTCGATTCCGTTCGTCAGCCGAACGCGGGCGATCTTGCGCAAAGCCGAATTCGGCTTCTTGGGGGTCATGGTACGCACTACCGTGCAGACTCCGCGCTTTTGGGGCGCCCCTTTATCCTGGCGAATGCGGCGCTGTTTATGACTGTTCAACGTGAACTGCAAGGCCGGAGCCTTGCTTTTGACCTTCTTGTTTTTGCGGCCCTTGCGGACCATTTGATTAACTGTCGGCACTTTGCCTCCGATAACAAAATCCTTCACAATGACTTTTGCAAGAAATGAGGCCATCAGAAACAATTATGATGGCCTCATTTGTAGGTGCCATGTTGTGGCGGGAGAATCTGCCGCCTTCTTGCAGGCAATGGCGAGTTATTCTAACATGCGGTTACCCGCAAGTCAAGAAAAAAGCCATTCTATTTCTTGACCGCCTCGACCTCTGCCCCAAGTTCCATGAGGCCTGTGCCCATCTTGGGCGGATGGGTTTTCTCTTCGTCTTTTCCAAATTTAACCACATCTCCACCCTCATTCACGGCTTCCACAGACAGACCGAGGGATTGCAATTCCTTGACCAACACGCGGAAGGAGGCCGGGATGCTCGGCTCTTCAATCGGTTCGCCTTTGACGATGGCCTCATAGGTGTTCACCCGACCTTGTACATCATCCGATTTGACCGTCAGCATTTCCTGCAAGGTGTAGGCAGCGCCATACGCTTCGAGCGCCCACACTTCCATTTCGCCAAAGCGTTGACCGCCGAACTGCGCCTTACCGCCGAGAGGCTGTTGCGTGACCAAACTATAGGGACCCGTGGAACGTGCATGAACCTTGTCCTCAACCAGGTGATGCAATTTAAGGATGGTCATTACACCCACCGTGATGGGCTGATCATATGGTTGTCCCGTTTTTCCGTCCCTCAGCACTTGCTTGCCAAGAATTGGCATTGGATATCCGGTTTCACGGGTCACATCTTGCGCCGCAGCCATCAGATTTGCTTCGGCGACCCGCTTGGTATAACCCAGGCTTTCCATCCAGAGGCGCAGACAAACCTGGATGGCCTGCTTATCTACTTCGGGGTCGTAATGAACGGTCTCTTCGTCGAGCGAACTGAGAATCACTTTGGGGTCATATTCACGATCGCGCAGCCATTCACGCGCCGCGGCATGCCGCGCATAATCCATGTCGTTCAATTCAGAAACATCATATTTGCGCTTGCCCAGCCAGGACTCCAGATAGAGGCGACGAACTTCATCATCATCTTGAATGGTTTCAGGTTCATACTCCTGCTGTTTGATCCACTCCCAAGAGGCCTGACCAGCCTCTTTCCAGGCCTGATCCACAATCCAAGCACGCGCCAGCTCGGCTTCGATCTGTTCCTCGGTCGCACCATCAAAGACGGGAGTTAGGGCGCGGAAGCCTAGGCGCTTCGCCGCCCAACCCAGATGAACTTCGAGAACCTGACCGATGTTCATGCGCCCTGGAACACCCAGCGGATTCAGGATCAAATCGACCGGCGTTCCGTCTTCCAGGAACGGCATGTCTTCCACCGGAACAACCTTGGAAACCACGCCTTTGTTTCCATGGCGACCTGCCATCTTGTCGCCCGCCGTAATCTTACGCCGCTGAGCCACCGAAACGCGCACCATCATGTCCACACCAGCGGAGAGATCAGCATTGTCCTCGCGGGTAAAGACTTTTACATCCACCACCTTGCCGCGTTCTCCATGCGGCATTCGGAGGGAGGTATCCTTAACATCACGGGATTTTTCGCCGAAGATGGCACGCAGTAATCGCTCTTCAGGCGTCAGTTCTTTTTCACCTTTCGGCGTGATCTTGCCGACGAGGATATCGTTCGGTCCAACTTCCGCACCGATGCGGATGATACCGTTTTCGTCCAGATCCTTGATCGCGTCCTCGCCGACATTGGGGATGTCGCGCGTGATCTCCTCCGGTCCGAGCTTGGTATCGCGCGCTTCCACTTCATACTTCTCAATATGAACCGAAGTGAAGCGATCATCCTGCACCAAGCGTTCCGACAGCAAGATGGCATCTTCGAAGTTGCCGCCCTCCCACGAAAGGAAAGCCACCACCACGTTTTGACCGAGGGCAAGCTGCCCGCTTTCAGTCGAGGATGAATCGGCGATTATGTCGCCGCGTTTGATCACTTGCCCTTTCACCACAGACGGGCGCTGGTCAATGCACGTGGATTGATTCGAGCGCTGGTATTTGCGGAGTTGATAAATATGCTGTCCGCCTTTTCGTTCCTTCACCACGATCTTGCTTCCAGTTACGGAGATCACCTCTCCGCTCTCTTCGGCCACGACAACCTGACCCGAATCCAATGCCGCAGCACGTTCCATGCCGGTCGAAACCAAGGGAACCTCGGGACGAACCAAGGGCACAGCTTGGGCCTGCATGTTCGAGCCCATCAGAGCGCGGTTGGCATCGTCATGTTCGAGGAACGGAATCAAAGCCGCGCTGATGCCCACCACTTGATGTGGCGCGACATCCATATAATCAATCGTATCGGCGGTCGAGAACAGGAAGCCCGAGTGATAACGGCACGAAATGCGTTCGCGTACGAACTCGCTATTTTCCGTTAGTTGCGCGTTGGCTTGGGCAATTACATATTTGTCTTCCGCATCGGCGGAGAGATAATCGGTCTGTTCGGAAACGAAGGGTACGATGGGAACTTCATTCCCAATTCTTGCCAGACGCTTCGCCAGGCGCGCATCAATCGTCTCGCCGGCTTTTGCGAGCTTCTCCTCAGTCTTCGGATCCACGATCGCTTCCCGAAGCGTCCTGCCCACCAAATGTTCGTCGTCTGCCGGCAGGGCCTTGTAGACCTTGCGATAAGGTGTTTCGATGAACCCATATTCGTTCACACGCGCAAACGAAGCCAAGCGTCCAATCAAACCGATGTTGGGTCCTTCCGGGGTTTCGATGGGGCAGATGCGTCCGTAGTGAGAGTGATGGACGTCGCGCACATCGAAGCCGGCGCGCTCGCGCCGCAAACCACCCGGCCCCAACGCCGAGAGCGTCCGCTTGTGCCGCAGCTCCGCCAAGGGATTGGTTTGATCCATAAACTGACTCAATTGGCTCGAGCCGAAAAATTCCCGCAGCGCAGCGACCATGGGACGAATATTAACCAGCGTGACAGGTGAAAGTTGTTCCTGATCGCGAATGGACATGCGCTCTTTGATGACGCGTTCCATCCGGCGCAGGCCGATTCGCAACTTGTTCTGAATCAATTCACCAACCGTCTTGACGCGGCGATTGCCGAGATGATCGATGTCGTCAGGCGGCTCCACACCATTATTGATTTGAATCATGCGCCGTAGCAGACGGATGACATCGTTTTTCGTCACAGTCCGGTGAGGAATGGGAATGTTGAGATCGAGCTTCTGATTCAGCTTGTAACGTCCGACGCGCTCGAGGTCATAATGGCGCTGATCGAACAATTGCTCCTCGAGAAATTGCTTGGCATTCTCGAGAGTGGCAGGATCGCCGGGGCGCATCTTTCGGAAAAACTCGATCAGGGCCGATTGGGCAATGGTCTGCTGACCATTCGTTTCCCATTCCGGCTCCTGTTTCAGGGACGAAGCGATGAACAGACGATCAGGATTGTTGTCCACGTCCTGGAAGATCGCCAGGATTTCTTCATCGCTCCCGGTTTTCAGCGGCGAATCTTTGGTGCCGTCGCTGACCGCCGCCAGGGCGCGCAAAAAGACCGTAATCGGCACCGTTCGCTTACGATTGAATTTCAATATGATGTAATCGCTCTTGCGAGTCTCAAACTCCATCCAGGCGCCGCGGTCAGGGATCAGTTTTGCCATCGCCAACGGGCGACCCGTGGAACGGTCCGTGGGCGCTTCGAAGTACACGCCCGGCGAACGGATCAATTGCGAAACAACCACGCGCTCCGTGCCATTTATAATGAAGGTCCCCTTATCGGTCATCTCCGGAAAATCGCCCAGGAAAATATCCTGCTTGATGGGTTCCGGAACATCGGCCCCGGCCAGAAGTACGGACACATACAAGGGGCTGGAATACGTCAGGTCCCTTTCCACGCACTCCTCGATGGAATGTTTCGGTTCGCCAAACCAATACTTCAGTCCCCATTGCTTGGCCTCAGGGCTGCGGCCTGGGAAAAACAATTTCATCCCCTTGTTATAGGACTCAATGGGCGACACTTCATGAAAGAGATCACCAAGCCCCTCTGCTTTGAGACGTTCAAAAGAATCGAGCTGAATATTGATGAGATTAGGTAGACTGAGTTTTACCGGGATACGCGCATAATTTTTTCGGGGCAAAGTAGATGCCATTCGCTTCTCTCCTGACCTGAAGACGGATGCCGTTTAAAAATTGATGCCAGTCTTGTTTATCAAGACAGCGACCAGTCATTATAAAGGCCCTATTCAATAAAGTCAAGGTTTCCGGGTTAGAGCTTTGGCAGCACGATGGATTGCTGTTTTTGATATTTGCCCTTCTTGTCTGCGTACGAAGTTTCGCATTCCTCATCGGCCTCAAAGAAGAGAACCTGGGCAATGCCCTCGTTGGCATAGATCTTGGCAGGCAAAGGCGTGGTGTTCGAAATTTCCAGCGTGACAAATCCCTCCCATTCCGGCTCGAATGGCGTGACGTTGACAATGATGCCGCAGCGCGCATACGTGGACTTGCCGAGACAAACCGTCAGCACCTTGCGCGGGATGCGAAAATACTCGACCGTACGGGCAAGAGCGAACGAGTTCGGCGGGATGACGCAGACCTCACCTACAAAATCCACCATACTCTTCGGATCGAACTGTTTCGGGTCAACGGTTGCGCCAAAGACATTGGTGAAGATTTTGAATTCATCCGCGACACGGATATCATATCCGTAAGAGGACACGCCGTAGGAGATGACATGCTCGCGCACCCGGCCCTCGGAGAACGGCTCGATCATTTTCTGCTCAAGCGCCATCTTGCGGATCCAGCGATCAGGTTTTAAGCCCATATTGACTCCAGGGAATAGTAATCGACGATCTGACAACTACGATGCGACATGACCGCGTTCTTCCATCGTCCCGCGGATTTCCTTTTCGACCTTATCCGCCTGCTTCTCCAGTTCGGCCAGTTCCTTTAACATCTTCTCGCCTGCCGATCTATCTTCCAGCGAATTCAAGTTGATACGGACATTATACCCAGCGGCCGTCACGGAGGCGCGTGCCATCGCCGCGCCGGACATCGCATCGCTGATGGCGTTCAGGTTTCCATCCTTTGCACAACGTGCTGCAAGTTCCATCACCTTGACCGCGTCCTTGACGGTATGGAGCGGAACATTCGCCGCGTTGATCGTCGCCATCTGGACGGCAGCCGCGCGCGCCTTCTGCTGTTCCGCCGTTTCCTTCGGAAGTTTGAATGCGCCCATCACGGCTTCGAACGCCGCCGAATCATCATCGACCGCGCTGGTCAACTCCTGGCGCAATTCTTCGGCTTGCACGCGGATGGCTTGCATCGAGGCTTCGACTGCTGCATATTTTTTCTTTCCAATCGTCAAGCCCGCGACCATCGCGACCAGCGCCGCGCCCATTGCGCCGGCGTATGCCGCCGCGGAACCTCCACCCGGCGCGGCCGTCGCGGCTGCCAAATCCTCGAGGAATGAGACGCTTGACCCCTTCGGCTGGGAATCGGCGCTCGATTGATAAAGCCTCGACTCAAGAATCTGTTCGGCGCTGAATTGATCGAGTTGGGTATACCAAACCGCCGCATCGATCAAGGCCTCTTGAGGAATCAGCCCGACCAATTCACTGTGATGGATGGCCACGCCATAGCGCTGCGCTTCACGGCGGACGAGTTCCACCACACGCCCAACCGGGGTTTCGCGGAAGTTCGTCAGGTTCATCGAAACCTGTGCGCGTCCCTCAACCAGCAAACCCAACGCTTTAACATATCTCAGTCCGCCCGAAGATTGACGAATGGCCTTTGCGATTTTCTTTGCGATGTCCACTTCAGAGGTCGTCAAATAAACATTGAAGGCGATCAATGGGCTGCGCGCACCGATGACGGTTGCGCCTGCAGTTCCAAGTTTTGCCGGCCCAAAATCGGGTTTGCGGTCCGGGTTGGATTCGATCTCGGATTTGAGTCCCTCATATTGTCCCCTGCGAATGTTCGCGAGATTCGCTCGCTCGGGACGCGTCGCCGCCGCCTCGTACAAATAGACCGGGATGCCGAGTTCGTCACCGACGCGTTGACCCAGCCGATTAGCCATCGCCACGCAGTCCTCCATGCTGACGCCCGAAAGCGGAACGAACGGCACAACGTCGGTCGCGCCGATGCGCGGATGTTCGCCGGTATGTTTGTTCAGGTCAATCAACTCAGCCGCAGTTTTGACAGCGCGGAATGCGGCTTCTTCCACCGCCTCGGGCGGCCCGGCATACGTCAGCACGGTACGGTTGTGATCCAGGTCGGAAGACCGATCAAGCAGGCGCGCGCCTTCAACCGAGGTGATCGCCGCAACAATCTGATCAATCACTTCGGGTCGGCGGGCTTCAGAAAAGTTGGGGATGCATTCAACAAGTGACATAGGTCTTTTTCCCAGCGGTGATTTGAGATACTCGCAATTATAAAGCGTCAAAGGAAGTTTTGAAAAGCAATCCGAGAATCCGCATCGTATTCCCGTGCGCGCAATCTTTGTCCGTCTCAAAATTTTTCATTTATAATCCAACCAGAATTAGCATCTGGCAATCTGCAAAAGAAGAACCCGCAAATGGCACCATTGACCAAGCAGAATCCAAAGACACTATCGGCAATTGTACGGGCAGCCGCAAGAGTTAAAAAGCCGGTATTTGTTTTTGTCTTCGTGCTCCTGCATTATTTTGTATTCAGAAATTTTGTTCTTTTATCAAAGGACATGATTTTCGGGGACTTCTCCGCGCAGAGTGTCGCCCCCGGCCCAATATACGGTCTAGAGAGAATTTCCGCCACCAAGGGTGTGGCGATCAAGTACCATGCTCAAAACAGGTTGGGAGTTGATTTCGCCCAGATTTACTTCCCGTCACAACGGCCTAATTCGTTGGGGGATAGTTACAGCGAAAACACGACCCTCGATCCGGCACAACGACCTTCCAGATACGCACCTCTCGTCGAATATGTCTGTGCCATGACGATTTGCAAGTTGGATTTTGGCTATGCTTCGTTCTGGCATATGGTCATTCAAATCCTAGCGTTCTTTCTGGTTGCTTATTTGGCGTTCAGATCGCTTGGGCTCAAGAATCATTTCTGGCCCTTCGTTCTATTCTCGGATTCCTGCATGTTCCTGACACCGGTTGGCGTAACTTGGTTCGGACTGGGACAGTTTTCTCTTTATGTAGCAACAGGTTCCTTATTGTTGCTGTGGGGAATGTTAAAGCGAAACATCGTTTTGATCCTCCTTTCCGCCCTGTTCGCTTTCGTTAAGTGGACTTCTTTGCCGTTTGGCTTTACAGCTTTGTGCGTTTATATTTTGATTTCCAAAAGCAGGGACGATTTGCAATTCAGCCTGCTGTCAGCCATTCTATTCGGATCGTTGTTTGTCGTGCTTTCATTGCCTTTCATTCCCGAGAGCCTCGCTTTTATACAGGGACTCCTCTACCAGGAATCGCATAGAATCCCACAGGGTGTGAGTCTGGCGATCTATGTCCCAAAACCTATCGTGAAATCTCTGCCGTTCCTCCTGAGCGTTGCAGGATATGGGATGGGGAAAATAAATAAAGCTGGCTTTATCGATCTTCTCCCCTTTCTCGCTGGCGCTTCGATCCTTCTCTTGCTGTACCCGACCCTGGCTTTCGATTACAGTGCGCCAATCCTGTTGGGTTTGATTCCGTTCATGATTTACTGGGCTGAGGCGCATCGAGGGAATCCAGCCGGCCAAAGGATGAGGCAGGCCATCCTATGGACATTTCTGCTGTTCATCCTCCTGGCGTCTTATTCCACCACGCTGACGGGCTCAATTCTCGTCGACATAATTATTTATCTCGTGGTTTCGATTGCGCTGATGGTTATCCCGATCTTCCTCCCAAAGCATGTCGGGAAATCGGCGCATGTGACTGCGTAAAAAACGCAGAACGGCCCGCGTCAATTAATATAGAAGACAGAAGTACAATCAACGCATGGATAAGCCAAAACTGGTCGAGATTCGCTCGCCGCGCTTTGTGACGCTCTGCGGACGAATCTTTCACAACACCGATCCGCAGTATTTTCCGCGCACCGAATATCGCGGCCGGACGATATATCTCTGCACCGAATCGTGTCTCGGTGCGTTTCAAGCCGACCCAAAGCGATTTTATGCCGCACATAGAAAGTCCGGAAGGAAACATGTGGAAATCGGGTGATTGGGTCGCAAGACGTAACATCTACCGCGGGCGCATTTGGGATGTTCAACCAGCCATCGTTGTAAAAGACACCCGGGACGAAGTGGCTCTTGCTGTTTTTCCCGGCGCGGAGTGCAAGGTGCCAAGGGGATACACCAGCGGTAAAAGTGGAAATTGGAGAATGTGGGACCGCAAAGATACGGAATGGGAATTGGAGAGTTTCATATGGCACACCAATCGTCTCCTTATTCTGCTTGAACCGCAAAGATATTATTCGATCATCCATTTCTGGCAACACGGCAGCAACCGGTTTGGATGCTTTTACATCAATTTTGAACTGCCATTTCAGCGAAGCCGTTGTGGGTTCGATACCTTGGATCTGGAACTTGACTTGCTCATCAAGCCGGATTTCAGTTATGAGTGGAAAGATTTGGACGAATATCAAAAAGGAATCGACAGCGGCATTATTCTGAAAGAATGGATGAATGAAACTGATCGTGCAAAGAACGAAGTTCTGGAAAGACTTCATAAACGACAATATCCTTTTGACAATTCATGGCTGGATTGGTACCCTGATCCAAGTTGGTCCGTGCCCAAATTGCCCGCCGACTGGGATAAAGTTTAATGGTTTGGAGAAAGAATGATCACTCCTCAAAAAGCAATTCACTATGAACGATACGAATTCCAGAAATGGGAACCGCATGACGCCGAGACCATTGTCGAAGCGCCGGTCTCGCTGACGGTCAACGGCACGGTGTGGCTGACGTTCATGTGCACGCCGGTCGATTTGGAGGCCATGGCCGTGGGCTTCCTCTATAACGAAGGCATCGTCGAGAGATGGGAGGAGGTCGCGGACGTGCGCGTCTGCGAGCACGGCGATAACGTGGACGTGTGGCTCGATCACGAGGCGGAACAACCAAAATCGTGGCGAAGGACATCGGGTTGCACCGGCGGTGTCACCGCGGTCGAAACTCTGGCGCGCATCAAAGTTACGTTTGACGAGAGCCAGCCAAAGGTCAAGGCCGAAGCGATTGGTCGGCTTGTTGAAAGCTTATTTGATTCGCAAGAGTTATATCGCGAGACAGGAGGAGTCCATACATCGGTGCTGAGCGACGGGGAGAAAGTTTTGCTTTCAGCGGACGACATCGGACGGCACAACACGCTCGATAAGATCGCGGGCTTATGTTTGATGAAGGATGTATGGCCCGAGACGCGCATCCTAATCTCGACCGGACGCATCAGTTCCGAGATGCTGCAGAAAGCCGCGCGCCTGCAGGCGCCGATCGTGATCTCGCGCACCTCGCCGAGTTCGCTTTCGATTGAGATGGCGGAACATTACGGCATCACGCTGATCGGGTACGCGCGGCGCAA
>DATJAH010000063.1:0-28068 GCA_035516425.1 Anaerolineales bacterium
ATAATGAATTTCTTGTTCATAAACTAACGTATCACTTGATGGATTTTAAAATCTCTTCCGCTCGATCAATTCGCACGACCTTCTCCGACACCATTTGTGCGGCGACCTTTTCAATCATATCACCGCTCGCACCGGCAGCGATGGCCACCTGCCGGGCGTGCAGCGACATGTGTCCGCGCTGGATGCCTTCGGTGGCAAGGGCGCGCAAGGCCGCCATGTTTTGGGCGAGACCAACCGAGACGATGATCTCGGCCAATTCGGCTGCGGTCTTGACGTTCATCAATTTAATTGCGGCTTGCGCGGCGGGGTGAACCTTGGTCGCGCCGCCGATGATTCCAACGGCCATCGGCATCTCCAGTGTGCCTGCTAAATTGCCGTCTCCGTCTTGATTCCACGTTGATAATGAAGTGTACTGACCTGAACGCGCGGCATAGGCATGTGCGCCCGCTTCGATGGCGCGCCAATCATTGCCCGTTGCGATAACCACCGCGTCCACGCCGTTCATGATGCCCTTGTTGTGCGTCGCGGCGCGATATGGATCTGCAGCGGCGAAGGCATACCCGGCGATGATGCCGTCACGGACTTCTTCGCCTTCGTAATTTTCAAATTTCAATTCTTTGACGGGGATCGTACAGCGCGCCCGCGCAATTCTTCGGTCGGCCAGGTTGGACAAAATGCGCAAATGAACATGTCCGCCTGTGATGGATTCCAGGCGCGGCGCCAGTTTTTCACAGGCGGTATTGACCGCGTTCGCGCCCATCGCATCGCGCACATCATAAATGAGGTGGACCACCAAAAAACCGCCGATGCGGGAATCGTCAATGATGCGGACCTCCAGATCTCTTGCACCGCCGCCGAATTTCTTCAGCACCGGATCAATCGCATCTGCATCGGCCAAAAGGCTGGCCTTGTTTTCGTATAACTTTAATTTGGCTTCTTCCAAGTTGGCGACATGGACGACCTGCATTTGACCGATCATCAGCGGTTCGGTAGTTGTCGCAGTAAATCCGCCGCCCGCACGGGCAAGCTTTGCCATGAACGATGCACCCGCCACAACCGATGGCTCTTCAATTGCCATCGGAACCAAAACGTCTCTACCGTTGACCATGAAGTTCAAAGCAACGCCTAACGGCAGGGCAAATGTACCAATCACATTTTCGATCATGTGGTCTGCGGATTCGGCGGAGAGACCGTTTGAAAACGGAAGCAAGTTATCGGCGGGAAGTTGCGAAACGTCGGCTAATTTGGCGCGGCGTTCTTCTAATGTTAAATTGTAGAATCCGGAGATGCGGGACCTTGTCATATTTCACCTTTGTAAGCTATATTTTATGTGGCACTTCCTCCAAAATCTATCAAATTTTGTGAGATAATTGTTACGAGGTGTCTTTGAATGCTCTTAACGCGTGAACAATTACAGGAGCGCCTGATTGCCTTGCATCGCGCCAGTCTGGAACTGGTCAAGGATGTTTCTCTCGAACATCTTTTGGAGCGGATCGCAACGCTGGCATGTGAACAGGCGGAAGCGCGCTATGCGGCGCTGGGCGTGCTGGATGATGAGGGGAAACTGGACAAGTTTATCTCCGTTGGCATGACCAAGGAACAGATTAAACGAATCGTGCACCCGCCGGTGGGCTTGGGGTTGATTGGCGCTCTAATGAACACGGAGGAGCCGCTTCGTGTGCCGGTCATCGCGAAGGATCCGCGCTCGGTCGGATTTCCATCCAATCATCCCAATATGACCTCGTTTCTGGGCGTCCCCATCCGCACAAGTGACCGGCAGCTGGGACAAATCTACCTGACCGACAAGATCGGCAGTGCGGAATTTACGGTGGACGATGAGAAGATCATCCAGATGCTGGCGGCTTATGCCGCCGCAGCCATCCAGAACGCTCGCCAGGTGGAACAGATGCAGGAACGGGATGCCGCGCTGACGCGGCGCAGTGAAGACCTGGCCCTGGTCAACGAATTTGCCTCGACTTTGACCTCGTCGCTGGAACTCGGCGAGATCTTGAATAAGACCCTGGCCGTGGTGATGGCCTATATGAAGGTGGATGCCGGCGAAATCTTCCTGCTGGATGAAGATAAAGAGACGCTGCGCATGGTCTTGCATCGCGGTCAGGCCGCGGAAGCTTTCTGGATCAAGAACCGGTTCAAAATCGGAGAGGGGCTTGTGGGCTCGGTGGCGCAGACAGGCCAGCGCAAGATCGTCACGGATCTGGCAGAGGAGGCCCGTTACCTGCGGCCCTCCGTGGTGGAAGCGGGATTTCGCCAGATCGCCTATTTTCCGATGAAATCGACGGTAAATCTCATTGGTGTGATAAGTGTGGCCTCCCGCAGCAGTGAGCCGCTGGAAGAAGAAGGGCTTAAGTTCTTGGATGGGGTGGCCAATTGGGCCGGATTGGCCGTTGAAAACGCGCGTCTGCATGAAAATGCGGGGCGTTTGGCAGTTCTGGAGGAGCGTGACCGCATCGGAATGGACTTGCATGACGGCATTATCCAATCCATCTATGGTGTCGGGCTCTCGCTGGACAGCGCCTTGCATACACTGGACGAAGATCCCGGCCTGGCCAAAGGGCGGATCAAGGAGTCCATTGATGGCTTGAATCAGGCAATTCGTGATATTCGTGCCTACATCCTGGATCTACGCCCGCGTCAATTGGGAAATGACGGTTTGATGGACGGTCTGAAGCGGTTGGTCACGGAATATCGTGCCCATACCTTTGCAGAAGTCCTGCTGAACGGGCCCAAAGGCGGCTTGGATCATCTGCCTCAGACGAATTCACTGGCGCTGTTTCATATCTGCCAGGAAACTTTGGCGAATGCAGCGAAACACTCCGGCGCCAAACGAGTGGAAATCAATGTGTGGATGACGTCCGAGCGCGTGATGATGGAGATTCATGATAACGGCAAGGGCTTTGACTTTGAGAAAATGGCATTGACGATTGGTCATGGATTGTCCAATATGCAGACGCGGGCGCGATCCGTGGGCGGTGAAGTCGATATTAGCTCGGTCATTGGTGATGGTACGACGGTTCTTGCATGGGTCCCGCGCGGCGCGCGTGCATAAAAAGTGGAAACCCTTGATTCTTTAACATTTGAATCACTCAATCCGGATATTCATTCCATTCGAATCAAAGTTTATTTGCGCCGCGTTCCTTTAACACGCACTGATGGCCAATGACGCTTTTGGCGCGGAGGAAGCCCTCGACGCCCATAGGTAGGGGTGCCATGGCTCCTGGAGCGTGTAACTGGCTGAAACGCCTGTTCTGGTTGTAGATGGAAATTTCGTCCAGCGCGCGAGATTTCTTTAACATTAATCAACCTTAAAAAAGGAAATGTTTTTAACTAAGCGTAGGCGAAAAGTGTTGTTATATCCAAGACTTTTCTGCTAGAATGTATTCACGCTGAACGAGAGGATGCAAGACAATTCCGCACCTGTAGTCCCTGATAGTTAGTTTGATCCAATCGTATACCTTTTATCTCACTGGGCCGCCGGTCTTTGGCGGGTTGGTTCAATATTCCCTCATTTCTGCTTCGAGGATTGACCTATGAATCCGGAACATGCATGGCAGTCTGTGCTCGGACAACTACAAATGGAAATGCCCAAGGCATCGTTCGACACTTGGGTGCGCGATACGGAGCCATTATCCTATGAAAATGGCACCTTGACCGTCGGCGTGCGGAATGCCTATGCCCGGGATTGGCTCGAGAACCGCCTGGCGAGCACCGTGGATCGTCTGCTGGTCGGAATTCTCAACTCGAATGCCTCGGTGGATTTCGTGGTATTGAATGAAGAGAACGCCGAATCGTTCGAAACGGGAACGGCGGGCGAGGCTGGGACCGGGCCGGATGAACCCCGGGTGCGTAATTCGACGCTCAATCCGCGTTACACCTTCGAAACCTTTGTGGTGGGTGCGGGCAACCGCCTGGCCCATGCGGCCTCCATGGCCGTGGCCGAGAAACCCGCCCGGGCCTATAACCCGCTTTTCTTGTACGGCGGGGTCGGACTGGGAAAGACACACTTACTGCATGCCATTGGCAACGCTTGTCATCTGCGCGCTCTGAGCGTGCTGTATGTTTCCTCGGAAGAATTCACGAACGATCTGATCAATGCCATTCGAACTCATACCACTCAGGCTTTCCGTGAAAAGTACCGCTCGATCGATGTTTTGCTCGTTGACGATATCCAATTCATTGCCGGCAAGGAAAGCACCCAGGAAGAATTCTTTCATACGTTCAATACTCTTCATGGCCAGGATAAACAGATCATCGTTTCGTCGGACCGTCCGCCGAAAGCGCTCGTCACCCTGGAGGAGCGTTTGCGCTCACGCTTTGAATGGGGACTTGCCGCGGATATCCAGCCTCCGGATCTGGAGACGCGCCTCGCGATTTTACGTGCCAAAGCGGAACGCACCGGCCGCTTCATCTCCGATGATATTTTGGAGACCGTTGCCCGGCGCGTGGAGTCGAACATCCGTGAATTGGAGGGAGCGCTGAATCGGATCATTGCGTTCGCGGATTTAAGCGGTTCATCCCTGACGCCGCAGCTGGTCGAGGTCGCCCTGGCGGATCTTCTGCCTCAGCGTCAGAACATCGCCCCTGATAAGATCATAGAATTGGTCGCTCGAGAATGGCAGACCACGGTCGAGGACTTATTGGGCCGTGACCGTACGCAAAAAATCGCCGAACCCCGGCAGGTGGCCATGTATCTTTTGAGAAAGGAAACGGACGCCTCTTTGCCAATGATCGGCGAAGTCCTTGGGGGCCGCGATCACACCACGGTGATGTACGCCATTCAAAAGATTGCCAGTCAGATAGAGACCAAGGCGGATCTGCGGAAACGCGTCATCAACGTGAAGCAGCAGCTCTACGGTCAGGCGGCAACCGTTTGACAATCAACAGCCTCGACGAAATTGTCGAGGCTGTTTTCATGCTTGTTCGTTGACGGCCAACGAAGAACTGGAGTATTGCGCCTGCCAATGTTGATACAGGTTGAGGGCGGCAATGGAAAAATATCCCAGCCAGTAGACGCCCATCCACGGGATAACGACCCATCCCAGATGAGGCTGGAGAAGCGCGATCGTCAACAGGGCGTATAAACTCAGGCCGATTTCACCCCACACGATCGGGCTGATGGGCTGCAGATAGGCGCGGTCCACCTGTCCCGCTGAGGTTGGATTGTTGGTCAGATTCAGCTTGGGCGTGCGAACGAACGTCCCGCCCTTGCCGAGCAGCGCCTCGACGATCCCGATCGCGGAGTTAAATGAGATGCCAAATCCTATGACGGTAATGACGGGCAAAATCTTGATCCGCCCGATCAGCGACGGAGTGCCGCGCGCTCCCGCGAGTGCATAGAGCATGGGTGGCCCGAAGGTGGCAACGAACGAAATCGGAATGAACGTGAAAAAGCGGGGTGCCAGCAGGCCGACCGGCAGCGTCAGGAAGAGCATCACGATCATCAACGGATAAACCATATACGTGGTGAGTTGCAGCAGGGCACTGATCCGTTTATAGGCGGGGATATTCGGTTGGCTGAAAAGCCTTTTGATTACTTTTCGGGTTACTTGAATGCTGCCCTTTGCCCAGCGAAATTGCTGTTTCTTGAAGGCCTCGACGGAAGCCGGCAATTCAGCCGGCACGATCACATCCGGCAGATATCCCACGCTCCAGCCGCGCAGTTGGGCGCGGAAACTTAGATCGAAATCCTCGGTCAAGGTATCGGTCTGCCAGCCGCCGGCGTCCTCGATGCAGGAACGGCGCCATATCCCGGCGGAGCCGTTGAAATTCATGAATAAATGGTGGCGTGAACGGGCGGTCTGTTCGACAACAAAGTGCCCATCCATGGCCAGTGCCTGGGCGCGGGTCAGCAGGTTATAGTCGCGGTTGGTGTGCCCCCAGCGCGTTTGCAGACACCCCAGTTTCGGATCCTGAAAGGGCGCTACGGCTTTTCTTAACCAGTCCGGGGAGGGAATGAAATCGGCGTCGAAGATCGCAATGAGTTCACCGCTGGCCGTTTCCAGGCCCTTCTTCAATGCTCCCGCCTTGTAGCCGCCCCGCTCCGTGCGGAAAATGCAGCCGATATTGAAGCCGCGCGCCCGATATTCCTCCACCAGACGGGCGGAAAGCAGAACCGTATCGTCCGTGGAATCATCCAGCAGCTGGATCTGGAGCCGGTCGGCGGGATAATCCAGCTTGGTCACTGCCCCCAGCAGCCTCTCCAGCATGTATTTTTCATTGAAGACGGGAAGCTGAATGGTCACGCGCGGCCATTCTTTTGGTTCGGGCATGGGTTGTTCTTTTTTCAGGTTTCGTTTCGTGAACACAAACAGGATTGCTGTTGCCATTGCATTTAAACCATAAAGGGACATGGCAATCATGCAGAGCAGATACAAACTTCCGGCGATATAGCCAATCAAAAGCATAGTTTCCTTATCGATTGTCAAAGAGAAGCCTCCCTGCTTACGTAGGGAGGCTATCATTAATCCTATTATATCTTGTTTTTGTCTGTGGTGTGCGCCATTCCGCCAAGGGACCTGGTCCTGCCAACCATTCGTGACCACGAACTGCCGTTTCCTCCTCCGGCCTAATCGCAGCATGACAGGAGCCTGGCTCGCATCGTAAACAAAGCAGCGGTGCCTATTTCGTGTAGTTCGAGATCAGCTGCTTGAAGCGCAGGTCCTCTCGGATGAAATCAAGGTCCGGATCGTGAATGATCCACTCCACATAAGTCTGTTTCTTCTCGAGGGCAGTCCGAAGCAGATCGATGGCTTGGTCGATGTTGCCGCAGATCGCCTCTAAGCACGCACGGTTATATTCGCTTTCGCTGTCGTAGATATATCTCATGGCTTTGCCTATATGTTTTTGAGCGAGTTCTTCCAATCCTAACTTTCGATAATATCCGCCTAACGTGGCGTGCGCCAAGTAGTGATCCGGATCCAGCTCAATCACTTTTTGAAACGCTGTGATCGCATCTTCATCGCGTTCTGCCCCCGCGTAGGCCAGGCCCAGATGGTGATGATAAGAGGCCCTGGCGGGATCAATGGCGATCGCTTGCTGGTGGGCCAGGATGGCTTCCTGGTACATGCCAGCCGATTTATAGAGGGTCCCCAGCGCATCCCAGGCCGAGGCGTTTCGATCATTGATCTGGACGACCCTTTTATATTTTGCGATCTCCACTTCCAGGTCGGCACTCTCCTGGGAACTAGCCGCCGCCGGGGCTGGTTCTGTTGACGCGATTTGAATGGGCTTCTCTTCAGGTGGATGGGCCTCCTCCTCACATGTCTCTGCGTGGACAAATGAGGCCATGGGCAGCTCTTCCACATCCACGGCCACATCCTGCCTGATTCTGCCGGACCACTGTTCTGTGCCGGAAAGACTGAGCCGCTTCTCAGACGAAAAGAGAAGAGGGGATGCTTCCGCCGGCTGCAAATTCACTGGTTCCATGGAGCCGCTCTCGATAAATTCGTTGCGGGCCTCATCTCTCTCAACTTCCGGGCCTGGAGCGACCGCTTCCTCATCCAAGCTGCCGAATTCGTTCTCGGGATTTTCGACATCGGTGCTGGGAAGATAGATTTCCATCTCCTCGCCAAACGCGGAGGACCGATCCATATCCTGGCGGCTGGATTCAACTTCCAACCAGTTTGTCAGCGATGGGTCTTCAGAGTCAATGGGCAGACTCTCCGGCGATTGAGGCGAATCCGAGGCTATCCAGGCAGCCGTTTCGATTTCGGCTTCGGAGGCGGGATTCGCCGCCTCCTGATCCGGGTCGGATTCGGCCGCCTCTTGCAGATCGGGCAGCTGCGCGGCATTTGCTTGAAGGACGATCGAAGGATCCGAGGTCGTGTAAAGCATCTGCGTCGGCTCTTCTCCCGCCTCCCTGCATTCCGGGTCCAATTCATCCGCGCATTGGAAGGCGATCACGGCGTGCTCATAGTCTTTTAGCTGCCTGTATACCGTTCCGAGCCGATTCCAGGAAATCGCTTTTTCGCGCTTGTCCGCCAGCAGATCAAGGCTCCGCCTGAACAGCTGCACAGCCTCATCATATTTTCCCTGACGCATGTAGGTGGACGCCAGATTGCTGTACGGCCTGCCGTACAGACTGTCCGTCTGGATGGATCGGAGATAGGCCTGCACGGCCTGCTCATAGGCTCCAGACATGAAATACAGGTTACCCATTTCGTTCCACAGCTCATGCTCGCTCATGACATCTCCTCAGCCTGTGAGGCGGGACTCGGCACCTGCTCCGCGGAATAATTGCCCAGCAAGCTGAAGCGGGACTGGAGCGAAAGCGTGGTATTTTCCGGGTCGAGCTCATCGGCGCGTTGGTAGGCTGAGATCGCGCCATCGTAGTTATTCAGGCGGCGATAGACATTTCCCAAACGATTCCAGGAAATCGCCTTATCCTTTTCACTGGTGAACAATTCGATGCTGCGTTGATATAGGAGGATCGCCTCTGTGAAGCGGCCTTTCTGCACATAGGTCAGCGCCAGGTTGCTGTAAGGCCATGCAAACCAGCGATCCAGTTGAATTGCTTTGCTGTATGCGACGATCGCATCGTCGAAGGCGCCCGTGTTGAAGTAGATGTTCCCAAGTTCATTCCAGACGTGGGCGTTCTTGGTGTCCATTTCGATCTGCAGTTCGCCGGAGGCATCGACCATGGCAGCTGGTTCCTTCAGGGCCTCGGGCAGGGCATCGGTGGGTTGTTCATCCACTTTCAAAACGAGATCGTCATTATCCTTCAGGAATTCGTCATAGGCCAACTGGTCGACGGCCGGAAGGTCGCCGGCCGGTTCCTGTTGGTCTTCGATCTCGAGCTCGATCTCCGCAATGGCAGATTCATCCGCGGAGCCCGCGGATCCCGGCTCGGTTGTGGCGGCACTGGCCACAGCCTCAGCCGGTACGTCCACGTTCGTTTCTTCGATGCTCAAGGTCGACACCTGAATCGTTTCGACTTCGGGCGTCTGTGCTGTTGTAACATCTGCGCTGGGGATTTCCTCCACCGGTGCAGGCGGTTCACTATTCGTAACCGGTTCGGCCGTGACGACCACTGTGGTGGTTTCGGTCGTCGTCACATTGACCGTGGTCGGGATCTCCGTGTACGTTTCGCCAACTTCCTGACGGACCACTGTCGTCACCTGTTCCTCGCCAGCCGCTGGCTGCTGATCTGCCTGGGCTGGAGTCGGATCTGCCGCCTGGACAGCTGGTTCGGCATCCTCGTCCTTCACGGGCTGCTCCGCGCTCACTGCCGCATCTTCCGTACTTTCGCTTTGGGTCAGTGCGGATTCCGCTACGGTTGGCCCGACACCTGGCGTTGCGTCGGCAGGTGCTGGAGGCTCCGGGGCCGTTGCCTCTGGCGGGGCCGCCGGATCCGGCGGGGCGTCCGTCTCGGCGGAGGCGGCGTCTTCCAGTTGACTCTCTGAAAGGATCAATTGAATCGGACTGACGCTTTGCACGGAGCTTCCTTCCTGATCTTGATCTTGCTCCTGCATTTCACCGCCGTCGCTTGGCGAGGAGGCCGCGCCGTCCGGCACATCGTCGAGCTCGTCATGGAAGCCGGCATTCTCCGCGTCCAATTCATCCGCCTTTTGGAAGGCTTCCACCGCGAGATCATACAGATTTAGTTTGCGGTACACATTGCCTATGCGATTCCACACAACCGCCTTGTCTTTGTCGTCCTGGATCAGGTCGACTCCTTTTTGGTAGAGGGGCAGGGCTTCCGAATACTTGCCCTGGCTTACCATGGTGAGAGCGAGGTTGTTGTATGACCATCCGCCTTCGGGCGCGAATTCGATCGATTTGTTATAGGCCTCGACCGCTTCGTCATAATCTTTTGCCCGGAAGTAAAGGTTGCCAAGCTCATACCAATTCTGCGCGTTGGCCGGGTCGAGTTCGAGCGCCTTCTTATAGGTGCAGATCGCCTCTTGATTCCGGTCCTGTTTATCAAACACGTTGCCCAATCGAATCCAAGGATTGATAAAACGTTTGTTAAATTCAACCGCCTTTTCCTGATAGGCAACAACCGCATTGAATATCTTGCCTAATTCATTCCAAAACTCATAGTCGTTCATTTTTCTACCTCCGTGGTCAGATGGATGGTTGCAGTTGCTAGTCGACATTGCAGTTGCTCAGCAGGCTGAAACGCGTCCGGGTCAGCAGGTTGACACCCTCGTCAGCCAAGATCACTGCCTTTTGATAGGCCTGGATCGCCTTGTCATAGTCATTAAGTTTGCGATAGGCGTTGCCCAGGCGGTTCCAAACAGCCGCCTTGTCTTTGTCGTTCTTCAACAGGCCGATGCTTTTCTGATAAAGCGCAACTGCATCTTCATATTGGTTCTTCGATACCAAAATACGCGCCAGGTTGGCATAGGGCCAGCCGTTCTCAGGCCCCAGTTCGATCGCCTTATGAAAGGCTTCGGTCGCCTTATCGTAGGCCCCCGCCTTGAAAAATGCCTCCCCAAGGTCATTCCATGTCTGGGAGCTGTTCGTATTTTGATCGCCCTGGAGGTTGTTGGTTCCCTCGCGCATACCAGCGGTGTCCGGATCCAATTCGGCGGCTTTTTGATATGCGGCCACCGCGTTTTCATAGTCGTTAATGCGGCGATAGATGTTTCCCAATCCGTTCCATGATACGGCCTTGTCTTTATCCGAATTGAGCAGTTCCAGGCTCCTCTCGTACAGCAGGATTGCCTCCGCATACTGGCCCTGGGTCAGATAGGTCAATGCCAGATTGCTGTAGGGCCATCCGAACGATGGATTGAGCTGGATCGCCCGGTTATAGGCCTGGATGGCCTTCTCGATCTCGCCTCGATTAAAGAGGGCGTTTCCCCTGGCATTCCACCCGTCGGCGGCGGCCATTTTGTTCTCTTCAGGATTGGTTGGTTCCAGGGGATGATCCCCGGCTGAAGAGGGATTCTGCGAATCCGTTTTGTTCGTGGATTTGAGATTTGACATCTTGACTCCTTTGGCACCCGGTGGTTCCAGCCCGATGGGGGCGGGCGCAGCTGGTGCCTGGTTCTTGTTCAGAGTCCCTTCCACCTGATTTGTTGAAGGGCCCGTAATCTCCTTTTCGTTGGCAGGATCAAAGATCCATACTGGTGCCTTGACTGGTCCCTGGTCCGGCTTGGGTGTGGAAAGCTCATCGCCGGGGCTGGGCCTTCGATCGCGCTCCAACGTTTTTTGCGCATCGACCGGGAGCGGGGCCGGCTCGCTCTCCACTTCGATCGGTTCGGAGGCCTGCTTGTTGGAGGGTGCCGCCGGCAACCGTTTGTCCACGATGTTTTTGCTGCTTGGATGAGTCTTGGGATCGAGCGCATCGGCTATTTGATACGCGGCGATCGCATTGTCGTAGTCGTTCAGCAAACGGTAGACATTTGCAAGTTGATTCCAGGAAGCGGCCTTATCTTTTTCTTCTTGAAAGAGGTCAACGCTCTTCAGGAACAGTGACACTGCTTCGCTGTATTTTTCCTGATGGGTGCAGGTAACAGCCAGGTTGTGATGGGCCCAGCCGTCCTGACCGTCTAATTCGATCGCCTTGGAGAATACCTCGGCGGCTTCCTCGTACAATTCGCGTTTCAGGTAGATCGCGCCCAGATCATTCCAGATCGTAATGTTCTTGGGATCCAGGCTTACCGCGTTTTGATACGCTTTGATCGCCTCGCGATATCGTTCCTGTCGGAGGAACAGAGCGCCTAATCGGAGCCATGGCGTGACATATTCCTTGTTCAGTTCAAGGGCTTTCCGATAGGCCTTGATCGCATCCTCGATGCGGCCGGCGGAGGAGCAAACATCGCCAAGACCGTTCCAGGGTTGGGCGAAGGTGGGCATGAACGAGATGGCTTTCCGGTAGGCTGTGATCGCGTCTTCGGAATATCCCATTCGGAGATACACATTTCCCAATCCGTTCCAGCCGATCGGATCTTTGGGGTTGCGCGCGATGGCCTTTTGAAAGGCGATCATGGCTTCATCGTTGCGTGAGACTTTCAGGTAGAGATTCCCAAGATTGCTCCAGGCGCAGAATTGGTCGGGGGCAAGCTGGATGGCCTGCCTATAGGCCTCGGTCGCCTCGTGAATGCTGCCGAGGCTGGTCTTGATCAGGGCGATCGCATTGAAGCACTCTGCTTCAAATCGATTATCCTGGAGCTTAGCGGAGCTTTTCAACGCTTCCCGCAATAACCGGTCCGCCTTTTCGCAGTCGCCCTTCCGCCAGTAAAGGATTCCAAAATTAAGCAACCAGTTGGCACGGGTTGAAATGGATTCACCGTCCTGCGGGAGATTGTTCAAAAGCGAATCGCAAAGAGAGGTCTTGACGTCCATTTCGTCTATGGCGTCCGTGTAATCTTCGAATTCAAGCCAGATCGACTCGATACTCCTCTGCAAAGCCTGCTCTGTCTTTGGCGCGTCGGCCAGCTCGATCAGGCAGTGGCGTTGTGCCCAGAGATCCGGTGCCCTGTGCGCAAATTCCACGGCCTCGCTTTGAGTCAGCCAGAAAACGACTCGAATTTGCTTCTCCTTGAAGAAATCCCTTTGAGAATTCAAAAGGGCATACACATTTCCCTGTCTGCTGATTCCGTTATGCAGACCATCCACAAAGAAAACCGTGTGTGCAGGCTCGCTGAATTCTCCCAGAAAATTGAAAATATCGACCGTATCCCGCTGATCCTTGACTCGGATATGAGCGGGTCTTTGCTTCATGGCCATCAGACATTTCTCAAGTTCGGTCTGGGCATCGCGGCGCGCATACTCTGAGCCATAGAGAACCAGCATTAAGCATGGCCTTTGCCACCTGACAGCCATCTCCAATTCCCTGGCGAGCATCTCCATGCGATCCTCGAAGGTTTCGATCGGCTGGACCGTGTTCACGCTGGCATCAGTCATATAATAATTTCCTCAAGACTGGGTGGATATCGCACCAATTCTCTCCGTCCCGATATTCGAGCAGGGCCAGGAGCTGCAGCAGCGGCCGCATCCGATCGTTGTATTCCAGATGGTTGTTTTCTCCAACTTTCCTGAGCAGCTTGATGTCTTCCTTATCCAGGATCCGTCTGTACTCATTGCGAATTTCCGTTGCGGCCCATTCAATATCCGTGCAATCCAGCCGGGCGGCTTTCCTTCTCCTGGCCCGGCCGATCGCCGTCCGAATGATACGTGCCAGCTCGCGGAAGACGCCGCCGCTGTACGTCACCGCCTGCTCCAGCGCCGCGGCCTCGATCAGGTCGGACGCCATCCGCATATAGACGAATTTCCTTAGAGTCTGATACCCTTCCTCATGGTGAGCATCCGGCTGCATGGGCGGATGCAAATAGATGTTCGGCAAAAAGAAAGCTTGATCGCGGATCGCATCGAACTCCTTGCTGTAGAACAGGGCGCTCGAGACCGTGTACACGATCGCGCAGTTGGGCTGCATCATGATCTCCCTGCGATCATGAAAGATCGCCCGGGCCTTATCCAGATTTGGCTTATCCATATCGTCGATCAGGATCAGTGGGATCAGATGCTCTTTGGCATAGATGCTTGTGGCAATGTGGTTGATGACCGCGATCAATCCGGTGATATCGGTTTCTACCACCTGCCTCAACTGCACGCGGGTGGCGGGTTCCAGTTTCATTTTCAATCCGGCATTGACAAAGAACGCATTGATGGAGGTGTCCAGCTCCGCTTCCGAACCACGGCCCTCCAGGATCGTGGACACTTCTTTTTCGATCTTGCCCTGCCAGCCATATAATTCTTTGAGCAGCTGTTCGGGCAGGTCGCCGCCTTTTCTGCGATATTCCCGGAACATACGGCCGCCGATGGCCAGCAGGACATCTCGAAAGTCAAGGTCAATGACATCCGCTTCCTCCCGGATGCTGAAATTGATCGGCCAGTATTTCTTTTGAATTTCCGGATTGCCCAGTAAGTGAAGCAGCTCGGTGGATTTGCCGCAGCCTCGGTGTCCGGAGAAGAAGAATTTCGGAGGCCGATAGAACGGCGCCAACAAGGCATCCGTCAGCTCGTCAATCGGATTTCCAGGCCGCTCGATATAGAAGGGATTGGGCCTCCCACTCTTGTCCGGCTTCAGGGGGAGATCCAATTCAAAGTTGAGCCAAGCCCTGTCAAAATCGTTTGCGACAATATAGTCAAAGCCGTTCATAACATCCTTTGTCTGGCATCCAGCCCGCCGAGGCTGTTCCTTATGAGACTAATTATATGAATTCTCAAATAATTCAAAATCAGATAATGATGCATATTCTCATTGCAAATATTGACCGCCTTTCGAGGATTTTCGCGGTCATTTGTGACCAGATACGAAATACGCACAGTCTTGCCGGGTTCCTTCTACTCCATGGCTGCCAGGGCCAGGCCCTCCCGAATGGCATAGAGCGCCGCTTGGGTACGGTTGGCCACATGGAGCTTGTTGAGGATGTTGCTCACGTATTTGGCAATGGTTCGTTCATTGACAACCAGGGTGGCGGCGATCTCCTGATTGCTGAGGCCGCGGGCGATCAGACGCAGGGCTTCCAATTCGCGGCGGGTGAGGGTCTCGGAGCTGTAAGAGGCCTCCGGCTGATCGAACTCGTGAATCACTTTCATGGCGATGGAAGGATGGATCGAGGCCTGGCCCAGGGCCACATCCCGGATGGACTGCAAAAGCTGCGCCCGCGTGGTGTCCTTGAGCATGTAACCGATGGCTCCGGCTTTGATCGCCTGATAGACACGGTTGCTTTCAGCAAAGCTGGTCAACACCAGGATCCGCGCGTGAGGCACGACGGTTCTCAGCTGCGGTATCGTGGTCAAGCCGTCCTGACGCGGCATCACCATGTCCAGCAGGATCACATCCGGCCTGGTCTTTTGCGCAAGTTCCACCGCCTGAATTCCATCCTGAGCCTCGCCCACCACCTCCATGTCCGGCTGAAATGACAGGATGGCGACAATGCCTTCCCGGACCACGTTCTGATCTTCGACAACAAGAATACGGATCTTCTTGATGCCCTCTGCTGGGCGGTTGGTTGGTTTCGATTTTGATAACATGGCTGCTTCCATCATCCTTGGATTGAATCATGGCTCACCGGGTGGCTACGGTAAGCTTGGAAAACCGGCTTGAATTTGTTTCCGCATCCTTCAGCTGTGCTTCCTGGTTCTCCCACAGTTCGGTTGACCAGATTTCAAAATAATCGCCTTGACCGACAAGCCATATAGTTCCATGTAAACCGGCAAATTCTTTCAGCTCGTCTGGAATGGTAAGGTAGCCGTTATTGTCCATGCGCACTTCATGCGCCGTTCCCAGGATCAACCGAAGTAAGACGCGGGCCACGGGGTCAGCGATGTTCAGCGATGCCACGCTTCGATATATTTCCTGGAAGGCCACTCTGGTCAGAACCAGTAAATTCCGATCAAATCCCTGGCTAATATAAATGCTGCTCGATAACTCCTCCCTGAAACGCACGGGGGTGGACAGACGGTTGTATTTATCTAACGTGGAGGAGTGCTTGCCCAAAAACAATGTGATCTCCCGAGAACAGGGTCTCTTTTTCTATATGCTTGCATTATAGGGATTTCACTTTGTATTGGAAACCTAAGAAAGTGGTGATTTGCCATTTCATTATGGCCGCGGATCGAACCGTTTTATGGTCAAAAATGAGTGGTCATATTATCAATGGAGAGCGTCCTAAATATGTTCTGGGGTGAGGCACCCTAGTGACAATAATGTGATATTCATCTTCGAGGCGAGTCATCTGGGCTGCGGGGGGAAATCAAAGGCTCCTCCATCATAAGGGATGACAGGGAGGAGCCTTTGATCAGAGAATGGATCGCCGGGGACGGAGGATCTTAACTTGTCTTTTTGTCCTTGTTTCTGGGTTCGGTCAACCCCTCGCGGATCGCGTAGAGCGCCGCCTGCGTCCGATTGGCAAGCTGGAGTTTCTCAAGGATATTGCTCACGTATTTTGCGACCGTTCGTTCATGAACCACCAACGTCGCCGCGATCTCCTGATTACTCAATCCTCGGGCTATCAGCCGCAACGTTTCATGTTCGCGCGGGGTCAAGGGATTGGCCGTATAAAGTAATTGAGAGGGATGATCAATTTCATGGATCACTTTGAGGGCAATCGAAGGGTGGATCGAGGCCTGGCCCTTCGCGACGTCCCGAATGGCTTGCAGCAGCTGGGCGCGCGTGGCGTCCTTGAGCAGATACCCGAGCGCTCCAGATTTCACCGCTTGGTAAACCCGGTCGCTCTCTGCAAAACTGGTCAAGACCAGGATCTTGCTGTCGGGCAGCATTTCCTTGAGCTTGGGTATGGTTGCCAGGCCATCCTGTTCGGGCATGACCATGTCAAGCAGCGTGACATCGGGTTTGGCTTTGCGCGCCAGTTTTATGGCATCCACACCGTTATGAGCCTCACCGACCACTTCCATGTCCGGCTGAAGCGAGAGGATCGCCACCACGCCTTCTCGGACCACGCTTTCATCATCCACGACCAGAATTCGAATCTTTGCCATAGCTAATTATCGCCTGCGTTCAAGTTGTTTGACGGGTTGGTCTCTCCCAACCGTAATGATGATCTTGGTTCCCTGCCCGGGCTTCGAAGCCACCTGGAGTTTTCCGTTGATCTGAAGCGCTCTTTCATGCATGTTGCGCAATCCCATTCCGCCGCGGTCGACTTTCTTGGTTTCAAAACCTACTCCGTCATCCTGGATTCTTAGTATAACATTGCGCTTGCCTTGTTTGACCGTGACCAGTACGGAGCTCGCATGGGCATGCCTCAACACATTGTTCAGGGCCTCCTGCGCGATGAAATACAAAGCGACCTCCTTGTCTTTGGACAGGGAGATGCTTTCATCGGTCAGAAGCCTGGCTTTGATATCCGCCCGGCCCTCGACCGCGGCCAGCCGATGATGCAGAACCGAGATCAATCCTTCTTTTTCCACATCGATCGGCTGCATCTGATAAAGGAAGAGCCGCATTTCCTTGACGGCCTGCCGGGCATTATCCCCGATCCGGGACAAGATCTGGGAGGGATTGATCTCGGAACCCGCTTCGAGGGCGGCTTGAGCGGCTTCGGTCAATGTCACGAGGCCGTATAGTTTTTGGCTGACCGAGTCATGCAGATCTCGCAGAATCCGCTGACGCTCCGAGAAAGCAATCGCCAATTTGCGCCGGCGGTCACTGTCGACCAGAATTGCGATTTGATCAGAGAGCGTCGTCAGACGCACGATCTCATCCTGGCTGAATGCCGGCTTTTCCCGCCTGCCCAAAAACATGAAGCCGACCGTCCGGGTCTCTTCATTCAGCTGCGCGGCAAGCTGCGAAAAAAGCAGGCAATCGAGATCCGGACTTCGCAGAGAGGCAGGAATGCGGGCATCGTTTTGTATGTCCTCGACCAGGACCGCCTGGCGATCCTTTAGCGCCAGCTCGGCCAGCGGCGAGGAGATATCGATATGCGACAGGTCCTGGATGCCCTCCTCAGAGATTCCAAAATGGGATGCCAGAAAGAGGCCGCGCTCGCCATTTCTCTTCTGCCTTTCATCCATCAAGAATAT
Source organism: Anaerolineales bacterium (assembly GCA_035516425.1). Classification (GTDB taxonomy): domain Bacteria; phylum Chloroflexota; class Anaerolineae; order Anaerolineales; family Villigracilaceae; genus Fen-1038. The sequence goes on from DATJAH010000063.1 coordinate 17,515, forward strand.
CCCCACCACCTGGCTGCGAAAGGGAATGATGATCTGATAAATGGTCTCCGACAGGAATTCGTCCAGGTTGATCGCGTGGCTGGCCGCGCTCGAGATGGCATTCAGCAGGACAAACATTTCCGTGCGGGCACGCTGGCGCGCATCTTCCGCCAGTCTTTGTTCCGTGATGTCGCGCCACACGATCAGGCGACCGAAAGGAAGGTTATGCTGGTCGTTGAGCGAGGAAATGCGGATGTTCAGGTACCGCCACATTTCCTGGGACCGGATGCTCCTCTTCATCTCCAGCTCCTGAACGCCAGCGAAGGTTTTCCCCAGATTGGGCAAATCATTTAATACGGAACTGATGGGCTGTCCATAGGCTTTTTCGCGGGACAGCCCGATGATCCGTTCCGCTGCCGGATTGATATCCACGATCACATTCTGCATGTCCAAGACGATCCATCCGTCATCCATGTGCTTGATCACGACTTCGGGCGTCAGAGGGACCGAGGCGATCAGGTCGTGGTTGAGGATCCCATAGGACAAACCCAGCCCGGCGATCGTGAATGCGGCCAGGGATGAATCCAGGGCAAAGGGTGTCTTTAGATCCATGACCCTGGTCAACAGGACCAGGAAGGGCGCGAAACAACCCAGGATGATCACCCAGTATCGTGCCAGAGGGCGCGGTCTTCGAATAAAGTCGTCTATCAATAAGAGCGTGCCTGCGCAGACCAGCATATAGATATAAATGGACCAGATCCTGTCCCACGGTCCTGTCAAGGTCAAGTCATATCCAAACTGATAGGAATTCACAAAGAATATCGAGTGCCAGGGCTCCCCCCAAAAAAGCACCTGAGTCAAGAGCGGCATAATGCTCAGCAAACCGATCAACGGACGTGATATCCAATTGGATCGGTTGGTGTACGAGAGTGAAAAAATGAATTGTGCAGAAGCGACGACGGCACTGCTGAGATAGATCACCGCGGTACAGATGCGGTCCAGGAGGAAACTGGAAAAGAGGGCGAAGACCAGAAAGGAACACGACCAGAGCGCTAGAAAGGCCGAGAAGATCATCAGACTGATCGCGCCGGGCACCTTGGACCTGCGATAGGCGATCAGGGCGATGGCAAAGGCCAGCGCCAATTCGAGGATCAAGATCGTAATTTCAGGATCCATAGCTTATCCATCTTCTCTCTGGAGACGAAGGCGTGGCTCATAAAAATGGGGCAGCTCTTCATATCTCGGTCAGCAGCCCGTCCAGGACCTCATTCAGGATCGGGTCGCGCTCAACGTCCGTTCTGGTGATCTGTCCGTTCCGAAGGGCGGCTTTCAATAAACCGAATGCCGTTTCAAATTTCCCAAGCACCGCTTCCTGGCATACATTTAAATAGGTCTCCTCATTTTCTGAATACTTGCGGGCTAAGACGATTTCCTGCCGCGTTTCATCCGACAATCCCAATGAACGGTAGCATGCTGCCAGCGCCAAATGAAAGATGGAGTTCTTGGGCGCCAGTTCTATTGCCCTTTTGAAAAAAGCGGTCGCTTCATCCGGTTTTCCCATCCAGATCGAGAGATGTCCCATTGTATTCCAAAGCTGAGCATCCGTGGGAGCTAGACTGAGAGCCTTGCGGCCGTAGGCCGCCGCTTCGCTATTTTTCCCGAGCGCACTGGTGATGACGGCCAGGTTCATCCACAAGAATCCATCGCGCGTTTTTCCTTGGAGGACTGTGGAGTAAATTTTGAATCCTTCCCGATATTCTTTCTTCTCATAGGAGAGGATGGCCAGGCCGTTCAAGAGCCAGGCCTTGATCTGCGACAACTCACCCTTCTCGGCCAGGGGAATTCCGTTTGCCAAGCACTGCCTGGCCCTGTCATTTTCACCCAGCCTCCAATACAGGTAGGCCAACTCGCCCCAAAGCTCGGCCTTGGCCAGCATGGATTCGCTTCGGTCGGGCAATTGGCGGAGCAATGCCTCCCGGGCTTGAATTTTTTCGTTAAGGTCGTGCGGGGCATCGCTGCGGTCGCGGATGTGCCAGGTCAGAACGCCGGCAGGCAGATTGGTCTTGGCGGATGCGTGCGGACTGGCAAACTCAATGACCCGGTGGCGAAACGCCCAAAAGTCCGGAGCGAACTTTGGCAGGTTGGCTGCCTCGTTCAGCGTGAGCCAGAACACGCAGCGGAGTTCTCGTTCGATGAACAACTCGCGGTGGATATTCAGAATTCGATATGAACTTTTCCCGTCCTCGCCGCCGCCCTGGTCGAGATTCGACACGAAGAAAACTGATCTGTCAACGTTTCCGTTCTGCAGAATCGAGCGTGCCACATCCGGCTGTTTCTCGTTTACGCCGATCCTGACGATGTCCTGCCCGGCCTTCTGCATCAATCGCTCCAGTACAAGCTGCGCGCGCGCCTGGCTCAGTTTTGATTTGCATACGGCCAGCAGCAGGCTGGGCCTTTTCCATCGGACCGCCAATTCGAGCTCACTGGAGATAGTCCCGATGTTCTCGTCGAAGGATCTCGTGTTCTTCAGCACTTCATCTGCTTTCTGGTTAACCGTGCCGGCATTTCCGGCCGGCGGAGTACGATGGACGGCCTAGACCTCCCCAGACAAATAAAGAAAGTAGATCGCCTTGAGCGGCAGCCGGCGCCGCGCTTCCTGGCTGAGATGATCATAAAACCTTATCCACAAGTCAAAGAAGTTTTCCAGATCCCACAGGGTGAGTTTTTGAAAAGCCTCATCCCGGATCTCATCCTTTACATCACCTGTAAAGCCACCGCTTGAGACAAGCAACCCATAATCACCCGCACCGAGTGCGGAAAGAAAGGCCTTCAGACCCTCCAGCGTGATCGCCTGGCCCTTGTGCTTGATCTGGACAAAAATACGAGGGCCCTTGACGCCGATGGGATCCACGTAAACGACCATATCGATCTGTCCGCGGGACTTTTCGGGCGGGGCACTCCAGCCGATGTGATATCCCATCGCGGTCAAAAGATCGGCGATCAGTTCTTGAATTTCAGTTCGATGGATTTCTTGCAGATACTTCTGAATCTGTTCCCAGGCCTTTTCTTCCGCCTCTTCGGCCACGATCGTGTAGGACGGGACATTTTGTCTGACCTCATCCAGCAGTTTTATGGCCTCTTTATAGAATTCCTGTACATTGGGAAACTTGCGGCAAGCCTGTCGACCCTCTTCCGTGAGATACCAGCGCCCTTTGTTGCTCTTAACGAGCCATCCAGCCTTTGCGAGCGGGATGGTGGCCAGCCGCACGATTCGTTCATAGCGCGGGACGTTTGTGGCAGGTGAATAGCCCTTCTCGTATTCGGTGAGAGCGGTGAGCTCCGGCAGAAAAGCCAATATTTCACTGGCAGGCAATCCCTCCGGCTTGTTCCAGAGTAGCTCGAGCACGCCTCGTAGTAGTGCGCCTATTCTGCTAAGGGTGACGTCTGCCATTATGAATTAAGTGTCCTTGACGCTCAGTATATAATCTTTGACTTGCGGGTTCAAGGAGCCACACGTGAAGGATTGTACGCCGGCGGATGGGATTAACGCTCTAGCATTATCTCATAAAATCCGGATAATTTTCCTCAGTCGCGGCTGTCGAGAATTCCTTGTTGTTGGCGCGTCAGCCGGATATAGTCGTTGATCATCTTCGACGGATGAGGGCTCGTGCTTACGATCACAAGATAGCCGGGTGCCCAGAAGTCCCTGGAACGATTTTCCTTTTTGAAACGCGGAAAATTTTCCAGGATCTCTTGAGATGTTTGCCGCCTGGTGACGTTCATGAAGTAGGCAGGCGAGGTCGAGGGAAGAACGCGGAGAATCCACTGCAAGTAATCCGGCCGAACAGATACGTAGTCTAACCTCCAGCCAAACGAGACACAGATTTGTTTCATCCAGTCATATAGATTATCGGCCAGGTCGCCGATCAGGTAATGGGTGCTGAACCGCGGAATGACAAGACAGGCATAGGATAATTCATAAGGATCCCTGGATACCGTTTCAAAAGCTACGTCAGGGTTTACTACCCACTGCGGAGTTGTATCGCTTTTTGTGCGCTGAGTTGTTGTAGTGGAAGGCATGAGAGCAGTAGCTTGAAACCCTTTCAATGTTTCGTTACATTTCCTTGGATGTTCGAGCCCGACGATGATCTCCACAACTCCGGACCGCCGGTTTCGGCCTGCTTCAGAGCATGGCTGGTCTCATTCCTTAACGCTTAAACCTCACCAGGCTCGCCTGCACATCTTTCTTCCAGGATGGAAGAGGCCCTGAGCTGCCAGATCCATTCCAACATTAAGTCGGTCATCACGCCATCCTGTTCATGCGCATTATCCCGATTCATCGTTCAGACCTACCCGTAACAAGTTGTCCAAGATTGATTATACATCAAATAGAATAGGATTGAGCAATCTTTTATGGTATAATCCCGCCGCTTCCTGGAGAAGCACATCTTGCCCGGGACGGGCATCAAGCGTCCCTGAGCGGGTCACGATTCCCGCTAAACTCATTCCGTTCCACGCCTTAAGACTTGCGCGTTCGGAGGACGGAAATTCAAGGAGAAATATGGCTGTTATCTCGATGAAAGCCCTGCTGGAGAGCGGCGTCCATTTTGGACATCGCACGAACAAGTGGGATCCGCGCATGAAGCCGTTTATCTTCACGGAACGCAACGGCATTCATATCATTGATCTTCAACAGACCGTCAAACTGTTGAATCATGCTTATAACCTGATCCGGGACACGGTTGCGGCGGGCGGAACCATTTTGTTCGTCGGCACCAAGCGCCAGGCGCAGGAAACGGTGAAGGAAGAGGCAGAGCGCTGTGGCATGCCTTTTGTGACGGAACGCTGGCTGGGCGGCATGCTCACGAACTGGTCCACGATGTATGCCCGCATCCAGGAACTGGAACGCCTCGAGCAGCTGCGTGATACGGGCGAGATCAATCGTCTCACCAAGAAGGAAGGTCTGCTCATCCAACGGGAAATTGACCGCCTGCTGATCCGATTGTCCGGCGTACGCAAGATGAAGCGTCTGCCGGAGCTGGTTTTTGTTGTGGATGTTGGCCGCGAGGACGCAGCCGTGCATGAAGCCAATCTGCTGGACATTCCGGTCGTGGCACTCGTGGACACGAATTGCAACCCTGACGGCGTGGATTATGTGATTCCGTCCAATGATGATGCAATCCGGGCCATCAAATTGCTGGTGTCAAAAATAGCGGACGCCGTATTGGAAGGCAAAGCCATGCGCAAGGAGGAGGAGCCTCTCGAAGAGGCGGCCGCGCCCGCTCCTGCTGCCGAAGCGAAAACAGAAAAGCCCAAGGGGCGCAGGGCACCGAAGGTGTTCGAGACGGATGAGGAGGTCGAGGAAGGTGCGTTGCTCGGCAAGGCCACGCTGGCCAAGTTGAGTGCGACCCGCAAGCCGGACGATACGGCGCCTCATGCCGAGAAACCTGAAGAGAAACCTGAAGAGAAACCGCAGGAGCCCAAAACCATCGAAGAGAAGCCGGTTGAACCGGAGCAAGCGGAATGATCCGCTTGGGAGTTAATAAGGAAAGTCAACATGGAAATTACCGCTGATATGATCAAAGAATTACGCAGCGCGACAGGGGCCGGCGTATTGGACTGCCGCAAGGCGCTGCAAGAAGCGAACGGGAGCTTCGAGAAGGCTGTGGATTTTCTGCGCGAAAAAGGCATGGCCACGGCTGCCAAGCGCGCCGACCGCGAGGCCTCCAACGGGATGGTGGAACTGTACTCGCACGGCGAAGGACGGGTGGGCGTGATGGTGGAGGTCAACTGCGAAACCGATTTCGTGGCCCGCTCGGAACCGTTCCGCAACCTGGCGCACGAAATCGCGCTGCAGATCGCGGCCTCCGCGCCGAAATATATCAAGGCCGAGGAAATCCCGGCCTCTGAAATGGAACATGAGGCCGAGATCGCCCGCGCCCGCGCCAAAGAAGAAGGCAAGCCCGATGCGGTCACGGCCAAGATCGTGGAAGGCCGTCTCGAAAAATTCAAGGATGAAGTGGTGCTGCTGCGCCAGCCGTACATTCGCGATGAAAACATGACCGTTGAGAAGCTGCTTCTGCAGACGGTTGCTGCGACCGGCGAGAACCTCGTGATCCGCCGCTTTCAGCGCTGGGAACTCGGTGAAAGCATTCATCATGAGTAGGAGAAAAGGCCAACCCTGTCGTTGGCCTTTTTCTTAAGCGATACCTGACCACCGTCTCTCTCATTTTACAAGAGGGCGGAGAAGGAGTAGAACATGTCCGACCTGAAATATAAACGCATCCTGCTCAAACTCGGCGGAGAGTCGATGGGAGGGGAATCGGGTTTTGGCATCGATGTGGACAAGGCCGAATCGATCGCCCGCCGGGTCAAGGAAGTTTATGACATGGGTGTGGAAGTGGCCGTGGTGATCGGGGCAGGGAACCTGTGGCGCGGCAAGCAGGGTTTGGAGCGCGGCATGGATCGTTCCACCGCGGATTACATGGGCATGCTGGGAACCGTGATGAATTCCATGGTGCTGATGGACGCGCTGGAACGCATCGGCGTGTTCACCCGCGTGATGTCCGCCATCGAAATGCGTGCGGTGGCAGAACCTTATATCCGCCGCCGCGCGATTCGACATCTCGAAAAGGGACGGGTCGTGATCTTCGGCGCCGGGACCGGGAATCCGTTCTTTTCCACGGACACGGCGGCGGCGTTGCGTGCCTCTGAAATCGATGCGGATGTCGTCATCAAGGCCACGAAAGTGGACGGCGTGTTTGATTCCGATCCAAAGAAGAATCCGAATGCGAAACAATTTGATCGATTGAGTTACATCGAGGTTTTGAATCGGCGTCTGGAAGTGATGGACAGCACGGCGGTCACTTTGTGCATGGAAAATAATCTGCCGATCCTCGTGCTGAACTTGTGGGATCCGCGTGCGTTGATGGGCGCGCTGAGAGGCGATAGGGTTGGGACATTGGTCAGCGCCTAAAAATACGCGGAACGTGCGTGAACGGGCTTGTGGAAAAAACAATTTCCGCGGCCCCGTCTTTTTTGAGAGGCGCTCAATTCGCCTCCGTCCCTTCTTTGTCGGTTTTCCCATAGCGTTTTTTTCTGTTTTAGTGTATCCTTAATACCGAACTTATTTTGCGGAGGCCGACGTGATTAAGGACCTTCTGAAAGATGCTGAACATCGCATGCAGAGTGCGATCAAGAACTTGAACGATGATCTGGCCGCCATCCGCACGGGGCGTGCCAACCCGGCGTTGGTGGAACGGTTGATGGTCAATTATTACGATACGCCCACACCGCTGATGCAGCTGGCGACCATCGGTGTGCCGGAAGCGCGCTCGCTCATGATCAAGCCGTTCGATTCGACCACCTTGAAGGAGATCGAACGGGCGATTCAGGCCTCCGACTTGGGATTGACTCCCAACAATGATGGCAAGGTCATTCACCTCAACCTGCCTCCGTTGACCGAAGAGCGCCGTCACGAGCTGGTCAAACATGTTCACACCCGGCTGGAAGAGTCGCGGGTTGCCATCCGCAACATCCGCCGTGATTCGCACAATGACATGCGTGACTTCGAGAAAGAGAAGTTGATCTCGGAGGACGATCTAAAGAGCGGTGAAGAAGATTTGCAGAAGATGACCGACAAGTTTATTGAGGAAGTGACCGACCTCGGCAAGAGAAAAGAAGCCGAGATCATGGAAGTGTAACGATCGTGTCATTGCGAGGTGGAGATCACTCCGCCCGCACCCATATTTCATGATTATGCCCAAGCCGACCGTTCAAGCTCCTCTGGAGAAGATCCCCCGCCACGTTGCCATCATCATGGATGGCAATGGCCGCTGGGCCCTGGCGCGCGGCCTGCCGCGCATGGCCGGACACAAAGCCGGCACCGAAAACCTGCGCCGCATCATTCGCGCGACAGTTGAATTTGGCATTCCTTATCTGACCATTTATGCGTTCTCCACGGAGAATTGGGGGAGACCGACGGAAGAGGTAAAAGGATTGCTCAGCATCCTCGAAGATGTCATCGACCGCGAGCTGGCTGAGCTTAATAAAGAAGGCGTGCAGCTGCGCCATATTGGACGGCTCGAAAAATTGGATCCCAAACTTCAGAAAAAAGTCATCCATGCCATGGAGCTGACCAAGAATAATGACCGTCTCATTCTGAACATCGCCTGGAATTATGGCGGGCGGGACGAGATCGTTCAAGCCATCCAACGGATGATGAAGGACGGCGTCGAACCGGAACAGGTCTCGGATGAGCTCGTGAGTCAATATATGTACACGGCTGGCGTGCCCGATCCCGACTTGGTGATCCGGACATCGGGTGAATTACGCATCAGCAATTTCCTGATCTGGCAGGCGGCTTATTCCGAGTGGTACTTCCCGTCCACCTATTGGCCCGACTTTGATAAGGAGGAATACCGTCACGCGCTTGAAGCATTTGCTCAGCGCGATCGCCGTCACGGCGGAGTCTCGAATGCGGTAGCAAACAAGAGCAATGGTTAGGCGTACGCTCACCGCGCTCGTCTTGATCGTGATCGTGGTGCCTGCCATCATCCTGGGGGGTATTTTATATTTTGTATTAATCGGTTTCTTTATGGTGCTGTCCTCATGGGAATTCGTTCAAATGTTTCGCGAGGCGGAATATGAGCCGTCTGTTTATTTGTCGGTGGGCGGAACGCTGGCGATCCTGGCGGCGCGCGCGTTTTGGCCCTCCGCGGCGGCGCCCGTTTTTACATGCCTCATCCTTCTGGCAATGACGGTCCATCTCATCGCCTATGAGCGCGGCCGCGAGCAGGCCGCGTTCGATTTCCTCGTCACGGTGGGATGCTTTGTTTATCTGGGCTGGATTGGTTCCTATTTGGTTGATTTGCGCTCTTTGCCCCATGGCGGTTGGTGGGTGATGTTTGCGCTGCCCATCATCTGGCTGACGGACTCGGGCGCCTACAGTTTTGGCGCGCGCTACGGCAAACACCGTATGACACCGCACCTCAGTCCGAACAAGTCGTGGGAGGGCTATTTGGCCGGCGTCTTCATGGGCACCTTCTACGGCGGGTTCTTTGCGTTCGCGTATACGCAGTTTGGCCCGCTTCATGTGACCATCTGGCAGGGAATCTTGTTTGGATTTGTGCTGAGTTCATTGAGCCTGTTTGGCGATTTGGGCGAGAGTCTGTTCAAACGCTTCGGTCAGATGAAAGACTCCGGAAATCTCCTCCCCGGACACGGCGGTGCGTTCGACCGGGTCGATTCGCTGATCTGGGGCGGCGTGATCGGCTTCTACTGGATTCATTTCTTTCTGCTTAAATGATTTTTGGAGGCGAACATGGATCAGAATGAACCTACTCGCAACCTGGCGCTTGAACTGGTACGTGTGACCGAAGCCGCCGCGCTTTCGGCGGGCCGCTTTATGGGACGCGGGGATAAGGAAGCAGCAGATGGAGCCGCGGTCAACGCCATGCGGCTTGTCCTCCAAACTGTGGATATGAGCGGCATTATCGTCATAGGCGAGGGAGAGAAGGATAATGCGCCGATGCTCTACAATGGCGAACACGTCGGAAACGGCTCGGATCCGGAGGTAGATGTGGCCGTTGATCCAATTGACGGCACCCGTCCTTTGGCTTTTGGCCGCACCAACTCGCTCTCGACGGTGGCGATCGCGCCGCGCGGCACGATGTTCAATCCGGGACCCTTCGTTTATATGAACAAGCTCGCGGTGGGGCCCGAAGCGAAAGGCAAGATCAACATCGAAGAATCCATCACAGAAAACCTGAAAGCGATTGCAAAAGCCAAGAACAAGGACGTCGAAGATTTGACGACGATCATTCTGGACCGCCCGCGTCACGAAGCGATGATTGCCGAGATCCGACAGGTCGGGGCGCGCATTCGCATCATTCCGGATGGCGATGTGGCCGCGGCCCTGATGACCGCCTGGCCGGATGCCGGCGTGGATGTGCTGATCGGGATCGGCGGCACACCGGAAGGCGTGCTTTCGGCGTGTGCGCTGCGCGCCATGGGCGGCGAGATCCAGGGCAAGCTGTATGCGCGCGATGAAAGCGAACTGCGCCGCGGACGCGAAGCCGGCTACGACTTCGAGAAAATCCTGACTATGGACGACTTGGTGTCATCGGAGGATGTTTTCTTTGCCGCCACCGGCATCACCGACGGCGAACTGCTCCAGGGCGTGCGTTACTTCGGTGATGGAGCGCGCACCGATTCGATCGTCGTGCGCGGCCTGACCGGCACCGTGCGCCAGATCACGGCCACGCATCGCATGGATAAGTTGCATCAGTTGAGCGCAATCAAATATTGATCAAGGACCCGGATGAAGCAGTCCATTGGCCTGATCGCTCTGGTGGTGCGTGAGTATGACGAAGCGCTTGATTTCTATGTTGGAAGGCTTGGCTTTTCTTTGGTCGAAGATACATACATCCCGGAGCAGGACAAGCGCTGGGTGGTGATCGAGCCGCCCGGCTCGGAGAAGGCGCGCCTGCTGCTGGCCCGCGCTGTAAACGCAGAACAATCCAGCCGGATCGGAAATCAAACGGGGGGGCGGGTTTTTCTCTTCCTCTATACGGA
>DATJAH010000064.1:0-16479 GCA_035516425.1 Anaerolineales bacterium
GCTGGTCGGCGCAGATGCGGGTTGCTTCGCCTGTTTCGGTCCAAGTGTGCATGCAAACATCGTAACCACGAATACCACTAAAAAAAGTCTACGCATTTTCGGCCCAAGCTTTCTCTGCTAAATGAATTGTGAACTAAGGTGTATTCTCAACCGTAAATGTTCGCGACATGAATGTTCGCCTGCCAGTGTCGCACCCGTTCATAAAGAACACCCGCCCGGTATCGGAAATATGTCCGGCGGCCGCGCCGGGTGACATGAAGGAAGGGTACCAGCCGTCGAACGAATCTCCGCTTCCAACATCTCCACAGGAGTGGGTCACGGGGAATTGAGAGTTCTCAATCATCTGCGGTGCTGTCCAATTTTCAAGGTCAAGATTGGTGGCAGTTGAGAAATACCAGGCGGCTTGAGTCGGCTGAAAACTGCCGTTATTTGCACTTCCGGAAACGCACACGAAAGTCATCAGATACAAATGCAGCGGATCGCTATAGCTGATGGAGCCCATCAGATCGTAGCCATCGCAGCCTCGTGAGGGCAAAACGCCGCTATCCAGGCCTCCGATGCCGGCTCCGCTGAATGAGCCGCTGTTCCACTTCAAAAAACTGACCTGACCGTTTCCGCCCAATGTAGCGCGTGCCACGTGCTCGATCCTGTCCCCTCCCGGATTTGAGAAAGTGTAGGTAACATAGATGGAAGTCCCATCAATGAAGGCGCTGGGCAAAGCATCACCCAAAGGCACGGGCGGCTTTTCCGCTGTAGTCGGTTCGGGCACGGAGCCTTTGAGAACAGGGTAACGGTCGGATCCACCGAGTTCATTATCCACCGGCGCGGGCCAGGTTTTTCCATAATCTGATGACCGAGCAAACCCCACGGTAACATAAAAGGGTTGCTGCCAGACTCCGCCGGGGCAGTGATTCTCCGCTTCATAGATCATGATCAAATTGCCGGGCGCGCGCGTCGGGTCCTGCAGGACCGATCCGGGAGCAGAATAATTCAAATCGAACTCGGGATCATAGGTGGTCTTGCAAGTAGTGAAGTTAAGTGAAGGAGAGATCATGGGGTTGGGATAGCCGCTTGCAAGTGTGAAGGTATGCAAATCCTTCGTGGCCAGCACCAAACCGCCTCCTGTTTTCGGTATGGTCGCGCCGAAGACGAGGTATGCATTTGAACCCGAGGCAGGAGGAATGAAAGTGGTATGTTCATCGGGAAGGGTTGTTAAATCGCCCGGATAGCTTAACGCCTGGTCCGTTCCAACCGAGAAAATGATTTTTTGAGCCGTTGTTCCCGTTGGACCGGAGGCAGGAGAGATTGCAGCCTGCGGGGCACAAGCAACGGTGAAGAATATAAACAGTAGCAAAAATAATTTTCGCATTTTCTTATCCTTCCAGTAAGGTAATGTTGATCATCAGCGTTGGGGCTCGCTGATCTCCATAAGCTTTTGGCTTGCCAAGTTCAGCAGATCCTGCGCGGTTACTTGGATGCTGGTACCATCCGTTTGCACCACCTGCGCTGGCGTATTCACATTAGCCTCCGCGTAGTCGAAATCACCCGAATAGATCTGCAGATAATTCATCGGCGCGGCGCCTGGGGTACCGCCAAAAGACGCGGCGGCGGGCGTCCCATCGAAGTAATTTTTCAAGACATTATAGAGCGCCTGCTCCGTTGAAATCAGATCCTTGCTGGGAACATTGCCGAATTGGCTGTAAGGTGCCAGATCTGCGAGTGTAATGCCTGACGCGAGACAGGCTTGCGGAATATCTGCGACCGGCACTTTGGCGGAATCATGGTTGTTATCTTTATCAGGTGGAAATTTGGCGGTGCAGCCTTCATTCACCGGGGCGCGTGCCGCGGATGTGCTGAACTGCAGTCCGCCCAGCACTTGTGCCGAGGGCAACGTCAATTGCGCTGTGCTTTGAGCTCGTCGTTTCACTCCGCTTGCCACGGCCCCGCTGACGCCGTTCAGCCCGCTCTCCTGAGTGGCTTTGGCATCATCAGGGGCAACGGCGGGATCCACAAAATGCGCGAGAATAGTTGTCTCCGCAGCGCAATCCATATCAGGATGCGTGCCACAATCCGCCTGGAAAGCCGGCGGGACCGCGAAATCGGTGCTACCGAAATTGGGAAGACCCGCGCCCGTAGTTGCAATCAGCGTCACGCCGTGAAAGATTCCCGCGAACATGTCGGTCGCCGCGTTCCACTCATCAATGAAGGCTTGATCAGAATTTTGGAATGTAGGTTTGTCGGGGTATGCGAACTTCAGCAACTTCAGCCACATGTTATTTGCCGTGACCCCGCCGAACTGCGCCTGGGGTGGTGTGCGCGAATCGGTGGGAAGGATCATCTCGGTGGACGCCGCTGTGGGACCAGAAATATCCATGCTGACGAGGGCGGGGTTTGAACCATATTGAGCGGCAAACGCTGTCAGGAAAGTCCTGAAATAATTCTTGTAAAGGGTATTCCAGGGCAGTGGCAGCACTCCACCACCACCTTCCGCGAATCCCAAGAAGGTGGCCTTCCCACAGTTGCTCGGCGGGGTCTGGGGGGGCGACATGAAAAGCCCATCGCAGCTTGGAATCTGGTCCATGACCCACTGCGGTGTAGTAAAGCCGCTGGTGATTCCGATTTGAATGTTCTTGGGCGTCTGGGTTGGATGTAATCCGTTCCATTGGTCCACCGTGGAAAAGGCATCTTCCAGATAGCTCCAATCGTAGGGTTGAGGGCTGGATGGCGGATTGGGATTCAGCAAGCCCCAGGCGAGTCCCAATCTCAGTCCCGAGACGGCCGGATTGACCAGGAGGCTGCAATAGAGTTGTTGCAAATTGGCGTGGATTTGGGCGGAGGTGGCTGGCGGATTGGTTTGCTGTTGTTGTTTGACCAGGTCGGCGACGATGATCTGCACATAAATGCCGCGCGGTCGGCGCGGACCCGTTTCAACGGGCGCAGTCGCAGGCGTTGATTCTGCCGCAGCCGCGTTCGTTGTACAGGGTGCGTTTGTCACGACCGGCCTTGCGGGCACGTTCACGACCGGCGGTTGCACGGCCTGGGTCGGCGCAGCCGCGGATTGTTTCGGTGGCGTCTGTCCCAGCGTGCAGGCAAACAGCAGGAACGTCAACGCTGCTAAAATGTATTTTTGCAGTTTCATTTTTGCTCTTTCGAACCAGACTAATAGTCCGTTGCGGGATTGAATGGTTTCGTTGGGAACGTCTCCGAGAGCACGGGCGGCTTGATGATAGGATTGGATCGTCCCATCTGATCCAGATCGAACACCACGAATCCCGCACCGGGCGAACCTTTTGGCAATGAATAATCGTCGCTCGGATAGGCCGGGTTGCTGAATCCCGGATTCTTGACGAGGCTTTGTAGATCCTCACCTGCTTTTTGCTGCCACTGTGCAAACGGATAGAAGGTTAGTTCTTTGTCGCTGTTGGCACAGGGTGCATCCTTGTCCTTGAGGGCAGGGTTTGGCTGTATGGCAAACGCCTTGGCATCGTTGGCGAATCCGCCATCGGTGCGCCAGTAGATATTGCTATTCCATTCCTGGAACTGCGGATAGGGGAATCCGCCGGCATAGCGACACCCACCTTGTATGAAGAAATTGGGGGATGAGGCATCGTTCCGATCAAAATAGAACAGGTTGTTGGTGACAACGAAAAATTGAATGGCGCTGTGAGGGGCGCCGTTTTGATAAGGGGCATTAATGGATAGCATCGCCTGCCGCCCATACGCCAAAATATTGTTCTTGACCAGATTGGCTTCGTTGGGTGCGGCCGGTCCTTGCGATGAGTAAACATCATTCGCGGAGACGCGATAAACCAGATTGTTCTCCACGTCCACCAAACCTGTCTGGTTATCCAGGTAAATCCCATTGCCGCCGTAGCCATTGGAATCCAAGGCGGAGGCGTCGCTGACATCATGGATCTTGTTATTTAGTATTTTATCCCCCGGCGCCGTGTAGGCGTTGTTGCCGGCTTCGATTCGGATGGCGCCGCCGTCGTTCATGATCCCTTGGAATAGGTCATACACGTCATTGAATGAAATGGTGTTGTTGGCATTCCCGATGCCATTGGGTTTGACTGTGTCGCTTCCGGCTTCGGAAATGGAGATGGCCGTGTGATAGCCATCATAGACATCGTTGTGCGTGTACACGTTGTCATGTCCGTTACCTTGACCGATTCCGAAGGAGGCCGGAATGACTCGACCAAAGCCTTCCACCACGTTGTTTTGCACGGTCATGGATTGCGGCACATTCGCATCTGTGTCTGTTTTTATATATGGCTCGCCGATCCTTATTCCCAAGGCGCCGATATCGTAAAAAGCGCTGTTTTGGATAAGATCATCTGCGGTGACCCCGTTGGCATGATCGGAAACGCAATAGCCTGGTGAAGCAGTGTCGTTGGTGCACGAGATGAATTCCAACCCGGTGCCGGAGATTTGTGTCACGGTTCCGGAATCGAAGGTGATGTGCTGCGAATTCTGAAACGAGAGCGCCGCGGGGACGTCGGGCTCCAATTCCGACGACTTGTCTCCGGCTGAGGGTACCGTGAAATTGTCATGTTCAAACGTCAAGCCCTTAAACGTCACATATTGGAGGTTCGATGCAACCAGCAGTTGTGAAAGTTGAGGGATAATGACCACATCTTTGTTGGGATCCTCGCCCGGATTGGCCAGGTAGGTCAAAGTCCAGGGCGTCGTGGAACGATCGAGGAACCACTGGCCAGGCTGCGTCAGGGCATCTCGAACATTTTCCACCAGATACCGGTCGCCGGTATTGAACCCATCAAATTGTGGGCGGTCTTGTGAGATCCCGGTTGGGCCCGTCAGGTACACGATGTGGTTGGCCGCATCCACACAACTGATCCGCAGCTTGGAGGTGCTGAATTGTTCCCAGGCGAGAACCTCGATATCACCGGCCAGCGCCGAATTGTAGGCTGGCTGATTGCACGGATTGCCTGCGGCTGGAGCGAGGTTGTGCCATTGAGCGGAGAGCGGGTCGGAGGGATTGTAGTGGAAGCGGTCGAAACATTCCCAGCCGCTATCGGTCACATACACGGAGCAATTCGGGTTCGGCGCGGACGCGGGTGGTGGTGGATCTTTTAAATAAACCGTATCTCCGAACCGATAATAAGTGCCCAAATAACCACCAAGGCGCGGGCGCAGGCGGCGGACGCCGTTGTAAAATAAATTCTCGAAATATTGTGTGGACACTGGCAGGGTTGCTTTCCATGTGTTTCCGCCTGCATTCGTCCAATTTTGCACACGCAAGCCTCCGCTAATGATGGGTGATTCATTGGGATAATTTTCGTATATGATCGGCGCGTTCGCTGTTCCCGAATCTGCCGCGGTGAATTCCTCGGTCTTCGAAAGGGAATACGTTCCGGCTCGGAATTGAACGGTCAGTGGCTGCGCTCCAGCGCTGATCAGGGATTGAACTTGTGCGCGGGCGCGATCAAATGTTGCAAATGGACCGTCTGTCTTCGACGCATTCGGAACCGGAAGCGTACCACTCCAACTATCGTTGCCGTTTGTCGCGACATAGAAGGTGTTGGCTGAAGCAGTATTGTCAGCTGCCCTTGGCGCCGTTGCCGCCACTTGAAGAGCAGGGGATGAGCTGGAAGTGTTGGTCGAAGCAGATTTAGCCGCTTTGGCTTGTCTGCCTCCCAGCGTGCATGAGGCGAGTACGAACATTAGCAACAATAAAGTGTATTTTCGCATTTCCTTTGGTTCCTTTTAGAAGCGCGTAGTTCTGCCAGCCGCGCCGCGCTATGGCTTTTGGGCCTGGACTGTGCTCTTCATGATTACTTCCGTATACGGATTCCAAGTGGACAAGGTGTAATAGAAAGTGGAAGTCGTGCCTGCCCTATCGCCGGTGGTGAAGCGCGAAATGAAGTACGGCGCATATTCGCCGCCGAATACATCCAACCTGCCGGGGTCGCTTAAGTTATCGCAAGCCGTCGGGTTTTGGGCGCTGACGGCGCGGTGAATGAAATGACAGTATCCGCCATCGGTCACGGGGTTGAATATGGTCTGCGCCTCACTCCAAGGCCCCCAGGGCTGGGCTGCATATCTCATATAGATCCCGCGAGGATTCGAGGGGGTATCGTTCAAACAGTTATAGAGCATGATCCAGCGCTTCAGAAATGAATTCCATTCGACTCCCAGCTCGCCCATGCAGTCGGATATTTGTGACTGCCCGGCGTTATCCACTGTATCGTGAAATAGCGGAGCCGCCGCGCTTTCGCTGGCTGCGAAGACCGGCGTGCCATCAGGGTTAACGGATTGCAGATACGCGATGCCGTTCGAACTGCCCATGGAGCCGATCGGCTTGCGAGCTAGAAACGGCGGGCTCTTGCGATACAGGCTGCCTCCCTGAGTTCCCCAGAAATACAGATAGCCGTCATTTCCCACGGCGATCGCCACGTTGATGAACTTGGCCTCCGCTCCCTTCGAGAAATCATAGAGGTAATGGAAGGTCTTGGCATCATCATCTGACTCACCCACCACGGTTCGCGTGGCAAAGCCGGGGGCAGCATGATCGGTGGCAAAGAGTACGTACATCTTTCCTCCATCGCTGATACCGGCAATCGGGACCTCGAAGCTTCGAAGCGTGATGGCGGGATCGCCCTGGGCATTTAATACAACGGGATTCTTGTAGGCGCCGATTGAGTCCGTGATGAAATTCAGCTTCAAGCATTGCTCGATGTTCGCATCGGTGGTGAAGGCGATGGCGTCGTTGTCATCCGGATTCCGTGGCGGATCGTTTCCCGAATTTGGCTGGCCGTTAAAAACGGCAGTCGGCATTGAATCCCCGAAGAGGAAGAATAATTTCCCGTTGGATTCAAAGGAATAGCCGAGGTCATTGCCGACCAATCCAAAACGCGATGCTGTTTGGTTGAGGGTCGGCTTGTTGAACTCGCGGTCGGTCTCGCCGACCAGTTGACAGATCTTCTGCGTCGATCCTTCAACATAAACCAGGCTGCCCGTTGCCGGCAAAGGATTCGATGTTGCTGTTGAATTCCCTGATGGCAGGGCCGCCGTTGGAGCAGTGGTTGGCTGGCCGGATGGATTTGAATTTGTTTTTTGACCATTCTTCGGCGCGGTGAGAATGCAGGCGGCGAGCACGAAAATTGAAATCAATAAAGCAAGACGACGCATAGTTTATCCCTTCATCCTGTCGGAGATTGTGTTCGCAACATGCAATCGATCTGCCATCTCATCATTTCCATCCATAAAGCATCACGCGGAAGCATACCCTAATGTTTCCGCGTGAGTGCTTCGTCTTCCGTAATATCATGAACCTGGGATGGAGGCCGGTCCCGGCGGGGGATTCGTCGGAAGCATGAGTGGTTGCCGGGGCGCTTGTGAGAAGTCAAAATCGTTAACAAGATTGCCAAGAATTTTCACATCCTCACGCACATCCGGACGCGGATCGGGACGGCCGTCAGTTGCTGGATCGAGCCGCTCACTTTTTAAGAAAAGGTCCTCGACAAATTTAAGATAGGCATCGAAGCTTAACGTTTGATCATCAATGAATCCTTTTTTGGCATATGGACTGATCACGATTCCCGGCACGCGCAAGCCATATCCATTTTCATCAACCGATGGCGGCACGACATGGTCGTAGAAACCACCCCAGTCATCCCAGGCCAGGAAGATGGCTGTACTATCCCAATCCGGACCCTGCATGATGGCGTTGATAATGGATGTGATATAGGCCTGCCCAGCGTGTATGCTGGCGGGCGGATGTTCGCTGACAGTTTGATCGGGTACGATCCAGGAAACCGCCGGCAGTGTTCCGGCTTGTGCAGCACTCAAGAAATTATCGACCTGTTGAATGTGGTCCAGTTGATTATCTTGCTTGACCGTATCAAACGCGGGAAGTGGGTTCCAAATGCCGGGAACATTCACAGCCTGTGGCTTAAGCTCGCAGAGCATGGCATCATCTTCACAATCGGGTTCGCTGCCATTGCTTAAGTAATATCCCCATGAGACCCCGGATCTAAACAGCAAATAGGTCAGATCGGTCCAAGCGTAATCGTTATGCAATGTGTTGAGACGGCCGGGGGGACCATCCAACGCGTTGATACAACTCATCGGATCGCCCGGTGTTTTGCAATAGGCCGACCAAGCGGATACCATAAATAAATGAGCTGGCAGACTCCAAGATGCATTCGGCTCGAACATCTTATCTTGCAAGACGAAATTTTCTGCGTAGGCCCAATAATTAGGAATCTGGCGTGCATCATGCCAGCCCATCACGTCTGGCGTTGCACCCTGGGCGCAACCGGGGGTATCCGGGTTCTTGCAGGCTTTTTGGGCGTGGCGATATTGAGCAATGAATCCGTCCATTTTTCCGCCATCAATGTCGTCGGTAGCAGACGCCGCACCGTGAGGACCGCCGGAATTGACATCATTCGGATCATAGTAAGGTCTTACACATTGACCGCTCTGCGGATCCGGAACGCAGACGGTCGGCACGCCGTTCTGCATTGGGATACCATCGGCTCCGGGGTATGTTCCGAAATATTCGTCAAAAGAGCGGTTCTCCTGCATGATGATCACAACATGTTTGATCTTTAGACGGGCTTGCAGCAACGCGTTGGCTGCCAATAAAGAGGTGGGCGGCACGGTCGCCACGGTCGTTGGAATCGGTATTGCTTGGGTCGTGGCGGGAGCCTGCGTAGGAGCAGTTGTCGGCGGAACCGCTGCGGGCGGGGACTTCGGGCTGGTTCTGAGGTTGCAAGACGATAGGACGAGAATGGAAGCCATCAAAACGATACTATTAAGAATCTTCACGCGAACTCTCCTGAACTTCTAAATCATTGACCACGATAATTGGAAAATTATCACTCGCGAATATTAGGTGAACATGAAAAGGAGCTCTGATAAAAGACCCCTTGAAAATGTTTTCAGAAATTGTTCTGCAGAACGGTCTTAAGACGATGCAGATGGAGGCGTGACTTTTTCTGTCAGCTTGGCCAGTAGATACAAGCCTTCACCGGTTGCACAGATCATAAGTCCTTGAATGGAAATGAAGATCACGAGGAGTAATCCACCCAAGCCACCGGATAATCCGACGCTCGTGGCGCGCAATCCTGGTTGAAGTGCCGAGATGCCCAATGCGCGACTTCCTGCCCGGACCACGCCGACGACCCCCACGGTTATTCCGCCAAGCACCACGATGATCCCGCAGACGATCAATATCACTGCAGTCATGCGAGCCATGGTTTTCATATGAACCGGTCTCCTTTTCTGTCAGCCATCGTACTCTCTCGGGATTATCCGCGCATGAACGACCTGTAAATTTCAGGTAAATCTTTTCGCAATCCAAATGGTATGGCTAATCGTCCTCCTCCTGCCTGCCGTAAACTCGATGGACTGCGGCTGCAATTTCATCTTCTGAATGTTTCTCGCAGGCAACCAGGGGGCGACGAGCATTGGGCACGCGCTTCCCGCCCGCGCTCATCACTTTACAATCGATAAATTGGTTGCCGGCATCGTAGACAACATAGAGTTGATAGGGTTTTCCGCATACGATGCAGCCATGGATCTCGCCTTTTATATGGTTGTCGGTTGAGGGGGTTTTCATGCTTGTTATATACCATACTTTAAACAGAAGAACTGTCGTTCCTGCATACGTCAGGGAACGGCAGTTCGTTGTCATGGAAAGGGCGAACGGAGTTTAAACGATTCGCAGTCTAAGGATCGGGTGGAACCGGGGAGGGATCGGAGGCTGCATCCATGATCGAGGGCTCCGGCCATTCTCCATTATTGAAATCGTCCACGTAAGCCCGAATGAGATCGTTGTTCACAGCCCAGATAAAGGTGTAGCCAAGAACCGGGTCCTGGACACGCGTCCCCGTGAACATCCCTTGCGGCCAATTGAGAAATTCCACGTTTCCTTTCGGGAGCTTTTGTGCGAGGCAGGTCAACTGGCTGATCTCTTCGGGGGTAAGGTCAGTTTCGACTGATCCGTAGAAGGCTGAAATGACGCTGCCGTAATGGACGATGACGGAGGGATCGCTTAGTTTCTTCCAAAAGGCGGCCAAAATGTAATCCTGTCGGTTGGTGCGTTCGAAAGTGCCATCAGGTCTTTCACGCGCGAAGGTGAGGGCTTGCGCACCATCCATATGATGGATCCCGGGACTTTTGCCCAACTCCCAATCCGGCAGATCGACATCCACGCCCCCGACCGCATCAATGAGCTTGACAAAAACCTGCATGGTGACTGCGATGTAATGATCGGGCTGCTCACCATAGTTCAAGTCGAGCGTACGCGCAAGCAGGCCGGGTCCTTCACCCGGCCCGTCGTAATATCCTAAACCCGGATTTCCATACAGAAACGGCTGATTCAGCTTCCCATCGGTGATTCCCCCATGCTGGGAAATATCTGGAATCTCAACGTACAGATCCCGCGGAAAGTCCAGCAACGTAACCTTCGGGGTGACGAAATCTACCCGTATGACCTTGATCACATCTGAGAGACCATAGAGATAAGTGTTGTAACGATAGTCACTTCCGATGGCGAGAATGGTCATCACCCTTGGCCCGCCGCATAAAGGCTCCTCTTCAGCAATCTGGGAATCGGCGGAGGACTGAAGCGAAACAGGTGTCGACTTTGGAGCCGGAGTTTGATTCCCTGCGACGGTGGCCGTGCGGGTCGGATAACCTAATGATGGGCCCAAAGGACGATGCATAAACGACCTAAACCTTTCAGCCATCGCCAGGGCGAAGATTCCCAAAACCACTATGGTTATTATCGAGCCAATAATTACTGTTTTTCGTTTCCTAGGCATGTAGTCTCTCTCGATTGATGGTCTTCCCATCAGGTTACACAAATCGCCTCAGCCAGCGTGCAAATCTTTTCATAACCTCGATCCACCAACTCGCATAGGTCCCTTATGCATTTTTCCGCCTCTTCCGGGGAATTGGTAGGGTTGCGGATGTCATACTTGAGCCCGTCCACGACCTCAGAGAGCATGAAGAGGTAGCCGGCTGCAAACGGGAATTCATTGAGCAGGGCCTCTTTATGTCCCGATTCCATGACGAGCACGAGGTCAAATTCGGCCATCTGGGCCTGTGACACCAGATTGGTTCTATGTTCATCTATGCTTATCCCATGGTTGTGTGCCAGCCTGCGAGCGAGCGGCAGGGCCGGCAGACCCGGAGTGGTCCAGGTGCCTGCACTGGCTATATTCCAAATCCCTGGCCTCATCTCACGGTTTAATTTAGCCTGGAATTGGGCAGCCGCGATGGGTGAGCGATATTGATTGGCGGTACAAACAAAAAGTACGGATGGCATAAAATCGCTCGGGGGAAGTTATGAAAGTTTTCGGGTTTCTTCGTCCTCACGGGGCGATGTGCTAACCGTGGATTTGGAGCGAACGGCCCAAACCGACTGAGTCCGGCCGGACGGGACTGTCTTCCGATAGGACCAATCAAACTGCGAATTGAGCTTGACCTTTTCCCGCCTGCGGTGCCCGATCCAAGAGGTACTCGCATTCAAGAGGCCGTGCAGGAACTTTTTCAGATCAATTTTCGCTTTACTGACCGGATTGTTGGGCGCAGGACTTTGAAGTCCGGGTTTCTGAGTTTCAAGGTCCTTTGTTTTGGCCTTCTTTATGTTGTAATAGTGATAGTAGTGGTATCCCGAATAGTAATAAGAATCCTTTTGCGGGATGCGATTCAAGACCACGCCCAAGATCCGCGCACCGGTGCGTTTCATCTGTTCGACCGCGGCCAGCGCGGCGCCCAGCTGGGTATGACCGGGATAAACAACCAGGATAACGCCATCAACCTTGGATGAGAGGATCTGCGCGTCGGCCACCATGGAGGGCGGACTATCCAGCACCACGACCTCCGCTGCTGCTTTCAAGCTGTTGAGCAATTGATTCATCCGCTCCGAGCCCAACAATTCGGTTGGATTCGAAGGCGGATTTCCACTTGTGATAACGACGGCATCTTTCAAATTTCCAAAGTCATGGCCGACCATTTTAAAGGACAGGTTATTACCGCGGAAGAGATCGCTAAAGCCGGCGTGATTCGGTAGGTTGAAGAAAGTGTGGATCTGAGGGCGGCGCAAGTCGGTATCGAGCAGGATAACAGATTTTCCTCCCTGGGCGATGCTGGCTGCCAAGTTGACTGATATCGTGGTCTTGCCTTCACATGGACCGGCACTGGTCACCAAGATGGTTCTCAAGGGCTTATCTATGCCTGAAAATTCGAGATTCGTCCTGAGCAAGCGGAAGGCCTCTGAGACTGGCGAGCGCGGTTGTACGAGAACGTAAACTTCCCTCCCATCCTGTCTTGAATATTCGATATTCGTCACATATCCGATCACCGACAAACCCAGTCTCCGCTCGATATCTTCCGGCGTTTTCAATGTATCGTCCAGATATTCGACCAGAAAGACAATGCCGGCCATCAATAAGAATACGATGACGCCAGCCAAGAGCGTATTCACCAGCGGCTTGGGGCGGATGGGTTCGTCAGGAGCAGTTGCAGGCTCGATCTGCACCACGCTGGGTGTATTTTGTAGACGTGCCAGTTGTACTGTTTCCAGATTATTCAGCAGGTTGACATAGATCTGCTGATATAGTCCAAGGGTAGTCTGCAGCTGGGATAAGCGCGTAGCGTTGGAAGTATTGCCGGAATTCACAGGTTGTCCCAGTACCACGAGGTTGGTGTAGACTTGCTGATAAAGGTTCAGGATGGGCTGGATCTGAGATAGCCGCGCCCGATCATCAGTTACCTGGTTCTGGTCTTGAGGGGTGGGTGTGGCAGAGACCGTGGTGGCACTATGATTTTGGATATCCTGTTGGAGGGAAGCGACCTCAGATTGCAGGCTCGCAATTTGATTTTGCACCTCGCTCAACTGATCCTGGACAGCCTGCGTGGACACGCTGTCGATCTGAGATTGAAGATTGTCGATCTGACCCTGTAGCTCCTTGATCTGTGCCTGGAGGCTGGCCTCGGTATCCGCATAGCGGCCGCTCTCCAAAACTTCGTTTTGATCAATTAATACCTGCACCAAAGTATTCGCCACCATTGCGGCGCGTTGGGGATCATTATCTTCGAAAGTCAATTGGATGATCTGCGTATTGACAATAGGAGTGACTCTTATTTTCTGCGCATCCACGATGGAGCCCAGTTTAAGGGACACGGCGTTGATGACCGGCTGGGTGGTCAGGAGCTGCACATAGGTTTGGGTCAATTCCTGATCGGTAATATAGGTGATATCGGAGCTTTTATCTTGAGGCGCCCGAGTTATCAGGATGCGGGTAGAGGCTTGATATACAGGCGTCTGATACAGGCTCCAGATGTATCCGCTAAGGCATCCCAGGACCAAGCCTCCGATCAGCAGCCAAGCCCAGCGTCGAAATAAAACCAAATATTGTTTTAGTTCCATTGTAATGTTCTCCTTGTTATCGGAAATGAAGACGTTTTCTATCGCTCAAGGAAGAAATGCCGGGCTCAATTCACCAGAGATTCTCTAACCGCTTGAGCGACAACTTGGACGTCAGACTTTGTCATGGATGGATACAGAGGCAGAGTAACCTCGCGCGCCGCGACCTGCTCCGTGTTGGGCAATGAAATTCCGCCGTGTCCCTTTTCGGATTGATAGATACGGAACTGATGCACCGGAGGATAGTGAATGCTGGTCTGAATTCCATAAGATTTCATGGCTTCCATAAAGCGTGTGCGATCATTCCCCCGCGGCAGGAGAATTGGGAGAAGATGACAGGCCGAAAGGCCCCGTTGTGCCCTGAATGGGATCGTGATCTCAGGGACAAGTTCCTCCAGGTATTCATGATAAATCGCCGTTAGTTCGCGGCGGCGCGCGTTGTTGCCCTCGAGTTTCGCCAGCTGGGCGCGGCCCAGGGACGAGCGGATTTCATCGATCCGGTAGTTGTAGCCAAGATCCACCACGTCGTAGCTCCAGGCATGTCCCTTGAACCGATCCCAGCTCAAAGAGGTCATGCCATGGGAACGCAACAGGCGTAAATGTTCGGCCAACCCGTCATCACTGGTGGTGAGCATACCGCCTTCGCCGGTGGTCATGTTTTTGTTCGAGAAGAAGCTGTAACATCCCACGTCTCCCCAGGTGCCCAATTTTTTTCCGCCGAGTTCAGAGCCGATCGCATGGGCGGCATCTTCGATCACCTTAAGACCATGGCGATGGGCAATGCCTAGGATGGATGCCATGTCACAAGGATAGCCTCCATAATGAACCACCACGATGGCGCGCGTGCGTGACGTGATGGAATTATTAATCGCCTCGGCCGAGATGTTCAGCCAGTCCTCGCTCTCGATATCGCCAAATCTGACGTCTGCGCCCGTATAACGTACAGCGTTTGCAGTTGCTACGAAGGTGAGGGATGGAACGATGGCTTCATCGCCCGGCCCCAAACCGGCGACCAAACAGGCAAGATGCAGCGCGGCCGTCGCGTTCGTGACGGCTATCGCGTGTCTGGCTCCGACGTAGGCGGCGAACTCTCTCTCAAAATCCTGCGTGATCGCACCCATGGTCAGCCAGCGGCTTTGTACGACCTGCTGCACCGCAGCTGCTTCTTCGGGACCAAAGTCAATATCAGACAACGGAATACGCCAGTCCATTTTGTATCTCCTCTGGAATTTTTATATCCTCCGGCAAAAACAAACCTTGCATATGGGAAAAATCCTCGGCAGCTTGTTCATAATCGTCAGGGCGTCCCAGGTCCTTCCAGTAACCTTCAAATGGAAACGCCGAGACCTTGTCGCCAGCCGCGATCATCTTAAGCACCAAATCGGGGAAATCCAAATATTGGCCGTAGGGAATAAAGTCAAGGACGCGCGGTTCAAAAACATAAATCCCCATGCTGACCACGTAATCGTACGTGGGTTTCTCAATATACCCATGGATGCGGCAATTCCTCTCCATTTGAACGACACCCAGATCGATTCGCACTTGCCGGCGATGAACGGCGATCGTTGCGGTCGCATTTTGAGCTTTGTGAAAAGCGATCAGCTCAGATAGATCCAGTGTGGTCAGGACATCGCCATTGGTCACCAGAAATGACTCGTCGAGACCTCGAATCAGCGAGATCGGTCCCGCGGTCCCCAGCGGGGAATCCTCAAGGCTGTACGATATTTGCAGTCCCCATTGGCTGCCGTCCTTGAAGAAGGCATGCATCAATTCTGCTAAATGTCCGACCGTCATGACCACCTCTTCAATACCGGCATGCTTCATTTGACGGAGCAGCACCTCGAGGATAGGCATCTCGCCAATGGGCATCAGCGGCTTGGGCAAAATCTTGGTATAGGGCGCCAGGCGGGTACCTTTTCCGCCGGCTAAAACAACTGCTTTCATCGGTATCACCTCCTAAAACTCATATGTGCCAACTTGGTAAAGGTCAAGATGTTTTTGGATCCAAGTGATCGTTCGATTCAGGCCATCGTCAAGCGACACAACCGGCTGCCATTTCAAGTCTTGGCGGGCCAGCTGGTTGTCCGAAATCAAATGCATGACCTCCGAGCCCTCCGGGCGCAGGCGGGCCGGATCCACTACGGTTGTGACGACCTTGCTCAGTTTCTGAAGAATCTTGTCTACCAGGTCACTCACGCGGATGGCTTCCCCTGTCCCCAGGTTATAGGTTCTGCCTTCTATACCCGGTGTTTCTCCAGCTCGAAGGAACCCATTTACGGTGTCGTCAATGAAAGTGAAATCACGCTTGGTATCCACATTGCCTAATTTCAATAGAGAGTTGACCAGTGCCTGCGTGATGATCGTCGGAATCACGGCACGGCCTGATTGCCTGGGCCCGTACGTGTTGAAGGGCCGTACGGTGACGACCGGCAGATCATAGGTGCAGTGGAAGCTCTCGACCAACTTATCCGCACCAATTTTGCTGGCTGCATAGGGAGATTGCCCATGTAGAGGATGTTCCTCGTCAATTGGAGTGTATTGCGCCGTACCGTAGACTTCGCTGCTCGAAGTGTGGATGAGGCGTTCGACTTTCAAGTCGCGGCAAGCCATTAATACGTTCAGGGTACCCATCAGATTCGTTTCTGCTACCTCGGCCGGATGGCGATAGGAGTAAGGAATGGAAATCAATGCGCCTAGGTGAAAAACAACTTCGACCCCCTCCATTGCCTCACGTACAGTTTGAGCATCGCGAAGATCGCCGGCTAGAAATTCCACCTGGGCAAGGAAATCAGCGGGCACCATTTGCAACCGGCCCGGGTCGCCCCGCGAGTTGTAATGAACGAATGCCCGCACTTTGGCGCCGTTCGAGACCAGCCGTTCGACTAAATGACTTCCGATGAATCCGCCGGCTCCTGTTACCAGCACTCTCTTATTCTTCCATTCCATTTTTTCTCATTTCAAGTGGCTCAACACAGGACCCATGCTTGCATATTTAAGTCCTTTGCCTGACTTAGGAGTCAACTGTGTTTGGATAGAGTTCAAGATGTCATTAATGAATACAAGACGAACGCCAGATGTTG
>DATJAH010000065.1:0-41824 GCA_035516425.1 Anaerolineales bacterium
ATCGTATTCCGCGCGGCGCGCTATCTCAACATTCCAGCGATGACATTCGAGTTCAACGATCAACGCGAACAGATTTGGCTGGCGCAGAATTCGTCCATCATGCGGCAGGAGACGGATTATCTCGTCGAAGCGCGTGGCAAGCTTCCGATGACCGATGCGATGTATGAGCGTCTGGCCGATTTGGAGAATGCGCGCCGCGGTGCGCGCGTTTGGGGCAAATCCAAACGCCTGTGGCAATATGTTTCTTCGCAGGGCGCGGAGGCGACGAGGAACATGCTTGGACTCGATGATCGTCCGGTCGTCATGCTTGCCGCGAATGTGTTGGGCGACAGCCTGACACTCGGGCGCAACATCTTCGCCCAGTCGATGACCGAATGGATCACGCGCACGGTTCAATATTTCGCGGATCGCCCCGAGGTCCAGTTGGTAATCCGGGTGCACCCCGGTGAGACGATTGTCCCGAAGGCGAAGTCCATGGGACAGGTGGTTCGTGAGGCGTTGCCGTCATTGCCCGAGCATATTCACGTCATCGCGGCAAAAGATAAAGTCAACACCTATGATTTGATCGAGATTGCAGATTTGGGCCTGGCCTACACGACTACCGTCGGACTCGAAACAGCGATGAACGGCCGCCCCGTGATTTCATGCGGTCAAACCCACTATCGCGGCCGCGGCTTCACACTCGATCCCAATTCATGGGACGGATATTTTTCGACGCTTGAAAAAGTTCTGTCGGATTTACCCGCCCAGCGGTTGAATGAAATGCAAATCGAAGCGGCGTGGAATTACGGTTATCGCTTTTTCTTTGAATATGCCCGCCCGTTCCCGTGGCGTTTGATGAACTTCTGGGAGGATCTCGCGGTCTGGCCGCTGGAAAGAGTTTTAAGCGCACAAGGTCAAATGGAATTTGGCGAGACATTTCGGTTTTTGGCGGGCGAACCGTTCACTTGGAAGGGTTGATGGAAAATACCAAGCAGCAGGTCCGTGAGTTTTACGATCAGATCGGTTGGTCGCAGGTGGGCGAGGGGCTGTATCAAAATGCCCGATATGAGGACCTGCGGCCGGTGACGCGTGACTACATTCATCGTTGCCATTTGCGCGTCAATCGTTACATCGCCTCACGCGGCGACTTTTTGCTGGATGCCGGTTCCGGTCCGGTGCAATGGCCCGAATATTTGACCTACTCCGAAGGCTACCGCTTTCGCGTTTGTTTGGACATTTCCATCACCGCTTTGAAGGAGGCGCGCGCACGGCTCGGCGAGAAGGGTTTGTATGTTGTGGCGGACGTTGCCAACCTCCCCTTTGGGTCCAATGCATTTGATGGCATTGTCTCGATGCACACGATTCATCACCTCCCGCTCAGCGATCACCGGGCTGCCTATCTTGAATTGCAGCGCGTCCTCAAATTCAATCGAAGCGCGGCCATCGTCAATGGCTGGGATCAGCCTCGTTTGATGCTGGCCACGCGACCGCTCGTCCGTTTGATTCGTTTTTTCCGAAGCGGCAGTTTCCGCAAACAGAAGAAGAACTGGCCGAATGAAGACGAACAGGAAGGCACGTTTGTCAAGAAGCTGACGCCACGCTGGTTGAAGCGGGAACTGCAGGACATGGATTTTGAGATCTTTGTTTGGCGCAGTCTTGGCACGGTGTTTCTCAAAACCGTTGTCAATCCGCGCTGGGGCGGCGGAGTATTTCTACGTTTTGTGTTCTGGCTCGAAGATCGCTTCCCGCACTTCTTTGGCGAGAACGGGCAATATCCACTGGTTGTGATTCGCAAAATAGGAGCTGCGTCGTGATGGAATTGGATCTGGATATCCCCGACAGCGCCAGCCAGTGGTACAAACTGCGAAAGAATCCGCGTTTGTTCTTTTGGTGGCTTTTCCACCGTGCGACCACAGCGCTGCGCGTCCTGCCGGATTTTCTCGTGATCGGCGTGATGAAAGGCGGCACGACTTCGTTCTTCAATTATTTGGCAATGCATCCGCAGATCAATCCGCCGTTTCGCAAGGAAATCAAGTTCTTCGATATTCATTATTCACGGGGGCTCGGATGGTATCGCGCGCATTTTCCACTGCGTTTCAAGATGGGCCCCGGCATGATAACCGGCGAAGCGACACCTTATTATATTTTTCATCCATGCGCGCCGAATCGTATTGAGAAAGATATGCTTGAGAAGGGTCTACGAGTGGAGAAATTGATTGCCTTGCTTCGCAATCCTGTGGACCGGGCTTATTCCCATTACAATCACATGGTGCGCGTGGGCAGAGAGCCTTTGTCATTTGAAGAAGCCATTAAGCAAGAGGCTTATCGGTTGATCGGTGAAGAGGAAAGGATCATTGCTGATCCGCACTACTCAACCTTCAAGCATTTGCATTACTCCTATCTCGCGCGCGGACGATATGTCGAGCAACTTGAAAAATGGTTTAAACTCTTTCCGCGCGAGATGATGTTAATTCTTCCAAGTGAAGAGTTATACACGTCACCGGCGACCGCGTATCGCAAAGCAACGGAATTTCTCGGGCTGGCGGATTGGATTCCCAGCGATTTTAAAGCGTACAAGCAAGGCGTTTACGAGGAAATGCCCATATCCATTCGAAAACATTTGATTGATTATTACCGTCCCTATAACCAAAGGCTTTATGACTGCCTGAATAGAAAATTCGATTGGGATAAATAATTATGAACTGGAAAAATCAAGTTATTCTCGTCACTGGCGGCACAGGATCGTTCGGCAAGAAATTTGTCGAGATCATGCTCAAGGATTTCAAGCCCAGGAAGATCATCATCTACAGCCGCGATGAATTGAAGCAGTATGAAATGCAGGCTTCCGGATTCGATCATCCATCCCTGCGTTACTTCATCGGCGATGTACGCGACCGCGAGCGACTCGTGCGCGCCATGCAGGGCGTGGATGTCGTGGTCCATGCCGCGGCATTGAAACAGGTGCCGGCTTGCGAATATAATCCGATGGAAGCTGTCAAGACGAACATCATGGGCTCGAGCAATGTGGTCGAGGCGGCGCTGGATGCCGGCGTGAAAAAAGTGATGGCGCTCAGCACCGACAAGGCCGTCAATCCGGTGAATCTCTACGGCGCGACCAAGCTCGCGGCCGAGAAGCTGACGGTTCAAAGCAACGCATATGCCGCAGGTTCAGCGACGCGCTATTCGTGCGTCCGATACGGAAATGTGGTCGGCAGTCGCGGGTCGGTCGTTCCGGTCTTTCTCAAGCAACGCGAGTCGGGTAAGGTCACCATCACGGATGACCGCATGACGCGCTTTTGGTTATCATTGGAACAAGGGGTCCGCTTCGTCATCACCTGCATCGATCAAATGGAAGGCGGCGAAGTTTTTGTTCCGAGAATCCCCAGCATGAAGGTGATCGATCTGGCGAAAGCCATCGCGCCGAACGCAAAAGTTGATGTAATCGGAATCCGGCCCGGCGAGAAACTGCATGAGGTGTTGATCTCCGAAGACGAGGCCCGCCACACCGTTGAGCTGGACAAGATGTTTGTCGTCCAACCGGCGGAGGCATTTTGGTTTGGTTATTCGTGGCAGGAACGCGGTAAACTGCTGTCAGATGGATACCGTTACTCGAGCGACAACAACACAGAGTGGCTGGATGTGAAAGGCATCCAGAAATTCGTCGAGCCGTTCGAGAAGTTGTACACGGCAGGAAAGCTGGAAGGATGATTTTCCCTCGCCCCCATTCCTCTTCCACCGGGAGAAGGGCAAGGGACGAGGAGAGGTGACTTATGCGACTGCTGATTACCGGTTCAAGCGGACTTCTCGGCCTTAACCTGGCCCTGGATGCCGCGCGTTCGCATCAGGTCATTGGCGTCGACCGCAATACGCTGGCGTCCGTCCCCTTTGAATTGATCAGCGCCGACCTTCTCGACTCCGATGCCATGTATCGCATCGTTTCCGAATCCAGACCGGAGGCGGTCATTCATTGCGCCGCGCTGGCAAATGTGGATGCCTGCCAAGCCAACCCCGACCTTGCGTATCAGATGAATGCGGATGTCCCCGCCCGGCTCGCCGATGCCTGTGCGCGGCGAAAGATTCGGCTGATCCATATTTCCACGGATGCCATCTTTGACGGGCAGAAGGATGGCACTTATGCGGAGGGGGATTTACCAAACCCGCAGAGCGTCTATGCCCAGACCAAGCTGGAAGGTGAACGTGCGGTTTTGCAAATCAACCCAATGGCGATTGTGGCGCGTGTGAATTTCTATGGTTGGTCGTTAAGCGGCAAACGGAGTCTCGCCGAATTCTTCATCAATAATCTCAGCACCGGCAAGAACGTCAACGGCTTTACCGATGTGCTCTTTTGTCCGATGCTGGTCAATCACCTTGGGGATGTTCTATTGGCGATGCTGGAGCGCAGGCTGCGCGGGTTATATCATGTGGTGGGCCCGCAGGCGATGAGCAAGTATCAGTTTGGGATCGAGATTGCACGCAAGTTTGGTTTAAAGGAAAGCCTGATTTCACCACAGTCTGTGGATAAGTCCAGCCTGACGGCACGCCGTTCCCACAATTTGTGGCTGTCTACTCACAAGTTATCCACCGATCTCGATATGGCTCTGCCTGCTTTTTCAACAGGGCTCGACGAGTTTTATACACAGTACCAGCAGGGTTATCCACAAAAAATCCGCAGTTATCAACAGGCGGGGGCGCGAGCATGAAGATCCTACTGAAACTTGAAGCGCTGGCACTCTGGGGTTTGTCCATCTGTCTTTTTTCTCGGCTGGATTATGCGTGGTGGTGGTATCCCCTGCTTTTCTTTGTCCCCGATTTGAGCATGGTCGGTTATGTATTCGGAGCGCGCCTGGGCGCACTGGTTTATAACGTGATTCACCACCATGCGCTGGCCATCGGACTGTACATTCTGGGATTTGCGTTGGGTATTCCGGCGCTGCAATTAAGCGGCGTCGTTTTGCTTGGTCATTCAAGCCTGGACCGTGTTTTGGGTTATGGCTTGAAATACCCTGATTCGTTTCAAAATACGCACCTTGGACTGATCGGCACCAAGGCGGAATAAAAACGGAGGAGACGATGGAGATCAAGCTTCATGACCGGATCATTGGATTGGATCATCCCGCCTATTTCATCGCCGATATCGCTGCCAATCACGACGGTGATCTGAATCGCGCCAAACTGTTGATCCGCCTCGCCAAACAGTCCGGAGCGGACGCGGCCAAATTCCAGAATTTCGAGGCGCCGAAGATTGTTTCCGATTACGGCTTCTCGCATATGAACGCGCAGGTGAGTCACCAGGCTTCGTGGAAGAAGTCGGTGATCGAGATCTATCGCGCCGCCTCCATTCCGTTTGAATGGACCATGATGCTTAAGGAAGAGTGCGAGAAGGCTGGCATTCACTATTTCTCCTCGCCGTATGACTTTTCCGCCATTGATTTCCTTGATCCCTATGTGGAAATCTACAAAGCCGGTTCGGGCGAGATTGATTGGATCGAAGCGCTGGAGCGCATGGCGGGCAAAGGCAAACCGTTCTTTGTCGCGACCGGTGCCTCGACCATCGGTGAGGTCCAACGCGCGGTTCATGCCATCCTGAAAATCAACAAACAATTGGTGTTGATGCAATGCAACACCAATTACACCGCCAGCCCGAAGAATTACGATCATCTGCATGTCAACGTGCTGAAGACCTACGCGACCATGTTTCCTGATGTGATTTTGGGATTATCGGACCATACTCACGCCGTCGCTCCGATTCTCGCCGCGGTGACGCTGGGGGCGCGGGTCATCGAGCGTCACTTCACGGACAGCAATGACCGCGAAGGTCCCGATCATAAATTCGCGATGAACCCCGAGAATTGGGCCAAGATGGTGGAAGAAACTCGTATCTTGGAACGCGCATTGGGAAGCCCGGATAAATTCATCGCGGAGAATGAAACGGATACGGCGGTCGTTCAACGCCGCTGTCTGCGCGCGGCGCGCGACATTCAAGCCGGTGAAGTTTTCACGCGGGAGATGATCGATGTGCTCCGTCCCGCCACTCCGGGCGCCATCAAGCCGAATGAAATCCCGGAGGTGATCGGCACAAAGGCCCTGCACGCTTTCAAGCTCGGCCAGGAATTACGCTGGACGGACCTCGGCGCGGCATAATGCGAGTTTTATATTTCAGCAAGGATTATTCCCCTCACGATCATCGGTTTCTTTCTGCCCTGGCGGAAACCGAACATGAAGTCTTGTATTTGAGACTGGAACATAATCCGCGGCAGATCGAAGACCGTCCTGTACCTTCGCAAATTCAACAAGTATTGTGGAAAGGCGGGCAGGGGTTGTTTCGCTGGCGCGACGTGCCGAGTTTGTCATTGGACTTGAAACGCGTGATCCGCGCGATAAAACCCGATTTAATTCATGCTGGTCCGATTCAGACCTGTGCCTTTCTCGCCGTGCTGTCCGGCTTTCATCCGATCCTGACGATGTCGTGGGGCTTTGACTTGATGCAGGACGCGGAGCAGAATGCATGGATGAACCGGATCACAAGATATGTGCTTCGCCACAGCGATTTTTTCACCAGCGATGCACAAGTTACGCTGGACAAAGCCGTGGCTTACGGGATGTGCCCCAATCGGTCTGTTATCTTCCCGTGGGGTGTGGATTTGAAACACTTCGGTGTTCAAAAATCAGCGGGCGGCAAAAAATCGCAAGGCGCAAAACACAAGCC
Source organism: Anaerolineales bacterium (assembly GCA_035516425.1). GTDB lineage: Bacteria > Chloroflexota > Anaerolineae > Anaerolineales > Villigracilaceae > Fen-1038. The sequence goes on from DATJAH010000065.1 coordinate 6,689, forward strand.
ATTCGTTCTCTTTTGCAATCGTTCGTGGGAACCACGCTATGGCGTGGAGGTCCTGGCCAGGGCCTTTGTTAAGGTTGCCGGCCGGCGCCCGGATGTCAGCCTGCTCTTGCTCGGCGGCGGATCACAGGCCGGCGCAATTCGGCAAATCCTGATGAACGGCGGCGCGCTGGAGCGTGTTCAATTCGGCGGCCAAGTTTCACAACGCGACCTGCCGCGCTGGTATCATATGGCTGACCTTTTTATTTCGCCGTCACATGTGGATGGTTCCTCCGTCTCCTTGATGGAAGCGCTGGCATGCGGTATCCCTGTGCTCGTATCGGATATTCCCGCCAACCAGGAATGGGTCCGCGAGGGAGTCAATGGCTGGCTCTTCCCCGATGGGAACGCGGACGCCCTTGCGGAAAAGATCTTGGCAGTCATTGCTCAGGGAAAAAAGTTAACTCAAATCGGCCGCGCCGCTCGAAGGTCGGCGGAGGAACGGGCCGATTGGAAAAAGAATTTCGCCAAACTGCTCAATGCCTATGAGCAGGCCATCCAATCCGATAGGAGGTCGAAATGATCGTTTCTTTAATTCTCACGCTGGCCGCCGTGGTCCTTGCCGTGATTCTGGCACTCGAAAACACCGCGATGGTCACGGTCACATTTTTTGGCTATCCCGTTCAAGGCGCGGTTGGACTTTTCATGCTGATTGCCCTGGGGGTCGGCGTGGTGCTGGGAGTCCTCCTGATGGTGCCGGCGCTGATCGGGCGCAGTTGGACGGTGATGCAAAGCAAACGCAGAATCGCCCAATTGGAAAATAAGCCGTCCAGGAAGAAAGCCAGTTGAATCATCATTCCATTTTTGGTGGAGGAACAAAGCATGTCTGAGGAAAAGGAATTTCGCGGGGCGCATGTCGTTGTCACGGGAGGTTCGCGCGGCATCGGTCGCGCCATTGCTCTGGATTTTGCATCGAAAGGCGCGAACGTGGCCATTGTGTATCTTGATCATCGCGCGCAGGGGCAGCAGGTTTTGAACGAACTTAAAGCGCGCGGAGTCGATGCCGAGGAACATGCCACCGATGTTAAGAATTTCTCGGCGATCCAGCAATTGTTTGCGGATTTCATCCAACGCCATGGACGAGTGGATGTACTGGTCAATTGCGCGGGCATCAATCGCGACCGCACCTTTGCCAAGCTGGCCGCCGAGCAATGGAACGAAGTGATCGATACCAACCTGACAGGCGCGTTCAACTGCAGCAAAGCGGTCTGGGATCAGATGAAGACACAAAACTACGGACGCATCGTCAGCATCAGTTCGATCGTGGGACAGGCCGGCAATTTTGGACAGGTGAATTATTCCGCCTCGAAAGCGGGCTTGCTGGGCTTCACCAAGTCGCTGGCGCTGGAGGGCGCGCGCAACAACATCACGGTCAATGCCATCTGCCCCGGCTTCATTGATACCGATATGGTGCGCGCCATCCCCGCCGATGCGTTGGAGAAAGTCGTTCAGAAGATTCCAATGCAGAGACTCGGCCAGCCCGATGAGATTGCGCGCGCGGTGACATTCCTCGCTTTGCCCGCCTCCGGATATATTACGGGTCAGGTGATTGCGGTCAACGGCGGATTGTATATGTGAGATTGCGATGCTGACTCTCGAATCACTCACATCCGCATTTCACGATCTCGGCGTTCAACGCGGCGACACATTGCTCGTTCATAGTTCCTACAAATCCCTCGGCGAAGTGGACGGCGGACCTCAAACCGTCATTGATGCCTTGCTCGCCGCTCTCGGTGCGGATGGCACGCTCATCATGCCGACCTTCAATTTTGATTTCAACAAGGGCCAGCCGTGGGATGTGCGTTCGACGCCGTCGCAGATGGGAATCCTGACGGAATTTGTCCGCAAAGATCCGCGCGCCAAGCGGGTCTTTCATCCGATCTATTCGTTCGCCATCATCGGCAGGCACGCGGAAATGCTGGGAAGTCTGCGATACAAAAGCAGTTACGAACGCGGCTCGGTCTTTGGCAAACTGCGCGACCTCGACGGCAAGATCATGGTCATCGGTTTATCGTACACGAATAGCATGACCTTCTTCCATCACATCGAGCAGATGGAAGGCGTGGAGTATCGCTTCCTGAAGCAATTCACCGGCCAGGTCACGGACTGGGACGGCACGACCAAAATAGACACGTTCGAGATGTTCGTGCGCGATATTGACAAAGGTGTCATCACCGAGGTCAATCCGATGGGCGAGTTGATGGAAAAGGCCGGCGTGATCAAATTGAAGACGATCGGTGATGCGGATGTGAAGTTGATGAAAGCCAATGAAGTCTATGCCTTCACCGCGCGCGAGATGCGCCGCGATCCGCATTTGTTGTATTATATAAAGAAAGATTGAATTGCTTCGTTGGTCGGGCAGCGCCGCAAGCATGCCTCGAGACCGACGCATAAAGATATTTTTGCAATCCGGTGGTCCCGGCATGTTCCCCGCGATCGCTCGGAACTACCGGACCGCCAAAGGATTATGAAACTTTATTCATCCCTCAAATCCATCCTTGCCGAATTCTTTCCACTGCATCGCACGCTTGCCAGTGAGGATCAGGATAAGACGCTGGAGATCGTCGGCTCGTATATGCCCGACTCGTCGCAGTACACGATTGAGACCTATGCGCCGCTCAAATCCGTTTGGACTTGGAAAGTGCCAGAACGATATGTCGTCCATGAAGCCTATTTGGAAATCGAAGACGGCCGGCGAATTGTTGACTTCAACGATAATCCGCTTCACATCGTATCGTATTCCTTGGCGGTTGATGACGTGTTGACGTTTGAGGAACTGCAACCGCATTTGTATTTCAACGCGAAGCGCCCGAACGCGGTGCCGTGGATTTTTAAATATTACGAACGCGATTGGGGATTCTGTTTACCGAAAAGCACTTTCGATAAGCTTCCGCATGACAAAAAATATCACGCGGTTATTCGTTCTGAATTCATCACCGATCCAAGGCAGGGATTCAGGGTGGCGAGCGCGGTCGTTCACCCGCAAGGCGGACCGAATCCGGACGCGGGCGAGGTCATTGTTCAAGCACACACCTGTCATCCGATGCAAGCCAACGACGACGGCGCGGGCGTGGTCACCGCGATCGAGTTGGCGCGTCGACTTTCCGAGAAGCCGCCAGCGGCTGGGTCCATGAGCGTACGCTTTTGGTTCGGTCCCGAGACGATCGGCACGATTGCCTATCTCGCCCACCACGAGGCGCTCATCCCGAATCTGCGCGGCGGAATCTTCCTCGAGATGACCGGCAATCAAAATAGAATTGCCTGGCATCATACGCGGCAGCACGATCATGTATTGGATCGAATCACGAATTATGTTTTGCGTGATATCGACCACGATGAACGCGACTTCGCCGCCGCGCCTGCCAACGATGAACGCGTCATCAACGGGCCTGGTGTCAATGTGCCGTGCATTTCGCTCAACCGCTGGCCCTACGACGAATATCACACCACCGATGACAACCTCGATATCATGCATGAAGAGATGCTGGTGGGCGCGGCGGATGTCGCCGAAAAGGTCATCCGTATGTACGCCAGCAATTACATTCCGAAGCGCACGTTCCGCGGCCCCGTTTTTCTTTCGGGTCATGGACTTTGGGTGGACTGGCGCGACAATTGGGAACTGAATCGCGCCATCGAAAAAATCATGATGCGCCTCGAAGGTCAGCATTCGATCTTCGACATCGCCGAGCAGGTCGGGCTCGATTATTGGGTCGTGCGCGATTACGTTGAGAAGTTCCGCGCCAAGGGCTTTGTTGTTCCATTGCCAATCCCCTCCGAGGCGCAAACGGCATGAAGCCTCGTGTCGTTGCCATCATTCAAGGTCGGATGAGTTCCTCGCGCTTGCCTGGAAAGATTCTCGCGCGCATCGCGGGCCAACCCATGCTGCAACGCGTCTTCGTTCGAACCTCGCGGGCGGCTGCCGTTAACGAAACCATCTTCGCCACGACAACCGATTCATCCGATGATCCTGTTGCAGAATATTGCTCGTTCAGCGGAATCCCGTTCACGCGTGGCAGCCTCTACGATGTGCTTGACCGTTATTATCGGGCCGCCAAAGAATCAAAGGCGGACATCGTGGCCCGCATCACCGCCGATTGTCCGGTGATTGATCCGGCACTGATTGATGATGTCGTGAATACTTTGATCGATGGCAAATATGATTTTGTTTGCAACCGTTTGCCTCCGCCGTGGCATCGAACGTATCCAATTGGACTGGACACGGAAGCCTGCACCTTCAGGGCTTTAGCCACGGCCTGGCAGGAAGCCAAGGAGCCTCAGCATCGCGAACATGCCATGCCGTATTTCTATGAGGGCGTCGAATTGAGGCGTCAAAGCAGGACGCTGGAGGCGGGCCTCTCGCCGCGCGGTTTCAAGGTCGCCTTGCTGCATCACACCACCGATTTTGGCGATTACCGCTGGACGGTGGACACGCCCGAAGATTTGGAATTCATGCGGCAGGTGTACAGCCGCTTCGAGGGGCGGGATGATTTTTCGTGGAAGGAAGTTCTGGATTTGGTTCACAACGAACCTGCGCTGATGCAAATCAACGCGGGCGTGAAACATAAAACGTTGAAGGATATCGATAAACGCGCACTTCCCTAATACCATTCGCTGGGCCCGGGATGACCAATGAAATTATGCCTCTCCTTACCTTATTCTCCGCTCCCAAACCTTACACTGATCCGCACATCGCGCTGATTCAGCGCAACGCGCTTCATTCGTGGACTCTGCTTCCTGAAGTCGAAGTCATTTTGATCGGGGATGAAACAGGATTATCGGAAACCGCAAAAGAATTTAATGTACGGCATATTCCAGATGTGAAATGCAACGAGAATGGCACGCCATTGATTTCATCCATGTTTGAGTTGGCGCGGCAAAATAGCCGCAGTGATTTGCTGTGCATTATCAATGCCGACATGATTCTCATGTCCGATCTCATCGCCGCCGCGAAACAAGCGGCAAGACAAAAGGATAGATCTGTTTTACTGAGTCAACGTTGGGATTACGACATCACCGCACCGTTGGATTTTTCGGACGGATGGGAAGCGAGGTTAAGGAAAACCGTCGAAACACAGGGACAACTTCATCGTCCCGCTGGAAGCGATTATTTCCTTTTTCCAAGATCTTGTTATCAAGATATTCCCAATTTCATCATCGGCCGCGCCGGCTGGGACAATTGGATGATCTACAAGGCGCGCAAGGAAAAATGGCCGGTGATTGATTGCACACCTTCGGTGATGATCGTGCATCAGAACCATGATTATTCCCATTTGCCGGATGCGAAGCCGCACTATGAGCACCCGGACACGGACGAGAACATCCGCCTGGCGGGCGGACAAGCCAACGTCCGTTATACGGTTTTGGATTCGACGCATCAACTCGCCGAAGGCGGAAAGCTGGTACGCCCGAAGATGACCTATCTGCGCTTCCTGCGCGGCGTGGAATTGTTTTTGCGGGCGTTTTTTTTCTTTTTGCCCGATGATATGATTGAACGTGTCGCCCGCCCGAAGCGTTGGAAGAAACGAATACAGAAAATCGTAAATCGAAAACCGTAAATCGGAACTGGTTACATGCGTAAAGGTCAAAACCCCGCCAAGTTCGTAAAAGATGTTGCCCGCCCCCAGCGGATCACGGTCGCGCTGTTGAATTACATCCCCTTCCTGAGCGGATTCTATGCCGAGACGTTGGATGTGTTGAAAGTCTGTCTGGAATCGCTGCGAAAGGATGCGGGCTTGCCGTTCGATCTGCTGGTCTTTGACAACGGCTCGTGCGCGGAAGTGCGCGATTACTTGATCCAGGAAAAAGACGAGGGGCGAATCCAGTATTTGATTCTCGCCGAGAAGAACATGGGTAAGGGCGGCGCGTGGAACATCATTCTCGCAGGCGCGCCGGGCGAGATCATTGCCTATACCGACAGCGATGTGTTGTTTTCACCGAACTGGTTGAAACGCTCGGTTGAAATCTTGGAAACATTTCCAAACGTCGGCATGGTGACGGCGCGTCCGTTCCGCACGCCACCGGAATTTTATGAAGCGACGCTCGATTGGGCGCGCAAAAACGCGAGGCTGGAAGATGGTCAATTCATTCCATGGGAAACATTTTTGGAATTTAATCTTTCGCTCGGACAGACCGAAGAGGAGAATAAGAAAGTTTATGTAGAGACCAGAGACTGGAGAATAGTTTATAGGGGCGTGACGGCCATGGCCGGCGCATCGCATTGGCAATTCACGGCGTATAAATCCACCCTTCAGCAATTCCTGCCCTTTGAGATGGACAAGCCCATGGGACAAGTCCGCCAGTTGGACAAGCGCATGAACGACGCAGGTTTATTGCGCTTGATGATCTCCGACCCGCTGGCGATGAACATGTCCAACACGCTGGGATATTTGCATGGAGAATTGAAGGCGCAAAATAAGGAACGCAGAATCGGATTTGGCAAACGTTTCTTGGAAGTTGGATTTGTCAAGAAGATGTTACTGGCAGTGTATAACAAGATTTTCAATTGGTATTATTCATAAAAGATTTCATGTCAAACGATTATTCTGTCCCTGTTGAATTGGTGATCATTTGGTTGATGATATATTTTCTGCCTGGCACCCCAGGGATTATCCGCTTCCTGCGTTTTGGAAAGGACGACACCAACAAGTTTATCGGCCTTCTGGTTTTGTCTTCTCCCTCGTGTTTTATATTCCATCCCAAGCTATGGTTGGAATGTTGGTGGCAACCAAGCGCTCCAGCTATTGATGATTTAGAGACTCACCATCCTCAAACCGTGCAAAGTAATAGGCAATCAAGAATAAACCCGTGACCAAACGAATTTTCATTTCCGCCGATCATGGCATGGCGATCATCTATTTCCTGCAAAGCGACCTTGTTCCCACGCTGCTCGATGCGGGCGTTGAAATCGTCGTGCTCACCGACGACGAAACCAAGGAAAAAATCGCGCAGCGTTTTGCGTGCCCCGGTCTGACTTTTGAAGGCTTGCGACTCAGACAAGCCAACGAATACGCCAATCAATTCAAACCGCGTCAGCAGTGGCTGCTCGCCTTTCTTCGTCGCGTCGGCGGCTCGTGGCGCATCAACACCGAAGCCATGGACAGCCATATCTGGGAAGTCTGGGTGGAGAACTCGTGGCGATTCCGTTTGGCGGTCTGGATTCCCGCCGCGCTTGCGATTCTGATGCTGCGGACGTTTTCTTTCGCGCGCAAATACTTGGTGAAGAGGCAGGACGGCTTCATTCCCCGCCCAAACCTTTATTCCGATTTATTCGAAAAGTACAAGCCGAATCTCGTAATCGCTTCGACAGCGGGCTGGCGCCTCGACCGTTATCTGCTGCGTGAAGCGACTCTGCATCACGTGCCGACCATGGCGGCAATTGTTGGCTGGGACAATCCATCGAGCTATTCCATCCCCGGCGCGACGATGGATTATGCCACCTGCTGGTCGCAACTTCAAAAAGATGAATTGGTGTATGGCTCCGATTGGGACCCAAAGCGCGTCAACATCGGTGGCATTCCATCGTATGACGGTTATTTCAGAAAAGAATGGCAATTATCGAAGGACGATTATTTCAAGCGGCATGATCTCGATCCAAATCGCAAATTGATTTCGTACGCGTGCTCGTTTGTCCATTTCGCACCGAACTATCCCAACGTCGAAGCGCTTGCCGAATTGGTTTCAGCGGATGCCTTGGTCGAACCGTCGCAGCTGTTGATTCGACTTCATCCGAGCCATTTTCAGGATAAACCGAAAATCTTTGCTGATGAACGCCAAAAGATTTTTGCGCTTGAGAAACAATATTCGCATGTGCATGTGGTTAAACCTGTTGCGCTTGGCGGATCGCTCGGTTATTACAGCGGCGAAGACATGGATGAAAAATCGTCCATGATGGCGCACTCGGATGTTTTGGTTACGGTCTATTCGACGATGGTGGTTGAGACCGCTGTCCACGATACGCCGATCCTCGCCGCGGTGATCGATGTCCCCAGCGGCTGGAATGTCCCCAAGAAATATTCCTTGTCGTTGAAAAAAATTGGTAACTGGCCCACACACAAACGTTTCCGCCAGGCGAGAGCCGGCCGCGTCGCCGAGAATGCGGATCAGCTTCGGGACGCAATCAAGCTCTATTTAGCGAATCCCGCTCTCGACGCGCCTGAACGTCGTAAGTTCGTCGAGCAGGAAATCACCTATACGGATGGAGGTTCCGGCAAACGGACGGCAGAATACATTTTGAAGATATTGGATCTATAGTGCATGGCGAGCGCCGAAGGCACGCCTGCCCTGCGTTCTTTCCGTGCGGCATTCCTCGGTAACGCTCCAATGATCGTCAATGGAACTTGCCATATCGAGCTGCGGCCCTCGCGCTCCGACGAATAAAACTGACATTATGGTTTATCATTGGGCCATGAAACCGCGAAACTATGCCGCCAAAAACTAAATCCATGTTCCTTTTTTACTTCTCCATCACTCTTGCCATTGCTTCCAGCGCGTTGTATCACTTCAGCCAGAAGTCCACGCCTGCGAACGTCAATCCCGCGGTGGCGATCATGGTCACCTACGCGGTCGCGCTTTGTTTGACCGTGATCTTGTCCTTTTTCATCCCAACTCAAATTGGATTTCTCGCTGAATTAAAACAATTGAACTGGGCAAGCTATCTACTGGCGTTTTCCATCGTTGGACTCGAAGTCGGATTTCTGCTCGTTTATCGCGCAGGTTGGAACGTGGGCATCGCCGCGGTGCTGGTCAATGTAGTGGCTTCGCTTTTGCTCGTACCTGTGGCTTTGCTGGTATTCAAACAACAACTCACTTGGATTAATGTTATTGGCATTCTGGTTTGTCTAACCGGATTGGTGATGCTGAATTGGAAACGATAGCATGAGGAATAAATTTGTGGATTTTCTTCTCGTCGCGATCCTTGTCCTGGCTTTGTCCGGTTATTTTGTAATTATCACCAATCTCGGCGGGGCGTTTGCTGCGCCCACGCCGACAGCGACGGACACGGCCACACCCAGCGAGACGCCTGTGCCCACCGACACGCTCACCTTGACTCCCACCAGTGCACTGACCTCTACGCCGATGGCGACTTTCACGCCGGTTCCATCAGACACTCCCGCACCGTCCCTCACGCTGACGGAAACTGTCATTCCTGTTGCCTCGTTGACTCCAGCGCCTTGAGGAGTTCTTTGACAATGTTTTCTCGTTTTCGTTCTGCCGCCCGTGTCCTTGTCAAGGGTGATGCAAAAAAAAATAAACGCCATCCGATTCCGGCGATCACGCCTGAAGAAGTGGCGGAGATCAAGCAATTCTTTCCGCGCGAAAAGTTCTTCATCTTCGGACACGCACGTTCGGGGACAACGCTTCTCATGCGCCTTGTTCGTCTGCATGCCGAGGTGCATTGTGATTATCAAGCGCACTTTTTCACGCGCCGGCCTTTGTTGAAAGCGCTGGTTGATTCGGCCGAGATCGAGGAATGGCTGACGCGTAAGTCCAATCGTTGGAATCAGGGGCACGATCTCTCGCCGCTGGTTTTGCGTGCCTCGGCGGATTTCATCATGGAACGCGAAGCGGTGCGCGAAGGGAAACGAATCGTCGGCGATAAAAGCCCGTCGTCCACGATTCACGGACAATCTGTGCGGGACATGTATTCGATTTATCCCGATGCGAAGCTGGTTTACATCGTACGCGATGGGCGCGATGTATTGATCTCGGAACGCTTCCGCAACTTCGTGGAAGAGTCAAAGTTTCTGACATCAGAAGATAAACGCATTGTCGAAGAATTGCGCAAGAGTCCCGATGAATTCTATGGCAAGCGTTCGATCTTCACCGAGGTGTTCATTCGGCGCGTGGCAAAAGGTTGGGTGACGAACTTGCAGGAAATCGAAGAAGAAGGCAAACGACAATTCGGGAAAAATTATTTTGCCTTGCGATATGAAGATTTATTAAACGATCCATTCGATGAAATGGCGCGGCTGTGGAAATTCCTCGGCGTGAAAAAGGTCGACAAGTCCTTGGCAAGGAAGATCAGGACGGAGATGGAGTCCAACCCGGATGAGGAGTGGCAGGCGAAACGAGATGAAGGTATCGCCTCGTTCCTTCCGAAAGGCCAGGCCGGCAATTGGCAGAGACTCTTTACGGCTCGAGATACATCCATCTTCAAAGAGATCGCGGGTGAGACGCTGATCCAGTGGCAGTATGAGAAAGACAGTCATTGGCAGGAAAATGCCCTGGCGATATGATGAATTTGGATCGATCCAAAAGATGGCGATCTTCAATTTTTGCGGCAGTGGTTGCCGCGTTGATTTTCATGCCGCTTTTTCTCATGGAGGTTTATGCCGGCACAAAAGGGGATTCGGATTTTCCTACACATCTTCTATGGGCCATGGACATAAAGAGCGGCAGGCCGGTGCCGGCCTATGTCATGGCTCATTCGGCGTGGCAGTTCCTGGTTCTGGCATTCAACACGATCTTGGGATTGTCCTCGAGAGGTGCCGAGCTGATATCCATTCTCTTGTGTGTGGGACTTTCCGCCGGTATTCTCACTTGGTGGTTCTGGCCGACTCTCGTGGAAGCAGGCCTCCCTTTATGGCGGGTGGTGGTCGTGGTCCTTGGCCTCAACATCGCTGCCCCCGTGGCGTTATGGTGGTTCTCGGATCATGAGCTATATCTTGGATATGTGGGCATAATCTCTTATCATAACCCCACTATTATCATGCTGCGTCCATTGGCCCTATTACAGTTTATGTATGCACTCCGAGGGTTTTCAGCGCGGCCGGTTTCCAAAATAAGCGTTTGGGTTTCCGGGCTGGTTTCCCTGCTCTCAACCTTTGCCAAGCCCAACCTTGCAATCTGCCTGTTGCCCGCCCTTGTTTTGCTGGTGCTGTTCAGGCTGATCCGAAAGGAAAGGGTGAATCTGCTCTTTCTGGTGCTTGGCATCCTTATCCCCACGGCAGGCATGCTGGCTTGGCAATTCTTGTTGTCGTATCACAGCACCGATTCCACCCATGTCATTTTTGCCCCGTTCGGGGTGATAGGCGCCTATTCTCATGACCTGGCGCCCAAGTTCCTTTTATCCATACTTTTTCCTCTGCTGGTTAAGGTATTTTATTGGAAGCAGGCCTCCCATAACTTGACGTTGGTCTTTGCCTGGCTGGTTTTTATTTTTGGCGCTTTCTTTACGTATTTTGTTGCGGAAAGCAGCATAAGGTTCAAAGACGGCAATTTCACATGGAGCGGCGAGATCGCGTTGTTTTTGCTTTTCGCGGCAGCCACTCTCTTTTTCCTTAGTATCCCCAAAGCCTCCCGCAGCCTGAAATGGAGCGCGCGGGCCTTATGGATTCTTCAGGTTGACGCCGGGGTCGTTTACTATATTTTCTTTACCTTGCACATTCTATATATCGTGTAGATTGTTGTCGGACGAAACAGGATATTTTTCATATGAAGACTTTGATTGCCGGACTCGGCTCGATCGGACGCCGTCATTTCCGTAACTTGATTTCGCTGGGGGAAAAGGATATTGTTTTGCTCCGATCCCATCATGCGACCTTACCCGATGAGGAACTGGCCGGCTACCCCGTTGCAACGGACCTGCACGAGGCTCTCCGTAAATACAAACCCGAAGCGGTCATTGTTGCCAATCCGACCGCGCTGCACCTGGACGTCGCGATGGCATCTGCGCGGGCGGGCTGTTCCATCTTGATGGAAAAGCCAGTCTCCGACTCTCTTGCTCACATAGATCAACTCGAAGCGGAGCTTCAAAAGGGCGGCGGACGGCTGCTGGTCGGCTTTCAATTTCGCTTTCACCCGACGCTGCAAAAAGCCGCGCGATTGTTGGAGGATCATGCCATCGGCAAGCCGCTCTCTTTTCATGTTCACTGGGGCGAATATCTTCCCAACTGGCATCCATGGGAGGATTTCAGGCGGGGCTACGCGGCCCGTTCCGATCTGGGCGGCGGGGTGACCTTGACTTTGTCTCATCCGCTGGATTACATCGGCCTGTTGGTCGGCGGGGTGGATTCGCTTTGGGCTTTCATGAGCGCCTCGAATCTCGGACTCGCAGTGGAAGACGCGGTGGAAATTGGTCTAAAGATGAAGACCGGCGCGGTCGGCTCCGTCCACTTGGATTACAATCAGCAGCCGCCCGATCATCGCTGGGAAATTGTCGGCTCGGACGGTACCATGAAATGGGATAACACCTCGGGCGTTTTGGAAGTGTATTCAGCGGAAAAAAAAGCTTGGGAAGCGCACCAACCGCCTGCCGGCTTTGAGAGAAACGCCATGTTCATTGCAGAGATGCGACACTTCATCGCAGTCGTTCAGAAAAAGGAAGAACCCATCTGCACCTTGGAAGATGGCAGGCAGGCTTTGCGATTGGCATTGGCTGCGCATGAGTCCGAAAGAAAAGGAATTTTAGTAAAATTGAGCTAGGAGATCATAGTGAATAAACTTCGCTCATTGGCAAGATCTGAATTGTTTGTTGCCATATTTTTGTTGGTGGCCGTTTCGGCCATCGCCTATCTTCCGTTCATTTCGCATTTCAGTTATTTCAATGACGATTGGTATGAGATGTTTGCTGCCGGCACGCGCGGACCCATGATATTCATCGATATTTTCAGCGTGGATCGTCCCGCCCGCGCTTTTCTGATGATTCCGCTGTACCTCCTTTTCGGTCGGAACCCATTTCCGTACAATGTGACCGCGTATCTCTTCCGCCTGTTCAGCGGTCTATCGGTTCTTTGGAGTCTGCGAATGGTCTGGCCGCAGCAGAAACGTCTGGCCATGCTGGCCGCCTTGTTTTATTTGATCTATCCGGGGTTTCTGTCGCAGCCGAATGCGATTGATTTTCAGTCGCATATTGCAGGGCTGTGTTTTGCGACCTTTTCCATCGCGCTGAGCTTGAAAGCCGTCACGACGAGGAATCCTGGGTGGCGGATCGTTCTCAGCGCCGTATCCATTTTCTTCGGATTGGCTTATCTGAGTCAGATGGAGTATTATGCCGGCTACGAAGTGGTGCGCCTGGCCCTTCTTTTTGTCCTCGCCCGACAAACCGAAAAGAGTTTTTTTGCGCGCCTCAGGCGCGCCGTGATTTGGTACCTGCCTTTCGTTGTTGTGCCGCTCATCTTCTTCACCTGGCGGTTGTTCTTCTTTCAGGATATTCGCAAGCAAACTGACATTGGAGCACAGTTGGGCGGGATCATCACGGCCCCTCGACATACGATTTTGGTCTGGAGTGCGGCGTTGATCCAGAACATGGTGATCGTCACACTGCTGGCCTGGGTTGTGCCGTTCTATAATGCCTTTGCCAATCTGCCGGCCCTTAATGCGTTTGTTGCGGTAGGAGTTGCTCTGCTTGCGATGCTGATTGCATGGATTTCACTGCGATATACCCCGGCCGAATCGGCCGGGGAAAACGACGGGCACTGGGAAAACCTTTGGGTGGGCTTGGTCATCGTTGCTGGCGGATTAATCCCGGTTATTGTCGCTAACCGCGGCGTGGACTTTGCCGACTTTTCACGTTATTCCGTGATCAGCATGTTTGGCGCCGCCATGATCCTTGCCGTTTTTGTCGACCTATTAAGAAATTTGGGATTCCAAATTGGATTTATCTTGCTTTTGATCGGTGTGGCGGTCATTACTCATTTTTCAAATGGCGCCGGCTCTGCACGCCTGGCCGATTCAAATAATGCCTTTTGGTGGCAGGTAAGCTGGCGCATCCCTCAACTCAAGAAAGCTACGACGCTGGTTGTTCATTATCCTTTGGGGCAGGCCGGGGAGGATTACACCATCTGGTCTCCTGCGAATATGATCTATTACCCCGATAGCCAGAGTCCAAAATTCATTGAGCCCGCCATCGAGGCGGCATTATTGAATCACGATGCCTTGAACAAAGTTCTATATCACAAGGGGGTCGAATACGATACTCGCCGCGGTTCCATCCACACATTTAGAAACTACAGCAACATCCTCGTCATTTCGCAGCCCACCGCGTTCTCCTGTGTTCATGTGATCGACGGGAATCAAGCTGAATTCTCCTCCTCAGAGGATGAGCGCGTGATGTTGTTCGCTCCTTATTCGCAGATCCAGGATGTGATCGCGGGAACGCCGTTCCAAACTCCGCCGCAGTTTCCGTTCGGGTCGGAGCCAACGCGGGGCTGGTGCTATTATTACGAGAAAGCTTCGTATGCCCGTCAGGTTGAGGATTGGCAGACCGTTGTCAATTTGGGCGAGCAAGCTGACAAACTCGGTTTGAAGCCGCAGGATCTAATTGAATGGATGCCGTTCCTTCAGGCGTACGCTCATTTTGGAAATCAGGCCGGGCTTACCAAGCTGGCGCGTTCCATCACTTCCGATCCGTTGGTGGCAGCCCAAGCCTGCCGGATCCTGGCAGGAATGCAGCTGGAGCCTGCCACTGCCGACCTTGTGAAAAACCTCTACTGTGTTTCAAAATAGGGCGGGGGCCTGGTTGAATCCCAGTCCGGTTTTAAAATTCATCCACTGAATTTTGAAGTATAATACCCCCTTGCGTTGGTCATTATCACAAACTCAACGCATTCTATTTTTCCGGAGTAAAGATGTCGAAAGCCAAATTGATTTCGCCATATGGCGGTAAAAAACTGGTCAATCTCGTTGTGAACGGTAAAGAGCGTGAAGACCTGCTTGCCCGCGCCTCCAAATTGACCTCGATCAAGATCAGCATGCGCAACTTATGTGATCTGGAATTGCTCGCCACTGGCGGATTCTCGCCGGTGGATCGCTTCATGGGGAAGGCAGACTATGAGCGGGTCCTGCATGAAATGCGACTCAGCGATGGAACGCTCTTTCCGCTTCCGATCACACTGACCGCGGATCCCAAGGAACTGCCGACCGTCGGCGAGGATATTGTCCTGCGCAACGCCAACAATGAAGTGATTGCCATCATGACCCTTGATGAGGTCTATCACTGGGACGCCGAAACCGAGGCCGCCTTGGCCTATGGTTCAACGGATTCCAAGCACCCGATGGTTTCTGAGATGGCGCGCTGGAGCAAAGTCTGCATCAGCGGACCGGTGAAAGTGGTCAACCTGCCGAAGTACTATGATTTCGTCGAATTGCGGCGCACGCCCGCGCAGGTCCGTGAAATCCTCGAAAATATGGGACACGATAATGTGGTCGCGTTCCAGACGCGCAATCCATTGCATCGCATCCATGAGGAGTTGACCAAGCGTGCCGCGGCTCAAGTGGGCGGGTCATTGATCATTCACCCCGTGGTCGGCATGACCAAGCCCGGCGATGTGGATCATTATACGCGCGTACGGATTTACAAGGCATTAGTGGATAACTATTACGATAGGAAAAGCACCTTGCTCAGCCTTCTGCCCCTGGCCATGCGCATGGCGGGGCCGAAGGAAGTCTTGCTGCATGCCATCATTCGCCGCAATCATGGGGCGAATCATTTTGTTGTGGGACGCGACCATGCGGGGCCGGGAAAAGATTCGACGGGCAAGCCGTTCTACGGTCCGTACGATGCGCAGGAGAACATGCGCAAGTATGAATATGAATTGGGCGTCAAGATGATCCCCTTTGAGGAATTGGTCTATCTTCCCGACGAACAACGCTATGTGGAAGGCAAGGATGTTCCGCAGGGCGCGAAGACATTGAACATTTCCGGTACGCAGGTGCGCGATGAGTATCTGGCCAAGGGCAAACTTTTGCCCGAATGGTTCACGCGCCCGGAGACCGCCGAGATTTTGCGCGAGATGTATCCGCCGCGCCACAAGCAGGGATTTTGCATTTGGTTCACCGGTTTGAGCGGCTCGGGAAAATCCGCCACCACCCAGGTGTTGACTTCGTTGTTGCTCGAGCGCGGACGCGAGATCGCCATTCTGGATGGCGATGTGGTCCGCACGCATCTTTCCAAAGGACTGGGCTTCAGCAAGGAAGATCGCGACACCAATATTTTGCGCATCGGTTTTGTGGCCGGTGAAATTGTCCATGCCAGTGGTGCGGTGATCTGTGCGGCGATCAGCCCTTATCGCGCCGCGCGCGAAGAGGCGCGCAAAATGGTCGGCGAAAACTTCATCATGGTGTATATGGACACGCCCGTCGAGGTCTGCGAGCAGCGCGATGTGAAAGGCTTGTATGCCAAAGCGCGTCAGGCCATGGCCGACGGTCATCCGATGGGCTTTACCGGCGTGGATGATCCGTACGAGCCGCCCATCGACCCCGAAATTACGCTCCAAGGTTATGGCGCCACGCCCGAAGAGAATGCGCGTAAGATCGCCGCCTATCTTGAAGAGCAAGGATACCTGCTAAAATAAGTTTCATGTCATTGCCAGCGGAGCGAAGCAATGACCGAATGATATGAACATCCGCGTTACACCTCGCCTGGCTTCTTTCTTGATCCTTGGCTTGCTGACCGTTGTGGGAGTTTTTCTTGTCCTGCGGGCCACGCCGGAGGGCCTTGGGCTTTCCGATGATTCGATTGCGTACATCGCCGGGGCGCGCAGTTTGCTGGCGGGACATGGGTATCGTGAAGCCTGGCTGGTAAGCAACAAACCGATCACTCACTTTCCACCCGCTTTTTCCTCTGCGCTAGCTTTCATCGGTTTGGTCGGCTTGGATCCATTGCGCGGCGCGCGTTTACTCAATTCTTTGTTGTTCGGCTTAAGCACAGGACTGATCGGCATCCTCGCTTGGCGTATGACCAAATCGCTGGTGGCTGGGCTGGTGCTGGCGGCCTTGTTTGTGTTGAATGGGTCGCTGCTTCAAGTTTATACGACCGCCATGAGCGAGCCGCTTTTCATCTTTTTGAGCCTGCTGGCGTTCTGGATGTTTGATTTGTATTTTGAACGGGACAACCATTGGCTATGGATCGTGCTGTGCGGAATCTTCGTCGGTGCGGCCTATCTGACGCGTTATGCCGGTCTGGCCCTGGTGGCGACATTTCTCGTTGCGCTGTTTGTTCTGCACGACTCGTGGCGCAAGCGACTCGTCAGCGCGGGAATATTCCTTGCGAGTTTCGTGCCCTGGATTGTCGTCTGGTCCATTCGCAATTGGGTTGAGGCAGGCAACGCTACCAACCGCGAATTGGTTTGGCATCGCATTACGGCAAGCAATTTCGATACCACGCTTTACGCCATTTCGCAGTTTCTTGTTCCGGTGGAGGCCTGGCAAAAGCAAGTGTATAAAATGCCCTGGCTCCTCATTGTCCTGACGGCTCTGATTTTGTGGATCGTGTTGATTTGGATTTGTGTCCGGGCTTGGAAATATTTTATTGGGCGGCCGTCAGCCCCTCGTTCGGAAACGATTTCGTTCGCTAGCGGCTTATACATTTTTGGCTATATTGCTTCGATCATCGCCTCGATGCTGCTCTTTGATGCCTCTACCAAATTCAAGTTGCGGATCCTTGCGCCCATCTTTGTCTCGATGTTGATTCTGCTTGCCGTATTCGGAGTTTGGTTATGGAAGAAACGCCGCGAGGTCGCCATCGTGTTGGCATTATTTTTTATCGGCCTATCCATCTACGGTCAAGTCTCGACGGTGCAGGACCTGTCCAAAGGCGGACAAGGATTTGCATCCTTCGACTGGTATGATTCAAAGGCCATGGCTTATTTGCGAACCCTGCCTCGCACACTGATGATATACACCAATGAGACGGAGGCGGTCTATTTATATACTGGCCGTCCAACGTACTCCCTGCCAAATCGTTTTGACCCGGTAACGGCGCAACCCCGGTCGGCAGATTATGAAAAAGGTGTGGCACAAATGCACCAGCAGATTCTGGATAAGCAGGCAGTGCTGGCGATCTTCGCCGGCGGCGAACAATCCTCGGGTCCGGATGCCGCGTTTTTGGTGCAAGGCTTGAATCCGGTCAGTAAATCGGGCATGGGCATTGTATATGCCGCACCATAAGAGGTCGAATGAAAATTCAGGAAAAGTTTGATTTGAAAGATCGTGTGGCGGTGGTCACCGGCGGAGCGGGTTTGCTCGGCGCGGAGTTTTGCAGAACGCTGGCGGAGGCGGGCGCATGTGTTGCGGCCGTGGATTTGAATGGCGGAGCGGCCCAAAAAATCGCAGATACTTTAACCAAGGACGGATATCGCGTTAAAGGGTTCGGCACGGACATCACCAGACCGGATTCCATTAAGCAATTTGTTGCTTCCGTTCTTTCTGACTTTGGGCGGCTCGACATTCTCGTGAATTCCGCCGCGCTCGATCCGAAGTTCGATCCCGAGGCGGCATCGAAAGGTATCGCGCCCGGCAGCTTCGAAGACTATCCGCTCGCCGATTGGAATGCGGCCTTGAACGTGAATTTGACCGGCATGTTTTTGATCACGCAAGCCTGCGTCAAGCCGATGATCCAACAAGGCAAGAAGGGCAGCATCATCAATATTTGCTCGCATTATGGGCTGAATGGACCTGATCAGCGCATTTACATCAAGGACGGAGGGCGGGTTGCCTTCAAACCTGTCTATTACACCGTGACCAAAGGCGGCGTGCTTGGCTTCACCAAATATCTCGCGGCCTATTATGCGAACACGGAAATCCGTGTCAACGCACTCACGCCGGGCGGCGTCTACAACAATCATGAGGAATATTTTGTCAAGAATTATTCCGCCAAAACCATCCTCGGGCGCATGGCGAACAAGGACGAAATGAACGGTGCCCTGTTATTCCTTGCCTCGGAGGCATCCTCTTATATGACTGGCAATAATGTGGTTGTGGACGGCGGTTGGACAACGTGGTGAAAAAACCCAACACAAAGGACGCCGAGCACCAAAGAAAAGAGCCCGGTGTTCCTTTGTGACCTTGGTGTTCAAAAAATGACCGAAATTCTCGCCCTCATCCCCGCGCGCGGCGGCTCGAAAGCAATCCCGCGCAAAAACATCCGCAACTTCGCGGGCTATCCATTGATTGCATGGAGCATCGCCGCGGCGAAGCAAGCGAAGATGGTGACGCGTGTCATTGTATCGACGGATGATGAAGAGATTGCATCCGTTGCACGCGCGTATGGCGCCCAAGTTCCATTTCTGCGCCCTGCTGAACTTGCTCAAGATAAATCTCTCGATCTCCCCGTCTTTGAACATGCGCTGAAATGGTTGAAAGAGAATGAAAATTATCAACCGCAGGTGGTTGTTCAATTGCGTCCCACCTCGCCGATTCGACCGCGCAATTGCGTGGATGACGCCGTCCGTCTTTTGTTGCAGCATCCGCGCGCGGACTGTGTGCGCGGCGTCGTTCCGGCCGGACAGAACCCGCATAAGATGTGGCGCATCTCCAAAAACGGTTCCATGACTTCCTTGCTTGAAGTCCCTGGGATCGATGAGCCATATAACGCGCCGCGTCAAATCCTGCCCCAGATTTACTGGCAGACCGGCCAAATCGACGCGATACGCATTTCCACCATCACCCGCAAGCGGTCGCTGACCGGAAACAAAATCTATCCGTTGGTCATTGATCCGCGCTATACTATCGACATTGACAATCTTGCGGATTGGGCAAGATATGAGGCGATGGTTTATTCCGGAGCACTGGACATGGTTTCGCCCGGCAAGAAACATCGCCCGATGCCCGAAGAAATCAAGATGATTATCACTGATTTCGATGGCGTCATCACCGATGGGCGAGTGTGGACGGACGAAAACGGCAAGGAAACGGTAGCCGCTTCACGGTCCGATTCGATGCGGGTGCGCCAACTACGCGAATGCGGCGTCGAGGTGATGATCCTTTCATCTGAAGTCAATACTGTGGTCAGAGCTCGCGCCGGAAAGATGGGCGTCGAAGCGATTCACGGCCTGGGTCTTAATGAAAAAGGCGAGGCGCTAAAGAAATTCCTTGCTGAAAAGAATCTGGATCCGGCACAAATCATTTATGTCGGCAACGATTTCAACGACCTGCCTTGTTTCGAGATCGCAGGCTGGGCTGTGGCAGTGCGTGATGCGTATCCTGAGGTGATCCGCGCCGCGGATCATGTGCTGTCGAAGCCGGGCGGCTACGGCGCATTGAGGGAGCTATGTGATTTGGTATTGAGAAAATTCGAGGAGAAATCAAATGGCTCGTGAGATCAAAATGGGCAGTCGAATGGTCGGCGATGGACATCCTGCATTCGTCATCGCTGAGATCGGAATCAATCATAATGGCGATCTCGGCATTGCCAAGCAGATCATCAACGCGGCGGTTCATGCGGGGGTGGAGGCGGTCAAGTTCCAGAAGCGCACGCCCGATGTCTCCACGCCCGATGCACAAAAGACGCAAATGCGCGAGACGCCGTGGGGTTATATTACGTATTTGGAATATCGTCATAAGGTGGAGTTTACGGCGGAGCAATATCATGAGATCGATCTGTTCTGCAGGAAAAAAAACATCCCGTGGATGGTTTCGGTGTGGGATGAACCGGCTGTGGATTTCATGGAAAACTTCGATACGCCGGCCTATAAGATTCCTTCCGCTTCCCTTACGGATCATAGATTGCTGAAGCATGTCCGCCAGACCGGCAAGCCCATGATCATTTCAACCGGCATGTCCACCATGGAACAGATTCGCAAGGCGGTACAAATCATCGGCGAAGAGAATCTTGTCATCATGCATTGCACCAGCACCTATCCATGCGAGCCGGAGGAATTGAATCTCAAGATGATCGAGACTCTCCGCAGGGAATTCCCGAATAATCCGATCGGATATTCCGGACATGAAGTCGGGCTGGTGCCTTCGTCCATCGCGGTGGCGTTGGGCGCCTGCATGGTCGAGCGTCACATCACGTTGGATCGCGCCATGTGGGGCAGTGACCAGGCCGCCTCGGTGGAGCCCAGCGGCTTTGAACGGCTGGTCAAATATATTCGCGTGGCGGAAGCGTCGGTCGGCGATGGTGTAAAGAAAGTTTATGACAGCGAATTGGCTTCCATGAAGAAACTGCGCCGCGTGAATGATGAATGAATCATTTCTTGATGCTTAATGAATTTGCGAAGACCGCTTCGTCCTGCTGGTAAAACCGCACAAGCCATCATTCGATGGAGACGATTTTCTTTCGACGATGTGCCGCCCATCTTTGGCAATTCCAAGCCGAAGAGCGGATCGCATTTGCTTTTGCAAATCCTCAACGGCTTGACACGCATCATGCCCTATCGTTATGTGAATGGCGATCCAGTTCGAACCATCACAAAGGATGGCAGGCGCAGGACAGCGGGTGAAATTTTATCGGACTTGGGAAGGATTCCAAGCAGTGTGATCGGCTGGGGATATTTGGAGGCGACAAACGAAAACGTCTCCTTCCTGACCCTTGGACCCGCTCAGGGCGGCGCTTCAAGCGGGCGTGTCAACTATTTCATATATCGCGACCCGCGCGATCTGCTGGTCTCGCAAGTCTTCTTCGCGACCGACATGTACGAGGAGCATGGAATGCACGCGTATTACAAATCCCTGCCTGACTTCAGCGCGCGGCTCAAGGTTGCGATCACGGGCATTGACCAGGACGGCTTACACATGGTCAGTGTGAAGCAGCGATATGACGGTGTGTTCCAGTGGCTGGAACAAAAGAATGTGATGTGTCTCCGCTTTGAAGACTTAATAGAAAATCGCGAGGCTACATTGAATGCCATGCTTGATGAGGTGCGGAAGACCGGCTATGAAATCCCAACGCCACGTGAAAAAGCGTTGTCGACTTTGATCGATGCGATCCAACCGAGGAAGAGCCGCACCTTTCGTTCGGGGAAAACCGGCGGTTGGCAGGAGCATTTCACGGAGGAACATAAAAAATTATTCAAGGACGTGGCGGGTGATCTGCTGGTCAGACTTGGCTATGAAAAGAATAATCATTGGTAATGTCAGGGCTTAACGAGATCTTTACCCAACGCCTCAAACGCGGAATCGTCCGCCGCTACAATAATCTCAACATCGCAGCGACGGCGCGGGCGGTCGCGCTCAAAGAACCGCAAGCCTCCGGCGCGCCGATCGCCTTTTTCAAAGCCTCCACCGGCATTGACGATCTCTCATGGAACAGCGGATTTCATTTGCTGGCTTCCTGGGCATTGCGATTGAAGGGAATCCCGGTCGCGTATTTTGTGTGCCATGCGGGTATGAGTCAGTGCGTGCTGGGAACCAATAGAGACAATCCACATAAAGCGATGCCGTGCAAGTCATGTATTTATCAATCGAAGACTTTATATGCGGGTGCGAACCCATATTGGTTTGGCTACCAGCGAGATGAGCAGCTCGCCGCGGCCGTCCTAAACCTTCCTCTGCAAGAACTGCTGAACTTCGAATGGCGAAATGTTCCGCTTGGAAAGCTATGTCTTCCCGGTTTGCGCTGGATTCTGCGCATCCATCACCTGAATGATGACGAGAATACCCGTTATCTTTTGCGCAAATATGTTTTGTCCGCCTGGAACGTGGCACAAGAATTTTCCAAGTTCCTCGATGAAGTCAAGCCGCGGGCGGTGGTCGTTTTTAACGGACAATTCTTTCCCGAAGCGACAGCCCGCTATATTGCGCTCCAGCGCGGCATCCGCGTTATCACGCACGAGGTTGGCCTGCGGCCTGCTTCGGCCTTCTTCACCCATGGTGAAGCGACCGCCTACCCGATTCAGATTCCTCATGAATTTGAATTGAACGTTGAGCAAAACCAAAAACTCGATGCGTATCTTGCCAGGCGATTCCAGGGTGACTTTACGATGGCGGGCATCAAGTTTTGGCCAAACATGAAGGGACTCAATGAATCGTTTCTGCAAAAAGCGTCGCATTTCAAACAAATCGTGCCGCTATTTACTAACGTGATCTTCGATACGAGTCAGCCGCATGCCAATACTGTCTTTGAAGATATGTTCGATTGGCTGGATATGACTCTCGAAGTGATGCGCAAATATCGCGAGACGTTGTTTGTCATCCGCGCCCATCCGGACGAGCTGCGCGTCAGAAAATCCAGCCGAGAGACGGTCGCGGTTTGGGTATCCAGCCGCGGCGTGGACAAAGAACCGAACGTAATCTTCGTCGGTCCAAAAGAACCATTGAGTTCATATGAATTAATTCAGAGATCGAAGTTCGTGATGGTTTATAACTCGACCATCGGCCTGGAGGCTTCGATTATGGGCGCGGCGGTGTTGTGCGCCGGCAGGGCCCGCTTCACACAGTATCCAACGGTTTTCTTTCCCCAGACCATTGCTGGAATGCGAAGCAAGCTGGAAGAATTTTTGGGCGCAGGGAAAATTGAAGTGCCTGCAGAATTCCAGCGCAATGCGCGCCGGTTCTTGTATTACCAGCTATTCAGGACTTCATTGCCGTTTGAAGATTTTCTTGAGCCGTCTGTGCGCACCACGCAGGCCCGGTTGAAGTCGTTCCGCCTGGATGAGCTGTCGCCCGAGAAATCAAAAGCTATCGAAGCGATATTCGATGGCTTGCTGAATGATGGCGAGTTCTTATTACAGGGTTGAGTCCAAGCGGCACCGCGGAGCCGTTCAGCCGACCCTGCTTCCGCGTTTCGCTGATCGTCTGGCCCTCATCACAAAACCCAGAATAAGCAGGATGAGGAAGATCACGGCCGAGTCGACCAGGCCGGCTACGATAAGGACTCTCCCGCTGATATCTTGTCTGGCCCCGGTCGTGTTGTCGACGCAATAATCCGTGGTCATGGTATCTGACTCGCCGGGCCGGTAGGAGTAGGTATCTTGATGAATCTCGAAGGTGCCGTGGCAGACCAGCGGTCCCGCCGCCAGTTGATTCAGGCCCGGAAAGACAGCCCCGGCTGCAATCGAGCAAAGGATAATTCCGACGAACAAACTGATCACGACCAGCCAAATTAATCCACCGAGTTTCATCAGGTAAGCCTCCAACCGATAAGTGACCTATGGTTTATAAAACGGTGCCAATGTATCAGTTTCCTGCGAAGGGCGCAATAGGATATTCGTCTTATGGCGGCGAGCGCGCGGGATTACGACAAAGCAGGTTTACGCTCCAGATTTAAATCCTTTATACTATGGGAGTAGTATCAACCGATCGAACTCGAAAGCAATCTATGTCTGTCAAATCGTCTGTTCGCGCTCTTGTTTATCAAACAGAAAAAAATTTACAACAGGTGCGCTTCGCATCCGTGCCCGCGCCGCAAGACGGCTGGCCCGTCCTCCTGAGCATTTCCTTTCCCAAGAGCGGCACACATCTGCTCGATCAAATCCTGCTCGGCTTCTCGAAGGTCGCGCCGTTCTCGCGTCGGTTGCATTCTTTCTATGCCGAATACGAAGGCGAAAGCGGACTCAAACGCGAGCCTGGACAAGCTCTCGATTGGCTGGATGCTCTGGGTCCGGGCGATATCGCCTCGGCGCATCTTTTCGCCCGCCCGGAGGCGGTTGACCGTGTCGTCCAGCCGCGCTTCGTCCCATACTTCATTTTCCGTGATCCGCGCGATGTGGTCGTCTCGCATGTTTTTTACGTAACGGACATGGAAGAGCATCATGTTCATCATGATTATTATCAGTCACTGCCCGATTTTGATGCGCGACTTAAGGTAAGCATTTTGGGCCGGCCTGAGCTGGATATCGAATTTCCAAACATCCTGGAGCGCTTCGCGCCGTATCTGGGCTGGCTCGGTCATTCCGAGGTGCTGAAGATTCATTTTGAAGGTTTGGTCAATGACCGCCTTACCGCCCTAAATCGAATCGCGGATCATTTCCTTGCTCGGGTTCCACTGACGGCTTCCCGAAAGATAATTCTCGATTCGCTGGAGTCGTCCATCAATCCGAGTAAGTCGCCGACGTTTCGCTCCGGCAAAACCGGCGAATGGAAAAAACTATTCACAGAGGACCATAAAAGGATTTTCAAAGAAGTGGCTGGTGATTTGCTGGTGCGCCTGGGATATGAAAAGAATAATGATTGGTAATTGTTCCGTTGTCATCCGCGCTTATAACGAGGAAAAACATATCGGCCGATTGCTGGAAGGGATCGGACATCAGACCATCCGGAACGTGGAAATCATTCTGGTTGATTCGGGTTCGACCGATTCGACTGTCTCGATTGCCGAGTCGTTCGGGGCGCGGATCGTGCGAATCCCCTCGGCGGAATTTACGTTCGGGCGCTCGCTCAACTTCGGGGTCCGCACCGCCACGCAGGAATTCATCGTCATCGCCAGCGCGCATGTGTATCCGATCTATCCCGATTGGCTGGCAACATTATTGAATCCGTTTGAAGATGAACGCGTCGCATTGACCTATGGCAAACAGCGCGGGCCGGAATTTGCGAAGTTTTCGGAGGGGCAAATCTTTCATCAGTGGTATCCCGATGTGAGCAGCTTGAATCAAGCGACCGCGTTCTGCAACAACGCCAATGCCGCCATCCGAAAAAGCTTGTGGAAGGTGAATCCGTATGACGAAACGCTGACCGGCTTGGAGGATTTAGCGTGGGCGAAGTGGGCGAAGGAGCAGGGATATGAAATTGCGTATGCGGCGGAGGCGGAAGTGGTGCATGTGCACCATGAGACACCGCGCGGCGTGTTCAATCGGTATCGCCGTGAAGCGATGGCATTCAAAGAAATCCACCCCGAAGCGCATTTCAATTTCTACGATTTCGTCCGCCTGACCACCGCCAATATTCTCAGCGACCTGTATCATGCGGCGCGCGAACGCCTGCTGTGGAAGAACATCGCTTCGATCTTTTGGTTTCGCTGGATGCAGTTTCATGGAACGCGAGTAGGGTATCGCGAATCGGGTCAGCTCACGCCGCAGCTGCGCGAGACGTTTTATTATGCGCGCGGAAGAAAGATGAAAGAAGAGAAGAAGAGAGAAGTCGAGCCGATTAGGTATAATGAGTGATTGGTTTAGAGTGATGTTATGGATGTTCGAAAGGTTCTTAAGTCGTTCTCAAATGATCGAATTGGGGCACATCGTTATTACAATTCGCATAAATGATTTTATATGGCGAGCGACTTCGGATTGAATTGTCAGCGAATCAGGACCTGATTTCTTACAAGGCAAAATGATCGGCGTCATCAAGATCCCATCATGTACGATTCCAGATCCCCTCGTAACGGTTTTAGGAGTTTATGATGATAACCAAAACCATCGTTCTCATTCACGGCATGTTTATGAATCCGCTCTGTTGGGAAAATTGGATTCCGCGTTGTCAAGCCAAAGGATATAAAGTCTATGCGCCCGCCTGGCCGGGACGCGATAAATCGGTGGAAGAATTGCGCCATGCTCATCCCGATCCCGAATTGCCAAAATTGAAATTAGGCGAGGTTGTTGAACACATCGCGAATTTCATCCGGAGCTTGGATGAAAAGCCCGCGGTCATCGGTCACTCGATGGGCGGATTGGTCGTGCAGTTATTGCTTCAACACGACCTGGCGGTCGCCGGTATAGCAATTGATCCCGCGCCCCCCGCGGGCGTGTTTACCACTGCGTTCTCATTTTTGAAAGCGAACTTTCCGGCGATCAATCCGTTTCTATTGAATCGACCGGTTCAAATGTCTTTTGAACAATTTCAATACGCGTTTGTCAATGCGCTTCCGCTCGCTGAACAACGCGCCGCCTATGACCGTTATGCCGTGCCCGAATCGCGCGGCGTGCCGACTTCATCGCTCGGCGCCGCAGGAAGAATTGATTTCAACAAGCCGCATTGTCCGCTGTTGATCACCGCAGGCCAAAAAGATCATATTGTTCCGGCCGGGCTGAATAGGTCGAATTATAAGAAATATGGCGGCCCGTCGGTCACGGAATTCAAGGAATTCGCCGGACGCGATCACTTTGTCATCGGCGAACGAGGCTGGGAGGAAGTGGCCGATTACTGTCTGGCGTGGATCGAAAAGGTTGCATAGTTCATCCGTTGACGGTCACCGGAAAGTGACCGGAAACTTATGGATATAGCAGATTGGTATAATTGGGCCACTATGAAAAGAATCCGAGCCGCCCTTTTGAAGTTTGATAATATTCTCTTGCCCGAATGGACATCCATTGTGTTTATTTTTCTGGTTTGTTTCTTTTCCTTCGGGATTCTCATGTCGCGGCTTGGCTATTTCCAGGATGATTGGCATCATGTCTTTTACGATTATTGGCAAGGTGCCGCGGGCTTGCGTAGTTTTCTCCTTCACGACAGTCGTCCATTTGCCTTCGTTGTTTATGCTTTCTTGTTTCGCGTTCTTGGATTTGCACCTTCACATTGGCACTGGTCGTTAATGGCCATCCGCTTTTTGACCGTGGGAATGTTCTGGCTTTCGGTTCGTCAACTATGGCCCGAGCGGGCTGCCCTGACAACTTGGCTTGCCTTGATCTTTGCCATTTATCCGATCTTCACGTTGCAGCCATTGTCCGTTGCCTACTCGCTCCATTGGACCATGTATCTCCTGATCATGCTGTCCATATTTCTCATGCTGTATGCGATTCGACATCCGAAATTTTATTTGCCGCTCACGATTCTGGCTGTGCTATTGCAAGTTAGCCATCTGTTGTTGATCGAATATTTTTCGGGTCTTGAATTATCCCGTCTCATTTTTCTTTGGTTTTTATTTCCCGAACTTGCTTTTTGGGATCGGATAAAAAAAGTTTTGCCCTATGTGCTTCCATTCCTCATCATACTTCTTCTGTATGTGATCTATCGGAGTTCCTATGGGGTCATCTTCGGCTATGATCGTTTTAAGCTCCTGACATTTTTCCATGGCCTGGCGCTGTTGCCTTTCGGGAATCTCTCCCATTTGGTGCAGTTCATGTTTCAAGATTTCTTGTATATTGTTTTTTCTCCCTGGCCTGCCGCGATTGATCCAAGCCTGATTGATTTTTCTCGGCCCTCCACCTATGTGATCATCGGCAGCATCGTTGTTTTTGCGGCATTAGCCCTTTTTCTGGTGTCCCACCTCAAAGGCAGCGATAAAGAAAATTCGGCTCAAAATTCAACATTGGCCATTTTATTCGGCGGAATGCTTTCCGTCATACTCGCCACTTTTCCGTTTTGGTTGTTGGGACTTTCGATCTATCAAAAGAATCGTTTTTGGAGTGATCGCCTGGCTTTGGCGGCCATGGTTGGCGCCAGCCTAACGATAGTGGGAATGGTTTATACGCTGGTCACTCATCCGCCTTATCGCAATTTGGTTTTGAGTATATTGCTCGGATTGGGCGTCAGCCTTCAAGTTCAGACCGCGCGCAGTTATCAAGGCTCATCGGACAAGCAAAATCAGTTTTACTGGCAGTTATATTGGCGTGTGCCGGCTTTGGAGCCCAACACTTTGATTATCGCAGATCAAGAGGTTTTATATTTTATGGGGCCCTATCCAACTGCCTATGCCATTAATTTGCTCTATCCTCAAATAACAAATCCTCCCGCAGCCAGTTATTGGTTCAATCCCGGCTCGAAAGATATCAACTGGCCGGCATTCATTTCAGGGCAGCCCGCTCCTCTAAATAAATATGCTACAACCTTCAATGCCAACATTCGTAATGTAGTGGCGATCAACTTCAACTATGAGGAAAATGAATGTTTGCATGTATTGCGTCCCGACTATTCTGATGTTGGCGGCCTTACTGCCGAAACATATAAGTTAATACCGATTTCGAATCTTTCCCGCATCCTGCCGAATTCTAAATCCGTTCCGCCACCCGATATTTTTGGGAGTGAACCTCAGCATACTTGGTGTTATTATTACGAAAAAGCGGATTTAGCTGATCAATTTAAAGACTGGCATCAGGTTGCCGATCTATGGAATCAAGCGGATCAGCAGGGAGTATTTGCTCACAACGGACTTGAATTGTTGCCTTTCATTCGAGCCTTTGCCACGCTCAATGATTGGCAAACCGCCCAGAAGATCACGATTCGAGCGAGTACATTGCCCGATCAACCCATATCGGCGTTGTGCGCCCTTTGGAAGAATCTTAGTTCCACTACACAAGCCTCTTCAGGGCGCGATCAAGCGTTCTCCATCATAAAACCCCGCTTGAGGTGTCAGCCATGAGGCGATCCAGATTCTTCCGTTGGAGAAGAGCCCAGTCGGCATAATCGAAAAATGAAGCTCGTCGCCCTCGTTCCCATGCGCCATCACAGCCAGCGTGTGCCCGGAAAAAACTACCGCCTGCTGGCGGGCAAACCGTTATTTAATCACATCGTCGAAACGTTGCTCGCTGTCCCGGCCATTGACCAGATCGTGGTCGATACCGATTCTGATCCCGTGATGGACGGTTTGCGAAAGGACTTCCCTCAAGTGAAGATCATCGATCGTCCGGAATCTTTAAGGGCGGACCAGGTTTCGATGAACGACATCTTGATCTACGATACGGGCCAGGTGTCGGCCGATTTCTATTTGCAGACGCACAGCACGAATCCGTTGCTTCGGCCCGAAACGGCCGCGCGCGCCGTTCAGGCCCTTCTTTCCGATTACCCGAAGCACGATTCGCTCTTCTCAGTGACACGTTTGCAGAGGCGGCTCTATGACCAAAACGGCAAGGCAATCAACCATGACCCCTCCATTCTCATCCAGACTCAGGACCTGCCGCCGGTTTACGAAGAGAATTCTTGCCTTTATGTTTTTACGCGCCAGACCCTGCTCGAAAGGCATCATCGCATCGGCGAAAGGCCGATGATGTTCGAGATAAATCAAGAGGAGGCCTGGGATATTGACGAAGAATTGGATTTTGCAATTTGTGAGTTTCTTGCCAAGAGGAACTATAAATGAAGTTTTTCAAAACATCCAAATCTTCATTCTTTCTGATCCTGTTGGTTTTGTTGATCGCATCAGCCATTGCTTATTTGCCGCTGATTGGAAAAATGGGATACTCGAATGATGACTGGTATTTGATGTATGACGCGCACGTGGCCGGACCGCAAATTTTCCATGATGTCTACAGTATTGATCGGCCGGCGAGGGCTTATGTTTTGATTCCTCTTTACTCGTTGTTTGGTGAGAATGTTCTTCCCTATCATCTCAACCTGTATCTCTTTCACCTTCTAGCGGCATTGGCTTTCTTCTGGACGCTGGATATGGTCTGGCCACGTCATCGTTGGATGGCGTTCAGCGCCGCGCTTCTATTTCTGATCTATCCCGGCTTCCTTTCCCAGACTGATCCGGTTGATTATCAGTCGCAGATCATCAGCCTTTTTCTTGGGATGTTTTCCATTGCGTTGACGATCAAGGCGATCCTGACTCCTAGCGTTGTTCCAAAAACCCTGGTTACGATTATTTCGATTCTATGCGGGATTGCTTATCTTTCACTTGTCGAATATTTCATCGGGTTTGAGGTCTTTCGTCTGGCGTTGATCGTCGCACTGGTCTGGCGCGATAAGCAATTGAACTGGCGACAGCTTCTGATCGCAATCTTCCGCAAATGGATTCCTTTTTTGATGGCCCCCGTTGCCTTTTTGGCATGGCGATTGTTCTTCTTTCAGAACGAGCGCAAAGCCACTGATGTCGGCGCGCAAGTGGGACAGTTGCTTGGCTCGCCATTTTATAAGGGGCTTGGTTGGCTGATTGCGTTATTTCAGGATTCGATCAAAATCACTTTTCTGGCGTGGGCGGTTCCATTTCACGATATGGTGTTTCAACTTCGCTTGCGCGATATGTTGGTCGGATTGGCGCTTGCAATATTTGTCGCCTTGATTGTGGCGTTTTTCTCATCATCGCTGAATGGCGCTGAAGAAGACCAAGAGACACCCTACGATTTGAAAAAGGAGGCATGGTGGGTAGGTATTTCTTCCGTAATCGGAGGCCTATTGCCTGTCATCGTTTCCAATCGTCGGGCTGATTTTGGAGGCTACTCGCGTTATACCTTAACGGGCGCCGAGGGCGGCGTTATTGTGTTGATGGTTTTATTGAGTTATTTAAAATCTGTGCGTTTACGCATGGTTTTATTTTCCGCGTTGGTGAGCATTGCCATCCTAACTCATTATGCTAATTCGGTAAATGCTGTTGCCGCTACAGCATCCATTCGCGATTTCTGGTGGCAGGTTTTCTGGCGCGTCCCGCAATTCAAGGACGGCACAACACTTGCGATCAATTATCCTCAAGGCGGCATCGCCGAGGATTATTTCATCTGGGGACCGGCGAGCTTCATCTATTCACCCGAAAAGCAGGGTGCCATCCCTATTACAGTCCGATTGTCAGGTATTGTGCTGACGCAGGATGATGTTTTACGTATTATTATCGGGCGTGGACAAGTCAACTCGGCAGGACGTGGGAACATTTCTGTTCAGGATTTCAAGAAGGTGATGGTGATGGCACAGGCCACGTCGGAGGGTTGCGTTCGCATCCTGGACGGGAACAGCCCCGAAGTCTCCGGTGCTGATTCTCATGATATTATGCTGATTGCGCCTTATTCCCAAATTAATAATATTGTTCTCGACAAACAAGCACCCATGCCGCCATTTTCGATTTTTGGGAATGAGCCGCGTCACGGTTGGTGCTATTATTATGAAAAGGCTGAATTGGCCCGCCAGCAAGGCGATTGGAAGATGGTAGATGAACTCGGCGATGAGGCGTTAAATCAAGGCTTCTATCCATCAGATCGGATTGAGTGGATTCCTTTCTTGCAGTCCTATGTTGTATTAAACGAATTTGATAAAGCCCATCATCTGGTCAGCATTATTAATTCTGATTCATTTGCTAAGTTGCAAGCTTGCCAAATTCTATCTCATATGCAGGCTCTTAATGCAGACATGCAAAGCTTTGTTCGGCAAGCATTTTGCCAGTAAATTATGCCAACCATTTTGTTTTCAGCCCCCTATATGATCCAGTCTCTTGGACGCTTCAAACCAATGTTCGAGAAACATCACATTGATTTGATAATCCCTGAAGTCCGCGAGCGGATGGAGGAGGCTGAATTGTTGAAATACGTCGGTCAATTCGATGGGACGATCTGCGGCGATGACCACTATACGGAACGCGTGTTGAAAGCCTGTGCGCCGCGTTTGAAAATCATTTCGAAATGGGGAACCGGCATTGATTCGATTGACAGCGAAGCCGCCTCGCGACTCGGGATCAAGGTGGCGCGTACGCCCAATGCCTTTACCACAGCCGTAGCGGATACCGTTCTGGGTTATATGCTGGCGTTTGTGCGCCGTCAGCCGTGGATGGACGCGGCGATGAAGCGCGGTGAATGGAAAAAGATTCCGGGCAAGGCGTTGAGCGAGTGCACACTCGGTGTGATCGGCGTGGGCAATATTGGCAAGGCGGTGACGCGCCGCGCCCGCGCCTTTGGCATGCACGTGCTTGGCAATGACATCGTTGAGATTGATCACGTCTTTGTCACCGAGACCGGAATCGAGATGACAAGTCTCGAGCGCCTGCTATCGAATTCCGATTTTGTTTCGGTCAATTGCGACCTGAATCCAACCAGCTATCATTTGATCGATGAGAAAACATTGGCATTGATGAGGCCCGAAGCTATCCTCATCAATGCCGCGCGCGGACCCATCGTGGATGAGAAGGCTTTGATCGAGGCGCTGCAGGCCAAACGTCTTTCGGGAGCCGCATTGGATGTCTTCGAGGTCGAGCCGCTTCCGTTGGACAGTCCGCTCTTGAAGATGGATGGCGTCATGCTGGCTCCCCACAATGCCAATTCCAGTCCTGCGGCGTGGGAACGCGTGCATTGGAATACGATTAAAAATTTACTGGATGGTTTGGGGATTCCATCCGATGGATTAATGAATGAAAAATAAAACCGTTTTGATTACTGGCGCGGCGGGCGGAATTGGCCGCGCGACCGCCGCCCTCTTCGCTGAAAGAGATTGGCGCGTTATTGGCGTGGATAGGAATTTATTTGGCGAAGGCTTTCCGCAAAACGGACTCTTTGTTCAATCGGATATTGCGCGCGCTGAAGACATGCACGCCATTTTTGAGAAGGCTCACGCCTTTGCTGATTCGCTGGATGCGCTGGTCAATAATGCCGCACAGCAAATCGCCAAGCCGTTGACCGAAACCACCGTGGAGGAATGGGATGCGGTGATGGCGTCCAATTTGCGATCCGTGTTTTTGTCTGCGAAGCTGGCACATCCGTTGCTCAAGAAAAATGGCGGCGCAATCGTGAATGTATCCTCCGTTCATGCGATTCAAACTTCGGCAAACATCGCCGCGTATGCCGCATCCAAGGGCGGGCTGCTGGCCTTGACGCGTGCCATGGCGATTGAATTTGCGCCTGATAACATTCGCGTCAATGCCATCCTCCCCGGTGCGGTGGATACGCCGATGCTGCGCGCCGGCCTCGGGCGCGGACATGTGGGTCACGGCGGGATGCAGGAACGACTCGATAATCTGGCGCGCAAAACCGTCAATGGACGGATTGGCACACCTGAAGAGATTGCTCATGCAATTTATTTTCTTGCCGATAATGAACAATCATCTTTTATGACGGGACAAGCATTAGTGATTGATGGCGGCGCAACGGCGAGGTTGAGCACGGAATGAAAGAAACTGTCAACAGCATTCTCCCAGCCTCCACTCTTCAAAGTGTCAAAAATACGTACGATACCATTCGTCGTCTGCCTCAACTTCCCGATGCATATCTTCATCCATGGCGACGAGAAAGCATACATAGAATCACAGCATACAAAGATGTTCACAAAGGCAAACGCGCTTTCATCATTGGCAACGGTCCGAGCTTGAAGCAAACCGATTTATCCAAACTCAAAAATGAATGCACATTTGGAATGAATCGTATTTATTTATTGTTTCCAGAATTAGGCTTTGGCACAACTTATTTTGTTTCGATCAATGATCTGGTCATCGAGCAATGTGCGGATGAGATCGCTGCGCTGCCGATTCCGAAGTTCATTGCGTGGCATTCGCATGGTCACTTTGAAACTTTTCCTGACGATATGATGTTTCTATACACCACATACACGGGTCCCAAGTTTGCCCACGATATGACGCGCCGCGTTTGGGAAGGCGGGACAGTCACAAATGTTGCTTTGCAACTCGCGTTTTATATGGGCTTTCAGCAAGTGATTCTGATTGGCGTAGATCACAACTTTACATCGAAAGGCGACGCGAATAAAACGGTTGTGTCCACCGGTGACGACCCGAATCATTTCTCAGCTAATTATTTTGGCAAGGGCTTCCGCTGGCAACTGCCCGACCTCGACACGTCCGAGATCGGGTATCAAAAGGCGCGCGATGCGTATCAAACAGCTGGACGCGCAGTTCTCGATGCCACGGTCGGCGGCAAGCTGACCGTCTTGCCAAAAGTGGACTACAATTCATTGTTCTAAAAATATTCTCACGGATTTTGAATGTCATCACTGTCTCTCTCCAAAATCTTCAGCTGGCGCGTCCTCCTGATTCTGTTGATGATCCTCGGGGCGGGCCTGCGTTTCATTAGCCTGTCGGTGCCGCCTCTGGATTTTCAGCCCGTTCGCCAGTTGCGCAACCTGATTGTGGCTCGTTCCATTTATTATCAACTCCTTCCGAGTCCCAATCCGCAAAAGCTTGCGCTGGCCAAGGCATTTTACAACGCGGTGGGACAATATGAACCACCCATCACCGAATCGATTGTGGCTTGGAGTTACACGTGGACCGGCGGCGAGAACATCGCCGTGCCGCGCGTGTATGAGACGTTGTTCTGGCTTCTGGCCGGCCTGGCGCTCTTTGATCTGGCGCGTCGCATCGCCTCCCCGACCTCGGCCTTGATCGCGCTGGCATATTATCTGGTGCTTCCCTTTGCGGTTCAAGCCAGCCGCTCGTTTCAACCTGATCCATTGATGACATCCGCCTTTATCAGCGGGATCTATTTCCTTTATCGCTGGTCCGAGGAACAAAAATGGAAGTGGGCTATTTTCGCCGCCCTCTTGATTGGCCTGGCGGTCCTGGTCAAAATCGTGATCGTCTTCTTTGTGATCGGAGCGGCAGTTGCAGCTGTCTTGTCCACGCTGGGCTGGCGCTTTTGGAAGTCCATCCAAGTTTGGGCCATGATGGCTCTCATGGTGATCCCCGCCTTCATCTATTACATTCTTGGGCACCCTGGCCGTTCCGATGAATATTTCTTCGCATGGACAATCGATCTCCTCAAGCTTGATCTCACTACCAGTCTGTATGCCCATTGGCTGGGATTCATCGGTTCGTTATTCGGATTAACGATTTTATTCCTGAGCATTGCCGGAGTCTTTCTCGCTCCTCCGCGTCTGCGCTGGATGTTGATCGGAATCTGGATCGGATATTTTTGCTATGGGCTGACGCTT
>DATJAH010000066.1:0-41455 GCA_035516425.1 Anaerolineales bacterium
GTTGTTCAGATCTGCCTGCTGGATCGTGTAGGTATTGGTGCAGGTGACGGTGGCAGTGGGTGCCAGGCTGGTCACGCTTCCGCAGGTGAAAGCGGTACCGGGCGGGGTGCCGATATGATCGTCGGCGATGGTGAACTCCTGGGTGGTCAGGTCGGCACCGCGGAGGGTCACATTTCCGGTATTCTGCAATGTGTAACTGTAGGTGATCACATCGCCTGCATTATGGGGACTGGTCCCTGAGATGGAGTTGACACTTTTGGCCAATGCCAAACTTGGCGCCTGGGAGGCGGTTACATGGACCGTGTTGGATGTAGCCGGGACCGTATCTCCTTCTTTATCCGCACCCGTTGCAGTGGCAGTGTTGGAGATGGTCTTATCGGCGTCGAGGTCGGCCTGAGTGGTTGTATAGGAAGCGGTACACGTGAACGAGTCGCCTGGGGCCAGTGCTGGGGGGTAGCTGCAGGTGAGAGCACCCAGAGGATTGTCGGTCGCCGCCAGGTTGGTCAGGGTGGAGGTGCCGATATTGGTGATCGTGTAGGAATAGTGGATCGTTGTATTGGCTGCCGCATAGCTGGCGGTGGGCGGGCTGGTCGTCTTTGTAATGGACAACAAATTGAGATGATCCACGACCGTGCCGCTATTATTGCTGGGATTCGTCTCCGTTACGCCGGAGGGTGGGAGGACCGTTGCGGTGTTGATCACATCCGTGGTGTCTGTCGCCGAAACGGTTGCCGTTATCGTGTAAGTAAGACTGCCTCCATTCATTATATTGACCGTGTCGCTGATGTTGCCGGTGTTCGTGCCGCTGGCGCATGATCCTGAGGTCGCCGCGCACGTCCAGCTTACGCTGGTGAGCGAGGAAGGCATGGTATCTGATACGGTTGCCCCGCTCACATCGCTTGGCCCGCCGTTGGTCACAGTAATCGTGTAGGTAATTGATTCTCCGGGATCAACATCGGGCGTGAGATTGCCCTTGGCATCCCTGGAGGTCTTGGTGAGGGCCAAATCCGCCGCCGGATTGGAGGTGAGGATGGCAGTGTTCGATGTGGCGCCTGTGCCTCCTTCGGCGGAGGTGATGGCCGTGGTTGTGTTGTCGAACGTACCGGACGTGGTTGCAGTCACACTGACCGAGATCGTGCACGTACTGTTCGCCGGGATGGTTCCGTTGCTGAAGGTCAGCGTGGTGGCTCCTGCGGCCGCGGCGGGTGAGAAATCGGAAACGCCGCAATTTGTCAAGTCTGCATTCACGTTCGGCGGGCTGGAAACTTCCACGCCTGCCGGCAAATTGTCTGTAAACCCGACGCCCGTTAGCGGCGAGGGATTTCCATTCGTCAGTTTGAAGCTCAGGGTGCTCATTCCGTTGACCACAACGGCTGTCGGTGAGAACGCCTTGGTAATGGTAGGCGGCGCGGTGGCTGTCAAGGTATCCGTGGCTACTCCATAGGGCCCGTTGTTCGTTCCACCGTTCGTCGATGAGACTTTTCCGCTTGTGTTATTGTACGTACCTCCGGCAGCTACGGTCACAACCACAGAAACGGTACAGTTGCTATTGGCAAGTATCGTGCCATTCGCAAATGAAATTGCGGCGGATCCAACGGCGGCAGTGAGGGTACCTCCGCACTGCGCGGCGATGGGTGCATTCGCCACCGTCATTCCGGATGGGAGAGCATCGGAGAACGAGACGCCGGTCAACGGAATGACATTCGTGGATGGGTTGGTAATGGTAAAGGTTAAGGTGGAATTGCTCCCGACGGGGATTTGAGCTGGATTGAAGGCCTTGGCGATCGTGGGAGGATTGACCGCATAGACCGTCACACTGCTCTGATTGGAAGTCACATTGTTAATATTGGTTGAGCCGTTGGTCTTATCCTGACCATGGGCAGCCGCAGTGTTTGTCACAGATCCATTCGTTACATCGGTTGCGGTCGTTACATAACTGCCGGTACAAGTTACGTTGGCTCCGGGCGCCAAACTGGTGACGCTGCCGCACGTGAAGGGGTTGTTGTAGGCCGGCGGGGAACCGGCTTTGATATGATCATCCGTGATCGTGAACCTTTGGGTGGTGGCATCGTTCCCATATAACGTGACCTTGCCGGTATTGGTTATGGTGTAGCTGTAGTTAATGGTGGCGCCCGATGCCTGGTAACCGGAGGTGGTGGTGCTCTTCTGAAGCGTGAGTGCTTCCAGGTAGACGGTCACACTGCTTTCATTCGATGTGACGGTGTTCCCGCCGGTCGGCGCGTCCATGGCCGTTCCTGTGGCGGTATTCGTCACGGATCCAGCTGTAACATCGCCCGCGCCCACATTGTAGGTTTGAGTGCAGTTCACGCTGTCTCCGGGCGCCAGGCTGGTTGCCGTTCCACAAGTGAAGGGTGTGTCCACCGGCGTGCCGATATGATCGTCGCTGATGGTGAAATAGCCGGTTGCTGCGTCATTCCCATAGAGTGTTTCCGTGCCCGTGTTGGTCAGCACATAGTTATAGGTGATCGTCGCGGCAGGCCCACTGCCCTGAAACCCTGCATTGGTAGTGGACTTGGTCAGCAGCAGTCCGGGGCCGTTGACCGTGAGCGTGTCTTCCGCGGTGTTCCCGATCCCGCCTTCGGTCGATGACACGTTTCCGCTCTGGTTGTCGTAGGTGCCTCCGGACGCGGTGACGGGCACGGAAATGGTACAGGTTCCGTCAAAAAAGCCCAGGAGACCCTGGGGAATGGTTCCATTGCTCAATAGGACGGTGCCTGTTCCGGCGGCCGCAGTCAGCGAACCCCCGCAACTATTCGTGGCCGCGGGCGAACTGGCGATCGTCATCCCGGTCGGGAATGTATCTGTGAAACCGACACCTGTTAGATCGACCGTGTTCTCCTTCGGATTGCTAAGCGTGAACGTCAGGGTGGATGTCTGCCCGGCGTTGATCGTGGCGGGCGAGAACGATTTACTGATCTGAGGCGGCTGCACGATGGTCAGCGTCGCGGTATTGGACGGCGAGCCTGTGCCGCCTTCGTTCGATGTGATGGCACTGGTCTGGTTGGCGTAATCGCCTGCCACGCTGCCTGTCACGCCGACATCGATCGTACAATTGCTGTTGCCGGCCAGCGAGCCTCCAGTAAATGTGATCTCGTTGGTTCCGCTGTCATAACTGACGGTGCCATTGCATTGGAAGGCATTGGGGACGCTCGACAGGGTCAATTGGGAGGGCGAAGACGGTAAAGTGTCCGTGAAACCAATACCGGTCTGCGAAGCACTGTTCGGATTGGTGATCTTAAAGGATAGGTCGGAGGTGCCTCCCGCCGGGATCGAGGCTGGCGTGAAGGCTTTGGCGACCGTGGGCGGCGTGTTGGAGTTCACGACCAGCGTATCGCATTCGTTCGTCTGGTTCGTGATGTCCTGGTCATCCGTCATCGTGCTTTTATTAATACA
This sequence comes from Anaerolineales bacterium, assembly GCA_035516425.1. Lineage (GTDB taxonomy): Bacteria > Chloroflexota > Anaerolineae > Anaerolineales > Villigracilaceae > Fen-1038. The sequence continues at coordinate 3,415 of DATJAH010000066.1, forward strand.
GTTCTTGTAGCTTCCGATACTGGCTGCCGTCACATTGACTGTAATGCTGCAGCTGGACAGGGCATCCACACTTCCCCCCGAGAAAGTGAGTCGGTTATTTGTAGAATCCCAACTCACCGTACCTCCGCCGCATTGGGGATTATTGATCGGGGAAACCACCGTCAGTCCCGCTGGGAAAGTATCTCCATTCGCGTTGATCAATCCCACACCGGTCAATGCAAAATTGGAAAGGTTTTGGATGGTGATCGTGAGCTGGGAGGTCCCTCCGGCCGTGATCGGGTTCGGACCGAAGGCCTTGGTAACGGTCAGACCTCCCTGGTTGGTCAGGGTTGCCTGAGCGGCTTCTGTATTGGTCGCGCCGTTGCTGGAAGTCACGTCTCCGACGCCGGCTGTTATTTCCTTCGAGCACAGCGCGGAACCGCCTGGGATGTTGTCGCTGACGCTGCCACAGATGGTATTGGTCAGGTTGTCTTGCGTGTTCATTACCACGCTAAGCGACAAGGTGCATTGAGCGTTGGCAGCTAAGCTGCCGCCGCTGAAAGAGAACGATTTACCGTCGGGGCTGACCGTAATGGTACCGCCGCAAGTTCCGGTCGATAGATTCGGCGGATCCGCCACCGTCATGCCCTCGGTGGCATTCTTCTGGGGTAGATTATCCGTGAAGGAAATACCCGCGAGCGGAGCGTTGGGGTCGCCGAGCAAGTGAACGGATAAGGTTGAAGACGAACCGCCGAATACTCCTGTTGGGTTGAAATCTTTCGTGACTCTTATGGAAATCGGCTGAACGGCGATATTTGCCGTGGCGGCAATGGGATTCGAGACGATGATGGACGTGCCATGGATGGTTCCAGATACTCCACCTTTTGGAATCGTATTTGAGTAACTTGCCTTTTGGCCCACCCCGGTCACGTCCACGTTGATCGTACAGACTCCCGGCACACTGCCCACCTGCGCAGGGATGGTGCCGCCGCTCATGGAGATGGTTTGTGCGCCCGCCGCGGCGTTGATGGGCGTGCCGCAGGTCGTGCTCACGTTCGATAGCCCGGTGCTCGGGTTCTTATAGATCTGGATCCCGTTGGTCAAATTGCCCCATGCATTGTTGTCTGTCAACGAGACATTGTCGAGTTCGGCCGTGTTCGTATTCGTCAGGGTGATCGTCAGCGTGGAAACACCGCTGTCATTGATCACGGTCGGATAATACGCCTTGCTGACGGAGATGCCGCTGACGGTCAGGTTGGCCGGGAAGTTGCCGGGGACATCGCGGGGATTGTTGCTGGCGTCCAGGCTGGAGATGTTCGCTGGCGAAATTGTGTTGGTATAAGTACCCGGCGTGCTGCCGGTCACATAAACGTTGATATGGCAGGTGGTTCCGGCTTTGATGGAGCCGTTCGTCATGGAGATGGAAGCGGCGCCGGTATCTGCGGTCAGCGTGGGAGAACTGGAATTGCTGCAGCCGCTGGTGGAGGCGGGCGTTGAATTGCTTACCGTGACCGTGGCGGGCAGGGCGTCCGTCAGCGACACGTTATGCAGATCCGTATCGGCCGGGGCCGTGAGATTGATCGTCAATTCGGAATTGCCGTCCACCTGGATGCTGGACGGATTGAAGCCTTTGCTTCCCCCGACGCCCAATCCTTGTCCATAAACCGTCACATTGGCGCTGGCCGGAAGCACGTTGGTGACTTCGTTGGCGCCCTTGGAGGCCGTCAGGGCCCCGGCAGGAATCGTATTGGTATAGTTTGCTGGCACGGAGCCAGTCACATTCACAGAGATCGTGCATTTCCCGGGATTGGCACTGGAGCCCGCAGGAATCGTTCCGTTGCTCAACGAGATGCTCCCATCCCCCGGATTGGCAGTGATGGTGTAGCTGCTGCCGCAGTTATTCGCGTTGACGTTGGCAGGGCTGGCGATCGTTATTCCATTCGGAAGATTGTCGGTGAATGCGGCACTCGTATATTGCGTTGAAGACGGGTTTTGCAGAACGATATTCAGTGTGGTCGTGCCGCCCGCTTGAAAATTGGAGGGCGTGAAACTCTTTGTGATCCCGATCGCCTGGACATTGAGCGGGGCGGAGGCCGCATTGGCATTGGTGACACCCTGCTGAGTCTGGACCGCACTGGCGGGAATGGAATTGGTATAGAGCCCCGGCGTGCTGGAGGTGACGGTCGCGGTCAGATCGCACTCTCCGGGTTTTGCCGCTATGGTGGCTCCGCTGATGGTCAGCGCACCCGCGCCGTAGCTGACGGTTCCGCCGCACTGGGCAGCAGAAAATGATTTAACGGTAACATTGGAAGGCAAGGTATCGGTCAGGGAAACTTGCGTCAAGGCGGTATTGGGATCGTTATTAATGATCCGGACGGTCAGCGTGCTGCTATCTCCGACCCATATCGTGTTGGGATTGAAGGATTTGCTCAAAGAGGGCGGCACGACGGTATTTACCGTAAGGGTGGCATCCGATTTGGCAGCATTGGTGATCGCAACCAGGCCTGTAGGATCGGTGGCGTTTAAAACTCCCAATGGAATGTCATTGATGTACGTGCCGGGAATAACGGCGGTTACACTGGCCGTCATGGTGCAGCTTCCTGATGTGCCTCCCCCCGCCGGCGGAACCGTGCCGCCGTACAAATAGAGGGTGTCGCCCACGATGGATACGATGCCTCCACAGGTATTCGTGGCGTTGGCAGGACTGGCAAAGTGCACATTGCCGGGTAGAGTATCACTTAGAGCGGCTGGCGAGTTGGAAAGGATCAACTCGAAAGCGTTGGGGTTGTAGATAAATATTTCCAGCTGACTGGTTCCCCCTGTCGCAATGGTTGTCGGAGTGAAGCTTTTGTTAACGTCGGCCGGGGTGTAGGTCGTGCCATCCGCTTGAACGCTGCCGACCTGCCCGACCGAAGCCATAATAATTAGCGTGATAACGATGATCCCGCTCATGCGGCGAAAAAAAATATTCTTCATAGAGGGAGAGGCCTCCGCCCCTGGAATCAAAGCGAGAATAAAATAATGGAGAGATTATAAGCCGCTTAGTTTTGGAAAACAAGGAAAAAAGAACAACTGGGCCTTTGCAAAAGCGTTATCCGCGTAGGAGGTAAATGACCGCAACCGCCACGCCGATGCTCACAACGATCCAGCGCAAAGTGGCAGGCTGGACTCGGCCCGCCAGGCGTCCGCCCAAATTCCCGCCGATCAATGCGCCGGCCATCATTACGAGCGCAACCGACCAAATCACTTTCCCCGAAAACAAAAAGAAGATCGCCGCCGCGAAATTAACGCTGAAGGAAACTGCCTGCTTCAATGCATTCAGGCGCGTCAGCGTATCGTCCATGGTCAAACCCAACACGGATAACACGATCACGCTCAAGCCCGCGCCGAAATAGCCGCCATAGATCGCGGCGATGCCGATCGGAAAACCCACCAGCCAGGGTCGATTGATGGTCGATCTCTTCTCACTCGCCCGTCGAACCAGCCAAGCGCGCACCGGATCCTGCACCGCCAGCAAAGCCGATGCCAATAAGATCAGATAGGGCACGAGGGATTGGAAGAGCTTTTCGCCAGTGTGGAGCAGCAAATAGCCGCCAGCCAGTCCGCCGATCACACCGGCGGGAGCGACCAGCCATAACCTCTTCCCCTGGTCGTGCAAATCGTTCCATTGACCCAGCATGCCGCCAATATAACCCGGGCACAGCGCCACGGTATTCGTGACATTGGCGACCACCGCTGGAACGCTCAAGGCCGTCAGGGTTGGGAACGTGATCAGTGTTCCGCCGCCTGCTAACGCATTCACTAATCCGGCTGCAACGGCGGCCAGGCCCGCAAGAAGAAAATCAATCCAGGTCATGATGCTGTTTACCTCGTTGTTGAAATTATAGTTTCGGCCAGTCCAGCAGAAGGACCTCCGCCAACAATCTCGCGTTGACATTCGACTCCAACTGCGACAAGGATGTTTCCAGTTCGGATACCACGCGCCGCGCCTCCGGCAATGAAACGTGGGCCGCCAGTGAAGTGATTTCGCTGGTCCTGTCCACATTGGCAAGTGGAGTAGACGATCCTCCCGCACATAACAGGACGTCGCGCCAGTAGGAAAGCCACAGTAACAGCACGTTCCGCATGGCATCCCGGTCTTTGGCAAGTTTTTCCGCATAAGAGAATTTGTCCGAGCGCGCGGCCGCGCCAAAGGACTGCAGCTCATTCAACTTTTCATTTCGAAACTCGAGGGCGGATGGATCGCGCAATAATCGCAGAGCATACCCCAATCGTCCGCCGCTGATATGAGCGATCCAGCGCGCCTGCTCTTGATTTGCTCCTTGTAGGACCAGATTGGATTCCACGGTCTCCATCGGCAACGGCCGCAGGCGCAGCACCTCACAACGCGAAAGCACCGTCGGGAGCAGTTGTTCCGGATAATCGGCGGTCAGAACGAGGATGACGTAGGAGGGAGCCTCTTCCAGGATTTTCAACAGGGCATTGGCGGCATGGTCGTTGGCTTCCTGAAAGCGCAGGAGGACCGTGACGCGATACTTGGACTGGTACGGCTTGAGCATCAGCATCCGACGCGCCTCGCGGACCTGCTCCACTTTCAATATCCCGCCCTCATGATCCGCCTGGATGATGCTCAGATCGGGGTGCTGCATCACTTCGATTTGTTTGCAGTCACGGCACTGGCCACAGGGGATGCCTGAATCAGCCGCCTGGGTGCAGTTCAAAGCCTGTGCCAGCCGTAACGCCAAGGTGCGGCGGCCCACCCCGGAGGGTCCGGTGAAGAGATAGGCATGACGCAGCGTCCCGCGGACAATCTGCCGTTGCAGCATTTCCACGGCCCATTCGTTTCCGAGCAAATCCCAATTCTTGTTCATCGTCAATCGCGACCCGCGCGCAAGCGCACATAAGACTCGTAGCGCTGCGGATGGACTTTCCCACTCGTGATCCCGGCCAGCACCGCGCAGCCCGGCTCATGAACGTGTGTGCAATCGCTGAATTGACATTGGGGAACCAGCGGCGCAAGTTCCGGGAAATACGCATCCAATTCTTCGGGTCCGGTATCCCATAACGCCAACGACTTCCATCCGGGCGTGTCAGCCACATACCCGCTGCCGTCGAGGGCGAACAGCTCGCGTGTCACCGTAGTGTGTTTGCCCTTGTTTACCGCGCTGACCTCATCGACGGTCAGTTCAAGCCGAGGTTGGATCACATTGAGCAGGCTTGATTTACCAACGCCGCTTGGCCCGGCCAGTGCGCTGATCTTGCCGGTCAGGTGCGCTTTGAACTCGTCCACGCCCGCACCGGTTTTGGCCGAGGTGTAAACCACCGAATATCCCAGCGCTGAATACAATCCAAATATTCTTTGGGCTTGCTGCTTGTCCACCAGATCGATTTTGTTTGCAACGATCACAGCGGTGATCCGTTGCTTTTCGGCGATCACGAGGAAGCGATCCAGCATCCGCAGTTTTGGCGTGGGGTGGGCGCAGGCGAAGACCAACACGGCCTGGTCCGGATTGGCCAACAAGACTTGTTGGTAAGCCCCTTGCGGTCTTGGGTCAAGCCGGGCAATCGCCCGCTTTCGTTCTTCGACTTTCTCGATCACTCCGCTGCCATCCTCTAAGACCGTAATCTGTACGCGATCGCCTAATGCTGCGATATCGCCTCTGAATCTGCCCTGCTTCAGCTTGCCGCGCAGTTGGCAGATCACCGGGCCTGCTCCCGTGTCCACGGTGAAAAAACCGGATTGAGCCTTGATAATCAAGCCTTGTCGAAGCATGTGCGTTGAGGATTGTTACGATTACTTCCACACCACCAGGGCAAACCAAGGATCATGACGTTTCCAGGGAGGATCTACGGCCGCGGCGTCTTTGTGGGTTTGGGCGTCTTGGTTGGGATGCCGCCCAACGGCGTGGGCGTGTACGGATTGCCGATCGGGCCAAGGATTGGAGAAATATATCCCGGCTGACCATAGTAATAGGCTTCCACCATCCAACGAAAGACAGGCGCGGCATAATCCGCGCCTTCGCCGGAATTTTCGACGATGACGGAAATTGCGATGTCAGGCTTGTGGGAGTTTTGCTCATCCTGGGTGTACCCAACAAACCAAGCATCCGGCAACGCTGACCCCGTTTGAGCCGTGCCGGTCTTGCCTGCCAACGGAAATTGCATGCCCAGCATGGTGTAGTACGCGGTGCCGCGCGGGTCGGTCATCACCCAGCCCATCGCCTGTTGGATCGCCGCGAGACGATCCGGCTGAATTGGTAACGTCCCCGCCGCTTCCGGTTTGAAGACTGAGACGGGTTTGCCGTCGGCAGATTGAATCTCCTGGATCAATTGCGGCGTATACAGCGTTCCGCCGTTGCCGACGGCGGCGACAAAGCGCGCCACCTGCAGCGGCGTCACCAGCACGTCATCCTGACCGATCACCTGGTTGGTTGCATCAATTTCCGTCGTTGGCACGGAAATATTGCCCGAAGCTTCGGCCACTGTGGCGATGCCAGTCGGCGAGCCTAATCCAAAGGCGCGCGCCATGTTCGTGATATCTGCCGCGCGATTGTTGTTGAACAAGTCGAGGCTGATATGCCAGAAATATGGATCGCACGACCGCATCAGACCCTGCTGGAGGGTGATCTCGCCGGACGGCAGAGTGGAAACGGTATCACATTGCTTCCCGGCCGCGAGGGCCTTCTGGCAAAAGTCATAGGTCCAATCATGCAAGGTGATCCCATTAAGTTCGGTAAAGTTATATTCACAATCATAGGTTGTATTCGGCGCGTATAAACCGCTTTCCATGGCGGCGGCCATCGCGGGGATCTTGAACACCGAACCGAGTGGATACTGCCCCTGGGTGGCGCGATTGAGGAGCGGCTGATCCGTCCGGTTCAGCAGATCATTCAACAGATACTGGTTGTTGGTGTTGGACGGATCGAAGAGATTCTGATCATATTCCGGCGAGGAGGCCATGGCCAGCACTTTGCCGGTATTCATCTCCATGACCACGATCGCACCGTTGTAACCCGTGAGAGCTTGTTGAGCCCAGTACTGCAAGTTCTTGTCGATCGTCAGATAAACCGAATCGGCCGGTTGTGGCTCGCTCGAGCCGAGCTTGCTCACGAGCTGACCGTTTGCGTCCGTGACGTATAGCGTGCCGCCGTGTTTGCCGGCCAGATAGGGTTCCATGGATTTTTCGATGCCCGTTTGACCAATGCGCTCGTCGCCGCGATAGCCCAGTCGGCGATAGGTGTTGAGCTGATCGGGTGAAATCGGGAGGGTGTATCCGACTACCTGCGGCGCAATGCCCTGATCAAAATAAAATCGGGATGTGTAGGGGGTGGTTTGCAGTCCGGTGAGGCTTAGGTCCAACTGCGCCTTCTGCATTTCGTCCGTCGTGGCTTCCGTAATGCCAACGTAGGAATCGGGTATGGCGTTTGCATAAAGACTGTGGACGGCATCCGGCTGCATACTCATCAGCCGGCCGAGTTCAACATCCACCGACCCGGCGGCTTTGCCCAGCTGAGCGGGAATGACGCCGATGGCGTAGGCGTCTGATTGCTGGGCGATGGGATCGCCATTCTGGTCATAGATGTTGCCGCGTGACGGGACCTGGTAATCCATCGCCAATTGATTGCTGCCGGTTAATTCCGGCAGGATCAAGGTTGGAGCCCATTGGATCCGCCATTGGCCCTGCTCGAGGTCCAAACTGGCAAGGATGGTGCGCTGGACATCGCCGACCAGTGTGGTGTGATACGTGATCTGAAAACTGACCTGCGCGGCCGTGGGACTCTTTTGTTCCGAGAGAAGTTGGTAATCCAGTTTGTCGGCGCTCATGAGGTTGAGGGCGTAATCGTATTTCTTGCCGAAGTCTGTTTGGGAAATGGAGCTTTGACTGGCCTTTGATAACAAGGCGTACATGGTCGCATAATCCCCAATCTTAAGCGCGTCCAGATACTTCGTCATCACAGACTCTGGATCGGGGGCATGGGTAATGCCAATGAACGGCGTTGGCAATGTTGCCGAGGGCCTGCCGCACAGGAAGCAACGGGTCGGTTGCGGCGTGCCATTGATCGCGGCCGGCGCGCAGGCCGTCACCAGAAGAAAGAGGAAGATCCACATGGTTCGACGGGCTGATTTCATTCTTTTACCTTTTCATCCGATCTGTTCGCCGCGCAGGATGCCGCTGGAAACAGAACATGGATATTTCAAAAAAGACTGGCAGGCGGCCGGGATGTCGGCGCCCGGATGCACATCCATCTTCGTCAAGACCCGCAGCAGATGGCACAAGGGCATTCCCATGACGGAGGCGTAACAACCACTCATCGCTTCCACGGGATGAAATCCGGGATGTTGGATCGCGTAGGCTCCTGCCTTGTCGAGCGGATCGCCGCTCAGGGCGTACGACTTCATCTCCTCATTGCTGTACTTTCGCATCGGGACATCCGTCACACAGAGGTCGGTGAACAGGCGTTGATCATGCATCCGCAGGATCGCCAGAGCGGTATAAACCTGATGCACGTGTCCGCGCAGCCGCTTAAGCATGAGCATGGCTTCCGCCGTATCTTTGGGTTTGCCGAGGAGGCGGCTGCCATCCACTACAGCCGTATCGGCGCCGATGATAATATGGTCGGGTTGCGCCTTCGCAATGGCTGCGCGCGCTTTTGCTTCCGCCAGCCGTAAAACATAATCCGCGGGCGCTTCGCCCGTTCGTTGACTCTCATCCACATTGGAGACCGAGATGCTGAACATCCAATTGCCGAGCGCGAGCAATTCCCTGCGGCGTGGCGAATTGGATGCGAGCAGAAGCGACGTTGGTTTCGTCACGGACAAATTCTAACACAGACCCAATCGGAGGCCTTAAGCCTCGAGGAGTCGACGCTGGCTCAGAGCGGGTGATTGTCGTAAAATCAATATGTCTATACCAAAATCCAGGAGGCAGGGCATGAAGCAGTTGCAAGAACGCATTCTTCGGGACGGTCAGGTCCTGGGCGACGGAATCCTTAAGGTGGACAGCTTCGTCAACCACCAGGTGGACGCGGCCCTCATGGATGCATGCGGCCAGGAATTTGCGCGGCGCTTTGCGCAGCTGGGCGCGACCAAGGTGTTGACCGCCGAAATCTCCGGCATCGCCCCGGCGCTCACCACGGCGCTTCATCTCGGGCTTCCGGTGGTGTACGCGCGCAAGACCAAACCGGTTACCATGCCGGATCAAGTTTATCTCACGCTGGCGCCGTCGCACACCAAAGGCAGAATGGTGGAATTGATCATCTCGCCGGAATATCTTGCCAACCATGAAAAGGTACTGATCATTGATGATTTTCTCGCCTCCGGCGCCACCATCCTTGGACTGGTCCGACTCGCGGAAGCCGCGGGCGCAAAAATTGTCGGCATCGGCGCGTTGATCGAAAAATCCTTTGAAGGCGGACGCGAGGCGCTCAAGCATTTGAAGCTTCCGGTTGAATCATTGGCGTGCATTGCTTCGATGGATGACGGCAAGATCGTATTCACCAAACAGTAATCCATGTTTGCAATTTTGGTACGGCTTGCAAAGACAAACATTGGCTCGAAGTGGATCGGTTGGATATTTGCTAAAATGAGTTTTGTTCTGCCGGTGGACCGAGTGCGCGAGACAAAAACGTTGATTGCTTTTCGCCACCCCAAACCGGCACATTCATTCCGTCTCCTGATCGTGCCGAAGAAGGCCATTCCCACATTGACCGATCTCGATCCGAACGATCCGGCCTTTCTCACAGATCTATTTTCAACCATCCAGTCGTGGGCGGTTGAGTTTCATTGGACGGCCTATCGTGTGGTGGTCAACGCGGGCGACTATCCGGATCTTCCGCAATTGCATTTTCATTTGATCTCTGACGTGGTTCATCCGCCCTAACCGGATCAGGATAGGAGATGGACGCGATGGCATACAAGGCAAATGGAATCAATTCAAACCAGATTCGATATTCGAGGATCAGACCAAAGAGAAAATTGCCCACCGCAAACAGAAGAGCGATGATCTTAAGGGAAACGATTTTCTTCTCCGGGGCCGGGATGATCAAGAAGCTCAACAATGTACCTGCATTGATAAAAAAGGTCGAGAATAAGGTCATCCCCACCAAATTCTGAACAAAGAAGATGTCAGAAAATTTTCCTCCCCAGCCGGTCGCCATCGTGAAAAGGGGCGAAGAGGACTGGGTGTAAATGTCAATGCCCAGCTTAACGAACGCACAAAGGACGACAGCGACAATAAACATCCGCCACTTATCCCTTTTCGGCAGCTGGTCGGTCAACAAGAAGACGATGCACAGCACACCTGCTGTTTCTTTGAACCCCATCGCCAGCGGCAGAAATGCGAGCAGCCATTTGTATTTATCGTTCAGGAAAAGAAAGAGAAATAGCGTGAAAATGAATAACGCCGGCATGTCCCACGGATAAATCCTCGTCTCAGCCACTTTGGGCATATATCCAAAGGTGATGGCTGCATAGGTGCCAAAAATGTAGAACACGGAGCGTTGCTTTAAGAACAGAATATAGACCAGGGCAATCAGGAGAAACCAAAGGAAGGTCCATAGAGCCACCGCAAACGGCTCCGGCTTGTTCATATAACGAATATTTACGCTATGCATGATCAAGATGCTCAAGCGATCCACTTGCCATGCAAGGGCATTTGAGAATAATCGGGTTTTCCAAGCAGTATAAAGTTGCTGATAGCTGTTGAGGCCGGCAGAAAGCGAAAAAAAAGTTTGGATGTTATCCGGTTGTTGAATCGATAGGACGGCGACCTGATAAAAAAGCGGTATGGCGGTCCCCACTGCCAGCAACAGAGGTGCGATGTAACCCTGCAATAGGCTCTTCTTAAAAACAGTCATGTTTATCTCCGCTACCTGAAAGATTATAATCGAATGGATTGCTGCCGTAGTTTATGATGAATTCTATCGCCATTCTTGATTTCGGTTCACAATATGCTCAACTGATTGCGCGGCGCGTGCGTGAAGCGCATGTCTATTGCGAATTGTTTCCGTGGGACGCGCCTGCGGAAAGAGTTTTATCCATTAAACCAAAAGGTTTCATCCTTTCCGGCGGGCCGAAATCCGTGTATGAACCCAATGCGCCAGCTATTCAAAAGTATGTTTTCGATTCGGGCTTGCCTGTCTTGGGCATCTGCTACGGGATGCAGGCACTGACTCACGCCCTCGGTGGGCAGGTGGATGCATCGGCTCATCGTGAATACGGATCAGCAACCATCGAGCCCTTGATGCCATCCGCGTTATCGGTTCTATCTAAAGTTTGGATGTCGCATGGCGACCGCATCACGCGCATGCCGGAAGGATTCATGGCCTTGGCGAAAAGCGAGAATAGTCCCTACGCGGCCATCGGCGACCTGCAAAGGAAATATTTTGGCGTGCAATTCCACCCCGAAGTGAAGCACACCCCGAATGGATCGGAAGTCATCCAACACTTTGCGATCGATATTTGTGAAGCACGACCCGAATGGACGCCGGCGTCCATTATCGAAGACACCATGAACCGGGTGCGACAGCAGGTTGGAAATCAGCGAGTGCTTGCGGCAGTCAGCGGCGGGGTGGATTCAACGGTGGCGACCGCGCTGGTTCATCAGGCCATCGGCGATCAACTGGTCGCGGTATTTGTGGACACGGGACTATTGCGTCAAGGGGAGCGCGAGCAGGTGGTTGCGACCTTTCGCGATACGATGCGTACAGAGTTAGTGACCGTAGAGGCGAGCGCTGATTTTATTTCCGCATTGAAAGGGGTCACAGAGCCGGAACAAAAAAGAAAAATCATCGGTGGGCGGTTCATTCGAACCTTCGAAGAACAGGCAAAGCGATTGGGCTCGCCCAGATTTTTGGTGCAGGGCACGATTTATCCGGATGTGGTCGAATCATCCGCGCCGGATCGAAACAAGGCGGAGCGGATCAAGACTCATCACAATGTCGGCGGACTGCCGGAGGATATGCCGTTTGAATTGGTCGAGCCGTTGAGATACTTGTTCAAGGACGAAGTCCGCACGGTCGGCGAGGTGCTTGGGCTGCCGGAGGGGATGGTTTGGCGGCAGCCGTTCCCGGGCCCGGGGCTAGGCGTGCGCTGCCTCGGTGAAGTGACGGCCGAGCGTTTGGATCGCCTGCGCGCCGCAGATGCCATTTTTCAGGATGAACTATTCAAAGCTGGTTTGATCGGAAAAGGCTCCCAGATATCGCAGGCATTTGTTGTCTTACTGCCGGTGCGTTCCGTCGGCGTGATGGGCGACCAGCGCACGTATCACGAAGCGGCCGCGATCCGCGCGGTGACCACCGAAGATTTCATGACGGCCGATTGGGCGCGCTTGCCGGATGACCTCTTGGCGCGGGCCTCCAACCGCATCGTGAACGAAGTCCACGGAATCAATAGAGTGGTGTATGATATTACCAGCAAGCCTCCCGCGACCATTGAATGGGAATAGACCTTTTATCAATGTGGAACGTACATGATTGGAGAGAAAATGACGAACCAAATCGAACCCCGCCAGCCCAGGTTGACCATCAATCGCAGTCTCGTGCCGCCTGCGCCCGTGCATCCGCTGGCAGCCCTGGCCACGCTTGTGTTGGACAATGTCTTCGGTGTTGTTGAAATTGCAGACCCGCTCCTGCTGCTGTTCACGGGTTTAGCCGTTGGAACCATCTGCACCGTGACCGTTTCCTTTGTGCAACGCTATATGGCAAAAGATGAGTGGGGGCCCGCCATTGCCAAAGGCTTGGTGATGGGGGTGATTGCTGGTGTGCCGTTCCAGGTCACCGGCACGGCAGCGGGAGGAATATTATTGGCCTGGGCCGGTATGCATGAATGGATCAGGTTGCCTTCTTCAAAGAATGAGACAGGCAGTGATGACCAGGGAATCATTGATGCGAATCCAAAGTAAAAGTACGTGAAGGGAATGGTCAGGTTCTCCGGGAGGGAGCAATGGATTTTGGTGAAGTTTTAAGCAAAGCATGGAAGATCACTTGGAAATTCAAGGTGTTGTGGATTTTTGGCATCCTGGCGGCCTGTGGTACAAGCCGGGGCGGCAGCTTCAACTTCAATAGTAATTTCCAACCCGGGGGGAACGGATTCTCCGGTGCAACGCCAAACCTGCCTCCAGCGGTCATGGAGGCGATGGATCGCTTCGTTCAGTTGTTCGAGAATCCATCGTTCGTCTGGAAATTCGTGGCGATCGTGCTCGCCGTTGTCTGTGTGATGATTCTGGTGGAAATCTTTATCGGTACGATGGGACGAATCGGCTTGATCAAGGGGTCGGCTGAAGCGGATGCCGGTGCGGAGAAATTAGGCTTCGCTGAACTGTGGAAGCAAAGCACGCCTTATTTTTGGCGCGTGTTCTGGTTGTCGTTTCTAATTGGCTCACCCTTTGTGCTGGTATTCCTCCTGTTGGCGGCCGGTGCCATTGCCGCGTTGATTCCTCTTTCCAACAACAGCTCGAATGCGCAGTTCCTTTTCATCCTGCTGCCGGTGCTGTGTGTGTTTTGCTGCGTCATCTTCATCCTGGCGATCCTGGTTGGGTTCATATCGACTCAAGCCGAACGAGCGATCGTGCTGGAGGACCGATCCATTCTGGACGGCTTCCGGCGCGGCTGGGAAGTGTTGACGAAGAATCTCGGCCCCATTTTGATTATTTGGTTGATCACGATCGCGATCGGTTTTGTGGCTGCCATTGTCATCTCCCTGCCTCTGCTCCTTGTGATGGTTCCGTTGGTTATCGCATTCATTTCCGCCATGAACAACCTGAACTTCTCGTTCACGCCGTGGATCGTTGCCTTCGCCTGTATTATTTGTGCTTACACCCCAGTCTCATGGCTTTTCAACGGGATTATCATGACCTATTTGCAGTCGGTGTGGACGCTGACGTACATCCGAATTACCAGGCCGAAACAGGAAGAACAAACGCCCCCTGCTTTACCGACCAATGCGTAAGATTCTTGTCCTGTCGTTCAGCCTGATCCTGCTGCTCGGTTGGGGTCTGCCGGTTCGCGCCCAGGGACAAGCGGAAGCCATCTTATATCCAGCCAATTTGTCGAATTTCCCGACGGTTTCGGCGTTCATGGATGTCTTCGACGCCTCGGGCGGGTTCGTAAGCGGCCTGAAGCCCACGGATGTGAATGTGGTCGAGGACAGCAAGCCGCTTCCGATCACAGCCCTGACCGAGCTGACCACCCCCATACAGATCGTCGTGGCGGTCAATCCCGGACCCGCCTTCGGGCTGCGCGACACAACCGGCACGATGCGTTTTCAATGGGTTGCACAGGCGCTCACTACGTGGGCCCAGGCGCGGCCCGCGGATCAACAGGACGACCTCAGCCTGGTCACACTCGCAGGGGCGATCATTACGCATGCGAATGTCAAAGATTGGCTGGTGAGTTTGAATTCATTCCAACCCGATTTCCATGCCACCACGCCGAATCTGCAGTCGCTGTCGATTGCGCTGGATACGGCGGTGACGGAGGGGGCGAACTCGGGTATGAAGCGCGCCGTGTTGTTCATCACTCCTCACATGGATGATCCGGACCTCGATAGCGAGCTTCAACCGTTAATTCAACGCGCCCTGCAGAACCGCATTCATGTCTTTGTGTGGCTCGCGGATTTGGACGCCTACCAGGCGACCACCAGCGCCGCGGCTTTTAGTCAACTTGCCGGGCAAACCGGCGGTGCTTTTTATTTTTCATCTGGAAAGAATTTTCCGGATCCCGAATCGTATTTTGCACCCTTACGGAAATTATATTTGCTCAAATATGCGTCGGAGATTTCGGCAGGCGGGCAACATACGTTGAGCGTGCAAGTGACGAACGCCGGTGCGGTGATCACATCTGCTGAACAGACATTTTCCGTGGATATCCAGCCGCCGAATCCGATCTTGGTCTCGCCGCCTCTGCAGATCACACGCCAGCCGCCCGCCAACGACCCCTATAATACGCAAATCCTCGTGCCCGCCACTCAAGAGATCGATGTCATTGTTGAATTTCCAGATGGGCACGCGCGGCCATTGGCCAGCACCACGCTCTATGTGGATGGTCAAGCCGTGGCTACGAACACGAAGCCGCCTTTTGGCAAGTTCGCCTGGGATATCAGCGGCATTACGATGAGCGGCGTTCATAACATCACGGTCGAAGCGGTGGACGCATTGGGCCTGAAGAAAACCAGCATGGGAATCCCGGTCACGTTCACGGTGACGCAGGCGCCGCACGGGATATCTGCATTGTTTGCAAAGTATCACCAATACATTACCTATGGCTCCATCGGGTTTGCCGGATTTGCCTTATTGCTGATTCTGCTGATCACCCGCCTGCAGCTGGCCCTGGCCAGTGCGCGCGCAGCTCGTCAAGCCGCGGCTGACCCGCTGACCCAGCCTATCACCATCTCAACGGAAGCATCAGCGATCGACAATAGGAAACACGCCCGGCCGCGTGGTGGACGCACGAAAGTGGTCAATGCGCCTGCAGCACTTGTCCCGCTTCGGCCCGACCTCGAGCCGATGACGGGCAACCCCCTTGCTCTCACTGAAAACGAGATTGCCCTTGGAACGGACCCGGCACAATCCAACATCGTTTTGAAGGACTTGTCGGTCGCGCCGCGTCATGCCCGCCTAACTCAAAATGAAGACGGCACCTTTCTTCTTCGGGATGAAGGAACGGTTGCGGGCACATGGGTCAATTATGCCCCCCTCGGAAAAGAGGGTTACACCCTGCAGCATGGAGATGTGATACACTTCGGCCAATTGGCCTTCCGCTTCCAACTTAAGAATCCTCCGTTGGCCAAGGAGCCAAAGATCACGAGAGAAAAACCCGCGGTATGAATCGAACCCAACGCGCCCATTTAAACGTGGCTGCCCTCAGTCACGCCGGACGGAGCGGTAAAAATAACGAAGACCGCTATGCCGTCGCATCCTATACAACGGATGACGGGCATCCGGTTGTGTTTGCCGTGGTGTCCGATGGTATTGGCGGGCATCGCGCCGGGGAAGTCGCGGCAGAATTGGCGGTTAATTATATCAGTCAGAAGGTGGAGGCCAGCAGCGGTAGAAGGCCGCTGGAGATCCTTGAGTCGGCCATTGATACCGCCAGCCAGGCGATTGCCGCGCGCTCGGCCAGCAAGGACGATCAGCAAGGCATGGGCGCGACCTGTGTCTGTGCGTGGATCGTTGAAGACAGGCTGTATACCGGCTATGTTGGTGATTCGCGCATCTACTTGATGCGGAATGAGAAGCTTCAGCGATTAACGATAGACCATTCCTGGGTCCAGGAGGCGATCGAAAAGGGCATCATCACGCCGGACGAAGCGCGCAACCATCCCAACGTGCACGTCATCCGGCGGCATCTGGGTTCGGTCGAGCTGCCCGGCGTGGATTTTCGTCTGTATCTCAAGCCGGGGGAGAGCCCCGAGGATGCAAAGAAGAATCAAGGCACCCCGCTTCACCCGGGCGACATCCTTCTGCTTTGCACGGATGGGCTGACGGATATGGTCTGGGACGATGAAATATTGCATGTCATCACCACCCGCAGTAACCTGAAATCCATGGCGGAAGATTTGATTGATAAAGCCAACGAGCGCGGCGGTCATGACAATATCACCGTGGTCTTATTGGGAATGCCAAAGGATAAGAATATTTCGATGGCAAAGAAGCAGGGGCTGATTGAAAAGTTGTTGGGGGAATGAAGCGCGCTTCAATTCGACTGGAAAATTCAACCTAAAATCTTTAAGAGCGGGAACTTAAGTAAAAGGACGGCCACCGGCCGTCCTTTTACTTGGAGACTTTAGGTTTATTGAGTGACGAGCACGAAGTCGCCGCTCAAACTTGTGTCAACGCTGAAATAACCCGGGGGAGTCGCGGAGCCGCCCAAGTTCACCCACTTCGTTCCATCCCAATGCAGAATCGCAAGATTTGAGCTTGGCTTGCCCGATGGAACCTTGAAGCTGACCGTGGCCGTTCCGCTCAGAGAGGGAGTCACATCCAGGTCCAAGGCGGAGACGAAGGTGGATTTGCCGTCGAGGGAGCCGGGCAGCTTAGCCTGCAGGATGTGTACCAACGAGGCGTTGGCGCCGATCGGGCATGGCAAAAGCGCCATATCCCCATTGGGCAGGACGAGTTCCGTGCCCGTGTAGTCGGCGCAGTCCAAGGCATTGCTTGGGCCGCCTGTGTCGGGTATCGGGATCACATTATAGGGCGGCCCAGATACCGACCCGCCGTTGCCGCCTGGACGGCAGGGCCCATTTTTGCTGTACGTGATCGTCCCCAGCGCTCCGCTGAAGGGGCTGCCGGCATGGTCCAGGTTGCCGTACGGGCCGGATCCGTTGCCGGACAACGTGGCCCCGTAGATGTTCAAGGTGGCGAAGTCATCGTAGATCCCTAATCCATACGCGGTGTTGCAAGCGTACTGCCCACCATTGACATTGATGATGCCGCCGTAATCCCCGAGCTCGGCACCCTGAGCGAAATTGCTGTCAGCGGTGACATCGGTAAGTGTAATGTCACCATCAGAACCGGCATACAACCCGGAGCCGTAGTATGAAACGGGGTCCGTGTACTCGTTCAGTCCGGCACCGTTGCGGTCGAAGGTCGAACCACTGACTGTCACATTGCCTTCCGCGTAGAACGATGCGCCGTATCCCATGTTGTTTGAGGCGGTCAGGTCCTGCACCGTGATTTGACCGCTATAAGCTGTAAGATCAAGCCCGTCGCCATAGAGGGTTGCGTACGAATGCGTGATTGGCACCTGGCCGTTGCCGTTGAAAGTCCCCCCCGAGATCGAAAAATCTCCGTAATTGCTTTCCAGACTGCCGCCGTAGCCGGCGTTGCCGGAGGCCTCAACCTGCGTGAGCGTCACGTTGTCGTCGACGTTGGCGTCCAGGCCGTCGGCCACCGAGGTCAAGCCGTTGTCGTCGTACCCTGCCGAATAGCCGTTCGAATCGAATGTGGAGCTGGTGATGATCAGGTCGCCGCCCTGGCCGACATAGGCTCCGCCTGCGGCGTTGCCGGAGGCCGTCACGCCGGTCAGCTGCAACTCGCCGTCTGCGTACGCGTCAAGGCCGTTGTCGTTGCTCTGGCTGGTGCTCGGTGTGCTGTAACCTGAGCCGCCGCTTTCATTGTAAACGCCGACGAAGCCGTTGCCGCTGAAATCGCTAGAGTAGATACTGACGGCATCCCCATCATCGAAATTGGCTCCCCGGATGCTGGAGCCGGCCGCGCCGTTGCCGTCCGCCTCCGTCTCCTGCACGCTGACCGGGCCGTTCGGCGCACTAACGTCCAGCCCGTCCGCCCCGTTCTTGCTGCGGGTATAACTTGAAGAAGAGGCGAAGATGCAGGCGCAGGAACTGGAACTGTAGTATGAGGACGGCGACGTGCCGTTGCTGTCAAAGCTGCTGCCGCTGACCTCCACCCCGCCCGCTCCGCTGCTGATCACCGCGCCCGCCCCGCCGTTATCGGCAGCCGAGACATTGCTGAAGCTGGCATCCTCCGCCGTCGAGACGTTCAGGCCCGGTCCTGTATCGTAATTCTGTGTCTCTGAGGTGATGGTCACGTATAACGTGTTTCCAAAAACGCTCACAGGATAGGAGTTCGTTTCGTTGTCGATCAGCGTGTGCGCCGTGTCCCCGTTTTGGTCGAAGCTGCTGTCCGTCACGCTGGCACCCCAGGCGCTGTCCAGCGAGGCGCCCGTGCCCAGGTTGCCGGAGGCGATCACCTGATCCAGGGTCACGCTGCTGTCGCTGCTGTCCGCCGTCGTCGTGGCATCCAGACCGTCGCCTCCAAAAAGCTCGAGGTAAGCGATGGTCAGGGTCGCACCCTCCGACTCCGGCAGGTCGGTCCCCGTTTTGATCGTGAACGACCCGACAGTGCCGTTGTCGTTGAAATTGCCGCCGGTCACGTCGATGCCGCCAGACGTGGAGGTCAAGACCGCCCCCCTGCCAGAATTTGAATTGGCGTCCACGTTCGTCAGGTTAATGTCGCCGGCTGCCGTCACGGACAGGCCATCCCCGGCCACGGCCGTATGCACGTCCGCGCCTGTGTCGGGGTCCGTGGATTCCAAGACGGCATAGCCGCCACCGTTGTTGTTGAACGAACTGTCCGACAGATAGACGTCTGCGCCGCTGGCGATGTCAGCCCCGTCCAAGCCGTTGTCGTGGCTGCTGACGTTCTCCAAGCTGACGTTGCCGCTGGTACCGACCGTCAGGCCGCTGCCGGAGGTGCTGCCGACAGTCAGGTCCTTGATGGTGATGGTGTTCTTCCAATTGGTGATGCTGATCGGCTTTAAAAAATCGGAAGTGCCGCTTACGCCGCCGAGGCTCGTCCCATCCCAGCCGCCCTGCAGCGTCAAGCTGTACTGAGCCCAAGTGCCGAGGGCGCTGCCGTCCAATGTGATATCGGATGAGGAGGCATCGGATCCGCCTTCGATCCAGATCGTGCCGTCCTTGCTTGGCTGGGCGATGACCGCAGTATTGATGTCATTAATGAGGAGGTATAGGTTGGTATAGGAGGAGGTGCAGCCATTCACGCCGGCCAGCGGGGCACTGGTGTTTGGGCACCAAATCGGGTCGCCGCTGGTGAGCAACGCCGCTGCCGCCGCGCTTCCCAGGGGCAGCTTGTTCCCGTCTGAACCGATGATCATAACTTTAGTCCCGGGCGGGAGTTGGGAGAACGGATTCGGCGGGGCGGCTCTCTTCGGACCTCGCCCGCTAGAGGCTGGACCTGTCGGTGGCGGCATGCCGCCATCGGCGAAAACTGCAACCGGAAATACTGCGCTGACTAAGAGCACCCCTAATGCGATCAGGCTGACTGAACCGATAAAACGCCGACCATTCATTGAATTTGCCACCTTTCAATTTTGCAAGGCAATTATATCATTTTTATCCGAATTGAACGAGCCTTCGCATTGCCTCACATAAAATGTTACTTTAGGGGATAACGTTGACTCCACTGCAAAAACTACGCGACAATTATCGTCGAAATTGGACCCTCCTCAGAGAGCAGGTTTCTTAATATAATGAGGCCAATACCAAGGCAAAGGTCTAAATCATGTTCAAGAAGAACAAGCTTCACCTCCAACCGGTTCTGATCTCAAGTGTTAATGAATTGCCAGAGGAATTACGCGAGCGGCTAGATATATCTTGGGCTGGCGTATTTTATCGGGAGTTCTTTTCTCGACTCGACGAAAGCCCTTTTTCCGTACTTTATGCGGACATGCCCTCTCGGCCGAATGTTCCAGTAAATGTGTTGGTGGGATTGGAATATTTGAAGGCGGGCTTTGGTTGGTCGGATGAAGAAATGTATGACGCCTTTCTTTATGATCTGCAAGTACGTTATGCGTTGGGGTACGATGAATTTGGCAGGGGATATTTTGATCTGCGCACGCTGTACTACTTTCGCGAACGGCTGAGCCGCTATATGCAAGAGCAGGGGGTGAATTTGTTGGATCAAGCCTTCGAGCAGGTAACCGACCAACAAATTGCAGCTTTTCAATTGAAGGCTGGTTTGCAACGGATGGATAGCACCCAAGTCGGGAGCAATATTCGCGAGATGGGACGGCTGCAGTTATTGGTCGAGGTGCTGCAGCGAGTACACCGTATGTTGAATGCAGACGATCAGACCTATTACCACGAAGCCTTGACTCCCTACCTGCAGGGGTCTGCTGGGCAGTACGTGTACCGTCTGAGGCGCGAAGAAAATGCTGCACACATCCAACAGATCGGCGAGTTCATGCAGCGCTTGCTGAGTGAGTTGGCTGCAGGCTATGGCGAAGATCCCATCTACCGGGTATTGGAGCGAGTGTTCCACGAGCACTTCAAGCTGGAGGGAGACAAGGTGGCGACGAAAATCGGTCGCGAGCTAAGCGCCGCCAGCTTACAATCTCCGGACGATCTAGAAGCCACGTTTCGGCGGAAGGCTGGCAAAGGTTATCGAGGCTACGTGGCCAACGTGACAGAGACCTGCGACCCAGAGAATACATTGCAGCTGATCACCAAAGTGCAGGTTGCTCCCAATCATACCGATGACACAGACTTGTTAGAGCAGGCCCTTCCTCACTTGAAACAGCGCACGAACTTGGACACTCTATTTACAGATGGGGGTCATAGCGGACCAGGACCCGATGTAGTATTAGAAAATCTGCACGTCACCCAAATTCAGACCGGGCTGCGGGGGCACAATCCAGATCATCACAAGCTCAGCCTGTCCGATTTCGCCATCCAATTGGATGAAGAGGCCAAACCGGCGCAGATCACCTGTCCTCAAAAACAGCAAGTAGCCTTATATCCGGGTCGCCTGAATAAAGGCTTGGTGGCTTACTTCGATCCAACCCTTTGTCAAGCCTGTCCGTTCTGGCAAGCTCAAAAATGTCCAACCGTTGTCGGAAAACGAGATGGACGTCACCAGTTGTATGTCAACTGGGTCAGCGCCCATTCTTCTCAACGCCGACGCCGTAGAGAGATCCAGAAGACAGAACCCCATAATCTGCGAGCGGCTATCGAAGCAACAGTCCGTTCGCTCAAGCATCCTTTCCCGTCTGGCAAGCTACCCGTGCGTGGTTTATTTCGTATGACCTGCTTGATGATCGGCTCAGCAGGGATGATCAACGTGCGGCGCATCCAGCGCCACCTGATAGCGATAAGCCAATCAAATCGCTCCAAGGATTCTTTTTTCGCCTCTTGTAGGCCGCTTGTGAACTCTTCGATTAGCTGACCCCGGCCTTCAGAACCATATTTGGCTTGTTAAAGTACAAGTTTTTGCAGTGGAGTCAACGTTGCCTCAGAAATAAGGTTACCCTAGCGGCGAAACCGAAAGGTGAAGCCGAGGAAGCCATGATGAGTCAACAAAGTAAGAAGGAATTACTGGAAGTCGTTCGTGAACGATATGTAGCTGCAAAGCGAAAAGAGAAACAACGCATCCTAGATGAATTGGTAGCCGCCACAGGCTATCATCGGAAATATGCCATTCGGGTCTTGAAGTACTCGAGAGGCAAAGGACTGATTCGGAAGAAGGGACGCAAAAAGGTTTATCAAGGGGATGTGGTGATTGCATTAGAACAGATCTGGGAGGTGTGTGGGCGCATCTGTTCCAGGAGGCTGCAACCCTTCCTGCCGGAGATGGTGAGAATCCTGAAGCGGCTGGGAGCCCTGACGATTTCAGCGGAGACCGAAAAACTCCTGTTCGGAATGAGTCGGGCGACTATCGACCGCTGCTTGGGCACAGCACGGAAGATACGCCCTCACGGGTTGAGCACCACCAAGCCCGGCACCCTCTTAAAAAAAGCTATTCCGATCCATACCTACACTCCTTGGGATGAGGAAAAGCCAGGCTTCCTGGAAATCGACTTGGTGGCTCATTGTGGTGACACAGCCGAGGGTCAATTTGTGAATACGCTGACGTGTGTCGATGTGTCCACGGGCTGGACCGAATGCCTAACCATCCTGCCACGCACCAAACAAACCGTATTCAGCGCCATCCAAGGCATGCGTTCCCAGTTGCCCTTTGCCCTGTTGGGCATTGACTCGGACAACGGCACGGAATTCATCAATGACTTGCTCTATCACTACTGCGATTATCAGAAAATCACCTTCACTCGTTCTCGACCTTATCATAAGAACGATCAGGCTCATGTCGAGCAAAAAAACTGGTCTGTGGTGCGCCGCTGGATTGGTTATGATCGCCTGGACACGCAAGCCCAAGCCCTGCTCTTGCAAGAGATCTATCAGGACTTGCGCCTGTATGTCAACTTCTTCCAACCCGTTCTAAAATTGGTTGCGAAACAACATGTGGACAATAAGCTCATCAAACGCTATGATACAGCCGCTACTCCCTATCAACGTGTCCTAGCTTCCGCCAATGTTCCTCTCGAAGCCAAAGCTCGTTTAACCAACCTTTATGTCCGTCTCAACCCCGTCCTCCTCCGCACTACGATCGATCGGAAAGTCGACCAGCTGTGGAAATTATCTCGGTAACCTTTTCTTTTGAGGCAACGATACCCCAATAGTTACATTTTCTATTGAGGCACCACGGCCTTCCTGTTCTTAATTAATGAAACAGAGGCTGTCCGAAAAGTAACGGGCAGCCTCTGCGCGAACGCGGGGAAAATGTGATGGAATAGGGGAATGAAAGGAAAGCTATTGAGTGACGAGCAAGAAGTCGCCGCTCAAACTTGTGTCAACGCTGAAATAACCGGGGGGAGTCGCGGAGCCGCCCAAATTCACCCACTCTGTTCCATTCCAATGCAGGATGGCAAACGTGGACCCTTCTTCTGCGGCCGGGATCTTGAAGCTGACGGTGGCCGTGCCGCTCAGAGAGGGGGTCACATCGAGGTTGACGGCGGAGACGAAGGTGTATTTTCCATTGAGGGAGCCGGGCAGCTTAGCCTGCAGGATATGTACCAACGAGGCGCTGGCGCCGATCGGGCATGGCAAAAGCGCCATATCCCCATTGGGCAGGACCAGTTCCGTGCCCGTGTAGTCGGCGCAATCCAATGCATTGCTTGGGCCGCCAGTGTCGGGTATCGGGATCACATTGTAG
This sequence comes from Anaerolineales bacterium, assembly GCA_035516425.1. GTDB lineage: Bacteria > Chloroflexota > Anaerolineae > Anaerolineales > Villigracilaceae > Fen-1038. Next base: position 26,918 of record DATJAH010000066.1, read on the forward strand.
GGCGGCCCCGATATGGATCCGCCGTTTGAGCTGCAATTTGAGCTATGGACCACCAGCGCGCCAGAATGCACAGAGTTCGCCGTGGTATTGCCGTTTAGTTCAAAGCTGTTTAATTTAAACGTGCCTGGCACGTCACCGCTCACACCGGTATCGTTGTTGTCCGCACTGCTGCAAGACACGTTGGCGTTGCCGGCTGCTTCCAACCCCAGGCCGACCTCAGAATTGTTGTCAAAGTGGCTTTTGGAAACATTGATACTATTTCCCGAGCCAAAACTGGCTAGGAAGAGGTCGGAATTAGTCAAAAACGTGCCCCCATCGCCGTTGGCATCGGCTGTGACCCCCGATACATTGATGTCGGAATCCGACCAGACAAAAAGACCCACCAGTCCGTTTTGGCTGAAAACATTGGTGCCTTTAATTTCGACCGGGCTGTCTCCGAAAAGATTGAAGATCACGGCTCCGGCGCCGAAGCCGTCCAGGCTCTGATCCTGGGCATTGAAGCTGGCCTGTACATTGGTGAGCTGGACCTCGCCTGCAGTATAGACGAACAAGCCTCCTCCGCACAGCGTGATCAGGCAATCGGCCTGGCTGCCGTTGCCCTCATTATTGTTGAAACTGCTGTTCTTCACAGTCACTGTGCCGGTCGTGATGGCGTCACATCCGTCTTCGTATTCGTAGTAAAAGAAGCAAGGAGTCCCCAACTGTGCACCGTTCCCGCCGTTGTTGTCGGTCGTGACGTTTTGCAGGGTAATGTCGCCGTTGGAATACGCCTCCAGACCATTATTGCCGTTGCCGTCAAAGTAGCTGGAGCGAATGCTGATGGAGCCGGTACCGTAATCGTCCTCCAGATAGGCACCATCGTACCCATTGCCGCTGGCAGTGACGTCCTTCAGCATGATATCGCCATTGGAGTTCGCAATCAGGCCATGCCCATTACTTAGCTCGATCCCGTTATTGCTGAACGTGCTTGAGGTCACTTGAATGGAGCCGCCGCCCAGATCGTTTTCCAGCAAAGCACCGTAGTCGCCAGGATTGTTGCTGGCCGTGACACCGGTCAACGTGATGTCGCCGCTGGAGCTTGCCACCAGGCCGCCCAAGGCGTCATTGTCGAAACTGCTGTCGTCCACGCTGATGCTGCTGCTGCTGCCCGCTATATTGTTCAAGGAGGCGCCGCCGCCTGAATTTTCAGTCGAGTTCACGTGATGAAGACGGATCTTCCCTGTGGTTTGAACGGTAAGGCCTATGCTCGATGCGTTGGATATCGTGATATTGTTGATGGTTACGTCGCCGCTCCAACCGGTGACTGCCAGAGGCGCGGCGCCAAAATCCGTGTAGTTTTGGACACTGCTGACGGCGTTGGTTCCGAAGTTCCAGCCGCCTTGTAAGACGATGGACCCAAGGTTTCCGTTGGCTCCGCCGCTCTGCAGGGAACTGCCATTCAGCGTGACCCCGCCGGCATCGTCGCTGCCGGGCACGTAGGTGTATTCGATGTAGATCGTGCCGTTCCCGCTATATATTGTGGGGTTGGATTGCAATTCGGCTAGTAGACCGCCCGTACTGTTAAATTCAGAAAACGAGCCTGTACACCCTGACCCACCCGGCAGGGTATAACCCGAATGGCTGCCATCATAGGTACCGGGACACCAGACGGGGTCGCCGCTAGCCAGGAGATCAGCCGCCGCCTGACTTCCCAAGGGCAGATCGTTTCCATTTGGATCAGTGATGATCACTTTCGTCCCGGGTGGGAGCTGCGGGAGAGAATCGGGTGGGCGAGTGGTCCTCGGATTCCGCCCGCCGGTTGCCGGAACCGCTGGCGGCGGCGTGCCTCCATCGGCGAAGACGGCAACAGGAGACACCGCGCTGGCCAAAAGCACCGCTAAGGCCATCAGGCTGAATGAACCAATAAAGAACCGATTGTTCATCGTTTTCCACCTTTCTTTTTTGTAAGGTTATTCTACCATTTTTATCCAAATTGAATAGAGTCTGAATGTGGTTAATTAATGAAACAGGCCGCGTTCATCACGCGGCCTGTCACTCAACCGTTATGGATCAAAAGCTAATCTACTTTGCCGGTCAGCGTCGCCAGCTTCAATTCGCCAATGGCCTTTGTGATGTGAATCTCGCGCGGGCAGGCCATCGTGCAGTTATACGCCGTGTGGCAGCGCGCCAAGCCCGAGGTTTCGCTGATGATCTGCAATCGCTGCGCGGCGGCTTCGTCTCGGCTGTCGAAGATGAAGCGATGAGCGGTGACCAGGGCAGCCGGACCGAGATAATCGTCGCTGCCCCAGAACGATGGGCAGGATGTGGTGCAGGCCGCACATAAAATGCACTTGGTCGTTTCGTCGAAGCGGGCGCGCTGCTCGGGCGATTGGAGACGTTCTTTTCCGTCGGGGGGGAGCGGCGAGTCGTTGACGAACCAGGGCAGAACTCTTTTGTAGTTGTCAAAGAACGGCTCCATATCCACGATCAAATCCTTGATGATCTTCAACCCAAGCAAAGGCTCGACCGTGATCCGATCGCCGACATCACGCACCAGCGTTTTGCACGCCAGCATGTTGCGTCCATTGATGCGCATCGCATCCGAGCCGCACACTCCGTGTGCACAGGAGCGGCGGAAGGACAAGGTTCCATCAAGATGTCCCTTGACCAATTCCAATAAATCCAGGATGCGCTCGGTCTCTTCGACGTCGAGATTGTAGGTTTCGTAATGACCACGCCGATCTTTCTCAGGGTTGTAACGGAAGACTTTTAGTGTTACCTGCATGGCAGCCTCTACTAATAAACGCGTTCTTTGGGTTGATATTTTGTGATGACGACTGGCTTATATCCGATCTCGATCTTGCCGTCCTTCTTCCAAGCCAGCGTATGCTTGAGCCAGTTGACATCGTCGCGGTTCGGGAAATCTTCACGCGAATGTCCGCCGCGCGATTCGGTCCGATTCAAGGCGCATTCGGCGATCACTTCGGAAACATCCAGCATGTTCCCCAGTTCCCACGCATTCAACAATTCTGTGTTGAAAATCCTGCCTGTGTCCGTGATGCGAACGTGCCTGAAGCGCTCCTTCCATTCCGCGATTTTTTCCAGCGCGGATTTCATGCCTTTCTCGTTGCGATAAATTCCGACATCCTCGAACATGACCTTCTTCATCTCACGACTGATATCGAAGGCGTTCTCTTTCCCGGACCCGCTGCGGAGTCCGTCAAACTGGGCGCGTGCTCCCTCGGTTGGATCATCCGGCAAATTCTGGAGGTCGGCCTGCCTGGCGTATTCGGCGGCGCGCAAACCCGCGTGTTTTCCAAATACGACCAAATCGAGCAACGAGTTTGTGCCCAGTCGATTCGCGCCGTGGATGGAAACGCAGGCGCATTCGCCCGCCGCGTACAGTCCGGGATACGCTGTGTTCTGGTCATCGACCACGACTTCACCAAATTTGTTGGTCGGGATGCCGCCCATGGTGTAATGTGCCGTCGGCTGGATTGGCATCATCTGCGTCATCGGGTCGATGCCGAGATAGACGCGATTGAAATCCACGATGTCGGGAAGTTTCTTCAGCAATTCCTCCGCGGTGATTTTGTACGGCGAGCCATCAGGATTGGTCCGGCCGTCTTCCGCGGCATACTTCATCACCGATTCGGGACGTGCATCGAGATAGACGTAATTCTGGCCGTTGACGCCGCGTCCTTCACGGATCTCAGTATAGATGGCGCGGCTGACCACATCGCGCGAAGCCAAATCCTTCACATGCGGCGCGTACTTGGTCATGAAGCGTTCGCCCTTGCCGTTGATCAGCACACCGCCTTCACCGCGCACGCCTTCCGTGATGAGAATACCGAGTTTGTAAATTCCGGTCGGATGGAATTGAAAAAACTCCATGTCTTCGAGCGGCAGACCGCATCGCCAGGCGATGGCCGCCCCATCGCCGGTATAGGCGTAGGCGTTCGAGGTCACTTCGAAAATGCGTCCGTGCCCTCCGGTCGCAAAGATTACGGCTTTGGCATGAAACGTGTGAAGTTCACCGGTTGCCAATTCCACCGCCACCACGCCCGCGGCTTTGCCGTTCACCAACAGTAGATCGAGCACCTGATACTCATCGAAGAAATTGACTTTGTTCTTTAAACATTGTTGATAGAGCGTTTGAACAATCATGTGGCCGGTGCGGTCCGCGGCGTGACAGGCGCGCCGGACTGGCTTGCCGGTCACATTGTTCGTGTGCCCGCCAAAGTTGCGTTGCAGGATCCGGCCTTCCGGCGTGCGGTCAAATGGCAGGCCCATGTGTTCAAGCTCGAGCACCGCGTCAATGGCCTCATTGCACATGAACTCGATGGCGTCTTGGTCGCCGAGATAATCCGAGCCTTTGACCGAGTCATAGGTATGCCATTCGGGATGATCCTCTTCGGTATTGCCGAACGCCGCGCTGATGCCGCCCTGCGCCGCGCCCGTGTGCGAGCGCGTCGGATACAGCTTGCTGATCACAGCCGTCTTTGCACCGCGCGACGCATAGAGGCCGGCCATGAGTCCCGCGCCGCCTGCGCCTACCACCACTACATCAAATTGATGAACGTTTGCCATGCAAGAACTCCTAGCCTAGGAAGTCCAAATCACAGAAATGCCGATCAGCATCATCGACACCATGAAGACGATGCTGATATAGCGAACGATCTTACGTCCCAACGGTTTGACGATGTAATCATCGCAAATCACGACCAATCCATGCACGCCGTGTGCGGCGGCGATCAAAAGCAGCAAACTCGCGACCACTTTCCAAAATGGTGACGACCACGGAGCCAGGCTGGGCACGTTGGTGTTTTGCACGTGAGTGACATTGGGCATGAAACCCCAGCGCAGGACGTCCGCCAGATTCATTTGCGTGCGTGCGCCCATGATCAATGCGCCGATGATCGCGAAGAGAATCAACGCGTACATGGCCAGCGCGGTCAGGCGCGTGAAGATCCACATCATCATTTCAAAATTGAGGCCGCGCTTCGTAATGGGCACCGTTCTTGATTTGGTCTGGGTCGTCACATCAGCCTCCCAATCCGGTACGGACAATCACGTAAAGCGCCATGCCATAAACGGGCAGGAACACAGCCCACTCGATCCAGACGGCTTCGCGCTGATGCTCGATCAGCGTCGGGAACAAGTCAAGAATGGTGATGCGCAAGCCGTTGATGGCATGGAACAAGACAAAGAAAAAAATGAAAATTTGGAAGATCCAGTTTTCGTAAATGGAGTTGGTGAAGACCCCGACCTTTCCGCCCACGAATGATGACAGGATGTGTATTGTGATAAAGATGACCATGCCCAGCCCACCGATGCGATGCAGAACATACGTCAGCATCGGGCCCTGGCCTTTATATCTCAGGGCCGTCGCCAGGCTGACGTTTCTTTTCAAGCCCATCTGTGCCTCCTTGAAAGACAAAGCATGAGACCCTATTTTACCTCGTGTTGAGGAACCTGCGAAGAAAGTGACAATCATCCTCGTTATTTCAGTCCACACTTCCTCTAGGAAAGAGCGTCCGGACTCTTATAATCCTTATGCGCCTTTAACCGGACTAGCCGTATAATTGGCAGCCATAATGCGATGGTAGGTTTATTTCTATATCCACAATACCGCAGCTCGAATTCGTGGAGGTGTTATGCCTGAAGAGGATATCAGCCGCCGCGGCTTTTTTATCGCCGTGGCAGGCGTTGTCGGAGGTATCATCGGAGTGGTGCTGGGGGTGCCGGCCATTGCCTATTTGCTCGACCCCGCCTTCCAGTCGAGTGCGAAAGACTCATGGATCTCCATCGGCAAACTTGCGGACATGCCAGTCGGCAAGCCCTATCCATTCTCCTTCGCGATCGTAGAGGTCAATGGCTGGGAGCGCACATCCACCAGTCATGGCGGGTTTGTGCTTCGCAAATCGGATAACCCAAACGATCTGATCATTTTCAACAGCCGCTGTACGCATTTGGCCTGCACGGTCAACTGGCATGCGGATGCGCAGGCATTCATTTGTCCGTGCCATGACGGGAAGTTCAGCGTCGATGGCACCGTGCTGGCTGGCCCGCCGCCGCGTGCTCTCGACCGATATACCGACTTCCGCCTGACCAATGACGGCACGCTCGAAATTTATTACAAGGAAAGCTAGCCATGTGGAAAAAAGCCTATGAATGGCTCGACGAACGCCTTGGATTAAATGACCTTTACAAAAACCTGCTCGACCGCCCAGAACCCACGGGAACTTGGTGGAACACGCTCGGCTCGGCCAGTTTGTTTTTATTCATCCTGCAAGGCGTGACCGGAATTTTCCTGATGGTCTATTACACCCCTTCGCCGGATCACGCCTACGACAGCATCAACTACATCATGAACGGTGTCGCCTTCGGCTGGCTGATCCGCGGCATCCATCATTGGGGCGCGACCTTGATGGTGTTGGTGGTCTTCATCCATATGATACGCGTATTTGTAACCGCTTCCTTTAAATATCCACGTGAATTGACCTGGCTGGTCGGCATTGGATTGTTCATCCTCACGCTGGGCATGGGATTCACGGGTTATCTCCTGCCTTGGAATCAACAATCGTATTGGGCAACCACCGTCGGCACGCAAATTGCCGGCAGCGTGCCATTTATCGGTGATTTCATCCTCAAAGCCCTGCGCGGCGGCCCGGACCTGAGCGCCCTGACCTTACAGCGATTCTTCGCTGCCCATGTTTGGATGCTGCCCGCCGCCTTGGCGGGTTTAATTGGTGTCCATCTGTATCTCATCATCAAACATGGCGAGTCCCACTTCCCATCGAGGCAGGACTAAGGAGGGTGCTTTGACCAACGAAACCAAACAAAAAATCAACAAGCGTTACCAGCAAGAGCTCAACCGGGGTGAGCGTTTCTGGCCGGACAGCATCTTCAAAGATCTGATCGTATCTTTGGGAATCTTCATCCTGTTGATTCTATTGGCAACCTTCCTCGGCGTCGATTCCCAACCCAGGGTTGATCCGAGTGATACCACCTATATTCCGCGCCCTGAGTGGTATTTCCTCTTTCTCTTTAAATTCCTGGCGCTCTACGGACAGATTCCGGTATTGGGAAAAATCGAATGGCTTGCCACCGTGATCGTGCCCGGCCTGGCCGTTCTCATTCTGGCGCTGATGCCTTTCATTGACCGCAGCCCGGATCGATATTATGGAAAGCGCGTCCTGCCGATCTCCGTCATGGCGATCATCGTGGTCGATATTGTGATGCTGACTCTGATGGCCGATGTCCCGACCGTATTAAGCAACGGGTCCACCACGCCCGGTCTGCTCCAAGCCGCTGCCGGTTTGGTGATTCCCGTTGTGGCGATCATTCTGTTGTTTCTGATGAGCTTTGCATTCAAGAATACCCCCACGCCTACCATGATTTGGACAACCGTTGTTTCAGCCATCTTGACCGTCGGATTGACCGGTGCCGTGCTGGCGATGTTCCCCCAGCCGTCCACACAAACGACCGCAGTTGCCACCACGCTGGTAGATCAAATCATGGCGGGCCAGGATCTATATTCCGCGAACTGCACCAGCTGCCATGGCGCGGACGGTTCGGTCACGCAGATCACCGGCGTGCAGGGCCTGGAGGGAAAACTCATCCCGGCCATTCACAGCACCGATGTTTTGTACACGCTGGATGACGCGGCGCTGGCCCAGGTCATTGCCTATGGTCGCCCCGAGGCGGGCATGACCCCGTTTGGCAAGGCCTATGGCGGTCAGCTTTCCACGAGCGATATTGACAACATCGTGACCTTCATGCGTTATTCATGGGATGATCGTTTTACCGCGCCGGTGCTCAAGCCGCTCTTTCCGCCCCTGGCTGCGGGCGAAGTTCCATCCTACGCGGTGCATATCCAGCCGATCGTCAACCGGTATTGCATCTCGTGTCACCGCCTGGGTCAGACCAATAATAATTTCTTGATGGATTCCTATGCCGATATTCTCAATACGGGCGACCATAAGACGAATGATGTGGTCGCAGGCAATGCAAACAGTTATTTGCTGCAGGTGATTCAAGGCCATCCCATACCCGATCCAAATAACCCATCGCAGACCCTGATTCGCGCCATGCCGCCGAATGGTCATCTGACGCCGGATATTGTTGACGTGTTCGTGCGCTGGATCATGGCTGGCATGCCGCAAACCGCCGCAGATGCCGCGAAGCTCTCAACCTCTTCGACGCCGGGAGCGGGCTTGGCCGCAACGCCCGCGGTGACACCGACGCCCTGATCGGTTTCCCACTTGAAATCAGAAGGCCATCTCATTTTGAGACGGCCTTCTTTTTCGTTTCCTTGATTCACATATGTTTGATGATCGCCTCACCGAACTCCGAGCATTTGACTTCAGTGGCATGGTCCATCAGACGTGCAAAGTCATACGTGACGGTGCGGGCATGGATGGCGCCTTCCATGCCTTTGACGATCAGGTCCGCGGCCTCGGTCCAGCCCATATAGCGCAGCATCATTTCGCCGGAGAGGATCACTGAACCGGGGTTGACCTTATCGAGGTCGGCGTATTTCGGGGCGGTGCCATGCGTCGCTTCGAAGATGGCGTGACCCGTGACGTAATTAATGTTCGCACCCGGAGCGATTCCGATTCCACCGACCTGCGCGGCCAGGGCGTCGGAGAGATAATCGCCGTTGAGGTTCATGGTGGCGATCACGTCGTAATCCTTGGGGCGGATGACAATGAATTGAAGAGTCACATCGGCGATCGAATCTTTCAACATCAGCTTGCTTCTCCATTTGCCATCACCGTGGGTCGGCCACAGCTTCAGCGCCTCCTCCACTTCCTTCTTGATGTCGTTCTGTTGGTCAGGCGACATCATCTCAAAGCCGGGATCGATCAGCTTGGCGTTCTCTTCGACGGACAATTTCGGATTCCTTTCCTTGTTGCCCAGAACCCAGCTTTCGCGTTCCGTCACGACATGATTTCGGAACTCGCGCTTGCCGACCGCATAGGCCCAATCCTTGAAGGCGCCTTCGGTGAACTTCATGATATTCCCCTTATGAACGAAGTTCACGCTCTTGCGTTTGTTGTCCAGAGACCACTGGATCGCGGCACGCGCCAGGCGTTCGGTTCCTTCCACGGAGATGGGCTTGAGGCCGATCCCCGCCGTATCGGGGAAGCGCAGCTTGGCATATTCCTTCGGGAAGGCGTCCTTGAACAATTGCTTGAACTTTTTATTGTCCTCCGTGCCATACTGGAATTCGACGCCGGTGTAAATATCCTCCGTGTTCTCGCGGAAGATGACCATATCCACATATTCGGGATGTTTCACAGGCGAGGGCACGCCGTTGTAATAACGCACCGGCCGCTGACAAACGTACAGATCGAGCAATTTCCGCAGCGCCACGTTCAATGAACGGATGCCGCCTCCGATCGGGGTCGTGAGCGGGCCCTTGATCCCCACCAGGAACTCCTTGAACGCTTCGGTGGTTTCATCTGGCAGCCACGAGTTGAACATCTTAAAGGATTTTTCGCCCGCATAGACTTCCATCCAATGGATCTTGCGCTTGCCCTGATACGCTTTTTCGACCGCCGCGTCGAACACGCGCACCGAGGCCCGCCAAATGTCTCGGCCCGTGCCATCACCCTCGACGAAAGGGATGATGGGATTATCGGGAACCTGTAACCTCCCATCCTGGATGGAAATCTTGGCCCCGCCCGCCGGGACTTTTACGTTGGTGTATGTCATGATTTTCTCCTTGCAAAGATAAGTGCGGCGGATTATATCATTTGCTCTTTTCGGCCTCCCAGTGACGATTATCCTTATTCGCCGCCTCCAAGACTGCCCTTGACAGAATCTTCCGGCTGCATAGAATCAGCCCGAAATGAGAAAACGCTTCTTGCATGACCTGTTAGTTGATTCCGTTGAATTGAATTTTTCTTTTCCCTTTTGAAGAGTCGCTTTTTAGCGGCTCTTTTTTTTATCTATCGTCAGCGAATGTCATGCGGAGCAAAGCGAAACATCTGGGTTACAAAATCGAGACCCTTCGCTATGCTCAGGGTGACATATAAAGGAACCACATGATCAAACTTCCCGGCCTGATTGACCCTCACGTTCACGTGCGCGAACCCGGTCAGACTCACAAAGAAGATTGGGACACCGCTACTCAAGCCGCGCTCGCGGGCGGATTCACAATGATCTTGGCAATGCCGAATACGAAGCCGCCGATATTCGATGCTTCGACACTCGATATGGCGCTTGATGCGGCGAGAGAAAAAGCGCGTTGCGATCATGCTCAATTCCTCGGCGCGGGACCGGATAATGCAGAGATTGTTCCATCACTAGCGCACAAAGCCGCGGGGTTGAAAATGTATCTTGACTCAACCTTCGGTGAGTTGCGCTTGAACGATATGACTCTTTGGATGCCACACTTTGAAAAATATCCAAAGCAATATCCAATCGTTGTCCACGCTGAAAGCCGAAGCATGGCCGCCGCGATCTTATTCGCAGCGATCTATGATCGTCCCATTCACATCGCGCATGTTTCATTGAAAGAAGAAATTCTGCTGATCAAAGCCGCGAAGGAAAAGGGAATCAAAGTGACGTGCGAAGTCACACCGCATCACCTATTCTTAGCGAAAGAAGATATCCCCGCTATCTCTCATGGTCACGTAGGGCGCGGTGAAGTGAGACCAAGACTTGCAACAAAAGAAGATGTTGATGCTTTACGGCAAAACATGGCTGTGATTGATTGTTTCGCCACCGACCACGCGCCGCACACGTTGGAAGAAAAAGATTCAGAGACTCCTCCGCCAGGATTTCCGGGATTGGAAACCGCGCTGCCGTTATTGCTAACCGCCGTTTCCGAATCCCAACTCACGATTCCCGATATTATTCAAAGGATGTACACTAACCCAAGAAAAATATTTGGGCTTCCAGAACAACCCGAAACATGGATTGAAGTGGACGAAGACGCCGGATACGAAATCAAAGCCGCGCATCAATTCACTCGTTGCGGTTGGACTCCGTTCGAAGGCTGGAAGGTGAAGGGACGCGTAACGCGCGTCTTTTTGCGTGGCCGTGAAGCGTTCAAAGATGGCAAGGTGCTCGTGGAAAAAGGTTTTGGAAGGAATGTGAGGGCTTAAGCATATGCATGAAGATTTAATCGCGGAAATTGAAAAGAGCCTTGCTTTTGTATTCACCGACAATTCATCGGCAATAGATGATTTTGAAAAGAATTGTGGCTTTGAGTTGCCGTCAGATTTAAAAGAGTTTTATCACCAATACAAAACTGTAAAGCTATTTACCTATGCCGGAGGATGGATAGATCGCTTTGTAACTGTTCGTGAAATGCAAATTACAGGATTAGATATTTACGGAAAACATTACAAAAACGATGGCCCTAATTCATGGTTTACCATTTGCGATGTTATGGATGGTAATTATATTGCTGTTGATCGCGCTTCAAAGAAAAATGGTCAATGGAATTTAATTGATTGCTTCCACGAAACGTATGGCGTTCCTGGTGAATGTAAAGTAATTGCCAAATCTTTTGAAGAACTTTTGGAACATTGTTTGCGTAGCGGAAATAAATTGTATTACTTGGAAAAAGGTTCCCAAGGTTGTGGAGACGCGCTAAAAATTACAGCCGATTGAAACAGAATCCACTTCACCCGTCGCGCGAGTCCGAGCAGAGAAAGAATGAAGCAACAACGATATCCGATGATCGAGATTCAATTTCAACCTGAACCAACTCCCGATTTCCGAATATCGAGTAACAACTATCGAACCACAAAACTATCAAACGATCGAACTATCAAACCAACAGACTAGGAGACTAACTTATGCCCACTCAATCTTCATCCCCTCACCTGCCGTTCGGCGAAAACAAAAACGCCGATTGGTATGGCAAGGACATTCTGTCCGTCAAGCAGTTCACGCGCGACGACCTCGAATACGTTTTCGGCGTGGCGCACGAGATGCGCGGCATGGTCGAGCGCATCGGCACGTTCGATCTGCTCAAAGGAAAAATCCTTGCCAATCTTTTTTATGAACCATCCACGCGCACCTCGTCATCATTCACTGCCGCGATGGAACGACTCGGCGGTTCTGTCATCCCGATCAACGAAGTGAAGTATTCGTCGGTATCGAAAGGCGAGAGCCTGCCCGATACCGTCCGCACTCTCGAATGTTATGCGGATGTGATGGTGCTGCGTCATCCCGAAACCGGCTCGGCAGCGATTGCGGCGAAGGCGGCGAAGAAGCCGGTCATCAACGCAGGCGACGGCGTGGGCGAACATCCCACGCAGGCTTTGCTCGATACGTTCACGATCCAGGAGGAGATCGGGCGGCTCGATAATCTCACTGTCACGATGCTCGGCGATCTGAAATATGGTCGCACGGTTCATTCGCTGGCGCGCCTGCTTTCAAGTTTCAACAACATCAAATTGAATTACGTCTCGCCGGATATTTTGAAAATGCCAAAGGAAGTCATCGAAGAAGTCGCCGAGAAAAAAGTTCCGCAGGCCGAATTCGGTTCCCTCGAAAAAGTCTTACCTGAGACCGATGTGCTATATGTGACGCGCGTTCAAAAGGAAAGATTCGAAGATCCTGCCGATTATGAAAAGGTCAAAGGTGCCTACGTGATTGATCCCGCTATCATGAAGGCCGCGAAGAAAGATATGATCGTGATGCATCCGCTGCCGCGCGTCGGCGAGATCAGCCCCGACTTCGATGATGATCCGCGTGCCGCGTATTTCCGCCAGATGGAATATGGTCTGTATGTGAGAATGGCGTTGCTGGCAATGGTGTTGGGTAAAGCGTAATGTCTCGCCACAGAGACACGGAGAACACAGAAAAAATTTAGAATACTCCGTGCACTCTGTGACTCCATGGTGAATAGGGATCATGATGGAACCCTTTTTCTCTTTTCTTGAAAAACGCGTTGATGATTGTTCCTCGTTATTATGTGTTGGACTCGATCCGCACATTCCTGACTTAAAGGAACCCACCGCCGCGTCCGCTCTCGACTTTTGCTTGAATCTCGTTAAACATACTGCGCCTTACGCCGCGGCTTTTAAACCTAACGCGGCGTTCTTCGAAATCTTTGGCGCGCAGGGATGGACCGCCCTCAAGCAAGTCATCGAAGCCATTCACGAAGAATCGAATCGACTCGGCTCAAAGATTCCGATCATCCTCGATGCCAAGCGCGGCGACATTGCGTCCACTGCCGAAGCATACGCAAAATCTGCTTTCGAGAATCTCGGCGTGGATTGCACTACGTTGAGTCCATATCTCGGAAAAGATTCGATTGAACCATTCATTCAGAATCAAGAAAAGGGAATCTTCCTTTTATGCAAAACATCCAATCCCGGTTCAGGTGATTTGCAGGACTTGATTCTTGAATCGGGCGATCCATTGCATGTTCATGTGGCAAAACTTGCGCAACAATGGAATACCAAAAATAATATCGGTCTCGTTGTTGGCGCAACTCATGTCGACGCGCTGAAACGAGTCCGTGAAGCCGCGCCGGACTTATGGTTCCTCGTTCCGGGAGTCGGAACTCAAGGCGGAGATTTGGAATCGGCAATGAGAGTCGGCTTACGTCAAGATGGACACGGCATGTTGATCAATGTTTCGCGTGGAATTTCTCGAAGCGATCATCCGCGCAAAGCGGCGGTAGAATTACGCGATCAAATCGTGAACATTCAACTTCAAATGAAGAAATAATTATCTGTGTAGAGGAATGCGTAAACTTCTTATTCTATCCAAACAGGCTGATGACTATCACCATCTGCTTGAGTCAGCCAAGTTGCCAGAGATTCAGATTTTCTCTGCAACCCATATTGATGAAGCAAAAGCATTAGGTTTAGATTTTGAAATCGTGTTTGGCGAACCGCGGCTGATGCGCGATCTGCTCGTAAGTCTGCCGCACTTAGGTTGGGTTCAATCCCTGTATGCAGGCGTGGAACAATTGCTCGATCCATCCTTGCGCCGCGATTATATTTTGACCAATGCGCGCGGTGTGTTCGGCGGCTTGATGTCCGAGTACGTGTTCGGATATTTGCTAAATCATGAAAGACGAATCTTTGAACGCTATCAAGCACAGCAGGAGCATCGTTGGGATGGAAGCACTACCGGCATGTTGCGCGGAAAAATAATCGGACTACTTGGTGTCGGCTCCATCGGTGCGCATCTAGCGCGCACTGCAAAGGTTTTTGATATGAACGTGCGCGGCTATACGCATTCCAGTGAATCCTGCCCCGCTGTGGATGTTTATTTCCACGGCGACCACTTGATTGATTTTGCTAAAGGGTCAGATTATCTCATCAGTGTTTTGCCCAACACATCCGAGACGCGTCACATTGTGGATGCTTCATTATTAAATGCTTTGCCACCACACGCACTCTTCATCAACGTTGGACGCGGCAGCGCGCTCGACGAATCCGCTTTGATTGAAGCGCTTAAATCAAAGAAAATCGCAGGCGCGGTGTTGGATGTGTTCCAACAGGAGCCATTGCCCAAAGAGCATCCGTTTTGGAACACACCCAATTTGCTGATGACCTTTCACACCTCCGCGCCGAG
>DATJAH010000067.1:0-181736 GCA_035516425.1 Anaerolineales bacterium
CGAATCCCATCGCCCGCTCAGGATGAGGATTGCAAACCAGCAATCCTCATTTTATAATATAGAGAAAATGGCGTCGTGGCCAAGTGGTAAGGCAAGGGTCTGCAAAACCCTCATCACGGGTCCGAATCCCGTCGACGCCTCTCACGATCGTAGCTAAATAATTCAAGAGGGAAGATCTGCGCCGCGAGGCGCGTTTTCTTTTATATGATTCGAACACAAGGGTCGCGAAGAAAAAGAAATTATAGAGCCTTTGTTCACTTAGTGCCTTTTGTGTCCCTAAGTGTTTCTATTTCACTCTGACAAACTTGCGTTTGCCCGCCTGCAAGACTCCTGCATGCGGAAATGGAACATCGCCGTGCTCCAGCGTTTGGCCGTCCAGACGGACGCCTCTCTGCTCGATCAATCTGCGCGCTTCGCTCTTGCTGGCAGCCAAGCTGGCGCCCAACAAAACGTCTACCACTGTTGCGCCTTTTGGTAAAGCAAAGTCGGGCATTTCTTCTGGTGCTTCCCGTTCCTGAAAGACTCGCCTGAATTGTGCTTCGGCTTCCTCTGCTGCGGCTTTGCCATGAAATATCTCGACGACCTCGCGTGCTAATTCCATCTTTACGTCGCGCGGATGCCGTGCGTCAGTTTTCAAAGCAGACTCGATTTCCCGAATCTGGGATGGCGTATAACGCGTTGCGAGTTTGAAGTAGGTCACCATCACGTTGTCGGGGATGCTCATGACCTTGCCATACATATCTTCGGCTGTGGCATGAATTGGAATGTGGTTGCCCAGTGACTTCGACATGCGCACAACGCCATCCGTGCCCGGCAAGATGCTGACGAGGATTCCGATTTGAGGGCGCTCACCATAGAGTTCCTGTAATTTTCGTCCGGCAGTGATGATGTTGAATAATTGGTCGCTGCCTCCCACTTGAACGTCCGTATTCATGGCAACCGCATCATAACCCTGCATCAACGCATAGAAGGTTTCATGCAAATACACCGGGTCGCCCTTCTCCCAACGAAGTTTGAAGTTCTCCCGCGAAATGAATTGCTGAATCGTAAAGGCCGAACCAAGTTTGATCATATCGGCGAGTTTCAGGTCAAGCAGCCATTCATGATTGAAGCGGATCTTGGTCTTCTCGCGATCGAGAATGGCGAAGGCCTGCTCCGCATACGTACGAGCGTTGTATTCCGTCTCTTCCTTTGACAGCACGGCGCGCAATTTATCCTTATCCGACGGGTCGCCAACCATGCTTGTCCCTGTACCAATTAGGAATGTAACTTCGTGATCCAAATCCTGAAACTGACGCAGCTTACGCATGGTGATGGTATGTCCCAAATGCAAATCCGAGGTGCGGGGATCGTAGCCGCAGTAAACGCGCAAAGGTCGCCCCTCTTTTTTCGCTTCCAACAAGCGCGTCCGCAATTCGCCCGTCATGGCTTTTTTCAAATCCTCGTCGCCATAATCCGTGCCCTGCATCAAGAGTTCAACCTGTTCATCTATGTTCATGGAGACCTCCTCAAGATAAAACAAAAACGCGCCCGCGAGGGCGCGCAATTATTCCCTCGCAATGTTCTATGCGCGGGAATAATAATATGTGAAAACAAACTTGCAATTCATCTCCGCCATTATACCAAACTTATTGACCGAGATTGACGGAAAACTTCCAGGGACCTTTGACTGTATAGAATTCATCACTGAAGACAATCTTTTGCGCGTCCGCATCGGACATGGAAGCAGGCTTGCTGATGATCTGCATTGTCGTCACTCCGTTGGCATTCGCCTTGCAATCCAGTGCAATGCCAAGTCCGCGCTGATTGAGAACCTGCTGAATCTTTGGCATGTACATCGAGCAATATTCATCGGGCGTTGGACGGGCCCCGATCGACTCGATCACCAGCGACGTAGAAGATAAATCTGCATCGGGAGGGACATAAAATCCGATCTGGTCACAGCGCTTACCCGGTTGTCCGTTTTCCGCGCCCTGCGTGCTCAACAATGATGCACTGAAATCCGTGATGGACTGGCTGCCATAATCCAAGTGCGTGCTCCAAATCGTCCAGTCCGATTCATCCGGCAGGGCAAAACACACGTCTGCATAGACCATTTTGCCATCCCGCCAGGCCCGCTGCAGGCTGACATCATACCCACCCACATTTTGATTGGAAGTGGGTCCAGATGCCTGTACGGTCGGATACGACGCCGCTTCGATAGTGGGAAGAACCACCTGAGTGGATTGATTTGCACCACAAGCGGCCGCGAACACCGCCAGAACAATCACAATCGGAATTAACTTATTCATTCGTAATCTCCTAATGAATCAAATCTGTGAGCGCGTCCCGGATGCGCGGAAATCGGAATGCATAGCCCAGGTCGAGCAGACGTTTTGGCTGGCAATATCTTCCCGTCACAACAAGATCGCTCATCCCACCAAGTAGAATCCGGAGGAACAGGGTTGGCGTTCGTAACCAGTATGGCCGTCGCAACCTTCCGGCAACCGCACGCATGAACTCTGCATTTGAAGTGGGCATCGGCGCAACCAGATTATAGACGCCGCTTGCGTTTTGATTTGCCAGCAAAAAGCGCATCGCACCAATCAAGTCTGCGATATGAATCCATGGCACAGCTTGCCTTCCATCTCCAATGGGCCCGCCCGCAAGGAGCTTCACTGGCAAGGTCATCAGCGGAAACATGCCCCCGTGATTGGCAAGAACCACGGCCTGACGGAGGACCAGGCATCGGACGCCCATTTCTTCAACGGATTGTATCGCATCTTCCCAGCGAAGTGTGAGCTGCGCCAGGAAATCAGCGCCTGGAGGCGTGGATTCGTCGGCAACGGAGTCGCCGCGCAGGCCATAATAATTGATACCTGAGGCCTGGATGAAAACGCGCGGGCGGCGCGTCGCTTCTTTAACTGCGCCCGCTAATGCTAGGCCAGGCAGGATGCGCGAGTCGAGGAATTTCTGTTTCCGGGCTTTGGTCCAGGGCCAATGAGCCAAGCTGAATCCCGCCAGATTGATCACGACATCCATCTCATTGACACGTCCGCTCCATTCTTTGGTAGTCTGTCCGTCCCATTGAATTTGATTCACGGATGAAGGAGCGTGCCGCGTCAAAATGAAAACCTGATCATGCTCCGCCGAAAAGGAAAGGGTCAATGCTCGACCAATGAAGCCAGACCCGCCGGCAACCAATATTTTCATGGAATCTACTCCACGGAGGTGAGAATTTCAGGCCAGTTTACGAATTCATTCAAGAAGCAGTATAATCAACGCCAATTACGGATTGCTATGCAGGAACCTGTGTTAGTGCTCAACGCAAACTTCGAGCCCATTAATGTGTGCACCACGCGTCGAGCCATCGGATTAATGCTGGGAGGCAAAGCGGCGATGGTGACGAATGGCCGCGGTTACATCCGAACGGTCAAGGAGCTGATCCCGCGGCCGTCCGTGATTCGGCTTGAAACGCAAGTGCATCGGCCGAGGCCGCGCGTCAAATTGACTCGCCGGGAAGTCTTTCGCCGCGACAATTATACCTGCCAATATTGTGGTCGGCGGGATGGTGGCCTAACGGTGGATCATGTGGTTCCCAGACATTTAGGCGGGCAGCACACATGGACCAACGTTGTGGCAGCCTGCCCCTCCTGCAACCATCACAAGGGCGGGCGCAGGCTGGAAGAGGCGCACATGAATCTCTTCCATGCTCCCAAGGAACCGCCGGCCAATGCCGCTTACATATTTGGCCGGCACGTGGCTGAGAACGAAGAGTGGGCACAATATATCAAGGGCTGGTAGTCTCAACCTGTAAACACACCGGCGCGGGGTTCCGCGCCGTTGGCTATTTACTACAAGAATCGAAATCCTAACCAAAATCCAAAACCATGAAATCCTCCGCCAGAGCGACTTCGCCCTGAAAACGTTGGTGCGCCTCTGCCACCAGATCACCGTTCGCATACTTTCCCGTCGGATAATGAATCAAATATAGCTTGCCGACTTCGGCCTGATTTGCAATTTCCCCGGCTTGCGCCGCAGACGAATGTCCGCGTGAGGCCCCGGCCGACTCATGGACCAAGATATCCACACCCGCGGCCAGACGGATGACCTGCGCACACGGCTCGGTGTCGCACGAATACGCCATCGTTTTTCTGCTATGATTGAATTCAAAGCGCAGGCCGATCGTGGGCAAAAGATGATGCACGGGCGATGAATAAATTCGAAAATCGGAAGAATCGATCACTGTGGTCATTTCCTGAGTAGGCAGGCGATGGAAGGCAACCGGGAAAAAATCGGGCCATTCAGCCCAAGCATAGGCACCCATCAAATTCTCAACCCGGTCAAGCGTGTGATGTAGGCCGTAGATATTGATTGGCTTGCGGCGACCCATCAACCACATATCCATCAGAAGAAGGGGCACGCCGGAAACGTGGTCGGGGTGGAAATGCGTTACGATCAGATCGGTCAGATCATTGAAGTCGAGACCCGCCTTTTCCAATCGTAATATCGGATTGCTGACGCAATCCACCATAACCATGCGCTCCCGGCCGACGATGACCATGTGCGTATTCTCGTGGTCAGTGGTCGGGATGGCATTGGACGAACCAAGAACAATCACTTTAGACATAAGACACCTGTCCTAATAGCCCGGCAACACAGCAGGGGTAAAATGACTTAGCGCGTACAGCAGAATCGCGGGCGTGACATAAGCCTCGATCGCCGCCGCGACGATTAATAAGGGAATCACCAAACCTATAAATATCTTCGCCCAATCCGCAATCAACTCGAGCGCGATCTGTCCCATGGATTTGCCCAATTGGGGCGTCGCCAAGACTGCTCCGATCCGCAATACAACCGCGCTGGCCACGATATAGGCTGGAATTTCAAACACGCCATGCGGCAGGATGGCCGTTATGAACATTAACGTGGGCGAATACCCCAGCAATTTAAGGACGCCCAGCACCGCGCCCACCAAGCCATAGTTGTATAAAAAGACCAAGACTCCTATGACGCTGAAGGAGATCATCCCGCCCAAGGAGGCCACAAACGTGGTACGTACGTTGTTCACAAGTATGAATCCCGCGGACAAATGCTGCCCCAGTTGGGCAATACTGGTTGACTGAATGGCGTTCTTTGCAATTTCGGAAACATTCTTGGTAAGCGCGTTGGGCAGCATCCGGGGTATATTAATGACAGACCATTGATAACCGGCCCAAGATGCCAACAAAGCGATCAGGGTATTAATGGCCAACGGAATGGCCAGTTGGCGCATTGCGCCGGCAACTTCCCGTCGGTACCAGCCTCCCAGGGTTCTCGCCTCACCCTTGAAGGTCAGCCAGAAAGTTTTCCAAATCCAGCGCAGATTCAGCGTATCAAACTCGCGCCCCAGTAAGTATTCACGCTGAAAATGCGCAATACCTACGCGGATGAGCAGCGCTGCCATCACGATCACGGCTGCCACCGCCAGCCACAAAACCTGATCGTTTCCCCAAAACAATAAGGCGCTCTCACCCTGCATCAAAATTGCGACCGGCACGACGATGAACGACGCAAGCAAGTTCGCCGCCCGGACCGACGTCGACTGCACCGAGATCACAATGGCGGCGCTGACCATCAGAATCGCATGGGCAGTGGTCAACATGAATAACTGCACAAAGACATAGACGTCGGGCATATGGAGGTGTTGATGAGAGACAATGATTACATAAAAAATGATGGACGCGTAGCCTGCGATCAAGGGGGTGAAAATTCCGACCAGGAGCTTACCAAAATATAAATGCCAGTTTTCCAGCGGTGAGCTGAGCAAAGGCTCAATCGTGCCGCGTTCCTTTTCACCGACGAAGGATTCCAGCGCGACCACCAAGGAAATCGTAATCGGAAAAAAGCCGATGATGAGGATGGAAAAAGGTACCAGCCTGTCGACGATCAGGTTTGCGCCATATTGATTAATGTACGCGACCGCTTCCTTCGCCACTTCGTTCATCAACAGGGGAAATGACAGCGTTAAGATCGCCAATGGCGTCAGAATGCGCCAATCACGAAATTGATCCCGCAGTTCGCGGTGCACGACCAGCCAGATCATGCGCAGGTCGTTACGCATGCACCACCTCCGGGTGAAGAGCTTGCGCCTCGGTCATCACTTTGAGGTAGACCTGCTCCAGACTTCGCGGCACTTCCTGGAACGTCATCAGCGGCGCACGCCTCGCAATTAACTCATTCACCAGAATCGGGTTGGCTTTCATCGGACGCTCCACCCGGAAGCGCAGCGAGGATTCCCTTCGTTCCACCAAGGTCACACCCGCCGGCAGAGTCAAGCCATCGCCGTTCCACGCGGTTGAAAACTGCGCCTCGAACTCGGAGGTGCCCAGCACCTTTTGCTTCAAGTCTTCCAAGGTGCCGGTCATCAATATTTTTCCCCTGTAAATAATGGCAATCATATCAGCCAGTGTTTCGGCCTCGAACAGATTATGCGTACAAATCACGATGGTGCGCTGTGAAGACTTCAATCGTGCGATCTCATCGCGCACAAGCCGCGCCGACTCGGGATCCATCGCTGAAGTCGGCTCATCCAGTAAGAGGACCGGCGGTTCATGCATCAAGGCGCGGGCCAGCGCCAGTTTCTGGCGCATGCCTTTCGAATACTCGCCGATGCGATGCGACGATACGGCCCCCAATCCAAAATAATCGAGAAGATATTCGAGTCGCGAGGCGCGCATCTTGGAATCTAAGCGGTAAACTTCACCGAAGAATTCGAGATATTCCATGCCCGACATACGCATGTACAGACCATGCTGCTCGGTCAGCACACCCACCAAGGCCCGGACTTTCGGCCCGTTTTTGACAACGTCATATCCGGCAACACGCGCCCAGCCGCGCGTTGGCACCAAAAGGGAGTTCAGCATGCGAACCGTGGTGGTCTTGCCGGCGCCATTTTGCCCGAGCAGAGCCAGGATCTGCCCCGGCTTGACCGTAAGGGTTACGCCGTCCACAGCCCAGAAATCATTAAACTGCTTGCTTAGATCGTTGGTTTCAATCATTGTCGATAGAGCATAAAAGAAATGGAGGACAGTGTCAATGAGACAACAGTCCTCCAAACAATTCTGTTAGTGGGTATTCAGAATCCCTATTTCTTGGCTTTGGAGGCGGTGCCGCCGGAGGATTTTCTTCGAGTCGATGCGGTGGCACGCGTCGCCGGCTTTTTCGCGGTCGTCCCTGGGCGGCGCGCGGCACCCGACGAAGAAGGTTTTCTGGCTGCGCTTTTTTGTTCAACGGGTTGTGACGCCTCAACAGACACGAATGACATCGGCGCCGGGCTCTGAACCTGAACGGCTTCGTCGGTGCTTGAGCGATGGCGCCAGATCAGCGCGGCCGCGGCGAGAACCGCCACCGCAGCCACCAGAACCTGATTCGGATCAATGCCTCCAATGAGCGGGTAATCCACACGAAGGAATTCAAGGAAAAAGCGAACCGTTGGATAGAAGATCAGGTAAACCAGAAAAACATCGCCTTGCTTCAGCCTATTGGAGTAGCGACGCGTGATCCATAGAAGTAGGAACATGTTCACCAGATTCAAGATTGACTCGTACAGAAAAAGGGGGTGAAAGCGCGTCACATCCAGGGGATATTTCGTTAGATCTGTGTAAGGTGCCACTCGCGCCGCGGCGTCGGTGATTTTGATGCCCCACGGCAGGGTGGTCGGCGATCCGTATAATTCCTGGTTGAAGAAATTGCCCCAGCGTCCGATAGCCTGGCCCAAGGCCAGTCCCGGCGCGGCGATGTCCGTCCACTCCAGGAAGCTGACGAATTTATATTTGCGAACGTACAAATACAACGCGATCAGCCCGCCAATGATGGTGCCGGGGATTCCCAATCCACCCTTCCAAATCTCGATGACATCAAGCGGATGGGTAAGATAGTAATAAGTCGTCAGCCCAGACGCGGGCGTCGGAGTCAATACATGCCATAAGCGTGCTCCGATTACGCCGCCGACGATGAGATAAATCAGCAAGTCCCAAACCATCTCCGGGTCATGGCCGCGGCGCTTGAGTTCAAGCGAAGCCAGCCATGCGCCCGCGACGGCGCCGAGCATCAGCAGAATTCCATAGTAATGCAGGATAAACTCTCCGCCGAACATGCAAAAATGGAGGCCGTCGAACTGGAATAAATTGAACGAAAGAGTACCGCAGTGAACTAACATCTCTATTCTCCTTTACGAGCTTGGTTCCGCATTTTATCATGCGCTTGAGCGCGCACAACCCAAATTCGCTGCAGCGCCGTGAAGTTGGCAAGGATGGCGATGATCCAAACCCCGATGGCCGGGATATTGAACAACAGCGCTGGGCCCAAGACGAAATATCGTTCGGCGCGCGTCAGTAAACCTTCTCTGGCGCTGAAACTTTGCGCTTCAGCCCGCGCTTTGACGTAGGACACCAGAATGGAACCTGCCGCCGCGACAAAAGTAACAACTGCAGGAATTTGCTGATGGGTCATCGCGAAATAATAAAGCACTGCTCCAAGAATGATCAACTCGGAATAACGATCACTGACCGAATCCACGAACGCGCCCCAGTCACTGGCCTCGCCGCGCAGGCGCGCCATCGTGCCATCCAAAGCGTCCACCGGCCAGACAATTAACACGATCGCCCCCCCAATCGTAATATTCCCGCGGGCGATAAAGTACGCCGCCACCACATTTCCGGCCACGCCGATCAGCGTCACAGAGATAGGCGTCAAGCCGATTCGATTCAAGAACCCGGCAACGGGCTCCAGGAACCACTTAAAGCCCAAACGCAAAACATCGGTGAAAGTCTTCTTCAATTAAACCTCGCAGGCAAGCCGGTCTAATGATACCCGAAATTTGTGCCTGACCCCTAACAAGAATTATTCCTCTTCTTCTTCGAACGGCATGACGTCACGCTCTCTGCCGCCGCCCTGCGATGGACCAACGATACCCATCTCTTCCAACTGATCCAATAAGCGTGCAGCGCGCGGATAGCCGATCCGCAGACGGCGCTGCAACAGCGAAGCCGAGGCGCGTTGCGTGCCGTGTACAATCGAAATGGCCTGTTCGATCAGGCCCTCGTCCTCATCCTCATCGGGTTCAGTCAATAATTTTTCCCAAGGCGGAGTGACGTCAGTTTCCATCTCACTGTTCTTTTGCCAATAGTCGATGATGCGCTCAATTTCCATGTCGGTGACCATCACAGCCTGGGCACGAATGGGATTGCCCACCTCAGGATTCTGGAAAAGCATATCGCCGCGGCCCAGCAACGTCTCCGCACCGGTGGCATCGAGGATGACGCGTGAGTCAATGCTGGAGGCCACCGCGAATGCCAAGCGCGCCGGGAAGTTCGCCTTAATCAGACCCGTCACGACATCCGTCGAAGGTCGCTGGGTAGCAACGATCAGATGGATGCCTGTGGCGCGCGCCATCTGCGCCAGACGGACCAGGTTATGTTCGGTTTGATCCGGCGCGGACATCATCAAGTCGGCCAGCTCGTCAATCAGCACAACAATGCGCGGCAGATTCCCGCCATCTTCTTTGCGGGCCTGCTTGCGATTGTAACCGTCCAGATCGCGAACGTGCGCGGCCTCCAGCAGACGATAGCGATGTTCCATCTCAAGCACTGTCCAACGTAGCACACCGAGAATACGATCAATCTTGGTTTCCACTTTTCCATAGAGATGGGCGAGTCCGTTGAAGCGGAGCAATTCCACCATCTTCGAGTCGATCATCACCATGCGCAGATCCTCCGGTGCGTTGTTCATCGCAAAGCATGCTGCCAGCGAGGTGATGCACACGGATTTTCCGGAACCAGTGGCGCCGGCGATCAACAAATGTGGCATGCGCGCCAGGTCGGCCACCAACGCATTACCCGATACGTCGCGCCCCAGCGCCATCGCCAGCGGCCCGCCCGCCTTATGAAAAGCGTCGCTCTCCAGGATGGGCCTCAAGCGTACCAGCGCGGAAGTGGAATTGGGCACTTCAATACCCACATAAGGTTTCCCGGGTACGGGCGCCTCGATACGCAACCGTTCCGCAGACAAGGCAAGCGTTAGATCCTTTTGCAATGCTGCGATCTGCGCCACACGGACTTTCATCTGCTGGGCCTCGTCATCTTCGCTTGCGCCCGGTCTCTTTATGTAGCCCGGTTGAACCGCGAACTGAGTCACGGAGGGGCCGACACGATAACCGATCACCGTGGCGGGAATTCCAAATTCTGACAGCGTCTTCATGATCATGCCCGCTGTCTGATTGATCGTCCGCTCATCATCGTGTACAGCTTGTTCGGTCATCAATATATTGAGCGGGGGCAATCCTTCCTCACGCGGGACGGGCTTTACGATCTT
Organism: Anaerolineales bacterium; assembly: GCA_035516425.1. Classification (GTDB taxonomy): domain Bacteria; phylum Chloroflexota; class Anaerolineae; order Anaerolineales; family Villigracilaceae; genus Fen-1038. Next base: position 10,333 of record DATJAH010000067.1, read on the forward strand.
CTCACTTTTTCTCTCAACTTTTGTCAAAGACGGCTGAAATTCCGGCGGGAGTTGAGCAGGTTTCTTCCTTTTTGGGGTAGATCTCGCCGCCTGTTCGGCCGTCGACGCTTCACTGACCGTGTTTTTCTGGAGCTCTGTGGAGGGAGACGTTGCGGACTCACCGGCCAGTCTTAGCAGCCACCGCTCGAACATGGACCAACCGCCGAATCCGGTAGCCACCATTAAGATCCAAAGCGCGAATAAGACCGACGCACTCCAAACTTGCCCGATATATTTGTCAAGCAAGAAAGCAATACCCCAACCTAAACGTCCGCCATCCAGCCCCGCCTCGGCACGGACGATTGAGTCGCCTCCTAGGACCGCCAGTAAAGCTAAGGTCAGTAACGCGGCGAGCTCCAAAGATAGAAGCCGAATCAAACCCAGCGGCCGGCCCGCGCGGCGCAGGAGCAGAAATCCGCCATATCCGATCGCGACGATGGCCACATAGCTCCCCCAGCCAAACCATTTGGAAAGAAAATCCGACCAAGGGGTCAACAGAATACCGCTGGACAGATTCCAGAGCGCCAGCAACGACATCAACGCAACGGCAACCAGCAACACACCGCCTATATCGCGCAGGTAACGCCCGAAATGCAAATTGAAATGCTCAAAGCGATCCAGCCAGTCGGAGCGGGCAGGTTGCCGCGGATCGTTTTGCTCGGGTTTCTTCATCATCAAATCGGGATCTTAAGCGTCCAAACGCAGACTCAGTCCCATGCGCTGCCGAACGGCATCCACATGCAAAATGCGAACCTGCACGAGTTGACCGACATACAAAATGTCCTTCACGGTTTGCCCTTCGCCAAGCGACATCTCCGAGGCATGAATCAATCCCTCCACGCCCAGATCAAGCCTTGCAAAAGCGCCATAGGAAAGAAGACTCGTGATCGTCGCTGACAACACTTGACCAACAGAAAAATCGGTTGCCACTTTTTCCCACGGATTGGGCAACAAGCGCTTCAGGCTCAGTGCGACGCGACAACGCTCCGATGAGAGATCGAGCACCAGCACATCCAGCGGTTGTCCCATTTGAACAATTTGATTTGGGTGCAGCACGCGCCCCCAGGAAAGTTCCGAAATATGAATCAAGCCCTCGACACCACCGAGATCCACAAACACGCCGAAATCTGTGATGTTGGTGACCGTGCCGCGCACATGTTCACCCGCGCGTAAAGAATTGAACAATTCAGAACGCTTGCCCGGCTCAGCCAACGCGGCGCGCTCGGAAAGAACAATACGACCGTCTTCGGGAACACATTCAATGACTTTAAGTCGAAGCGTTTTTCCGACATATTCATCCAGGAATTTTTCGCGGTCGGGTGCATCGTTGCGTCCTGCCATTTCGACCAGATGCGAGAACGGAACAAAACCGTACAAGCCCTCCCCCTCGACCAGCAGGCCGCCGCGATTACTCCCGGTTACCTTAAGAGCCACGATTTGATCGTGGCGATAAAGCTCCTGGACTTGAGCCCAGTCTGGCTGTACCTTGGGCGACTCCTCCGGTTTCGCCTCGCTGTGATGGACCGCAGGATGAATGGGAGCTCGAGTCGGCGAAGGTGGCGCGTGGCGCGCATCCTCGGCCAATACCGATTCCCACCAACCATCATCCGTAACCGGCATTGGATTTTCATACGTGCTTTTGTGATTGGTCATACCAGCCTGCCCTTCCTTATCTCGCCTGAGATTCCATGGTTAATATAGCCTTGGCAACCGCCTCGACGGCAATGCGCTGTTTGCGGTACAAATCCGCCTCCGACATCGCCAGGCGTTCTGCCACTTCACGAACTTTTCGTCCCTCAATGAACTTCATCTCAAGGATATTATATAAAATCCATTCTGTAGTGAATCGCCGTTCGCCTTCCGGCCGGACTTGATCCACGGCCTTGCGTAGAAGTGCGCGCAAGGCATTCGCGGGGTTATCCTCATGATCATGCGCCAACTCTTGAACGATTTGCAGGCGCATAAGCGGGCTGTTGGTCAGCTTCGGACCGCCCCAATAATGCGTTAACGCGTCCTTGACCCAATTAGCCAGGTCTGCCTCGGGTGGCAAGGATTGATCAAGCAGAGTGGCCCGGCTGTCGTATCGCCCAAAGGCGCGCAAACGTTGAAGCATATCGACGCGCGGCTGCAGGTCTTGAAGGGATCGAAAAACGCGTTGTTGGAGTAAACGATCTTCCAAGGCCATGGAAGCACGGTCCGCCAGGAGCCACAGCGCGTCGCGCTGGTCCTTTTCCATGGAAAAACGACCATCGCGACAGGCCACGCCCAGCAGGCCAAGCAGAGGCGGCACCTCATCCAGATCCATATTCTCACGCTTGCGCTGATGCAGCGGCAGCATCCAGAACTTTCCTGAGACCAATTCCTGGCGCTCGCTGCCGTTTCCATTGCTTATTTTTTTGAGCACCTCCGACAGGCCGTCATTTTCAATAAGATGCCGGTTGCCCGCCATGACAATGAGCGAAAGATCGCTCCCATCCAGAGCAGCAACAAAGGCTGCAGGCGACTGCATATGATCGCGCACGGCCGCCAGAACTGCTTCAAGAAATTGCTGCAGGTCTCCTTGCGTCAGCAGACGCTCTTCCATATTTTGCAAGATTTGCAATTCAGATCGGTCATGCCCAAAGAACAAGTACCGTTCCCAAATCGGATAAAACAACGTGATGGCGTGTTCGAAAAGCAATACGGTCGCGACCATCGTCAAAGGCACAAATACAGAGTAATCCGATCCAACCAAAACGCCGGCCCGGCGCACTATGGTCATAAGCCCCAGAGCGAGTGAAGCCGTTACCGGCCCGCGGATGATCCATTTGAACAGGCGGCTCTTGATCACCCGATCTGGCCAGGAGACGCCGAAAAAAGCCACCGCGTACGCCATGACAACAATCAAACCGCCCACCAGCAAATTAATAGATGCGGATCCGATCCAGAACAGCAACGGAAACTGTGCCACAATAGAAGAGCCATACAACAGGTACGGATAAGAACCCAGCGCGGGCGCAGTTGCGCCGGCCATGAGATATAACATCCTGCGGCGCCCGGAGCGTGTCAACATGCGGTTATAGGCACGGAAAAAGTTCACGCCAGCCCAAAACATGGCGCCGATATAGTAGAGAGTAAAAACCTCGGACCAAAACGTGGGTTGAAGGTGAGGCGCGGGCTGACTGTCAGGCGCGAGCGGGCCAAGCAAATGTCCAGCGGCAAGCAGGAGCAGGAAAATTGTGGAAACGACATACATCAAGCGAACCGCAAACCTCCGGCGTCCACGCGAAGGACGTCCCGCGGTTACCAGCACAGCATCGGAAAGATGTAGGTAGGAGGCCGGCAAGAAAATAATCCCGAACCAGTGGAGACGGAGAAGCATATCAATCCCCCAGGAGGGCACATCCTTACTTTGCAATGCGTTGGTGGTAAAAATCACCACCACGCACAAAAGAATGGCCGCGAAAGAACGTGCCACACGATCACGCAAATTAAACGATAGCGAATAAAGGAACAACGAAAAGGCCGTGATGGCAATTCCGGCCGTCAAGATTTGGTTGATGACCTGGATCCCAGCCAGTAAGTTGTCGGTCAAACCGTTAAACATAGCACCATCCCAAAGCGCTCTATTTCAGTGCCCTCGCAAAGAAAAGAGCTACATCTTGCGTTGCGTAATAGTGGTCATTATACCCGCAGAAGTCATAACCATGTTTCTGCGCCAGGCGAATCGCGGGTTGATTCTTGGATGGCATCTCGAGGAACAACCTACGATGCCCGCGCCCAAGACTCCAATCCTGGGCAGCATTCAACAGCGCGCCCGCTACACCTCGACGCCTCCATTCGGGCGCGACCACCAGATCAGAAATCCAGGCTACCGAGGCCGGGCGATCGGTCAAAGACAGATAGCCGATCGGATTGTTATCGGCCAGCGCAGTCAGTATCATGGCTTTGCGAGTCCACTCATCGGCAACGGCAAACGGATTATTCGGGTAAGTAAGCGGAATGGGACGCGGCAAACGAACTTCGCGGAATGTTGCGGTGATTTGACCGCCATCACGGCGTAATTCCAATTGCCAGACATATTCAGAGGAAATAGAGTGATCCATTCCCATCAAACGAGGCAGATCGCCCGCTACCGTTGGCCGAATTTGAATTTCAGACATAATCTCCTTTTCATTGCAGCGATTGCGTCAACACGTCGAAAGTCAGTTAGGGCGTCGCAATGCGTAACGGAATCATACAGGGCGGCAAAGATTGGCCCTGTGTATTAATGACCACCAAACGCAATTGATAATCGCCCGGCGCGAGAGTGGTTGTGTCCCATTGCCCAAGCGTGCCATTATCAATTGGTGTACGACTGGCAGCAATAGTTGCCCATGTATCCGTGTTAAGGGGTGCGACTTCATACTTATAAAATCCAAAATCGGGGATATCCACAGTGCCCGTGATGTCCACGGAACCGCTGACTTCGCTTCCAGGTTTCGGAGAAGTGATCATCAATTTATCCGCAACACAACCACTGGTGTTTCCCAAGGTCGGCACCGACTGGGGTGTCAAGGCAATTTGGGTTGCAAGCTCAGCAGAGATGGTCCCGGTGGGTGTGGCTAAGACATCAATGGTTGGGGTCGAAATAAAAAAGGAGGCGGGAAGGCTGGGTATTACGAAGGAGACGGTCGCCAGTTCCCCCAGGAATAAGAGCAGAATCAGCAACAAGGAGGCGATTGCCTGGCTCATCCGATGCAGGGCAAACTCACGCTCCAAGGTGTAGACCGACTTACGCCAATCATTCCACGAGATCAACAAAAGCCGGAACGCAAATAACCCCCCGGTGGCCAGCACAATATATATCAGCGCTTCGTACTTGCTGAGAAATTGATAAACCGCAGCCATAGGAACGCCTATTGCAGCTTACGCAGAACCCCGCGAATCAATTTCTCCATCTTTGGCGTGATACGTTTGCCAGCTTCCATCACTTCCTCATGTGTGGTAACCACTGAGCCATCCAGATTCGCTTTGTTACTGATTCCCGAGAGACCCAGAACCCGCATCCCCCCGTGGCGGGCAATGATCACCTCAGGGACCGTAGACATACCTACCGCGTCAGCGCCAACAAGATGCAGGAATCGCAAGTCCGCCGGCGACTCAAAGGAGGGGCCGCTCAACCCCGCATAGACGCCTTCGCGCAACGGGAAATTTTCGTTTTCGGCGATTGTGCGCACCGTATCGCACAGCGCGCGGTCATAGGCCTGACTCATATCGGGAAATCGCGGTCCAATCTCGTCAAAGTTCGGACCAATCAATGGATTTTGTCCCGTCATGCCGATCAGGTTCAGGCTGTCCGTAATGAGCATTACATCGCCCGGCATGAATGCCGGATTAATTCCACCGGCGGCATTGGTCACGATAAGAATCTCAATCCCAAAGCGCTGCATGACGCGCACCGGCAGCGTTACCTGGGCCATGCTGTAGCCTTCATAAAAATGAATACGACCCTGCATCACAAAAACGGGCTGCCCTTCCAAGACGCCAATTACCAGACGACCGGCGTGCCCGAGCACCGTTGAAACGGGAAAGTTGGGCAGCTCGCCGAATGGAATCAGATCGGGCTGCTGGACAGACTCCGCCAAGCCGTTCAAACCGGAGCCGAGGATAATCGAAACGCGCGGCCGCCGCGAGGTACGCGCGCGAATTGCATCGACGGCTTCGTCAATCTGTTCCAGGGAAAAATGGGCAATCATTAATTGAACCTGTTCTAAAGCTTAGATCTACGGAGCAGAACCAGCGTCCCCTTCAGAAGTTCTACGCGTTCATGGATTATATCAGAAATCACAAAGCGCCTGCTGGACTCCGGATTCTCTCGGTCCAAAAAGGTAGAAAAAAATGAACTGTTATGCTATGCTAGAGAAAATCATGGCAGATCGCCCTTCTTTCCTTACGCACTGGCTCGGGCGTTTGATTCACAACGAAAGGGCCCCGCGGAGAATAGACTCCTATCGGTCTCCCGCCGACATCCAGTCCGAGCAACTCATGGCCTTGAGCCGTCAGTTGGAATCCGAGAAGCGCCGCAACGTACAGCTTCTTCTGCTAAACGAACTGAGTCAGCAACTGGAAACGCGTCTCGATCAACCTGTGGCGGCTCAACTGGCAGTGAATACTCTCGAACGCGCGATTGATTGTTCTTTTGTCTGCCTGCTCACTCACGAACCGGAGCGCAGGGAGTTCGTCGCCCTGGCTTCCGCAGGACGGCTGGCCAAAATGATGCCGCCCGGATACAGGCAGAACGTGACGAATGGAATATTGGGTCGCGCGGCCAGGCTGCGAAAAACACAGATTTCCAATAACACACCGCTGGATTCAGATTCTTTTGGCCTCCCGCACGAGGACCTGTCCTCATCGCTCGTCGTTCCCATCATCCACAATGGTCACGTGGAGGGAATGATTACAATAAGATCGCAGGCCGCGGACGCTTTTCATGCAGCTGAGGTTGCGCTGGTTGAGACAGTGGCCGCCGAACTAGAACGCGCCTGGGAACGATCAAGCTACCATCAGCGCTTGACTGAACTGATTCGGGCGGGCATATCGCTCTCGACCATGGTCGAGCCGCAAGCGGTCGTGCAGGAAATCGCAACTGTGACTCGCCAGACTTTACGAGCGCGATTTGTCTACGCCACCCTGTTGGATCAGGCTGGCAATCTTACGCAACGGGCGTCTTCGGGTTTTGCACCAAAACTACAACGACACCTTGAAAGAATGCCTTTACACAGCGGCCTCTTTCAAAGCGCCCTGAATTCATCGCAGGTTTTCCGAATCCGCGACGTACGCAAATATCCACTGGGGCAGCCCAGAATAGAAATCGATCAAGGCAATCTACGAAGCCTTCTCGTGATTCCGATCCGTCTGCATCGGTTGAGTATCGGCTCCGTGATGGCTTTTGGCAAGCAGAATGAAATCTTTTTCACTGAAAACGATGAGTCTTTAGCTTCTGTCCTATCGACGCAGTCCGCGGCTGCCGTCGAAAGCACCTGGCTGTATCAGGAATTGCGCAGCACATTGACCACAACCACGCAGCTATACCAGGTTAGTTTTGAGATCCTCCGAACCGAAGAGTTGAGCCAAGCGGCCAAGATCATCCTTGAGACGGCGCGCAAGGTTGCCAGCGCCGATTCGGGAGGCGTGGTTTTATTCAGTGCGCGCAAAAAGATTGAAATAGAATTAGGCATCGACGCGAATGGCATCTATAGTGGTGCACAGCATCCCTTCAACTTAATTCAACAGGCAATGACCAGCGGAACGAGCATCTTTGCATCGGATCAAAAAGTCACGGAAGTTTGTTTTCCAATCCAGACGCATCTTCGCAAATATGGCGGCCTTTGGCTAAGAATATCGGAGAATCTAAATTATGATTCGCGCCATACCGCGGCATTGCAAACCCTCGCCAACCAATTGGAACGCGCCATTCTTTTGATCGAGTCGCGGCACCAGGCCAAGGAAATAGAAGCGGCTTATCAGGAACTGGAAACCACTTATGACCGTACCCTCGCCGCATTGATGTCGGCTTTGGATGCGCGGGATCGCGAGACCGAGGGGCATAGTGCTCGCGTAAGTCAGCTCGCCGCCAGGTTGGGAAAAGAATTGGGATTAGACGGGCATCAGCTTAAAGCGCTGGAACGCGGGGCACTCCTCCACGATATTGGAAAGATCGGTATTAGCGATGTAATTCTGCACAAACCCGGACAGCTCAGCGAAACTGAGTGGAAAATCATGCGTTTGCACCCAAATATCGGCGCAAAAATCGTGGAGGACATCCCCTTTCTGCAAGATACGCTACCCATTATTCGTTACCACCAAGAGCGTTGGGATGGCAGTGGCTATCCAATCGGGTTGTTCGGCAAGGACATACCATTGATGGCGCGCATCTTTTCGGTGGTGGACGCGTTCGATGCTCTGACAACCGAACGTCCCTACCGCGAAAAAATATCTGCCGAGGCGGCCATCACGTATCTGGACGAACAGGCTGGGGTTCTATTTGATCCGGAGGTGGTGTCTGGCCTTGGAAAAATGTTTGCCGAGGGCCGTATCAGCACCTTACAGTGAATAGAGATGACAAACAAGAATTTGCGGATCGGATTTACTCCTCAGGAACAACGAGTCTCGGCCTTCCCGTCCACCATCGCGGGAATACTGACGCTGATCCTTATCATCGTCAACGGAAGCGTGACATGGCATCAGGTGGATCCCGTTACGCTTTGGGGCATTGGTATCCTGGGGACGATCTATTTGGTGGTATTCAACTTTTCGATTATTCCATCCCTGAACTTTAGACCCGCACTGGGTTGGATCAATGCGATCATCGCAGGCATTGCTTTATGCATTCTGACTTATCTTCTCCCCTACCAAGCCGATATTTATCTTGGCGTTCTGCTCATCAGTCTCGCGATCACATGCGCCCTCATTTCGGGGCGCCGCGCCTCGTATTTCCTGATCTTCTTTACTATGCTTTTCACCATTGTCATCCGACGCGATGACATCGCTGACGCCAGCAATTTCACGCTCCGCCTCAGCCTGGTCGTTATTGCCATGATCATCGTGGAAACCATAATGCAATTAAGAAAGTCATCTCATGATCACATCCGCAGGCTGGAAACCGTTACCGATTTCAGCCGCGCGATCGCCTCCACGCTTCAGACGAATCAGGTGATGGCCCTACTCAATGCGGCATTCCAAAATTCCGTGGAGGCAGACACCTATTTCGTCGGAATCCGTGAAGGGAATGAGATCCGTCTGGATCTTCTTTATGACGACGGAGAGTTTTATGAGAACCAGCGAGTTAATCTGGAAGGTTCCCTGTCCGGGTGGGTTCTGAACAATCAACAGAGTCTTTTTTTGCCCGACCTGCGCAAGGACGTCACCTTGCCAGGCGTACGATTGGTGCTTGTCGGAAGACATAAGACCAGCCTTTCGTGGCTGGGCGTGCCCATGAGGGGCCAAAGCGTGGACGGTATCATCGCCATTGGCTCGTATCGCCCCAACGCTTTTGAACGCGCCGACCTGGAATTATTGAGCGCACTAGCCCAACATGCGGCGCAGGCCATCGACAACGCCTACCGTCATGCCCAGGTGGAACTCCAGTCGCAACTTGACAGTCTGACCAATGTCTATAATCATGGACACTTCTTGAAACTGCTAGGAAACCAGGTAGATCAGGCAAAGCAGGAGCGTCAGCCACTCAGCGTCATCATGTTGGACATCGATCATTTCAAGCAATATAACGATACCTACGGCCATTTGTCAGGAGATGAAATTCTCAGAAATCTCTGTAACATCATCAAGAATCATCTCAAGCGCACCGATGCCGTTGGACGCTGGGGTGGAGAGGAGTTCGTGATTTCATTGCCTAATGCAAGCGGGGAGCAGGCGCAACAAATATCTGAGCGCATCCGCTCGTCCATGTTAAAGCTTTCCTTGCACAATCATGAGCAGACGACAATTCCCGTGCCGACCGTCAGTCAGGGAATCGCGGTCTATCCGACTGAAGCAGACGAGGTGATGAAGCTGATCGATCTCGCAGACAAACGATTGTACGTCGCTAAGGAACGTGGACGAAACCAAATTGAACCGGACAAGAGCCACTGGGAAGGCGCCTCTTCCGTCGAATCATGACGGCCTGATCCACCAAACGAAACCTGTACTCTTATTGCAGCACGTCACGAAAACCCTCAATGGTTTTTTTAATGGCCGCATCGTCCACCCAAAAATGGGTGACGAGGCGAAAACGCCGTGCGCCTGAGGCACTCACCAAGACTCCACGATCTTTCAATTGAGCGGTAATTTCGTCAGTAGATAACTTAATCTGTGGCGCAAGATCGAAGAATACCATGTTCGTCTGCGGCGCTCCATCGAGAACGAGGCCTCGATTCTCGCTCAGACCCTCGGCCAGGTTACGCGCCCGCGCGTGATCCTCGACCAAGCGTTTGGTCATCTTCTCCAACGCAATGATCCCTGCCGCCGCCAGGATTCCTGCCTGGCGCATTCCGCCTCCCAGCATTTTGCGAAGACGATGGGCGCGTTTAATGAACTCCTGATCACCGCACAAAACCGAACCAACCGGAGCACACAATCCCTTGCTCAGGCAAAACGTGACCGAGTCGACCGGTTCCGTCAATTCTTTAACGTTCACATTGAGGGCTGCGGCGGCATTGAAGATGCGTGCTCCGTCGAGATGGACTTTCAGCCGGCGTGCGTGGGCATAATCTGCAATGCGCCGCGTGGTGGCAGACGTCTGCACTGTGCCACCGCAATGATTATGTGTATTCTCAAGGCACACGAGACGTGTGATCGGCTCATGCGGATCATCGAATCGAATCGCCGCCTCGATATCCGAAAGGAGAAGCGAACCATCGGGCTGATTAGCCAGTTGGCACGAATGCACACCACCTAGAACTGAAATCCCGCCTGCTTCATGCAAATAGGTGTGATTTTCCTTGCCGAGGATGACTTCGTCGCCGCGCTGGCAGTGCGAAAGGATTCCAGCCAGGTTGCCCATGGTCCCCGATGGAACAAACAGGGCCGCCTCCTTGCCCATGCTATCGGCAGCCATCTCCTGCAGCCGGTTGACGGTCGGATCGTCGCCGTAGACGTCGTCGCCGACTTCCGCCTTCGCCATGGCTTCGCGCATTTCAGGCGTGGGCTTGGTGACTGTATCGGAACGAAGATCAATATATTCCATATAATTTGTCCTTTCGTAGATCATCGAGAACGCGAGTTAATTCCTTGGGGAGCTCCGTATCGAATGTTCGCGGCTGTCTTTCATCTGGCAATGTAATCTTGAGCTTTTGTGCGTGAAGAAAATGACGATTCAAGGCGATGCTGGATCTCTTTCTCCCATAGATTTCATCACCAACAATGGGACAGCCCAGCATGGCACAATGCAAACGAATTTGATGCGTACGGCCGGTCAAGGGATGAAACTCAAGCAACGTGTGCCGGGGAAACGATTCAAGTGTTCTATATTCACTGATTGCCTCGCGTCCTTTTCCTTCTGGAACGATCGCCATCTTCTTGCGATGACTCCCGTCGCGTGCGATCGCGGCCTCGACCCGGCCCGACGGCGCAGGCGGTTTTCCATCTACCAAGGCAATATAAGTTTTTTCCACGTTTCGCAATCGAAACTGGTCCTGCAGCCAGCGATGGGCTTTGTCGTTCTTCGCCAGCAAGATCAGGCCGGAGGTTTCTTTGTCCAACCGATGCACGACGCCAGGACGCTCCTGACCGCCGATTCCTTGGATATCCGGCTCATAGCCAAGCACCGCGTGCACCAGGGTTCCAGAATCGTGTCCCGCTGCCGGATGGACCACCATGCCGGCCGGTTTGTTGATGACGATCACATCGTCGTTTTCAAACACGATGTCAAGCGGAATTTTCTCGCCCACCAGATGGGCGGGCACCGAAGGCGGGACATGAACTTCAATGATGAAATCGCGTTCAAGCATCTGCCCGGCCTTTTTGGCGGGTTCGCCGTTCACCAAAACGAACCCCTCCTTGATCAAGGCCTGCAAACGCGACCGCGAATAATCAGGCACGGACTCAACTAAGAAATGGTCGAGCCGCTCCTCGTCCGATCTGTGGAAGCGAAAAGTGAAGATTAAATCCGTCACGGATTTCAATCAGTCTTTTGCATTGCGGCTTTTTTCTGCGCCCGCTCGTTCAACCAAACACCCAGCAATAATACGATTACACCGATCGTGATCGATGAATCCGCAAGATTGAAGACAGGAAATGTCCCAATGGAAATAAAATCGGTGACCTTCGCCCGAAACAAACGATCCACCAGGTTTCCCGCTGCGCCCGCCAATTGTAGTACGAGTGCCACGCGGAGCGTCCAGTCGCGGGAATCAATGCGCGGAAAATAGTAGAAGATCAGCACAATCACAACGACTGCTAAAACGGTGAACACTGGGTTCCCGTTTTGAAATGAGCCGAACGCCGCGCCGCTGTTGGACCAATTAACAATACGCGCATAGGGGCTGAGCCACGACAACCAGGCTGGAAGCCAGGCGCCGTCAAAAGGGAGATTGGTTCGCACCAGCCACTTCGTCCACTGGTCAAGACCGATGATCACAGCGGCAGGCAGAACCAGGATCAAATAGTCACGCAAAGTACGATTCAACTTTTCACCTCTGAAGTGTTTTCCGCGCCAAGGCGCGCGCTCTATTTTACCAAACGGCAGGGTAGAGCCACTGCCCTTGGGTCTGAGGAATCTCCCTGACTACTTGATAAAAACCCTGGGTACACGTGGGCCGATGTTCGTCATCACTTCATATTCATTCGTGCCGGTCCAATCCGCAAAATCCTCGGCTGTGATTCCGGCGCCGAGCAGGATGACTTCGTCGCCAACCTTGGGCTCATCATTGCCGACATTGACCATGAATTGATCCATGCAAATGCGTCCGACCTGTGGATATTTTTTTCCATTGATAATGACCTGCGCTTGATTTGTCATGCGGCGGAAATATCCATCCGCGTAACCGCATGGAATGGTCACGATTCTTGTCGGGGCTTCAGACTGCCACAACGATCCATAGCTGACCGGCCTGTCCGGCTGTGTGATCTTGCTGTAGGCAACGCGCGAATACCAGGTAAGGGCAGGTTTCACTTCGACAGTTCTCATGACATCGCGACTGGGATAGATTCCGTAAAACATGACTCCCGGGCGCACCATATCCAAATAACTCTCCGGCAATTGCAGGATCGCGCCCGAGTTTGCCGTATGGCGGATGGGCGGCTGAGGGACACCGAGCTTTTCGTACACATGCAGAACTTCTTGAAAGCGTTCTAGCTGCACTTTAGCATGAGTCAGATCACTCGCGTCCGAGTTTGCAAAGTGGGTGAATATTCCCTCGATATCCAGGTGGCTACACGCTAACGACCTTTGGATGAATGCATCCGCCTCATATTCATGAACGCCGATACGTTCCATGCCAGTATCGATCTTTAGATGAGCTTTAAGTCTCTTCTTTGCAGTTTGCGCGGCCCGCTCTGCAGCATCCAGCAATTCCGGCGACGAGGCCGCCAGGGTGAGATCATACTTTACAAAATCGTGAATCTGATTCGGAAGCGCGCCGCCCATAACCAGTATCGGTTTTTCAATTCCGATCTCACGAAGATGGATCCCCTCCTCCACAATGGCCACACCGATGTAATCGGAATACGGAGCGATATAGGGCGCAATACCGTCCACACCGTGGCCATAAGCATTCGCTTTCAACACCGCCATCACTTTCGCGGGAGCAACCTGAGCTCGAATGTTTGCCAAATTTTGTTTCAGCTGGGGAAGGTTGACTTCAAGATACGTTGGGCGCATGGAACCATTCTACAGCGTAACCCGCAAAACGTAAATTACAGTTACGTCTTGCGCGTTGAAAATTCCGGTTGATTCAGAGAGCTAATGCCAAGCGCCCAGATTTGCCACCCAGCAGAGCCATGGTCACAAGGCGGTTGCCGGCTTCAAGCACCCACGCCGTCAACGGATTTGCAAACCGTTTGTTCGTCAAACTTGTAGGAACAACAAAGCCCAACCGCAATATGAATCCGGCAAGCCCACCCGAACCCAAGGTCGCACCGCCCGAAGTCATACCACCCGTCCCATGAACCGTCAGCGCCATGAACGCTGCCTCGACCAATGCGGCAAGCATCGTCAAGGGCCAGATCCATGCCATGCCCATGCCTTGACCCCGCTCAGCATTATCCGATTTGCCGATTGCCTTCTATCAAACGGATAAATGGTCTTCGGCCCAAACCACACCAAGCCAACAGGCATTGCCACAACCACACAAACAACGGTCGCTAACCAATTGATAGAACTAAAATCCTTTCCAGCCTCCTTTGGATTAGATTGACCGCGCCGATCCTGATCAAATTACGCAGAATATATGTTCTAAGTGCAGGACAAGAATTAGAGCAGGTTATCAATCTGCTCTAATTTCGAGATTGCGTATTACTTAATGTCCATGGCCGTGACCGTTGCCGTTGCCGTTGCCATAACCATTTCCATGACCATGACCACTGCCTGTTCCAGCTGCCCGCCCGGACATTATTGCGCCCAAGTTTGACATATTTTGCGCCTCATGACCCAGAACATCTTTGCGCAACTGGCCCCAATTCGAGACCGCGGCACCACCTGGCAGTGTGAGATTGCTGAAGTCGCCACTTTGCTTGTCCTGCAGAATAGTCTGGCAATCCTGTCCGGGGAGACCAAGCACCTGTGCCGTGAAACAAGCTTGGGCAATTTCGCCATAGCCGAATCCGCCCTGGTGAAGCGTCTGGACCGTGTTGTAGTCCAAGCCCAAATTCTTGCAGAAGAAGTTCGTCAATGCCACACCCACCGGTTGGTTAGCGCCGGTCGGCAACGTGCATGGATTGGACAGAAGCAGGGATGTGTCAATGGCAACCGCTTGACCAGCTGTGGCAGTAATCGTCACGCTCCCATCAGAATTGACCGTTGCCAAACCAAGCGTTTGCGCATCCGCTGCGCTTAAGCTAACAGTCTGAGTGCTTCCGTCCGTCGGGGCGATCGTACACACCACGATAATGGCGCCAGTATATGTGTCCGTGGAAGTACTGCAGCTTTGAACTGTTCCTGTAAGCGTGGATGATTGAGTCATGGGTGCGGCCGAGGCCGAAGCGACCTGGACAATCATCATGGCTGTTGCCAAGAATAAGGCAAGCAAACTTTTATATCTCAACACAACACACCTCCGTGAAAAACGGGATTTTCATTACATATTGTCGGAGGCGGAACACAAAAGTTATGGCTCTGCAACTTTGCAAAGAGGCCATCAAGGGAGCCACTTTGGGATAGATCAGCTAGATTTTTCCTGCAACATAATCCAGTACATCAATTTTCGTCAGGATGCCGGCGGGTTTTCCCTGCTCCGCGACGATCAATGCATAGCCATCCGTTAACATCGGCATGGCTTCATCAAGGGTCGCGTCAGGCGGAAAAACGGCCTGGGCGTTCTGCACCAACTGATCAATCGTTTCGTCCTGGCTATGCTGATGATTATCCAGCACATGGTTCAGCAAATCCACTTCTTCGATGGTGCCTGCCAGCGTTCCGTCGCCGCCGAGGACAGGCATCTGGGAGATGGCGTGCTGTCGCATGGTGGCCATCACCTTCCTCATCGAATCGCCCAGGGTCGCAGTTAGAAGTGTTTTATTAGTCTTGGCAAAAAGCAGATCGCCGAGAGTCACTTCACCGAATTCCATTTCGAGGAAGCCGTTCTCGCGCATCCACTTGTTGTCGTAAAACTTTGAGAGATAGCGCGAGCCGCTATCGGCAAAGATGACCACGATCAGGCGGTCGGTGGATAACTTCGCCGCATATTTCACCGCGCCCGCCAAGGCCGACCCGCTCGAACCGCCCGCAAAGATTCCCTCCTGCCTTACGAGCTGACGCGCCCACAAAAACGACTCCCGGTCGTTGACGCGCACGATGTCATCCACAACGGAGATGTCGGTCGTGGAGGGCAGGAAATCTTCGCCGATGCCCTCGACCTTGTACGTCTTGGGATACGCTCCTGAAGGAATCTTGCCTTGGTTCTGCCAGATCTCATACAGGATGGAGCCCTGGATGTCCACGCCGACAATCTTGATCTTTGGGTTTTTTGATTTAAGATAATGACCGATGCCGGAAATCGTTCCGCCCGTGCCCATGCCGATCACAACATCCGTTACTTTACCGTCGGTCTGCTCCCAAATTTCCGGGGCCGTCGTCAGCTCATGCGTCATTGGGTTATCGGGATTGTGATATTGATTTGCCAGTAGAGCATTCGGCGTCTCCCGCGCAAACCGTTTTGCGACCTCATAATACGAACGTGGATCGTCCGGCGCGACCGCCGTAGGCGTAATAACCACTTTGGCCCCGTAGGCGCGTAAAAGCTGAATTTTCTCATTGGACATTTTGTCAGGCATCACAAAAATGGTTTTATAGCCTTTGAGTGTGGATGCAATGGCGAGTCCCAAGCCCGTATTGCCCGAGGTCGCTTCGACGACCGTCCCCCCGGGTTTTAGTTCACCGCGCCTCTCCGCCTGCTCGATGATATTTAATCCAACCCGGTCTTTGATGCTTCCGCCCGGATTCAGATTCTCCAATTTGGCATAGATTGGAACCTGAACGCTCGCGGCCACGCGTCCCAGGTGCACCAGCGGCGTCTGACCGATCGCACCAAGGACATTGTCAAAAACTCTCTTCTCGGAAGATACAGGAAGATTTGGCATTCTCTCTCCTTTCAACGAATGCCCTGCCATTTTATCAAAAAAATAGAGCCGCCCGATACGGCGGCTCGTGGGTCAATAAATCGGCAAATTACTATCGACTTCTTTTGCCCAGGCGTTGATTCCACCTTTGAGATTTCTCACCTTCTTGAATCCGGCACTGACCAGCAATTCCAGGGCGCGCGCCGAGCGCGTGCCGGCCTTGCAGAACACCACCATCTCCTCCGCCGAATCCAGTTCTGACAAACGCGCCGCCAACGTGCCGAGCGGGATATTCACTGCATCCGGTAAAGCGGAGATTTCCAATTCATGCGGCTCGCGAACATCTAGCAGCTTCAAATGATTCTGCTTGAGCCGCGCCGCAAGCTCAGTTGCGGAAATATCCCAACCCGCGCCGGCGGATCCTTCCTCGTGGTCATGGCTTGGGACGCCGCAGAATTCTTCATAATCAATCAGCTGCTTGATCTCGGCGTTCGGCCCGCAGACGCGGCAGGCCGGATTCTTCTTCAACTTGACAAAATCGAATGACATATCCAGCGCGTTGTAAAGCAAGAGCCTTCCGATCAATGGCTCGCCGATGCCAAGCAAAACTTTCAAAGCTTCCGTCGCCTGAATTGTTCCAATCGTGCCGGGCAGGACGCCGAGCACGCCGCCTTCCGCACACGAAGGCACAAGCCCAGGCGGCGGCGGTTCAGGGAAGAGGCATCGATAGCACGGCCCCGCCTTTGCGTAAAAAACGCTGACCTGACCATCAAAGCGATAGATCGAGGCATAGATATTCGGCTTGCCGAGAAATACTGCCACGTCATTGGTCAGATAGCGCGTCGGGAAATTATCCGTGCCGTCCAGCAGGATGTCGTAATCCATTGCGATGCGCATGGCGTTCTCGGATGTGTACGGCTCGTTGTAAATATCCACTTCGATATCGGGATTCAAATCGAGCAGTTTCGCCCGGGCACTTTCGACCTTTAATTTGCCGACCGTGGACGTTCCGTGAATCACCTGACGCTGCAGATTCGACGAATCGACTACGTCATAATCCACGAGTCCGAGGTGGCCGATTCCTGCTGCTGCCAAGTACAGCGCCACCGGCGAACCGAGTCCGCCCGTGCCGATGATCAGCGCCGACGATCCTTTCAGTTTACGCTGACCCTCGAGTCCAACTTCCGGAATCAGGAGATGGCGCGAGTAGCGCAGGATTTCGTCACGAGTTAAACCAGGGAGAAACGGCTGCATAATCCACCAGCAATTGAGGGGATCAGAATCACGCGGGCATGCTCGTCCAGCGGAGTCTCAAGTCCCTGCAAATCGTTGATATTGTCTTCACCGATAAAGAGATTTACAAATGGGCGCAGATGCCCCTCGCTATTATACAAGTGCGGTCTCAGTGTCGGGTATTCTTCGATCAATTTCTCCATTGCCTGAGCAACATTGGATCCGCTCACAATCACCTCTGCCTGCCCATCCGTATAACTCCGCAACGGAGTTGGAATTTTCAAAGTTGCCATCACCAACCTCCCCTCACCCCAGCCCAGCCCTTCTCCGGCGGAGGTAGGGACGAGGGGCGAGGGCGATATTCCTTATTTTAACATTTATTCGAGCAGGCTACAATCTAAGCCGGAACCGGATCACAGCCCTGGCGCGCCACGACTGCCTCACACGTGGAGGCGTTCAGAATCTCGACCGAGCCAGCCATCGCGAACGGTTGCATAAAATTCTCGAGGTACTGCTTATCCTCTGACTCAGCGATCAACACGAGAGTATGCTGTCCGTCGAGGATGGCATCCCCCAGCAAATCCACTCCGAATTTGCGGGCATTTTGCTTCGTGAGGTGCCGCAGCAGCATCTGTCCCATTTCCGGGTTCTTGGCGGGGCAGGTTTCGGCAGAATGCTGATGACGTACAAAATAGAGAGACATTTGAAACTCCTTTGGTGTAGTTTGTCGTTTCGAGGAGGCGCCGTTCTCGACGAGCCATCTCCTTTTTGAAGGCGTGATGCTTCGTTTCGCTCGCAACGACATTATCTGATTTGAATCTTTTCTTCAACGAACTCCGAACGGTCCTCGAGCAGGCGCCACGAGCGGCTTCCCGCGGCTTTGCCCGAATCCACGCTCGTGATGACGTACGAGAAATATGGTTGCGCCCAGTCGCGATCAAATTCCGATGGGCGATTCGGATGATCCGGATGGGAATGAAACACCCCGATCAGATTCATCCGCAGGCGACCCGCTTCCAACTCGGCCTTCAGGTAATCCTCGGGTGTGATCAAATAACGATTATGACGCGCGGCATCTTCCCGCGAGTTTGAAAGCGGGAATATCGCCTGGACCGCTCGCTCCGCACCGTCTGTCCCAAGCAGAAAGCCTGCCCCTTCTTCTGGATAGGAGCTTTCGCCGTGTGCCTGGATTTGGAACAGGATATCTTTTGAAAGCCACAACATTATTTGCCTTCCCACAAAGCTTTGTCGCTCAAATACTTGTAGCCCGCATCGGGAAAAAGCGTCACGATCAATGCATCCGTTGATCTCGATGCAACTTGCAGCGCCGCGACCATTGCCGCGCCGGATGAGATTCCAACGAACAGGCCCTCTTCGCGCGCCAGGCGTCGGACCATTTGGTGTGCGGCCTCGGTCTTGACTTCGAGCGTCTCATCCGCAAAGTTAGGATCATATATCCCGGGTTTGATCGCGGACGGCATATGCTTCAATCCTTCAAGTCCGTGAAACGGCGCATCGGGCTGAAAGGCGACAATCCTCACATGCGGCAATGGCTCACGCAGATAGCGTCCGACGCCCATCAACGTGCCGGATGTTCCTAGTCCGGCCACGAAATGGGTGACCTGACCGTTTGTTTGGGAAAAGATTTCAGGGCCGGTCGTCAGGTAATGCGCCTGCCAGTTGGCATCATTGTTGTATTGATTTGCATACCAATACAGATCAGGTTTTTCTTTTGCCAATTGGCGTGCCATGAGAATCGCGCCGTCCGAGCCCTCGGATGGATCCGTGAGAATCGCTTCTGCACCAAGCGCCCGCAGAATGGTGATTCGCTCGGGACTTGCATTTGCGGGCACGCACAGCGTGACTGGTATGCCCATGGCCGCCCCGAACGTAGCATAGGAGATTCCCATGTTCCCCGATGTTGAATCGAGCAAACGTTTACCGGGGACCAAATCGCCGTTCGCAACCGCAGTGCGGATGATGTTGAGCGCAGGACGATCCTTTACCGAGCCGCCGGGATTGAACCATTCGGCTTTGGCAAAAACTTGAATGGAGCGCGGCAGTCCTGCCGTGACGTGATGAAGCGGGACCAAGGGCGTGTTGCCTGCCTGCGACTCGAGCCCATCCTCCAAGGATCTAAGTTGTAATTTTCGAATTTGTGTAAGTGTCATCTAATACCGAATAAAAACAGCCAACGAAAACAAAAAGGACGCCATGCGAGCGCCGCCGATTCGACTTGCCGAATGCGGGGAAACGCACACCGTCCTTCAATTCGTTGGCTGACTTGTTGAAGAGGCGGTGTTACGAACCCCGCCTCAGACAGGAGCAAAGCAGAATAGTTATCATACGCACCAATAAGATGCGCGCTATTGTACAATTCTTACTCGTTTTGTCAAGACAAAAAAAGCCCCACACCGTCCTTCCTTAGGTGCCCTCGGTTCTGGGAAAAAAGCACTTAGTCAAACGCCGCTCAAAATCCCTGCACAACGGGCGGCGCATACTCAAAGTTCTCCAAAAAAAGAAAAGGGCCAGCTCCTCCCAGCTAGGGAAGAGACTGGCCCTTGTAAGCGATTTCGTTCGGCTATTTAGCGCACAAAACCTTTTCGCCCGGCATAGACCGCCTTGCTGCCCAGTTCTTCTTCAATGCGCATCAGTTGGTTATATTTTTCGACGCGCTCGCCACGAGCGGGTGCGCCAGTCTTGAGATGGCCAGTGCCCATGGCGACCGTGAAGTCGGCAATGAATGAGTCCACCGTCTCACCACTGCGATGCGAGACCATGGCACCCCAGCCGGCTTTGCGCGCCATTTCGATCGCGGCGATGGTTTCAGTGAGTGAGCCAATCTGATTCAATTTGATCAATACAGCATTGGCGGCATTTTCTTTGATGCCTCTTTCGATGCGCTGTACGTTGGTAACAAATAGATCGTCACCCACGAGCTCGACCTTCTTGCCGATCGTTTGATTGAGCAGCTTCCATCCGTCCCAGTCATCCTCGGCCAACCCATCCTCCAGAACAGCAAGCGGATATTTATTAGCCCAGTCCGCATATAAATTAACCATTTCAGATGATGTGACTTTTCGACCTTCGGTCCGAAGGTTATATTTGCCATCCTCATAGAATCCGCTGGATGCAGGATCAAGAGCAATCGCAACTTGTTCACCACCTTTGTAGCCGGCTTTCTCAATCGCTTTGAGGATCAAATCCACGGCGTCTGAATTTTTCTTGAGCGCGGGCGCGAATCCGCCTTCATCGCCCACCCCGACGGTGTACCCGCCGTCTTTCAGCACGCCTTTGAGCGATTGATACACCTCACTCCCCCACCGCAGGGCTTCCCGGAAGTTCGGTGCGCCGACGGGCGCGATCATGAATTCCTGAAAGTCGGTGCCTTGCCAATTGGCGTGTACGCCGCCATTCAAAATATTGAACATGGGAACTGGCATCAGCTTGGCAGTACCCTTGCTCAGATATTGATAAAGCGGTTCCTTCTGGGAATTCGCAGCCGCCCGTGCAACAGCTAAGCTGACACCCAATATAGCGTTGGCGCCCAATTTGCTCTTGTTGAGCGTGCCGTCCAACGTCAACATGGCCTTGTCAACCGTGGCTTGATCTGAGGCATCGCATCCACCTAGGACTTTTGCAATCGCGCCATTGATGTTTTCAACGGCTTTCAAAACGCCTTTTCCCCCGTAGCGCTTCTTATCCCCATCTCGCAATTCCAACGCTTCATGAACACCGGTGGATGCCCCCGAAGGAACCGCTGCTCGACCCGATGAACCATCACCGAGCTTGACATCCACCTCGACGGTGGGGTTGCCGCGCGAATCAAGGATTTCGCGGGCGTGAATCGATGTGATTTTGGACATTGAACAATCTCCTTATTTAGATTATAGGCTTCTTGAGCCTACTATATTTGCAGGAAGAAAACCAGTGACAAAAGACAATACGAGGAATATGAATGTCACGAGGGCCGCTTCGATGGCCAACTTTACTGGTTGCTTTTTGTCCGGAAAGTGGCGCAAGTATTCGCCATGCGTGACAACGCAGGCCATCGCAGAGGCCACAGGCCACAAGATCAAAGCGATAGCGAGAGAAAGGGGAATAAATTTCATGGGCAACTGCTGGCGACAAAAAGCTTCTACCAGAAATTCCTTGGTAGAAGCTTTCATCCGGCAACTCGACAAAGATACCTGGAGCAGCGCGAGCGAGCGTCAGCGTCTGGCGCACCTTAGACATTCAGATATTGGTGAGCATTATACCATCACACATGGCTATGCCCGTTGGTGCGGCCGTGCCCACCAGGAAACGGTTTTCAGCTGATTACCCTCCGGAAATTGACGCCAGCAATGTGACTCGATCATGCATTGCTAGTTTGGTTTGCAGGCCGTTGAGGGCGCGTATATTCTCGTCGTTAACAAAGACATTGATGTGGCGTCGCAGTTTGCCATCCGAATCGAAAATCTGAGCCTTCAACGCCGGGTGCTTCTCGACGGCATTAATCAAGGCATCCAGCACGGTTGCGCCTTCGACCGCGGCTTCGGCCTGATTGTCCATGTAATAGCGCATCAGCGGGCTGACTTTGAGCACTGGCATACTCTTATTGTACCGCTTCAGTTCGATTAGAAAAGCCGAGACGCAGAATCCCGGCCCTCACGTTCTTACTCTTCCTTTTTGGCTTCCATTTCTTTCTTGTGGGCTTCCACGATGCCGGCCGCAATTTGGGCCGGGACGATATCGTAATGATCGAGTTCCATCGTGAAGTAGCCGCGTCCGCCGGTGATGGAACGAAGCTGGGAGGTATAGCGCAGCATTTCCGCCAACGGGACATGTGCCACGATAACCGTATTGCCATGCTCCGATTCGGTTCCCTGAACGCGTCCGCGGCGCGTATTGAGATCGCCCATGACGTCACCCATGTTCGCATCGGGGACCACCACGCGCACATTCATGATCGGCTCGAACAACACCGGACCCGCATCCTGAACCGCCAACTTAAACGCCTCGCGCCCGGCAATTTCAAACGCCACCGGCTTCGAATCGACCGGATGCTCCTTGCCGTCATAGACAATGACTTTGACGTTGCTCATCGGGTAGCCTGCAAAAGCGCCGTGCGCCATCGTCGCCACAATGCCTTTTTCAATGGGAGGCAGATAGGATTTCGACAAGTTCATGCCGACCAGTTCATCGGTGAATTCGAAATCAGCCGTGGGCAACGGCTCGATCCGCAAATGCACTTCACCGAACTGTCCCGATCCGCCGGATTGCTTCTTATGCCGATACTGAGCCGAGGCTTTCTTGGTGATGCCTTCGCGATAAGGTACTTTGGGGTCGTGAGACAAGAGTCCGACTTGGAATTTCGTCTGGGCGCGATGGATGGCAACATCAATATGCTGATCGCCCATGCCCTGCAAAACGGTCTCACCCGTGGCACGTTCGTTATACCATGAGAGTGTCATATCTTCCTCGCACAGGCGGGTTAGGGTCGGCGTGATCTTGGCAGCATCGGCTTGAGTCTTTGGAGAAATTGCCACTCGGTATAGCGCGGCGGGGAATTTCGGCGAAGCAATGGTCAGCGCATGGTTCTTATCGCTCAACGTGTCACTGGTCGCGGTGACGGTCAGCTTCGCGACCGAACCAATATCGCCTGCATGAACCACCTTGACCGCGATCTGTTCCTTGCCGCGCTGAATATGCAAGCCGGACATTCTTTCTTCCGCGTTCTTGTTTTGATTCCACAGATGCGCATCGGCCTGAACCGAACCGGAAGCCGCGCGGAAATAGGTCATTTTGCCCACAAATGGATCAGCGGTCGTTTTCCAAACATAGGCTGCAAGCGGCCCGCTGTCGGCGGCGCTCAGTGCCTCTTCCCCTGCTTTGCCAGTCGCCACGCGCCCAGGCGCTTGCGCGGGCGAGGGCATCAGATCAATAAAGCCATTGAGCAGAGGCAGGATGCCCATCTCACGTCCGCCCGCGGCGCAATAGACCGGGATAAAGGTTCTGGAGCGAACCACGTCTCTCAGACCGCGAATCAATTCTTGATCGGACAGGGAACCGTTCTCGAGATATTTCTCAAGCAGAGAATCTTCACCCTCCGCCGCGGCCTCCACCAAAACTCCATGAGCGGTCTTTGCCTCATCCAACAGTTCCGCAGGAATATCCGTTGCGGCTTTGCCGTCCGCCATAAACGCTTTCATGGAGATCAAGTCAATCACGCCTTTGAACTCATGTTTCTCACCGATGGGTAATTGCACTTTGACCAACCGCTCATCGTGGGTGCGAGCAAATTCCTCGACGGAGGCGTACGCTTTCGCAAAGTCAGCATTCTCGCGGTCCAGTTTGTTGATCACGACAAATCTTGGCAAATTAAATTCATCAACGTAACGCCATGCAACTTCCGTTCCGACTTCGACCCCCGCCACAGAATCAATCAGCACTGCGGCACCATCAGCCACGCTGAGCGCCGAAACCACCTCCCCGACAAAATCGGTGAAGCCGGGCGCATCCAGCATGTTGATCTTAAAATCACGATGTTCGACGGGTAAAACGGTCGTGTAAATCGAGATCTTTCGTCGGATCTCTTCTTCATCATAGTCCGAGATCGTGGTCCCGTCTTCGATCTTGCCGAGGCGAGTGGTGGCGCCCGTTAAATGCAGAAATGCCTCTGCCAACATGGTCTTGCCCGCGCTGCCGTGTGAAACCAGCGCGATATTGCGGATAAACTCAGTGGTATACTCTTTCATGACAACCTTTCCCGAAAATGGAATGATGCCAGCGGCGTGATTGTAAAAGAAGAAGTTTGAATTGTCAAAGTGTGGGTTGTCACGACCTTTCCGTGATTTTATCAGAACCCGAATCGTTCCCTATGAATTTTCTGCGCCGAATCAATTTTAATTTCTGGTATTTTGGAAGACCGCCCTGGGATACGGGGATTTCTCCACCCGAACTCTTCGATTTTATCTCCAAACATGCCGCCGGCCGGGCCATCGATCTCGGTTGCGGTACCGGCACCAACGTCATCACACTCGCCCAAAACGGATGGCAGGTCACCGGTATCGACTTTGCGCCGCGTGCGATTCAAACTGCAAAACGAAAAATGAAAGCTGCACATGTTCGGGCCGATGCGCGCGTCGGCGACGTGACAAAGCTCAACGGCGTGGACGGCCCTTTCGATCTGGCGCTGGACTTGGGTTGCTTTCATGGCGTTGACAAAAGACCGGACTATTTGACTGTGCTGCAGCGGGTGCTGGCGCCGAGTGGATATTGGTTAATGTATGGAATTTTCAAATCGCCTGGTTTCGGACACGGGCTGGATGAGGCAGACATAGAGTTGATCCGAGCGAGTGGTTTTCGTCTGCTCTCGCGTAGCGATGGCGTTGATCGGCGCCAACGACCTTCCGCGTGGTTCCTTTTTCAAAAAGCCTTATAAGTCCATTCACGAAGGATTATCGGTACCCATGCGCGTCTTATTCATCTTTCTCGACGGCGTCGGCCTCGGCGCAGACAATCCCAACATCAATCCATTTGCGCGCATGGAAATGCCGTTTCTCCAGGGCCTGCTTGGCGGGAAAAAACTACTGGCCAACTCCGCCCCTTATGTTGGGGAACGAGCAACCCTCCTTCCCATTGATGCTGCCCTTGGTGTCCACGGATTGCCCCAGTCTGCAACTGGGCAGGCGGTCTTGCTGACAGGCATCAATGTCGCCAAAGAAATTGGCGAGCATTATGGACCGAAGCCAAATCCGGCAGTCGCCAGATACCTCCTCAACGGCAATCTATTTTCACAAGCCGTCAAGCGCCGGAAAACTGCGGCATTGCTCAATGCCTATCCGCCGCGTTACTTTGAGGGCGTGGATTCCGGCAAACGGCTGTATTCGGCGATTCCCATGGCCGTCACGTCCGCAGGATTGCGATTACTGGATAAAGCGGATTATTACGCGGGCCGCGCTTTGTCCGCCGACTTTACGGGCAGCGGCTGGCGCGGTATGCTGGGTTACCCTGATGCACCGGTCTATGAACCGCGTGACGCCGGCCGTAAACTTGCCGACCTGGCCAATCAATATGATTTCGCCCTTTTCGAATATTGGGCAAGCGATTATGCGGGTCATAAGCAGGATATGAACTGGGGGTGCGAACAGTTAAAAACATTTGATGAGGTATTGCGCGGACTTTGCGATCAATGGCATGACAATGCAGGATTGATTCTAATCACCTCGGATCACGGCAACATGGAAGACTTATCCACGCGCCGGCACACGGACGCGAAGGTTCCAGGGTTATTGATCGGCTCGCCGGCGGCACGCGCCGCCTTCGAAGCTGGGCTGGACGACCTCACGGGAATCTATCAACGCATTCTCGGCCTCATATCCCCTTAAAGTACGATTGAATTTGGTACCAAGAAGTTGGATAATGTGAATGACAAGGAGAGAAAATGAAAAGGTCTTACAGCCTGCTCGCACTGATGGCTCTGATCGCAGCGGCCCTGTCCTGTAATTTACCATCTGCCGTAAACGGGCAGGGGCAAAGTCCATCACAAGCCTCCCCTGCGAGTTCCAATGCCTCTTCGGAGACTTCGACTGGCTCAACACCATCGCCTGCGCCGTCAGCAACTGCTACGGCTTCGATTACCCACACGCTGATTCCTGCGGACATCAACCCCAAGGGGACCTTGGTTTACGACGTTGATTCGTCGGGAACAGCGCCCCAACACCGCGCACCCTATGGCGACTCATATAACATCGGTCTCTTCGAACGCCCCTTCACCCAAAAAGACATGACGTACATATCAAGCCTGGACATCAACACCTTCCAGCTCACCTCCGATGATAATTTCTATTATGTTTTCATCACTCTGATTGGCAGCAACCCAAATGACCCTGCCAGCATCGATTATGGCGTTGAGATAGACAAAGACCACGATGGCTTCGGTGATGTTCTAGTTTGGGCGCAACCGCCATATACCACGCAATGGACAACCGACGGTGTAAAAGTTTATACGGACGCCAACCATGACACTGGCGGCGCATCACCAGAAAAGTCAGACGCCAACGCGACCACCCAAGCCCCCTACCCCGGCGACGGATACGAAACCGTGATATTCAACCAGGGTCAGGGGGATGATCCGGATCTGGCTTGGGTGCGGATTGATCCCAAGAATCCCAATGTGATCGATTTCGCATTCAAACAATCGCTGGCTGGACCTTCTTTCATGTGGGGCGTCTGGGCGGATGCCGGGCTGAAAGATCCGTCTAAATTCAACTACAACGATCGCTTCACCTATGCACAAGCAGGCTCACCCATTGCAGGCAATGCGTATTACCCCATCAACGCTATCTATGCTGTGGATAATACGTGCCGCGCGCCTTATGGCTTCAAGCCAACGGGCTACGAGCCCATGCTCTGTCCGAGCAATCCCCCACCTGCGCCTGGCGCCACTCCCAAACCGGGTGCCACGCTACCGGTGCTTCATATTAATCCATGCCTGATAGATCCAAAACTGTGTCAAGCAACACAAGTGCCAATACAGTAGCATAGGAAACATGGCAATGCGGAGAACAACGTTTGGCTGTTATCATGCGACAAACCGTATAAACACTTGATTGCCCAACAAGCGGCCACGTGCTGTAAGTCTCAAGACTTCCGATGCCCCTTCGGCTTCGGAAGTCATTTTATTCCATTCCAGCAAACCAAGCTGGATCAGTTCGTCGATCTCCGCGCCATAGATATCCGTCAACTTGCTCCCGAACCTCTGGCCAAAAGTGGACGCGTTAACTCCCTCGCCGGTTAATCTCAGCCCGGTAATCATGAACTCGGACATATCGTCCTGCAGCGTTTGGCCATGACGGTTGACTGTGGCGGGCGAAAAAGGAAATTCGATGCTTGGGATTTGGCCATCGACGGGTGCGAGGCGATCAATATAGGTTTTTATTCTCAAAACATTTGAATAACGATAGCCATTAGCATATCCATGCGCGCCCGCACCGAGGCCCAGATAAGGGAGAGCGCGCCAGTATTGAAGATTATGAATGCACTCGCGATTGGGTTTTGCCCAATTCGAAATCTCATAATGGACATAGCCTGCCGATTCGAAAACTTCGTCGGCCCATTCATACATATCCGCGGCAAGGTCAGGATCAGGCCGCGGCAGCAAACCGCGCGAAGCCCAACGACCGAAGGGCGTGCCGTGCTCAAGGGTCAAGGCGTAAGCCGAAATATGATCGGGCTGCAAATCCAAGATTCGCCGAATGGTGGATTGCCAGACCAGCAGCGTCTGCTCCGGCAATCCATAGATCAAATCCAAGTTGAGGTTGTCAAAACCCGCTTGCCGCGCCCAGCTCACGGACCTGATCACATCGAAGAAATCATGGGCGCGTTCCAGCATTTGCAATTCTTCCATATTCGCCGACTGAACACCAAAGCTGATGCGGTTGATCCCAATGTCGTGCAACTTTTTCAATTGTTCGAGGCTCACTGTTCCCGGGTTTGCTTCAATGGTGACTTCGTTGGTGTCTGTTAAGTCGAAGTGCCCACGCAATGAATGGAAAGTTGACTCGAACTGCTGCGGTGAGAGCAAAGAAGGGGTTCCCCCGCCAAAGAAGATCGTATGAATTTTGTTGCCAGCAGGAAATCTTCTTCCCACAAGTTCGACCTCTTTACATAGAGTTGTCACATAAAATGGAATGGAATCTTCCTGGCCGGCATATGTGTTGAAATCACAGTAAGCACATCGATGCGCACAAAATGGAATATGAAAATAAAGGGAATAATTCATAAAAAGAAAGCCGCCCACGGGCGGCTCTAAAGTCAGGGGGCGAGCTCCTGTTCCGCTTGCCGCATGGATTGGAATGAATTGATCGCCACTTCCAACATGGACAAATCCGGTTCGCGTGTGGTCAACGACTGCAGGGCTAGATTCGGCTTAATCAAAAGGCGAATGATCGGATTTTTTAGATGATTGGCTGTCCAGCGAATGTATTCAAGCGAGATGCCCGCCAAAACTGGAATAAATAATACCCTTGTCACTAAACGCCAAAGGATTGGCAACGGGCCTAGCAAGGCAAAAACAATAATAGAAAGCAATACGAGCGTCAGAATGAAGGCCGTGCCGCAACGCGGATGCGCCAGCGAAAAACGAGCAACCGATTCGGGCGTCAACTCCGCACCGGACTCAAAGGCATTGATGGTTTTGTGCTCCGCGCCGTGATACATGAACAAACGCCTTACATCGGGCATGAAGCCGATTGCCCACAGATAGCCGATCAACAAAGCCAGGCGGATCACGCCCTCCAAGAGATTGCTCCACCAAACATTCCAAGCGAGGTATTTTTCGGCCATACCACCGATACCCGCCGGCAGTAAGAAGAAGAGGCCGACTCCGAATACAAGGGCCAAGCCCAATGTCAGGTAGAGAACCGGACCTTCCAATTTTACATCCTCACCGGTTTGTGTATTGGCTGCAATTGTAAGCGCGCGCATTCCCAGTCCAAGCGCATCCCACAGCAAAATTATGCCACGCACGAAAGGAATCTTGGCGATTCGCGATTGATAGATCGCCTCCAGCTTTTCCTTATGGATAACGATCTTGCCGTCCGGGGCGCGCATAGCAATGGCAAAAGCTCTTTGCCCACGCATCATTACGCCCTCGATCACGGCTTGGCCGCCGTAGGCGATAATTCGATCTTCCATCAGGCTTTCAAGTTGTATATAAAATGGATCAGGGCATCGATCCCTTTATACCATGTCGGCAAGTGAAGTTTCTCGTTCGGGGAGTGCGCGTCGCAATCGGGAAGCCCGAAGCCCGATAGCACCGACTCCACGCCAAGATGTTTTTGAAGCTGCACAACGACTCCAATGGAACCGCCCTCACGCGGGAAATAGGGCTTCTTGCCCCAAATCGTTTCCAGCGCCTTCGACAACGCCTTCACGCCGACATTATCCGTAGCCGTCAGCGCCGCACCCGCCCCGTGCAGGTAATCGAGTTCCCACTTGATGTCCCTAGGCGCGTGCTCCTTGAGATATTTCTTCAATTGCTTGATGGTTTCTTCCGGTGTTTGATCGGGAACAAGCCGGCACGAGATCTTTGCCATAGCCCAGGCAGGCAAAACAGTTTTGGAACCGACTCCCGTAAAACCCGAAAGCAATCCATTGACTTCGAGCGTGGGGCGTGCACCCAGGCGCTCGGCTGGCGTGAAATTAGGTTCGCCCCACAAGGCGGGCACACCGGATTGCTGTTTGATCTCTTTGCCCGTGATGGGAAGACGCGCAAAATCCCGACGTTCTTTTTTGCTTAACTTGCGAACCTTATCGTAAAAGCCTGGCAAAGTAACCCTGCCGTTCTTATCATGCATTCCGGCAATCAGCTCTGCCAGCGCTTGAGCAGGGTTGTGCACCGTGCCGCCGTAGAGGCCCGAATGCAAATCCTTGCTAGGGCCATAGACGCGCAACTCAAAATACGCCAAGCCGCGCAAGCCAGTTGTAATGGACGGCTTATCTTCGCCCAGAATGCCCGCGTCCATGTTCAAACAGAAATCGCAGGTCAGCAGTTCGCCGTGATTCTTGATGAAGTCATCGAGATGCTCGGAGCCAATTTCCTCTTCACCCTCGATCAGCCATTTAAGGTTGATCGGCATATCGCCGGTCCGCATCACCGCCTCGACGGCTTTCAACGAGGCGATGACCTGTCCTTTCATGTCGGCCGACCCGCGCGCATATAGATTGTCGCCGCGCACCGCGGCCTCGAACGGAGGCGTTGTCCACAACTCGAGCGGATCGGGCGGTTGAACATCATAATGGCCATAGATCATCACGGTGGTCGCGCGCGTTCCAGCCTGAAGCCATTCCCCGTACACAACCGGATGGCCACCCGTGGGCATGATTTGAACGTTGTTCATGCCAATGGAACGCAATTGGGTGGCAGCCCATTCCGCAGCTTTTTGCATGTCGGTGCCATGCTCGGGGTCGGTTGAAATGGAAGGAATAGCCAGGAAATTTTCTAATTCATTCAAGAAATGTTCCCGGTTTTGATGGGCATATTGCAGAGCTTGTTCGAGCATAATCATCTCCTGTTGCGTTCTTCGTTATTATGGCTGCTACGGCGTGGTGGTACCCGCAGTCTCCTCGATCGTGCGACGCGTCACCAGATACCAGTCAGAGAGAAAGCTCAATCGATTGCTGGTATCAAACATCGGCATGGGGATTTGAACTCCGTGCACCTCCGAACTGACGCCATAATTATAGACCGGATAATACAATGGCAACGAAGGCAGATCCTTCGTGAAGACCACCTGGAAGTTCCGATAGAGCCGCGCCCGATCTGTGAAGTCGGTTTCGGTGCGCGCCTGTTCGAGATACTCGCTTGCCGCGCGATTATCCCACTGCGAGTAATTTTGGCCGCCAGTTGCTTCCGATTGATGCCAGAAAGGATACGGATCAGGATCAGGGGTGCGCGCCAGGTTTAGGTCAACCAACGCCGCTTCATAGCTGCGCGATGCGAGCAAATTGGAAATCAATTGATCGTATGGCACACCCTGGATATTGGCCTGCACGCCGATCTGTGACCAATCTTGTTGAATGGCTTTGGCAATTTGGGCGTGCAACGCGTCCTGTGGATAGAGGAGAGTGAAATCCAGAGACTGATTGTCTTTAGAGCGAACCGTCCCGCCGCTGGACGGAATCACGTAACCTTCCTGCTTCAACAGGGAAACCGCGGCGTCGGGGTCGTAGCCGATATGTTCAATGCCATCGTAATGCGCCCAGGAACCGGGAAGGATGGGCCCGTCCGCCACAATGCCCTCACCCTTCAAGAAGGTGGAGATGATGTAGTCGCGATTTAAACCCATCATCAACGCATGACGAATGTTCGCATCCTGGAAAAAAGAAACCTCATTATTATTCAGGTTCAGCAAGACAATGGACATTTGCGGCAGGCTGGTGGAGTAAACCATCATGTTCGGATCAGCCAGCGCCTCGGGCAGGACGTCCGTAGTCAGCTGACTTACGCCAAGCACTTCGCCTTGTTTGAACGCGGCATACGCGGAACTGGAATCGGGATAGTAACGAAAGACCACCTGCTGGATATAAGGCTTCTGCCCATAATAATTTTCGCTAAGCGTCAGCACGAGGCCGGCCACGTGCCCGCTTTCCACAACGAAATGGTCAAATTTGTAAGGGCCGGAACCCACGGGACTGATATTGAAGTTCGCGCTGGCGAGTTGATTGGGCGGCGTCGTGGCCAGGAGATGTTTGGGCAGCACGCCAAACGTCAAATAATCGAGGAATGGCGCGAATGGCTCCGGCAATGTAAATTTAAGGTTCTGGTCATCCAGCTTCGTAACCGTGATTTGGTTCCACAGGTCCTTAATATCCTGCGGAAAAAAAGAACTGGATTTGATGAGGTTAATCGTGAAGATAACATCGTCACTTGTGACAGGAGTACCGTCCTGCCAGACCGCGTCGGAACGAAGTGTGAAATTATAAACTGTGCCGTCCGGTGTAGCACCCCACGATTCAGCCAGGTCCGGTTGTGGCAGACCGCGCGAATCGAATTTGATCAAGCCGCTGAATACCAGACTATCCACATCACGATCAGGGGGATTGTTCCAATCCAACAGCGGATTGAGGCGCCCCAGAGAGCCGATTAACCCCTCGCTATAGATGCCCCCGCTTGAAGGTTGGGATAAAGTCGGCGCCAGGACCGGCTGCTGGCTGAGCAAAAGAACGGCTACAACAATCAGCGTAATCGCGACAACCAGAATCTGCCAGCGTAATCGTCTCATGAAGATTCAGTGAATAAGCAAAAAGAAAAGCCGCGTGCCGGGCGCGCTGCGCGGCAACGCGAATGGGCGGCTTTTCCAAAAGCGGGCTTCAGCGTCCGAGAAAGAGCACCGTGATCGCCAACCCAAAAAACAAAACGCTCAAGACAATTGTGACCCAGAACAGGACGCGTTCAACGCCGCGTCGGGCCGTGAAGATTGTGCTCGCGTCAGATCCGGTCAGGCCGCCCAAGCCGGCGCCTTTGCTTTGAAGTATGACGCTGAGGATCAGCCCGAGGGCGATTATAATCAGCGCGATATCCAGATACTTAACCATGATTGTGCCTCCTGAAAATTAGCGGGCAAATTATACCTGTGATAAAGGAAACTCGTCAACCAACGCCGACGAGCGGAAATTAATTTCGGGTTCATCTAGAAATAGGATCGCCATGGACGAAATCGTTGTGAATTTGCACATGCATACGCGCTACTCAGACGGCAGCGGAAGCCATCAGGAAATTGGCAGGGCCGCCTTGAGGTGCGGCCTGGATGCAGTGATCGTCACGGATCACAATGTCCTGGCGCGCGGTTTCGAGGGGTACATCAAAGAAGGAACAAGAAAAGTGTTGATGCTGGTCGGCGAAGAAATCCACGATCAGGACCGTGAGCCGCAGAAAAATCATCTGCTTGCGCTGGGCGCGGAAAAAGAATTGGCCACGTTTGCCGATGACCCGCAAATGCTCATCGATGCAGTACGCGAATCGGGCGGATTATCTTTTCTCGCCCATCCCGACGATCCTGCCGCGCCCGCGTTTCACCAGACCGACATCTCATGGGTCGACTGGTCGGTTGCCCGCATCACCGGCCTTGAACTCTGGAACGGGTTCAGCGAACTCAAGACTTTGCTTTCAACCAGGTTACACGGAGTGTTTTACGCGTTTTTTCCGGCGTTGATCGCCCACTGCCCGAGCCCGAATACACTCCACAAATGGGATGAACTCCTTTCCAAGGGTCGCCTGGTGGCCATCGGGGGTTCGGATGCGCATGCCAACAAGATGCATCTTGGCCCCCTCAGCCGGGTGGTCTTCCCTTATGAATTCCACTTCAGAGCCATCAACACTCATGTCATTCTCGCTCATCCACTAACCGGCGAGGCCGGCGCCGACAAAAAGCTGCTCCACGACTCTCTGAGCGCCGGGCATTGCTTCGTCGGCTATGATCTGCCCGCGCCGACGCGCGGCTTTAGATTCACGGCGCAGGGATTGGAAGCGGACGCCATTATGGGAGATGAGATACCCGCCCGAAGCGGGGTCACGCTGCAGGTCCGGACGCCTGCACCGGCCGAAATTCGCCTGCTCAAGGACGGGGAGGTAATTCAAGCTTGGAGGAATCAGACGATTGCTGCCCATATCACCACCGAACCGGGGGTTTATCGTATCGAGGCGTATCGAAGATACCTGGGACGCAGGCGAGGCTGGATTTTCAGCAATCCGATTTACGTCAGGTGAATGAGGCTCTCCGCCATCGGCCCGCCTCTCCACAGAATCAATAACATAGCGTACAATCAGCCCGGTTAGCAAGGTACGTCTCAAATACGTGCCTTTCCGCTCTTGGCCCGCCCACGGCGTGCACAAGAGCAATTCCGTGGAAAGGAGGCATCCCACATGCATAAATATGAATTGGTGTGTGTGATTCAACCCGACTTAGACGAGCCGTCATTCAACGGTGTGCTGGACCGCGTCAAGGGCTGGGTTTCCGAATCGGGCGGCAACGTGGATAAGGTGGACATCTGGGGCAAGCGCCGAATGGCTTATGAAATTCGTAAGCACCGCGATGGACACTATGTGCTCTTTAATATTACGCTCAATCCACAAAGCGCGTCCGGCTTGGAACAGAACATACGCTATCAGGAAACGATCCTGCGCCACCTGCTGACGTACGTCGGTTAAGTTTTGTTGCTCGGTCTTTATCTTACAAAGGAGATCAGTATGAGCCGAGGCTTAAATAAAGTGATGATCATTGGCCATCTTGGCAAGGATCCCGAAATGCGTTACACGCCATCCGGACGGCCGGTGACCACCTTTACGGTTGCGGTCAGCCGTTCATGGAACAGCGCGGACGGAGAACGTCATGCCGAGACCGAGTGGTTTAGCGTCGTGGCATGGGGCAACCTCGCTGAGATCTGTAAACAGTATCTGGCTAAGGGCCAGCAAGTTTATGTCGAGGGCCGGTTGCAAACCCGCCGCTGGGATGATAAAGAAGGACAGAAACATACCAGCGTTGAGATTGTTGCGAATGAAATGATGATGCTCGGCGAGCGGCACGACGCGAACCAGGGTCAAGAGGCCCCGCATCCGGATGACGCTGAGCCGACTGCCAATGAAGATGAGTTTCCGTTTTGAAACATATGGAGTAAAAAATGGCTGATGAGAGAACCAACAATGAGACAGAGGCAGAAGCCGCTCCCGGTGAACGCCGTTATTTTGCCCGTCCCAAGACCTGTCAGTTTTGCGCCGACAAAAGTTTGAGCATTGATTATAAGAAGGTGGACATGCTTAGACGCTTCGTGACGGATGAAGGCAAGATCCGCCCTCGACGCCAAACGGGTAACTGCGCGCGCCATCAACGCGCCCTGGCAGGCGCCATCAAGCGCGCCCGCCAGATCGCACTATTGCCTTATACCAGTTCGCGGTTCGAAGAAAACCGTTAATTGTAGCTAAACGGGGCATGGAAATGCCATGCCCCTATTTTCTGCAGCAAGGAGCACAAGATAACATGACGAACCCGCGGGAAGAGAAACCCGTTCTTCACACCAAAAAACATCTGGCCCGTGTTGAACGCGAACGCAGGCAGACGAGGATCATTCTCTACACCTTCATTGGTCTACTGGTGGTCGTCGCCGGTCTGATTGGCTACGCCATTTTATATAATAGTTATCTGCAGGTACGGGAACCAGTTGCAAAAATCGGCAGCGTGAACATAACGGTCGGCGAATGGCAGGCGCGCGTCCGATTGCAAATCCAAACCTTGCAAAATCAACAGACGATGTACCAAGAATATGGTCAAATGTTCGGGATTGACTACAGTCAACAGTTGCAACAAATACAAAACGAATTGGGCACGCCAGCCACCCTGGGGCAGGACGTGCTAAATCAAATGGTGGATGAAGAATTGATCCGGCAGGAGGCCGCCAAGCGCGGCATCACAGCCAGCAAGGCGGAAGTGGATGCAGCCATTCAGGCCTCCTTTGATTTCTACCCGAACGGCTCCCCCACTCCAACCATTACACCAACCAATGCAAGTTTTCCAACTTTATCCCCGCAGACCCTGGCGCTGGTAACCATTACACCGACCCCGACGCTGTCCCTTACTGCGACCAACACTCCAACAAATACTCCACAGGTCGTATCTGTGGCTACCACAGGCACTCCAGCTGCCTCGGCAACGAATGCGCCGACTGCAACCGCCACTGAAGCTCAAACGCCGGGCCCAACAGATACTCCTTTTCCAACTTCCACGCCGTACACCCTTCAGGGTTTTCAACAAACCTACCAAACCAGTCTCGCCAGTTATGAGAAGTTGGGTATCACCGAGGACCAGTTACGCGCGATGTATGAAGTGGACATCCTGCGCCAGAAACTGATGGATGTTATCACAGCCGATACGCCTCACTCACAAGACGAAATCTGGGCGCGCCATATCCTCGTGGCTGATGAGGCTACTGCAAACGCAGTCCGGCAGCGGCTGCTCAACGGCGAAGACTTCGGCAAGGTGGCGGAGGAAGTCTCGACCGATACCGGTAGCAAGGACAAAGGCGGGGACCTGGGCTGGTTCCCGCGCGGCACGATGGTTCCCGAGTTCGAGGCGGTGGCGTTCTCGCTGAAGGTCGGTGAGATCAGTCAGCCGGTCAAGAGCCAGTTCGGTTACCACATCATCCAAGTGCTGGCTCACGGGATCGTCCCGCTGGACGCGACCGCCTACGCCCAGGCCCAACAGACAGCTTTCAATGATTGGCTTAGTAAGGCGCATACCGACTATAAGGTCGTCACCTACGACAATTGGCAGAATCTCGTACCCACGGTCGCATCACCCGGATCAGGAGCCCCGACGATAATTCCCCAATAGAACCAATCAAAAATCCGTCCGGATTACTCGAGACGGATTTTTGATTCTATTTCTTGATGAGTTGGAGCTCTAGTGCTAGTCTGCGAAGTGCCGAACAAACCACACTTTGACCGTCTGAGTAAGCGTAATATAGGCGATCAATGTTGCCAACAGGAAGGGCCAATAGGAAGGCGGCAAGGCCACAAATCCCAACGTTGAGGCAAGGGGCGAAATTGTCAGCCAGACTCCAATTGCTACGATGATAAGGGACGTCAAGATCAACGATTTACTGGCCCGGCTTTGAATGAATGGGATCCTGTTCGTGCGAATCACGTGGACAATCAACGTTTGCGTAAACAACGATTCAACAAACCAACCGGTTTGGAACAGGGCCTGTCGGGAAACAGTGTTCGCGCCGAATACGAACCACATGAGTGCGAAGGTCGTGTAATCGAAGATCGAACTGATTGGCCCAATGTAGAAGATGAAACGCCTCAGGGAACCAAGCTCCCACTTTCGAGGTTTGGCCGACCACTCGGCGTCAACTTGATCGGTCGGGATCGCCGTCTGCGAAAAATCGTAGAGCAGATTATTGGTCAGCACCTGAATGGGCAGCATCGGCAGGAAGGGCAACAGGATGCTGGCGCCCATCACGCTGAACATATTCCCAAAGTTGGACGAAGCTGCCATCTTGATGTACTTGATCACGTTGCCAAATACCTTGCGTCCTTCCATCACGCCCGCCTCCAACACCAACAGGCTGTTTTCAAGCAGGATGATATCGGAGGACTCTTTGGCAATATCCACCGCGCTGCTGACGGAGATTCCCACGTCGGCAGCCTTGAGAGCCGGAGCGTCATTGATGCCATCGCCCAGAAAGCCGACCACGTGGCCGTCCGCCTGCAACGCACGAATGATGCGTTCCTTGTGAGAGGGCGAAAGCTTGGCAAATACCGTGGTCGTGTCGGCAGCCCGCTTCAACTCGACCTCGCTCATGGCCTCGATGTCGGGGCCGAGCAGGATACGCTCCACTGACAGCCCCACCTTTTGGCAGATGGTGCCCGTAACAACTTCGTTATCACCGGTCAAGATCTTGACGGCAACTTTATGCATATTCAATCTGGCGATGGCCTCGGGTGCGCTGTCTTTAGGGGGATCCAGGAATGCCAGATATCCAAGCAGAGTCATGTTCGATTCGTCTTGAACCGTGTAGTGCGGTTCGGAGCTGTCATTAGGGAAAACCCGGTATGCGACTGCGATCACGCGGAATCCCTCCGAGTTGAGCTGCGCGACTCGTCGTTTGCGGTGCTCATCGTGTTCGGGCGTCACTTCCAGCACCTCGCCATTCACCTCCACATGTGTGGAGAGATGCATAATTTCCTCCACGGCGCCTTTGCAGATCAGGATGTGATGGCCCTTGTTGTCCTCAACGATGACGGACATGCGGCGCCGCTGGAAGTCAAAAGGCAGTTCGTCAATCTTCCGATAAAGTTCATCAATTTGCAAATCGTCGTTCAGATTGACATGATGGAGGATAGCTTCATCCATTAGGTTCTTCAGCCCCGTTTGGTAATAGCTGTTCATGTAACCGTAATGAAGCACATGTTCGCTGGGATTAGCCAACACATCAATGTACTTTTCAAGGACGATGCGGCCCTCCGTGATCGTGCCGGTTTTGTCCGTGCAGAGTACATCCATCGCGCCGAAATTCTGGATGGAATTCAAGCGTTTGACGATCACCTTTTTCTTAGACATGGAAATGGCGCCTTTAGATAAATTGACCGTTACAATCATGGGCAACATTTCGGGAGTCAAGCCGACGGCGACCGCCAAGGCGAATAGAAAGGCATTGATCCAATCATGTTTGCTGATTCCGTTGAAAACAAAAACGAACGGGACCATCACCGACATGAAGCCGATCATCAACCAGGTAAAGCCGTTTACTCCTTTGTCAAAGCTTGTCATTTGGCGCTGACCAACAATGCTGCTGGCCAGCGAGCCGAAGTAGGTCTCTCCGCCGGTCTGAATTACGATCGCTGTGCCCGTGCCGCTCTCTATATTGGAACCGAGAAAGCACACATTTTGCATCTCCAGCGGGTTTTGTTGCTGTCCGCCCTCACCAATGGCCGGGACTTTTTCGACGGGCATGGACTCGCCGGTCAATGCGGCTTGATTAAGAAAGAGGTCGCGCGCCGCGACCAACCTGACATCTGCTGGAACCATATCTCCTGCAGACAACTGAACCACGTCGCCTGGCACGAGCTCTTTAAGCGGGATTTCCCTGCGCTGACCATCGCGCACCACGGTAGCTGTCGTGCTGACCATGGCCTTTAGCTTCTCTGCAGCTGCGTCGGCGCGGTTCTCCTGCAGAAACCGCAGGACGATGCCCAGCAGGACGATAATGAAAATCACGACCGTTCCCGGTACATCGCCTGTTAGATAGGTAATGATTCCCAGTATGGTGAGCAAGATCACCAGTGGATTCTTTACGTTATCCCAGAGGAGCATCAACCAGGTTTGGCGTTTCTCTTTGGCAACTTCATTGAGGCCAAATTGCTCGAGACGATCCACTGCCTCTTCACTGGTCAACCCCTGTGGGCTTGTATTAAGTTTTTCGAAGACCGCCGACGCGTCCATCTGCGCGCTATCCAGCAGTTTCCTGGATACTTTGATACCATTTCCACGGGCAAATGCCGGAAGGCGGGTTGGATTAGCAAAAATGGTCGTAAAGAAACCCATCACGAACCTCCACAGATTTACTTTTAGAAGCTAAAAGATTATGTGAGGGTGGCATCTATTTCTACAAATAAAAAGCCACCTTCGATGACTCTCCGAAGGTGGCGGCTGTTCAAGAGGAACCGACGCGTTCCGACTATCTGCAATGAAGAGTACCAAGGAAATGATCGCATCTGGGAGCGCACAAGAGTTCATCATCAACAAATCGGGTTTCGGAGAATAGAAGCGGAATAGAATCATCGCCAGACTTACTTCCGTCGGCGTCCATTACGATCACCTCCTTTCGAACCTGCACAAGATGTGTATTCATGGAACCTTGCGACTTATACTCCCGCCATTGGCGATTCGTCAAGAGTTAACTAATATACAAATTAGAAATGGAATCGACGAACCACATGTGAAGAGAATCATCGTCAAGTGATTTTGACGCGGATTCTTGGGGCTAGCGTATTTTAAACATCTGCATCAGCTTCATGGCGAGGTTTAAATCGCCACTCAATTTGAGCTTACCCTGCATAAAAGCCTGCATCCCGTCCAGCTCGCCGGTGAAGATCTTGAGATACTCTGCAGAGTCCGCGTTCAAGGTCATCTTCGGTGCAGGGGCCTCGCCCGGCGCGACCACGCATGTGCCGTCTTTGATGGTGGCATACCAATTCCCGGCTTCCGCACCGGTGAATCTAAATTGGATGACAGCGTCCAACCCCGCCGCTTTCTCCGGCAAAAACGCGCCGGGCATCTTGGACATCAGATCAGAAACTGTTAGAGGCATTTCATTCTCCTTTTGATTACTGCAGATTCTCAAATATAGCCGCGGCACCCATGCCACCGCCAATGCACATTGTGACCATGCCGTATCTGGATTTACGGCGGCCCATTTCATAGATCAATTGCGTTGTGAGCTTTGCGCCCGTGCAACCGAGCGGATGGCCCAGCGCAATTGCTCCGCCGTTCACGTTGACCTTGTTCTCATCCAGTTCGAGCGTCCCGATCACTGCCAGCGATTGCGCGGCAAAAGCTTCGTTCAATTCTATCAAGTCAATATCGTTCAATGACAAACCAGCAAGCTTCAATGCCTTGGGAATTGCAACCACTGGGCCAATGCCCATCAATTCCGGCGCGACCCCCCCGACCGCAAACGAAACGAATCGCGCCAATGCGCTCATTCCGAGTTGTTCCGCTTTCTCCGCAGACATCACCACGACGCCGGCCGCGCCATCGGACATCTGCGATGAATTGCCAGCGGTGACCGTCCCGCCTTCCTTGAACGCCGGCTTGAGTTTGGCAAGCGCTTCCATGCTGGTATCTGCGCGTGGACCCTCGTCGCGCCTCACTGTGAATGTCTTCTTGACAGGTTTTTCGTTGGCGTTGAGTTCGGCGACCTCCACATCCACTGGCACGAGTTCAGGATCAAATAACTCGGAGTCAACCGCCTTCGCTGCTTTCTGATTACTCTTCAACGAAAAAGCATCCTGGTCTTCGCGGCTGATATTATATTTCACAGCGACATTCTCAGCGGTCAAACCCATGTTGGTATAATAGTGCGGCAGATCCTGAGCAAAATATGGGTTGGGTGAAAACTTGTACCCAAACATTGGGACCATGGACATCGATTCTACGCCGCCCGCAATTGCGGTTTCGACTTGTCCGCTTTGGATGGCATAAGCGGCATGCGCAATGGCTTGCAGGCCGGAAGAACAATAACGGTTGATAGTTTCAGCCGGAACAGATTCCGGCAAACCGGCGCGCAAGGCGATCATGCGCGCCATGTTGAGTCCCTGTTCGCCCTCCGGAAAGGCACAACCAAGAACCACATCTTCGATTTCGGCGGGGTCAAGATTCGGCGTCCGCCTTAATAAGGCTTGGATCACGGCAGCCGCCAATTCGTCGGGACGAACCGTAGCCAGTCCTCCGCGTTTGGCTTTGCCGGCCGGCGTTCGGACCGCGCTCACAAGTACAGCATCCTTGGTCATTTCGTTCTCCTAGTTTCTTAACGGCTTACCGGTTTGCAAGAGCGACCACATGCGTGCCCGCGTCTTTTCTTCGCCGCACAAAGACAAGAACGCCTCACGCTCAAGATCAAGAACATATTGCTCACTCACCCATTGCGGACGCGTCAATCCGCCTCCGCACAGCACGTTTGCCAACTTACCGGCAATATATTGATCGTATTCGGTAATGTATTTGCCTTCCTTGAACATCCACGCGCCGACGCGCAGCGCGCCCAGCATATCACGACCGGCGACATAAATTTGTTCGGGCGCGGGTGGATGATAGCCCGCGACGTTCATGTGCAGGACTTCCCGTTTGGCTTGCGCCAGCAAATGGTCCCGGTTCATGACGATTCGATCTTGCGGATTCAGAATGGCCATCTGCCGAGCCTCCTCGGCGGACGCGGAGATTTTCGCCTGACCAATTTGCAGGAAGACGCGTTGGAGGAACGGCAACACTTCAACATTGTCCGTTTTCATCGGCGGATTTAGAACGCGACGCATCAACTCCTTGGTGCCACCGCCCGCCGGGATGACGCCTGCGCCAAGTTCGACCAGCCCGATGTAAGTCTCGGACGAGGCGACGGCGCGCGAAGCGTGCATCACGATCTCACAGCCTCCGCCCAAAGCCAGGCCCATCGGCGCGACCACAATCGGCTTCGATGAATAACGCATGCGCATGTTCAAGCCCTGCAGCTTGCGGACGGCCTGATCCAGACCATCCCACATCCCTTGCTGCGCGCTCACCACAATCATAAATAGATTCGCGCCCGCGCTGAAGTTATCCTTTTGCGTGCTGACCACCAATCCGTCGAAATCGTTTTCAAGACGGTCCAATGCTTCGGTGATGACAGCAAAAACATCGTCATCAAGGGCATTCATCTTGGTATGGAAATCCACGCACGCCACGCCATCACCAATATCATAGAGAGTCGCACCTACATTCTTGCTGATCACCTTCCGGTCCCTGAGCATGAGGACGTTTTCCGGTTTTGCGAGGCGAACATATTTTTCTTTATTAACATCATAGACACCGACTTTCTCGCCGTTCCTATCCGCAGGACTGCTGCGCCTGTACTGATAGAATGATTCGAGGCCCGCCTGGAGCATGTCGTTCACCCATTTGGGCGCGGGGTGGCCCGCGGCTTTCATTTTCTTAACTGTTTCTTTGACGCCGAGCATATCCCATATTTCAAACGGTCCGGCCTCATGACCAAAACCCCAGCGGATCGCGTCATCGATGGGCTTAGGCGAATCCCCGACCTCCGGCAAGAGCGATGCGGAATATTGGAAGCTCTGATACGTCAGGGCCCGAACCAATCTCGCGGCTTTATCATCTTCGCCCAGCAACAATCTCAAACGTTCGCCGAGTTCGTCGATGTCTTTTGCATTCTTGACCGAATCGAAACGAGGCTTGGTCGGTGCAATGTGTTCGAGCGTCTTGAGATCGAGTGGCCAAAATTCTCTGGCGTTATCTTCCTGGCGGACTTCTTTGTAGAAACCAATCCTGGTTTTGCTGCCCAGCCACCTGCGCTCGACCAGGGTTGAGATCAATTTCGAAGGTGCCTCAGCTTTGAGATATTCTTGTCCAAGCTTATCGTGCGAAATCAACGGCGCCAGATTCCTCCCCACATGATCCCAAACATCGACGCCAACGAGATCGATCAAACGGAATGTCGCGGTCTTCGGTCGTCCGATCAATGGGCCGGTGATGGAATCCACCTCATCCACGCTATAATCGTTCTTAAGTATGTAATCCATTGCAAACGCACCGGTGCCGAACGCCACGCGGTTGGCGATGAAGTTCGGCGTATCCTTGCATAGCACAACGCCTTTGCCGAGTTTATGTTCGCCGAACCACGACACGAACCTGACGACTTCCTTGTCCGTATCGGCGATTGGGATGACCTCTAGCAACTTCAGATAGCGCGGCGGATTGAAGAAATGGATTCCAAGAAAATGCTTTTTGAATTCTCTCGAGCGTCCTTCGGCAATGGCCTTAACCGGAATCCCTGAAGTGTTAGTGCTGACAATCGCGTTCGGCTTGCGGACTCCGTCCATGCGCGCCATCAGTGATTGCTTGATCTTCAAATCCTCGATGATTGCTTCACAGATCCAATCCGCTTCGGCGACGGTGTCAAAGTCGTCTTCAAGATTGCCCAGATTGACGAATGCCTTCAAATCCGACGACATCAAATTCGCGGGTTTCGCCCTGAGACATCGATCCCAACCCTCATTGACAATTTTGTTGCGCGCCGCTTTATCTCTGACCGGTGCGTCTTTGGGAACAATGTCGAGCAGGGTCACAGGCACGCCTGCGTTTGCCAGATGTGCGGCGATGGCTGCGCCCATTGTGCCCGAACCAATCACAACCGCTTTACGAATATGATACATCATGACTACCTCAACTCGCTTCCGCTATACCCAAGGATCTGGCGCGCAACCACAAGCCGATTGATCTGTCCCGTGCCTTCATAGATATCCGTGATCTTCGCGTCGCGGAACCATTTTTCCGCAAGAAACTCGCGGCTGTAACCGAGCGGGCCCAAGATCTCGACAACTTTCTGAGTTATCTTCGTGGTCGCGTCGCCGGCCTTCACTTTGCACATCGAAGACTCAAGTGCGTTCGGCTTTTTGTTATCCGCCATCCAAACCGCCTTCACGACCATCAACCATGCAGACTTCAACAGGATGTCCATGTCGATCACTTCACGTTCGATATTGGTCAGCCTTTGACGCGGCAGGCCATAATGGATTTCGACGCCATTTTCTTTGAGCTTCTCTTTCAGGAATTCAAGAGCGGCCCGCGCCACACCGATACCGGACGCGGCCACGAGCGGCCGCGTGGCGTCGAAGGTTGCCATGGCACCTTTGAAGCCGGTTGTTGTTTTCTCAACGGTTGGACTGCCAAGA
This sequence comes from Anaerolineales bacterium, assembly GCA_035516425.1. GTDB lineage: Bacteria > Chloroflexota > Anaerolineae > Anaerolineales > Villigracilaceae > Fen-1038. Next base: position 54,326 of record DATJAH010000067.1, read on the forward strand.
ATATTTTCATAAGGAACTCGCGCGTCAACCAATGAGATGGCGGCCGTATCGCTGACCCGGATTCCCATTTTATGTTCCAGCTTGACAATCCGCACGCCAGGTGTTCCCTGCTCAACGACAAAGGCGCGCATCCCTGCGCGTCCTGCCGATGGATCAATCGAGGCCCAGACCACGATAAACCCCCTGCCCAGTTGTTCGTATGGAGTGAACGATTTGTCGCCGGCGGTGACAAAAATCTTTTCACCGTTAATAATCCATTCTTTTGTTTCTTCGTGCAACACAGCCCTTGCGCGAATAGCCGATGTGTCCGAACCCGCGCCAGGCTCGGTCATGCACATTGCGCCAAAGGTGGGTTTTTCATCGACAAAGCGCGCCAGAAATTTCGAACGTTGTTCTGGCGAGCCGGCGGCTTGAACCGCCGCGGCGCCGAGTCCGCCGCCGGGTGTGGTGAGATACATTCCCACATCACCCCATGCCAGCATTTCGATTTGAGTTGCAAGCAATTGATAGCCGATCGGCGGACGCTTGGGTTTCGTGGAGTCATCTTCCGTTTTCTCCTCGCGCGGAGCCAATGCTCCGCCGCCCATGGCCTTCATGGCCGTGTGCATGAACTCAATGTAATCCCAGGGAATTTCGTGCTCATGATCGTCGAAGTAACGGGACTTCGAGCGCATCATTTCTTCGGCCACCGTTTTGAGGACGGACTGTGTCTGGATAATTGGTTTGGGTGATTCGAATTCAATGGCCATCACTACCTCTTCTAGATGATTGCGAGTCCGGTAAACGTCGCAAAGCCGCGCCCGTTGCGCATCCACATTTCCACCGGATTCTCACGAATATATCCATGACCTCCCAAAATTTGCACGGCGCGGTCCGTGACCGTCATCGCCATGTCGGCTGCACCGATGGCCGCTAGGTACGCTTCCGTATATGCATCCTCTTTTCGCTGATCCAGTTTCCAGGCGGTCTCCCATGCCAGCAAGCGCACCGCTTCGATCTCCGTCCTCATTTCAGCGAGCATAAATGCGACGGCTTGCTTCTGCGCGATTTTGACGCCGAAGGCCTCACGTTCTTTGGCATAGTCGCGTGAATACTCAAAGGCAGCGCGCGCCACCCCGAGGGCGGCTGAGGCGGAGGCAAGTCTCATCGCGGCGAGCACCGGCTCAAAGGCGTGACCCACGGCACCGCCCAAACGACGCGAGGCGGGAATCATTACATGATCCAATTTGATTCGATACAACGGCAGAGCGTTCAGTCCCATCAACTTTTCACGCTCATCCCGAATGCTCAATCCAGCAGAACTTTTCGGAACGATGAAGCCTTGTGTCTTGCCGTCGCATTTTGCGTAGATCAAGATGAACTCGGCATCTTTCGCAAATGGCACAAAAGCTTTTTCGCCGTTCAAAACATATTCGCCGTCGTTCAACGTGGCGGTGGTTCGCAGGTCATCGGCATCGAAGTCAAACGCATACTCGATAATTGCCGCCGTGTATGGCTGCCAAACGCCTTCAATCACTTTCGGCAGATATTCGTTCTTCTGCTCGTCGCTGCCCACGAGCAGAATCGGAATGGCAAACAAGGACGGCGTCATCACAGCCAACGCGCCCGCCAGATCACCGAACGCTAATTCTTCCATAGCCAACACGCCGGTAACCGCAGAGCGCTCGCCGAAACCGCCAAAGGATTCGGGGATGGAGGCTTGAAGCAGGCCAAGCTCCCAACCCTTGCCGACCAGCTTCTTCGGAAGTTCGCGACTCTCTTCGGACTCGCGGGACGCCGTCCGCAAATCGGTGCCGGCATATCTCGCGATTGACTCGATCAGCATTTTTTGCTCTTCAGTGGGCTCAAACGAAACCATTCCTCACTCCTTTGTTTTTTTCATCAGGCCGTTGAAAACCAAATCCGCATAATAATCCGCGATCCTTTCCATGGACAAAGCTCCATCGGGGCGATACCAAGTCAACGTCCAATTTAAAATGCCCATTAAGCCGCGCACCGCCAGACCAGCATCAGAACAGCTGAACAGTTTCGTGCGGACGCCTTCCCGCACGACGTTTTGCCAAAGGCCCTCAAAACGATCACGGTTTGGAACGTGGCGGGCGTGAGCTTTTTTGTCCAGCGAGCGATGCTCGAATAACAAAACAGAAGACAGATCAGGATTCTCGGCCAACAATTGCAAGTAGGCATGAATCATCAGGCGAAGCTTTTCATCAGCCGGAATGGATCGATCGGCAATCGAGGCGATTTGGGCAGTGAGCATTTCCAGGGCGCGGTCAAGTAGTTCAAGCAGGATTTCCTGCTTGCTGGATACGTGATGATAGAGGCTGGCCTTCTGGAGGTTGACCGCCTCCGCAATATCCGCCATCGAAGCCGCGTGGAATCCCTTTTTACGGATCACCTGTGCGGCGGCGTCAAGGATGTCATCTCGTGTCATACGTTACCTACCGAACGGTCGGTAGAGCGAGGATACCACCGGCTCGATGCAATCGTCAAGGTTTACGCGGCAGCTTGTTCGACTTGCCGGTCATAAAATGCTATAATCAATTCATGACAACCTCGATTCCCCCCCAGCCGGCTGCTCCACCTCCTTGGACGCCTGAGCAGAGCGCGGCGCGAAAAGCCCAAGAACAGCAAACCAGATTGGTAATTATTTCTGTTTCAGTGATCGCCGTGGTGATTTTAGCTGGCCTGATCGCCGGAATCTATTTTCTCTTGCGCCCCGAAACGTCTGCAGATTTTGTCGGGAGGCTCCGTGACGTATTCATCATCGTGGTGGGGTTGGAGACATTGATCATCGGGGTCGCGCTCGTGATCTTGCTGATCCAGCTGGCCAGCCTGATCAACCTCCTGCAAAACGAAGTCCGGCCCATTTTGCAGGCCACGAATGAAACCGTCAACGCTTTGCGCGGAACAGCAGAATTCCTCAGCAAGAACGCGGTGGAACCGGTCGTGAAACTCAATAGCTATCTGGCGAGTATTCAACGTGTGTTAGAATTGATGGGACTAAAACGCAAATAAGCAAAGGAGAATCGTATGGCATCAGACAGTGATGAATTTGGCGCATTCCTTGTGGGCTTTATCGTCGGCGGTTTGGCAGGTGCCGTGGTGTCCCTGCTATTTGCACCGCAAAGCGGCGAAGAGACGCGCGCCCTGATCCGCGAAAAGAGCATCGAGCTGCGCGACCGGGCCTCGGAAAGTGCGGAAGAAGCATTGGCTAACGCGGAAGCCGCAGCGGCCGAGGCGCGCGCTCGTGCTGAAGAGCTGACCAAAATCGCACGCGCCCGTGCGGAGGAAGTGGCGAAGGAAGCCCGCCTGCGCGCCGATGAACTTGCCAAGGAAGTCCGTGCCCGCGGCGAAAGTGCGGTTGAATCGCTCCGCAAGCCTTCCAGCAAAAAGTCCAGCGACACAACGCCGGGCGCTTCTTAGGGAATTACGCTCACCCACAAGGGTTTGACAAATGTCAAACCCTTGTTTTGTTTGAATCCCATGCATCTCATTTCGCGCTGGATGCGATTCTTCTTCCATCACTTTTACCATTCCTTTGCCTGGACCTATGACTTCGTGGCGGCCGTCGTATCGATCGGCCGATGGAATGATTGGGTGCAAACGGTCATTCCATTCATTCAGGGAAGGAGAATATTGGAGATCGGCCCTGGTCCCGGATATCTGCAAAGTCGCTTGGGTGGAAAAAACTATCTTACCGTTGGATTAGACGAATCCATGCAGATGATTCGTCTTGCGAAAAACCGCCTCGAAAAGGCAGACTGGCCAGCGAGCCGGCTTGTGCGCGGATTTGCGCAAGCGCTTCCCTTCGCCAATGCGAAATTCGATACGGTCATCTCAACCTTTCCCTCCGAATACATTTTCCTGCCTAACATGCCTGCCGATGTTCATCGCGTCCTCTCCGATGGCGGACGATTGATCGTCCTTCCAACCGCATGGATTATCGGACGCCAATTGATGGACAGAACTGCGGCATGGTTGTTCCAGATCACAGGCGAGACGCCGAAGAATATTATTGAGGTCGTCACACAGAGATTCATTCATCCGCTTGAACAGGCGGGCTTCAAAGTGGAGCGCAAACAGATCGAGATCCGCTCAAGCATTGTGCTAATCTTAATCGCCAGCAAAGAATAGGAGGGCCAGCCCTTGACGATTTGCCTTTCTCTGATAAAATAATTTAGGCTAGCCTAAATTATTATTTAGCTAAAGACGATATGATTACAGGAGGTCGGGCATGCCGACCAACGTCAAACAGCTTGCGCAAATCGCAATTCAAGTCGCCACGGTTTTTATAGTTTTTGCCTTGGCGTTGTTTATTCCAGCAGGTACATTTCAATGGTTGGCGGGCTGGATCTTTCCCGGGCTATTTTTAAGCTTTGCTATCTTCCTCTTTTGGTGGCTGTATCAGCACAACCCCGGCCTTTTAACAGAACGGATGAGGTTGGGTGCTTCCGATCAAGCAGGTTGGGACAAGATTCTCTTCCCCTGCTCAACACTTATCTTCTTGGATGGCTGGTCTTCATGGGACTGGACTCAGTTCGTTTCCGTTGGGCGCCTTTGCCGGTTTGGCTGCAAGCAGTTGGCGGAGTTATCCTATTAAGCTCATTCTCCTTATTGTTCCTGACGTATCGGGAGAATTCCTATCTGTCACCCGTTTTAGGCATCCAGGAGGATCGCGGATAAAGCGTAATATCCAGCGGACCGTATCGCTATGTGCGGCATCCCATGTACAGCGCCATTTCGATATTTGTGGTCGGAACATCCCTCCTGCTCGGTTCGGGCTACGGGATCATCGTGGGGCTGGCTGGGATGTTTATCCTTGCGCGGCGGGCCATTCTGGGAGAATCAACCCTTTTAAAAGAACTCCTGGGCTACGCAGATTACAAAGCCCAGGTGACATATTGTTTGATCCCGTATAGTTGGTAATGCCATGCCAAAACCTCTGACCGATTCAACCCAAGACTATCTCAAGGTGATTTACGAATTAACGGAAAACGGCAATCCGGCAAGCACGACCGCGCTCGCCGCGCGTTTGCAGGTCGCGCCGGCATCGGTCACAGGCATGATGCAAAGACTGGCCTCGACAAAGCCGGCACTGGTCGAATATCACAAACATCAAGGTGTGCTACTGACCGCCAGAGGAAAACACGCCGCGCTGGAGGTGATTCGCCACCATCGCTTGATCGAGTCATGGCTGGTGCAAACGCTCGGCTATTCGTGGGATGAAGTCCATAGCGAGGCGGAAAAGTTGGAGCATGTCATCTCGGAAGAATTCGAAGAGCGGATTGCCGCGGCCATGGGATACCCGTTGCGCGATCCCCACGGCGAACCAATTCCTTCGGCTGATCTGGTCATGCCGCAAGATCCATACATCGCCCTATCGAAGCTCCAACCGCAACAAGAAGCATGCGTCCGACGCGTCCATGCAAAAGACCCAGGGTTCCTTAAGCACCTCGAAGAATTGGGACTCGTGATCGGCGCGCGCCTGCAAGCCCTGGAGGTGTCGCGCTACGATCAGGTCATGCAGATCCGGCTTCGAGGGCGGGAAGAAGCGATGGCGCTTGGCCCGGCAATCACGAACCGAGTCTTTGTCGAAATCTCAAAATAATTGGTGATTCATGAAACCATCTCTATCCATCGCAAATGACAAGACCACAGTGACCACGGCCAATGAAGTACTTTCCGGAAAAAGTGAAAAGGGCTGGCTTGCGCGCCTGCTCCCGTTCCTTGGACCGGCCTTCATCGCCAGCGTCGCATACGTGGACCCAGGCAACTTCGCCACTAACATTCAAGGCGGTGCAAAGTTTGGCTATGAATTGCTGTGGGTCATTCTCGGCAGCAATCTGATGGCGATGTTGTTGCAGTCGCTTTCGGCGAAACTTGGAATCGCAACCGGGCAAAATCTGGCAGAACATTGTCGAAATCAATATTCTCATCAAGTCGTGATGGGCATGTGGGTCATTGGCGAATTGGTGGCGATTGCCACCGACCTCGCCGAGTTTCTCGGGGCGGCACTGGGATTCAATTTGCTCTTTGGAATTCCGCTTTGGATGGCAGGTTTGCTCACCGCGATAGTAACAGTCCTAATCCTTGGCCTGGAACGCTATGGCTTCCGCCCGCTCGAAGCGGTGATCACCGCCCTGATTGCCGTGATCGCGATCTGCTATCTGGTCGAAACGATTCTCGCCCGGCCTGATGTGCCGACTGTACTTTATCATACTTTCGTCCCGCATTTCTCGGGCACGCAAAGCGTTTTGCTGGCCGCCGGCATCCTCGGTGCGACCGTGATGCCTCACGCGCTCTATTTGCATTCCGCGCTGACGCAGGGCAGAATCGTCACGAAGAATCCTCAACAACAGCATCGCCTCTTCCGCTTTGAATTGGTGGACGTATTCATTGCCATGGGAATTGCGAGCACTGTCAACGCCGCCATGCTCATCATGGCCGCCCGGACCTTTTTCGATCATGGCTTGACATCCATCGGCACCCTCGAAGAGGCCCATCTGACTCTTGCTCCTTTGCTGGGATCCGCGGCCCCCTGGGTTTTTGCCCTTTCCCTGCTTGCCTCAGGGCTTTCATCCTCGTCGGTCGGCACGATGGCTGGTCAAGTGATCATGCAGGGCTTTCTTCACCGACATATTCCGCCATGGGTACGACGTATGGTTACGATGTTCCCTTCCTTGATCGTAATATTTCTCGGCCTTGATCCAACACAGGTGCTTGTGCTCAGTCAGGTTGTTTTGTCATTCGGTTTGCCGTTCGCCGTTATTCCGCTTGTGACATTTACCAGCAGACGTGATATTATGGGGGAGTTGGTCAATATGCGCATTACATCGTACCTGGCAGGTGCGGTCACGGCACTCATTCTCGCGTTGAACGTGATTCTGCTGTATCAACTTATTCTTGGCAGATGATTTCATGTTCAAGCATATTCTCGTTCCTCTTGATGGATCGAACCTGTCTGAAGCTTCATTAATTCCGGCGGCAATTCTGGCAGCGAGATTTAAAGCACCTGTCACCTTGCTGCACGTGATCGAACAGGACGCCCCCAGCGAAGTCCACGCCGACCGCCACCTGACCCAACCCGATGAAGCGCTGGAATATCTGGAGGACATTGCCAAACGGTCCTTCCCTTCAAAGATCAAGGTCAAAACTCACGTTCACACGGCACCAGTAGCGGATGTGACGCGCAGCATCGTCGAGCACATAACGACTGAATTTCAAAGCGATCTCATCGTCATCTGCACACACGGCAAGAGCGGATTGCGCGATGCGCTGTTCGGAAACATCGCCCAGCAGATTGCTGCGCTGGGAAAGACTCCCCTCTTAATCGTCAAGCCGGTGTCGCCCCGCTTTAAGCTCGAAAAGATTCTGGTCCCGCTCGACCCGGATTCCTTGCATGACTATAGTTTTCCGTTTGCCGAATCTCTGGCGCAAGCCTTCAAGGCTAAACTTCATCTGTTGAGCGTCATCCCGACTTTTGGCACGCTTGCCGGGGAACAAGCGGCGGCCGGCAACTTGATGCCCGCGACGACCCAGGCCTTTCTCGATATGAAAGAAGAGAATGCGCGCCAGGATCTCCAGGAACATGTGGCCACCCTGCTCAAAAGTGGCCTGAGCGCTTCGGTGGAAATGGCGCGCGGCGACCCGGCATCTGTAATTACCAGAACCGCCGAGAGTACAGCGATGGATTTAATCGTCCTATCGACTCACCGAAGAAAAGGGATGGGGGCATTTTGGGCGCGCAGTGTGTCGCCGAAGGTTGCGCAAAAGACAAAGGTGCCGTTGTTGCTCATTCCGCTTTCTCAAGTCGAATAGCCTCAATCATGGAAACAACCCGGGCAACCGAGATTCGCTTAGGCATCTAAATTGAGGTCGTTTCCATGCTCTGGATGGTCGTAGAAATGGCGGTTTCCATCGGGGCCGGAATCTCGGCAGGAAGCATCTTATTGACCGCCTTCGGCATTGATAGCTTGATCGAATTGATCAGCGGCGGCATTCTGTTGTGGAGGCTTCAAGTCGAGAGCCGAGGCGGAGATACGGCTCAGGTGCATCAAGCCGAACACAGGGCGAAAGGGATCATGGCGGTGGCTCTCGGGCTTTTATGCGTGAATGTATTCGCCTCGTCCATCTATAGTTTCATCGTTCATTTGATTTCGAAAACCACCTGGGTTGGCATTGGAATATCTGCGGCCGCTGTGATGATCATGCCCTATCTTGCGATCACGAAGCGATATATTGAAAAACAAATTGACAGTGAGGCATTGGCCGGCGACGCGGTGGAATCGATTACGTGTGCATATATGGCCGGGACCGTTCTGATCGGACTTGCGCTCAATGCACTGCTCGGTTGGTGGTGGGTCGACCCGGTGGCTGCCCTGGTAATTCTCGCCTGGCTTGGACGCGAAGCATGGGAAGCCATTCAAGAAACAAGGTCTGAGTAAGTGGATTTGATTTGACGAGGAAAATGCTATGAACAACGAGAATAAACCAAAATTCATCAAGGGCTTGCAAATCGCTTTGCAAAAAGAGCGAGCTACAAAACGAACCTATCTGGCGCTTGCGAATAACGAATCCAATGAGGCAAGGCGGAAGGCGTTGATTGGACTGGCAGAGACCGAATCGGGCCATGCCGAACGCTGGGCCACGCGCTTAAAGGAGTTGGGCGCGGACGTTCCGCCTGACCGCGAATCCCTGCGGGAAAGAGTTTGGCGCTGGATATTGGTTCAAAGCGGAACCGACAATGCTCTCCAACGTCTTGAAAGCAACGAAGATGATGACACGCAAATGTACGCGTCCATCGCCGAAGCCGCGCCGACGGACGCGGATCGAGCTGCCGTCAATGACGTCAAGCATGATGAAGAAACACATAGCGGCGCGTTCCAAAGGACCAGTCAGGCTCCCAACGCGCCGATCGGTCCCCAGGCCATGCTGGACATAATCCTGCACCGTGAGAGCTGGCATAAACACGGCGGCGGCTGGATCGGTCAGGCGATTTACGGCGCCAATGATGGTCTGGGGTCGGTGTTCGGGATCGTCACCGGTGTGGCAGGGGCAACCGCCGGGGGGCCCGCCGTTTTGATCGCGGGACTGGCGGGTATGCTAGCCTCCGCCCTCTCCATGGGCTCCGGCGCCTATCTGGCGACGAAGACCGAGCGCGAGGTGCAGGAAGCGGAAATACGCCGCGAACATCAAGAACTGCAGACACATCCCGAAGAGGAAGAAGAAGAGCTGGCATTGTTCTATCAACTCAAAGGCGTGCCGGAAGATGAAGCCAAGATGCTCGCCTCGCGCTTGATCGCTCAACCAGAGTCGGCTTTAAAAACTTTGGGAAGCGAAGAGCTGGGACTCTCCGAGCAATCGTTTCCAAACCCGTGGATGGAGGCGCTATCCGCCTCGCTCTCGACTGCGCTCGGAGCGTTCATTCCGATCATCCCATTCTTCTTTACGAGCGGATACCCGGCCATCATTGCATCCTTTGTCATCAGTACACTGGCTCACTTCACTATCGGCGCGGCAAAGACTGTGGTCACCGGTTTAAGTCCATGGAAAGGCGGCGCGGAGATGACCGTCATTGGTTTGGGCGAAGCGCTGATTACCTATGGATTGGGATTATTGTTTGGACCGGTGGTCAAATAGTTAGATTTGTTTTAATACTTTCAGAACGCCACTTGATCTCGGCTGCATAATCCTCTGAAGGGCCTCGAATGTCATACGAACTGCCCAAAATAGTGGACGGCCCGCTGAAGCACTAGGTCGGTGCTTCGACGGTTCCACAGAGAATTAGCCTAACCCCTTGGCTCAACTTCGCCGAGACCGCTTTCCCAAATTGGTTGCGCAGGCTGGGTATCTTTACCGCCTGCATCGGTATTGCGCTCTTGAGTTAGGCACACTATGCGCTCGGAGCGAATTGGACCGCCGTCTCAGGCTTGCCGCAAGAACATGAATGGGTCACTGGCGGATCATATCGTTATGTGCGGCATCTCAGGTACAGCGCCTTTTTCACGATTGGCGTCGGTTCTCTGCTCTTTTCAGCCAATCGGATTAGCGGCCTCCTCTGCCTGGGGACGCTTAAATTGATGTATGCATTTCGGGTTTCGAGAGACCAAGAGCTCGTGATCAGCCAATCTGGAGGAGCCCACCAACAGCACCTGCAACCAACGGGCCGGATTTTCCCGGGGCTCAAAGCATGACGCCGTCACGAGCCGGCTAACACGCCCGGGGCGAATGATGGCTCCGGTCCCGTCACGGGGCCGATCGGATGGGTAGTTCCGTGCGCAGTTCGCACCTGTCAAATTGAACGGGAGATCATTTTCATGGCACTAATCATCTTTGACTATGATGGCGTACTCGCAGATACTCTTGACGATTTGCTTGAGTTTGGTCAAGAAGCCTGTAACAAACTGGGCGTAAAACATCTTGTAACAAAGGATGACTTAAGCGATCTTGAAGATATGTCCTTTGCATCCTACGCACGGGCCTGTGAAGTTCCCGAGCATCTCGTTGATCAATTTGTCAAAACTTGTTTAGGCTTCTTCGCAGAAATGAAATCTCCACCCGCCATCTTCACAGGTTTGGACAAGGTCGTCAAGTACCTATCCAGCCAGCACAGGATTGCTATTGTTACAACCAATTCATCGCAAAATGTGAATGCGTTTCTCCGGAGGCACGGCCTGGACGGCTGCTTTCAGGCAATATACGGGGTAGATTCACCGGGTACCAAAGCGCGAAAAATATCAATGGCGCGGGATCAACTTTTGGAAACCAAGAATCAAGGAACCGTGTTTATGGTGGGAGATTCTTTGAGTGATGTACTTGCGGCGAAAGAGGCCGCCGTTATTAGCGTGGCGGTTACATGGGGACATCAGAGTCTTGAACACGTACTTCGCGGCCATCCGGATTATATCGCCAGTTCTCCGCAGGCTCTTATTGAGGTTATTGAGCGATAGAATGACGGAGCTATGTTTCATACTGACATTCATGGAGATCTGCCTGGCACTGGATTCGCCTGACCGACACAGTTTCGGCTGCACTTTCTAACGGCCTTATTCTTCATTGGACAACAACTTAAGTCGTTCCCACGGCTTCAAGTTTTCATCGTCCGCAAGGATCGCCTTCAACTCATACAGCTCATCGCGCAGGGCGGCGGCTTTTTCAAAGTCCAAATTCTTGGCAGCTTCCTTCATTTGCTTTTCAAGCTCATTAATGATCATATGCAATTCATCGCGCGAGGCCTTATCATGCTTCGCCCGATACTCGGCTTTCGATTCACCACCCATCAGCGCCTTCTCTTTGGCCTCACCGGATAACTGATCCGTAATATCACGGATTGCTTTTTGAATGCTGACCGGTGTGATATTGTGCTCCTCATTGTACTTCAGCTGCTTGGCGCGGCGGCGATTCGTTTCCGTGATGGCGGCGTTCATCGAATCGGTCATGCGGTCGGCGTACATGAGGACGCGTCCGTTCACGTGACGGGCCGCACGCCCGATAGTCTGAATGAGAGCCGTCTCGGAGCGCAGGAAGCCTTCTTTGTCCGCATCCAGGATCGCGACCAAGGACACTTCAGGCAGATCGAGGCCTTCACGCAAAAGATTGATGCCGACCACGACATCGAACACACCGAGCCGCAGGTCGCGCAAGATGCCGACGCGTTCGAGCGTCTCGACTTCGGAATGCAAATAATGAACCTTGACGCCGAGTTCCATCAGATAATCAGCCAAATCTTCCGCCATGCGTTTTGTTAAGGTTGTGACCAGCACGCGTTCGCCCCGCTCGACCCGCTGATGAATCTCGCCGATCAGATTATCGACTTGTCCCGCGGTGGGTCGCACTTCAACTTCGGGATCAACAAGTCCCGTGGGGCGGATGATTTGTTCCGCGATGTGTTCGGCGCGTCCCATCTCATACGGGCCCGGCGTGGCAGAGGTGTAAATAGTGTAGCCCATGGATTTTTCAAATTCATGGAACTTAAGTGGGCGATTGTCCAGCGCGCTCGGCAAGCGGAATCCATATTCGACCAGCGTCTCCTTGCGTGAGCGGTCGCCGTTGTACATGCCGCGGATTTGCGGCACGGACATATGGCTTTCGTCAATCACCAGCAAATATTCGCTCGGCAGGAAGTCAATCAGCGTCCACGGATGCGTGCCGGCTGCACGTTGGTCGAGATGACGCGAATAATTTTCGATGCCAGAGCAATAACCGACTTCCTTTAGCATTTCCAAGTCATAGCGCGTGCGTTGTTCGATGCGTTGTGCTTCAAGCAATTTCCCTTCCGACTTGAAGAGCGTAATTCGTTCTTCCAATTCCTTTTCAATATCCGCAATGGATTGCTTCATCCGATCCGCATCGGTGAGGTATTGCTTGGCAGGATAAATCGATACTTCTTTCGGCTCGCCGAAGATTTCGCCGGTCAGCGGATTAAATTGTGTAAGCCGTTCCACTTCGTCTCCGAAGAAGGTAATGCGAAAGCCGCGCTTATCTTCATATGCCGGAATGATCTCCAACGTATCACCGCGCACACGGAAAGTGCCGGGGCGCAATTCCATGTCGTTGCGCTGGTATTGCGCTTCGATCAATTGCCGGAGTAGCGCGTTGCGCCGATACAACTGCCCGATCTGCAGGACGACCGTGCCCTTGCCGAATTCCTCGGGACTGCCCAAGCCGTAAATGCACGAAACCGACGCCACCACAATCACATCTTTGCGCGAGACCAGTGAAGTGGTCGCGGCCAGACGCAGGCGCTCGATCTCTTCGTTGATCTCGGTTTCCTTCTCGATGTACAAATCGTGCCGAGGCACGTACGCCTCAGGTTGATAGTAGTCATAGTAAGAAACAAAATATTCCACCGCGTTTTCAGGGAAGAACTCCTTGAACTCCGCATATAACTGTGCGGCAAGAGTTTTATTATGCGCCATAATCAAGGCCGGCATTTGCAATTGTTCGATGACGGATGCAACGGTAAAGGTTTTGCCCGTGCCGGTCGCGCCGAGTAAAACTTGATGCTTCATCCCCTTATGAATGCCATCCACAAGTTGTTGAATCGCCTCGGGTTGATCGCCGGTCGGGATAAAAGGAGCTTTGAGTTTGAAGGTCATGGGATTCCTGTTTTGTAAGAACGTGCGTTCTATTATACCGCTTCTCGAAAGAAATGCCAAATTTAATTTCGTGGCAGACCGCCCGGGTCGAACCGGCCGTCCGGCCCGCAACTTTATCTCATCCTATCCGCAGATGATACGGTACATCAATCACGACGCGTTCCAAACCCGATTTGCGGCGTCCATAAAGGAAAGCGGCTTTCAACAGTAAAGCAGTTTGATTATGCAGCAGGTTTTGCCACCAGCTGGTCGTGACAAATTCGGGCAATACCACCACTGCCAGTTGACCATCATTATGTTCGGCGTCGGTCTTGTCCAGATACTCCAACAATGGCCCGATGACCGAACGATACGGTGAAGGAACAACGACCAGGGGAACATCGGGCCACCATCCTTTCCACTCTTCGCTCACGCGCAACCCGGAACCGGGTTCCAATTCGATGTAGATTGCAGTCACGCTGGATGATATGGACTGTGCGAACGTCACCGCGTTGACCATGCCGCGGTGAATACCGGATATAGGAATCACAACCCGCGCCGGGCTGACCGGCTTCAACGAAGGCGGCAAGCCACGCAGGGACAGCTGTTTCCTCACCTCCTGATAATGAACATGCACACGATGAAAAGCAATCACCATCAGTGGAATAAGCAAAATCGTGATCCATGCTCCGCCCGTGAATTTGCTGATCGCCACAACGATCAAGGTTGTGCCGGTTGCCAGCGCGCCGAAACCATTGATGATCGATTTCCACGACCAGCCCTGTCCGCGTTCTTTCAGCCAATGCAAAACCATCCCGGATTGCGAAAGTGTGAATGCCATGAATGCGCCAATCGCAAAAAGCGGTATGAGTAAATGTGAATCTCCGCCGAACAAGATGATAAGCGCGGCCGTCCCGGCGCTCAGTAAGACAACACCGTTGGTAAATGCCAGCCGGTCACCGAGGCTGCTCAACTGACGCGGCAGAAAACCATCCTGTGCGAGAATCGCGGCGAGCCGCGGAAAGCCCGCAAAACTTGTATTCGCCGCGACAGTTAAAATGGCGAGCGTCGCAAATTGAATGATGAAATAAAACGGACTCGTCCCAACGAGCCGACGCGCCAGCGCGGAAAGAATTGTCTCCTGGGGGCCAGCAGTGACTGCAAAGAAACGAGTTAGTGCAATGGTGCCCAAAAAAAGAGTCGCCATGAGAAATGCCATGATCAGCAGCGTTCGACGCGCATTTTTTGACTCGGGAGATTCAAATGCCGGAACGCCATTGCTGATCGCTTCAACGCCGGTAAGCGCGGTACTGCCCGTTGAAAAGGCGTGAAGAATTAGTAGGAGAGTTAGCGGTTGAAGGACGGGAACAGAAACGGTGTCTAGCGGAGTCGGACCTTCGATAATGAGCCGAACGAGTCCGACAACAATCATAATGATGTATGTTGCTAGAAAAAAATACACGGGGATCGCCATGGCTGTCCCGGTCTCTTGCAGTCCGCGCAGGTTGAGCAGAGTAATAATCAGCAGAAGAAAAAGCGCGATGCTGACGCGATACGGCCAAAGTCCCGGAAACGCCGAAGCGATGGCTGCCACACCCGCCGTCAAGCTGACTGCGCTGTTCAATAAATAGTCAATCAACAAAGCTGCCGCGGCCATCAGTCCGGGAATCGTCCCAAGATTCGAACGCGCAACAATGTAGGATCCGCCGCCGTTCGGATAGGCAGATATGGTCTGGAAATAGGAAAGTGCCACAACGGCGAGCAGACTTCCGATCGCGATGCCGATGGGCCAGGCATACGCGAGTCCGGCGGCGCCAGCCACAACCAGACCCAGATAAATTTCCTGATTGGCATAGGCGATGGACGCCAACGCATCGGGCGAGAACGCCGCCAGGGCACGCAACTTGTTCAAACGCTTATGCCCGGCCGAGCTCGTTGGCAGTGTCGGGCCAATAATTAAGTCTTTCAAATGAGAGAGCATGTAACTTTCTCCTTGTTGATCCGACTTGATTATAAACTCAATAACCTGCTATACTTTTCTAAAGAAAGGCAAGGTAAAGCATGACCCATAGAAAGATTCTCATGAAGAGAAACAAAAAGATTGCGTTGGTGGCGCATGATAACAAGAAACAGGATTTAGTCGAATGGGCTAAATTCAACCAAGACTTACTGGCACATCACGAAGTCATCGCCACCGGAACGACCGGCGAGATTCTAGAGAAAATCCTTGGACTCAAGATCAAGAAATTGCAGAGCGGCCCGTTGGGCGGGGACCAGCAAATCGGCGCGATGATTGTAAACAATGAGGTTGATTTCTTGATCTTTTTCTGGGATCCGCTCGAACCGATGCCGCACGATCCGGATGTCAAGGCAATTCTGCGGATCGCGGCGGTGTGGAACATCCCGATGGCGTGTGACCGCGCCTCCGCTGATTTCATGATTTCATCACCACTGATGGACAGTGAATACCATCGCCTTGTCCCGGATTATGGGGGTTATTTAACACGGAAGATTCCGGTCACCGAGACGATCAACAAACCAAAAAGGAACTCAGGGTGATTCAGAGTAACCCAAAAGTTCCTGCTTACATGGTTGGCGAAGGTGTGTACTAAAAGTCAACCAGCCTCTGTCGGCCGGTTCATTCCAATCTGCTTGATTTAATGATGATGCATGACATTAATTGCCTAGCAGTCGGGAGTTGCATTGGTCTTAAGCACTGCGAATATTGGGCGTGAAAAACCCCCATTGCCATCTCGCCTCAATACTTGGAATAGTATTTGGTTTTTCAGTTTGCAGCTGCTTCCCTATCGATATCTTGCCGCCGGCCCGCAAATGGATATCCTCATTTACTCCGGCCGCAAGTCTTCTGGCGGCCATGGGCCCTTTCTTTCCAATCGAATTGTGGGTTCACCCTCGTTGGCAAATGCTTACAAATCCCCAAAGGTGGCTTTCGTCTGGATTGAACATCGTGCCTTGCGCATTTCTATTCCAAAACCCAAAGATCGGAGGCATTACTTGCATGGGAGATGAAGTGCCCGGACCAAAGGAAAAAGTTATGATCGCAACATCCCAATCTACGGATCGGGAGTTCGGTGCCTGGAACAGACCCGCGACGGGCCCAAAATGACGAAGCCGGACATCGCGATCAGAAAACAGGGCTGTTACCAAAAATAATATGGACATTACCCGGACTTTATACGCATCCACGCGCGCGGAATGGCGCAAGTGGCTGAAGAAGAATTACAAAACAGAAAAAGAAATCTGGCTGGTGTTTTACAAGAAATCGAGCGGAAAGCCGCGCGTCGAATATAACGATGCGGTCGAAGAGGCCCTCTGCTTCGGCTGGATCGACAGCCTCGTCAAGAAGATGGATGACGAATGCTTTGCTCAGCGCTTCTCGCCACGCAATCCAAGGACCGCCTATTCACAGGCGAACAAGGAACGCTTGAAAAAACTGATCGCCGAGGGCAAGGTGATGAAGGACGTGCGGGCGTCCATCCAGGATATTTCCCAGGGAGGATTTGAAACCCCAAATGATATTCTCAGGGCCATCAAAGCCAATGAGGAAGCCTGGAGGAATTTTCAAAACTTCTCGGAAACGTATAAGCGCATTAGAATCGCATTCATTGACGGCGCGCGCAGCCGACCCAAAGAATTCCAAAAGCGGTTGAATTACTTTATCAAAATGACAGAGAAGAACAAGCGGTTCTGGTTCGGAGGAATTGAGAAGTATTACTGACACTCGCTATTGTTGTGAGAAAATGGCAGAGGGTAAAACAATCCCACATTAGAAACAACATGGAAGGAGAAACTTTAATGGCTACAGTTCAAGTTCGGTACATTGTGAATGACGTGGACACGGCAATCAAATTCTATACACAGCAATTGGGATTCAAACTCGATATGCATCCCGCGCCGCCTTTTGCAATGCTTTCGCGCGGCGGCCTCCGGCTTGTGCTTAGCGCGCCTAATCCACAAGGTGGAGGCGGACAACCCATGCCCGATGGCGCTCAGCAAGCGCCCGGTGGATGGAATCGATTCGCGATTGAAGTTGACGATCTCGCAGCCATGATCGAGAGATTACTCAGGTCGGGAGCCAGGTTCAGAAACAATCTCGTTACGGGGGTCGGCGGCAAACAGATTCTGCTGGAGGACCCATCTGGAAATCTCATTGAGTTGTTTGAGCCGATTGTGCCCGAAGCCCGCCTGAATTCGCACTCGGGATAGATCTATCAAGAGGGCGGAGAAGAACAAGCATTCTGGGTTTGGAGGAACTGAGAAGTATTATT
Source organism: Anaerolineales bacterium (assembly GCA_035516425.1). GTDB lineage: Bacteria > Chloroflexota > Anaerolineae > Anaerolineales > Villigracilaceae > Fen-1038. Next base: position 71,694 of record DATJAH010000067.1, read on the forward strand.
GAACCGGGGCCCAAGCTCCAGCTCAAGATGTTCATTGAAATCCAAGTCGTGAAACTCAGAAAGGCATTCCGGATCGCATGAAAATATTACTTTCCTCGATTGGTTCGCGCGGTGATGTGCAACCGATTCTGGCGCTTGGGCTTGAGTTGCGCGCATTGGGGCATGAAGCCCGCTTGTGTGTAGCACCCAATTTCAAGGAATGGATCGAGTCCTACGGGATCGAATGCACTCCAATTGGTCCAGACTTGCGGAAGATGACCGGCGGGACCGTGTCGGGCAAACCGGTTTTGCCATCCAAAGAACTATTGCAGCGACTGGCTGATGAATCGGTGCGCACACAATTCCAAGTTATAACCGAAGCGGCAGGTGGCTGCGATCTCCTCCTCGCCGCAGGCGCGCTGCAAATTGCAACGCGGTCTGTCGCGGAAGTCATGAAAATTCCTTACGTCTTTGCGGCCTACTGCCCGGCCGTTTTGCCGTCCTCAAAATACCCCCCTCCGAAAACAGGCGGACACTATTTGTATTCACTCTCCGAGTCAGAAAATCTCCAGCTTTGGAAACAAAATGAGGCTGAGTTCGATGCGCGCTTCGGCGCGACATTGAATGAAGAGCGTAAGAAAGTCGGTCTGGGCCCCGTACCAAGTGTGCGGTCATACGTGTTTGCAGATCGTCCCTGGCTCGCCGCAGACCCCGTACTAGCACCTTCCTATCCGGACGCAGACATGCAAATCTTCCAAACCGGCGCGTGGTTCCTGCCCGACCTGACCAAGCTGCCAGATAAACTTCAAGCCTTTCTCGCAGACGGCGCGCCTCCCGTATATTTTGGCTTTGGAAGCATGCGCGCCTCAGATCAAACCAGCCGAGTATTCATTCAAGCCGCCAGAGCCTTGGGGCTGCGCTCAATCATTTCACAAGGGTGGGCAAATCTCGAATTGATCGACGATGCAAAAGACTGCATCGCGATTGGCGATGTAAATCATGAAAAACTATTCCCCCACGCAGCCGCAATTGTGCATCATGGCGGCGCAGGGACAACCAGCACTGCTGCGCGCGCCGGTAAGGCTCAAGTCATTATCCCGCACAATTATGATCAGTTCTATTGGGCGCATAGGGTACAGCAGCTGGGGATGGGCATTTCAGGTCCGCGGCGCGATGACCTCACGGTTGACTCTCTCGTCGGGGCGTTGCGCGGGTGCCTGCGGCCCGCGGTGTCGTCGCGCGCTCAGACTCTGGCAAGTCGCATTGAACTGCGCGGAGCGCAAATCGCGGCGCGACAACTCATCAATGAATTTGGCTAGAAATTGCAGCGTTGGGACGAATTTCCGAGAAGAACTGTGAGCAGAGCAAGCTTTTGGTTCGGTCTGGAATGGTCCATGGATCAGCGAGAGGCACGGAGCTGTGGCTACCCGCACTACGAGGATAGGCCGCGTTCCAACCCGGATTTCCGGATCAGGGAGCTGTGAGATCATTCTCCAGGATGGCGGCCAGGATCGGGCAGTCGCAATTGAAAGAACGGAGCAGCAGATTGATCATCGGCTGGCAAATGTTGTAGAATGGAAGCGGAGAGACGAGTGGACACGAAAGGCCTGGAACAACTGCTCAGGCATGTGCCTGATCTGAGCACGCCGCGCGGCCGACTGCGGATGGGGCTCTACTTTCTGGGATGGTTCTTATTGGTCACACTGTACTTCGTCACATCAGACAATATCCCCACCTGGAGTATTGATAGTCAGATCGTAATTGTCGCCCTGGGCTACTTAGTCCTAAGTTTCTTCTTTTCTCGAAAGAAAATCTATCAGGAAAGATATGAGGAGCTTGCCTTTCGCAACGCCTGGGCGCATTATGGTATTCCTGGATTGGCAATTATGATGGCAGCGGTGGCGCACACCGGATACATGAACGGTCCTTTCGTACCGCGCGGTTGGTGGACCATAGTCTTCGACGTTTCAGGTTGGCTGGCACTCCTCATCGGCGCAGGCATGTGGATTCGTAGCATGGTTACGTTTGGCTTGGACAACCTCGCCCTGCTCTATGTTTATTTTCCCGAAGAGGGCAAGCTGGTTGAGTCGAATATCTACAGCATCCTGAGGCATCCGGTTTACGCGGCCGCGCTGCGCGTGCTGATCGGCTTGGCACTGCTCAATGGTAACGGCAATTCAATTGCGTTCATCGTCTTCGCGCCGCTCGGACTGTATGGCTGGATACGACTCGTGGAGGAAAGGGAATTGATTGAGCGCTTTGGAGGAGCCTATTTGGATTACCGCAAGCGAGTTCCCCCCCTGTGGCCGCGGGCACAAGATTACGGAAAATTCTTCAGATTTTGGTTGACAGGCAAATAAGAAGAATAGGGACGGCAAGTGGTTTGGAAAGGGATGAACTGAGAAATGTTACCAATGCCAGTCTGAAGTTGTACAGGAGGCCCATAAATCATGCGACACAACCGTAAAGAAGTTATTGGACGCACTATTCGGGAGTTTAAACACTTGGAGGATCTCGTTGCGAATCTGACCGATAAAGATTGGCAACGACTTGTGCCGCGACCGGAAACGAAAGAGCCGTGGACCGTCAAGGATTCACTTGCACATATCACCCATTGGAAAGCCGATGTGATTCGGTCAATCCGAGGTCAACCAAGGCCGCCTGAGGAGCGGGGATTATCTATCGGCAAAGGAAATCATCTCATCTACATGCGCTGGCGCAACCGTTCACCGCGCGAAGTTCTGGCATGGCACCGCCAGGTTCAGAAAGATCTGCTGGCTGCGCTGAAGGATGCGCCTGATGAATGGTTCAACGGAAAAGAACGCCGAGCAGAATGGCCCAATGATCTTGATGGTCACTCTGCCTACCACCGAGTCAAGGATATCGAACAAGCGCTGCAACCAGAAAATGTACGGACGCAGAAGAGCAAAATCCGATAGGACCAATCAGAAAGTGTATACCCAAAGTCGACGAGATAAATCCTGCCTGAGGTGCCCAGTGCTTATCGCGAGGGTGCAGCTCAGTTTACGTCAACTCGAACGAACGCCAAAAAGGCCATTGGGGAATGATTTCCGGAGCTCCGTCGTTTGATACCTTGCCAACCTTTGTTCAACGTTGCGAAGATGCCGTTAGCCATCCAGGGGCAGCATCAGATTATGTTGTTCAGATTGCCGCAGGCAGTTTGAGAAACGCCAGTATCCATAAATGATAACGAGTTTATTGCTAACCACGGCCTTGCACAATCAGGCGTCTACGGGTTACACAAAAGAAGAATCAACTCTTGGGTTTCGTGAATCACTTGAAAATCAGCTCCAACACGTCCAGCAATTTCTGCATCCAATTTTCATCTTTTCCAAACATACACCAATAGGCGCCCTTGCCGCCGCGCACTTCCGGATCGAGATCGGGCAAGCGCGGTTCATCTCTGCCGTTAGGCGAGGACGGATAACGCAAAACGATTTGCCCCGTTTCAAAGCCGATCGAAGCCAGTCCGATTCTCTCGGCGCGCAGTTTCACTCGCATTTGATAAAAGAGATTCTGAACCATCTCCGGCAATTCGCCGAAGCGGTCACGGAATTCATTCAGCATGGCATCGACCTCGGTCTCGTCGCGCAAATCGGCGATGCGGCGATATAAGCGCAGTCGCAAATCCTGGTCGGCAATGTAATTGGCCGGGATGCCAACGGCTAGCGGCAAATCCACATTGACAGGCATAGAGATCGGCTGAGTGAAGCTTGTTAATTGAGTGGCCAGTCGCCCTTCGACCAACTCAGGGCGGCTACCGCCCGCCGCAAGGCGAATCCGTCGCACTGCGTCTGCCAGCAAGCGCGTATAGAGATGAAAGCCGACCGCTTGAATATGTCCATGCTGGCGCGTGCCAAGTAATTCGCCCGCCCCGCGGATTTCCAGATCGCGCATCGCGATCGAATAGCCCGCACCAAGTTGCGCATTCTCGGCGATCACTTCGAGTCGTTGTTGACCTTCGAGAGTCGGCGAAAGCTTTCGGTGGCGGAAAAAATATGCGTAGGCCCGCGCCGCTCCCCGTCCGACCCTGCCGCGCAGTTGATAGAGCTGCGCGAGGCCAAATGTGTCGGCGCGATCGACAATCAACGTATTCGCATTCGGGATATCGAGGCCCGATTCGATGATCGTAGTCGAGAGCAGAATGTCCGTATCACCGGCGTTGAAGCGGTGCATCACGTCCGCGAGTTCGTGTTCCGGCATTTGCCCATGGCCGATGTCAACTTGCGCCTCAGGCACAAGTTGATTGAGATGCGCCTTCATGGCATCAATCGTGTTGACGCGGTTATGCACAAAGAAGATCTGTCCGCCGCGTTCGAGTTCACGCAGGATTGCTTGACGAACAAGCCTTGGCGAATAAGGCCCAACATGTGTGACAATCGGCAGACGCTCTTCGGGCGGCGTGTTGAGGGTGGAAATATCGCGCACGCCGGTCAACGCCATGTAGAGCGTGCGCGGAATCGGCGTGGCAGTCAGGGTGATCACATCCACTTCCGTACGCAGTTTCTTGAGATGCTCCTTATGGGTCACGCCGAAGCGCTGCTCCTCATCAATGATGACAAGACCAAGTTCCTTGAATCGCACGTCAGACGAGATCAAACGATGCGTGCCGATGACGATATCGATCTCGCCCATTGCCAACCTTAGCAGAATATCATCCTGCTCACGAGGGGAACGGAACCGCGAAAGCATTTCGACTTTTATTGGAAACGCGGCGAGCCTTTGCAGAAACGTTTCATAGTGCTGCTGGGCCAGCACGGTGGTCGGCACGAGCATTGCGACCTGCTTACCATCCATCACGGCCTTGAAGGCGGCGCGTAATGCTACCTCGGTCTTTCCATAACCGACATCTCCGCACAACAACCTGTCCATCGGACGCGGCAATTCCATGTCGCGTTTGATATCTGCGAGGGCGCGTTTCTGATCCTGCGTCTCGATATACGGAAACGAATCTTCCAATTCTTTTTGCCATTGCGTATCGAACTTGAACGCATATCCCTGCACGACATTGCGGCGCGCATACAAGTCGAGCATTTCCTGCGCGACTTCGAGCACCGCTTCTTTGGCGCGACCTTTTTTCTCGTGCCACTCCGAGCCGCCCAGTCTATCGAGAGCGGGTTCCACCCCCTCCGCGCCAACATAGCGCGTAAGGCGGTCCGCTTGATGTACCGGCACGTACAACATGCCCCCGCCATCATACTCGACGGCAAGGAATTCACGGTCATGAGAATCCAATTGGCGCTGCACCAACCCGACAAATCGCCCGATACCGTGATCGATGTGAACCACATAATCGCCTGCTTGCAAATCGGAATAGACGGTCTCAGGCGTCTCCGCAATTTCCCTTTGCTTAGTTCGCGGCTGAGGTCGTTCCCAGCCGAAGATTTCGGAATCCGTGATGAGGTGAATCTTTTCAACGACGAAACCTTCGGATAACGACGCCTCGATAAACTCCGGATTGTCATCGGAAAGGGCATTGGATTCTTTCCACAAATCCTGCAAGCGTTCGCCCTGCCGCGAGACTACGATCGCTTGTTCGCCGCGTTCCACCAGCAGAGTCAAATAGTCAATGAATGGCTTTAACCTTCCACCGAATCGTTCGTCGTGACCAAAGCTGTTCCCTATTCCGTGCGCCTCGTTCTCTTCGGCCATGACCTCCGAATTTGGTCGAGACGGGATAGCGGTGGCGGTCGAATAACCCAGTTCAAGCACCCCATGATCTTGAAAAGCATCGATCAATTCAGACCAGGTAATATATGGAATTGGAAAGCCGGGTGATAATGTTCCCTCTGCAATGCTCTCCTGACGGAGCTTCACAGCTTGTTCTTCGATCTCCGCCACCATGCTTTCCACAACGGACAGATCGTCAATCAAAACCAATGCTTTCTGAGGAAGATAATTCAGAAGGCTTACCGATTCTTGGTGAAGTAACGGAATATGAAATTCGGAAAATTCCCTTTCGTGTTCGCCGATGACAATAAATTCGCGCGCAGGCGTAATCAAGGCGGAATCGAGTTTTTCCACCGTTCGCTGCGAGGCGGGATCAAATTGCCGAATCGTCTCAATCTCATCGCCGAAGAAGTCCAGACGCAAAGGCAATTTTTCCGCCGTTGGCCACACATCCAGAATTCCACCGCGCTTGGAAAATTGCCCCGGCTCCAATACCGTATTCACGCGTTCGTACCCCATTTCCGACCAGCTTCGCAAAATCGAATCGGAATGGACGGATTGGGTGACCGACAGTTTCTTGCAGGCTTTGAGATAATCGCGACGCGGCAGGGTGCGCGTCATCAACGAACGCGCTGAGGCGACGATGATCGGAGGCGTTTGTGGTTTATCAACAAACGGCAAATGATAGGAGGCTAATGCGGTTAGAGTCTGCAACCGTTCGCGGCGCGTCGTGGCACCCCACGCGGCCTGCTCATAGAAAAGCGGATTCGGCTCGGCAAATAGAAAGCGCGGCGATTGGATCCAAAAGCCTAGTTCATCAAATAACGAAAGCGCATGATCGGCGCGGTCGGTGACAAGTAGAATCGGTTGATTCAAATCCTGATGCAAGGCAGCCAGGATTGGGAGTCGCGCGGCGCGCGGCAAGCCCAAACCCGGCATTTCCTTGCCTGGTTGGATTTCTTTCAGCAAGCGCTGATAGGGTTGTAACGCGCCGATCGTATCAAGAAGAAATTGCATTTGGGTTTTTGATAATAGGTCGAAGCCAATTAATGAATCGCTATTCCCGAATGTCACCATTGTATTTGTTCATCGCCTTGTCCAATCCAACCGTAACGAAGGTCAAAGCTGCGTCGGCCGCGCGATCAAGGATAGAGGGGATGGCCTTCAACTCATCCTTGGAAAAGTCTTGAAGCACATACGCGGCGGGCTCCATCCTTCCGGGCGGGCGGCCGATGCCGAGTCGCAGACGAGGAACGTCCTTCGTTCCGAGCTGCTCGATGGTGGAGGCAAGGCCCTTCTGGCCGCCCGGACCGCCAGCGGGGCGCATACGCATCGTTCCAAACGGAATGTCCAGATCGTCGTGGGCAATGAGCACGTTGGAGAGCGGTAACTTATAAAAATGAATCAAGCCTTGTGCGGATTGGCCGGACAGATTCATGTACGTCTGCGGCTTGGCAAGGATGAGTTTATGCTCTTCATAGGTCGCGTTCGTGACCACGGCCTTGGATTGCAGTTTGATGCCGCGCCCGTTCAGGCGGACGATCAGCCAGTCAACCAGCATGAAGCCAAAGTTGTGACGATTGTCGCGGTATTCGCGGCCCGGATTGCCGAGGCCGATGATGAGGAAGGTGTCAGGTTTGTCCTGAGCGAAGTCGAAGGAGGCCATGGATCAAGAACGCCGCAGACGGATGAGAATGCCAAAGAAAACGAAAAGGACGATGATGATTAAGCCGCCGCGCTGGACATCGGCATAGATTTCATTTGTCTGCACTTGAATCGGATTGGGAGGCAACGCCGTCGGAGTGAAAAAGAGGGGCGCGGCCGTCACCGTGGACGATGCCACCACCATTGTTGGTATCGGTGTCATGGTCAAAGGTTGCGAGATGACTTCAGGAGCACCGGTGGCTGTTGCCTGGGCCATTGTGGGAGTAAGTGTTGCAGGGGGTAGCGGGAGCGGCGTTTCATTTTGCACTCTTATTCTCACCGTTGCGTCCTGAAATGAACCGTCCTCCAACCTCACGCGCAGACGCAAAATGTAATCGCCGTCGCCGATCGAAGTCGTCTCCCACGTGGCAAGTGTGGCGTTCGCAACAGGCTGGGAAAAAGTCTGGAGGAGAAACCACGTCCCGGTCGAGTCGGAGGCATACGCGAAATCCAGTTCTGCAGAAGCAAAGTTCGCAATGTCGGTGGTGCCGGTGACGGAAACCTGCCCCCGCAGGATCTGACCCGCCGTCGGTGCGGTGATCACCGGCGAAGTCGCTCCCTGCGCCAGGACAACCGCCGGCAAGACCGTCAGCGCCAGAACCGTGAGGAACAGCCAGCCAGGGCGCATCAGAACAATCGGAGCCAGTTCGTATGAGTGAATATGGAGAGGGCGACGGCCAAGAATAGGATCAGCATAATAAAGCCGCATCCGCATCCGCTGCACGAGCAACCACGGCCAAAACCGAAGCGGCGTTCGAGCCACACGAAAATTCGATCCAGAAAAAATAGTTCCAGCAGACCTGCCAAACATCCTTGACGATTACGCATGGTATTCTCCTTGGTTCAGAATTTTGAACATTCAAGTTTAACATGAAGCGCAGGGATGGTCAAATTTAGTTACAGGTGCCGATTGATTTTCGGGAGATTGGTTTTATGGTAAACTCAGAGAGATTTACTCACGGAGCAATTCCTATGACCAAATCACGTGCCGATCAAATGGTGGAACGTCTGAGATCCATGCAGGCTGCTGCGCCCGATATCGAGGCCTCCGCCATTGTCTCAGTCGACGGGTTGATCATGGCCTCGGCCCTCCAGCAGGGCGTGGAGGAGGACCGCGTCTCCGCCATGTCGGCGGCGATGCTGAGCCTCGGTGAGCGGATTTCATCCGAGCTTGGCCGCAAGGGATTGGAACAGGTCTATATCAAGGGCGATAAGGGCTCCATTGTATTGACCTCCGTTGGCACCGAAGCAGTGCTGACCGCCTTGGCACGGCAGGAGGCAAAACTGGGCTTGATCTTCCTGGAGATGCGGCGCGCCGCGGAAGACATCGTAAAACTGGTATGAAGAAGAAAAACAATCTTCAACGAAAATAAGCACAATCCCCGGTGGGGAGGGCTCAATCGCCCTCCCCACCGCTTTTGTGGCGAGGCCCTTCCCACCCCAAAGGGTTAGGAGCGGCTTGGATAACAATTGCGAGGTGATGGATGACTACCAAGTATTTATTCTTCACGGGAGGAGTGGTTTCATCGGTGGGCAAAGGCGTCACCGCCGCCGCCACCGGATTGATCCTCAGGGAACGCGGCTTCCGAGTTGCCGTGCAAAAACTTGATCCCTATATCAACGTGGATCCAGGAACGATGAGCCCTTATCAGCACGGGGAAGTTTTTGTTCTGGACGACGGGGCAGAGACCGATTTGGACCTCGGCCACTATGAGCGTTTCATCGATATCCGATTAACGCGCGTCAGTAACTTCACGAGCGGGCAGGTGTATGCGGAGATCATCGGCAAGGAACGCCGCGGCGATTTTCTTGGCGGGACCATTCAAGTGATTCCCCACATCACGAACGAGATCAAACGCCGCATCGGGTTGGTTGCGAAGGAGACGGGAGCTGAAATCGTGTTGGTTGAAATCGGCGGCACGGTCGGCGATATCGAGTCCCAGCCTTTCCTCGAGGCGTTGCGTCAGATGAGAAACGAGGTTGGGCGCGAGAACGTGTTCTTCATCCACGTGACCTGGCTACCGTACATTGGGGCAACCGGGGAGCTTAAAACAAAACCGACTCAACATTCCGTGGCGGCATTGCGCTCGATCGGTATCTCGCCCAACATGATCGTCGCACGTTCGGATTATCCCATCGAGGATGGCATCTGCGACAAGATCGCCCTATTCTGCGACGTGGAAAAGAATGCCGTCATCCCGATGGTGACGAGCGACGTGCTTTATGAAGTGCCGCTGCTTCTGGAAAGGGCTGGCGTGGGCGATTACCTGGTCGACAAATTGAAGCTCACCGCAACGCGCGAGCCCGATATGCGCCCATGGCAAAAAATGGTGGACAACGTCCGCAAGCCGAAACCATCGGTGAAGATTGCGCTGGTTGGCAAATACGTGGAGTTGCAAGACGCGTACATGTCGGTGCGCGAGGCACTGAAACATGCCGCGCTTGCCAACAATGTAGAAGTCGAGATCGGCTGGGTGCATTCAGTGGATTTGGAAAAGGATAAAAGCTGGGACATCGTTCAAAGTGCAGACGGCATCATCGTCCCTGGCGGATTCGGATCACGCGGCATTGAAGGCAAGATCATGGCGGCGCGGTATGCGCGCGAGAAGAAGATTCCGTATCTCGGATTATGTCTTGGGATGCAGGTGATGTGCGCCGAATTTGCGCGGCACGTGCTTGATCACGAAGATGCCAACTCAACCGAGTTCGACCGAGGCACCTCCGCGCCAGTCATTGATTTGATGACGGATCAAAAGTCCATCACCGACATGGGAGGCACGATGCGACTCGGATTGTACCCGTGCTTATTGAAGGAGGGGACGAAAGCCGCCAACGCCTACGGTGTTCCACAAGTGGACGAGCGTCATCGGCACCGCTTTGAATTCAACAACGCTTATCGCGCTGAATTTGAAAAAGCCGGGATGATTTTTTCCGGAATGTCCCCGGATGGCAGGCTGGTCGAGATTGCGGAACTCGCCGATCATCCCTACATGGTCGGGAGCCAATTCCATCCCGAGTTCCTGTCCAGACCTATGAAGCCACACCCATTGTTCGTGGGACTGATGAAAGCCGCAAAGGAAAGAAGTAAGCAGTGATCAGTGCGGCATAATCATGGCAATCCGATTCGAGCTGAATGATGAACAACAGGATCGCAAATAATCTTGACCACAAACCTTATAGCTGGCGGCTCTTGGGTATCCTGGTTGCGGCGGTTCTGATCAGCGTGATACTGATCACTCCCTATTCTCTCTCATTGCAAAGCAATACATTGGCCACTGCGAAGTTGCCATTACCCTTGCCGATTCTGATACCTCTACAATGGGTGCAAACCACCATTCTCTATGGGATTCTGGCAGCCATTGGGTTGTTCATTGCCAACCGCATTGGACTGGGAGCGCCTTTCCTCGAGAGTTGGCTGGCAGGCAAACCTGAATGGAACCGTGTGCGCCAGTTCGCCTTACCAGCCATCACTGCCGGTGTCCTTGCTGCAATCGCCATCACCCTTCTGGATTTACTGGTGTTTGGTCCATACTTATCCAGCGAGCTGAAACGATTGGGGATCAGCTTGTCACTTTCTTCCATTACGCCCCCCGCTTGGGAAGGTTTCCTGGCCTCGTTCTATGGCGGCACATCCGAAGAGATTCTCTTGCGCCTTTTCACGCTTTCACTCTTCGCGTGGCTCGGACGATTTGTCAACCATACTCCTGATGGCCGTCCGGGCGAGGTTGCGCTGTGGGTCGCAAACATATTGGCAGCAATCTTATTCGGCCTCGGACATTTGCCGGCCACTGCTGCGGCTGGCCTGCCGATGGATGCGCTTGTGATCACGCGGGCGATCGTGCTGAACGGCCTGGCGGGGCTCGTCTTTGGCTGGTTGTATTGGAGGCACGGACTCGAGGCAGCCATGGTATCTCACTTCAGCGGTGACATCGTGTTGCATTTCATCCTGCCTTTGCTGATGGGACACTAAAGAGTGCGGTTGACGGAATTGCCAGGAGCCGTACCACCAAAAGGCAAACATCACTCAACACGACAATGCCTGCCTCTCCCCTGTGCAAGCCGGGCGTCGGATGTGCGAAGGATGAGTGGTTGCGGCTGCCCGCACGATCATGCTCTGATGGTCGTCTCGCTCGAGAAAATCGCGAAGGAATAGAGGAAAACATCAGCCAAAACCCTTTGTAATTAGCGACTATGCATAGGTGCCGCGCAGCTCCTCCGGCAGCGCAGAGGCAATGTTATGCATCACGCGATTGATTAATTCTGCGGGGTCTTCGTCGGATTTTGGGTAAAGCAATGGCAGAAAAGTCACCGTGACATGCGTGCGATGAGGAAAAGATTTGAAAAACTTATCACTGCCCGTGATTGCCATTGGCAGGATAGGGCAGTTTGATTCGATGGCCAAGCGCGCGGTTCCGGTTTTAGCCACGCCCAAGCCTCTCCCTTTGGAACGATGACCTTCAGGGAACATGCCAAGCGATTGTTTGTGATCTAAGACCGTTAGCGCGTGCCGCATCGCCCAAGCATCCTTTTCGCCCCGAAACACGGGGAATGCGCCGCAGTTGCGAAAGACCATGTCCATAAGAGGAAATTTAAACAGCTCTGCTTTGCCCATGAAAAAGATCACACGCGGCAGGGATAATTGCATTGGAATCACATCCCAATTGGTGACGTGGTTCGATGCCACAATTAGCGCACCATCCAGCGGAACATTTTCCAGACCGCGTACTTTGAGTTTCATAATCAAACGAAACAGCTGCTCCACACTCCAGCGGACAAATCGCCGCAGAGCAGTCTCGTGGAAGAAAAATTGCTTACGGTCACGGGGATCGAATTCAGCAGCAGTGAGTAAGATCAAGGCTAATTCTCCAGAGGAGTTGCAATAACAGCTGTTAATGCATGTCGCGGCCAACGGTGAAGGTCAAAGCAATGTCGGTTGAGCGGATTGCCACGCCTGTTGCGCTGCGACGACCTCAACGCGCCGTGTCTGGCTATGGTATCTGCAATATCAACCCCGAGAGTCAAAACGGGTTACCCTGATTCAGAGTAGTCTTTCAGTTCTCAAATTGGAATCCTGGGAATAAGGCTTTGTCAGGCTTCGTGTTGCCAGAGGCGAATATGCACCTGTACCTCGCAGAGCAGGCTTGCAACTTGTGATTGATCAGGTTGAATCACACGAGCTGAGTGGCTGGACGGTAGCGCGAAATGCCGGTCAGATCAAAACCGGTGGAGTGTCACGTTACGGCCAACGGGCGAATCATAACCAGTTGTTTCGCCGGGCGCCAGGACTTGGGCAGGAGACCAAGCATGCCGGACGACCTACATTGAGGGAGAAATACGCCAAAAAAAACGGGCCCCCGTGGGTGACTGATTTTTTCACTGGCAACCTAGGCATGATTGGAGTATAGTTAAGTCACTACATTCCCACGACAGGAGGAAGAAATGGCAAGCGTAACCTATGACCATGTAACAAAGAAATTTGCGGAGGTGTCCGCGGTCAACGATCTGAATATCAAGGTTGACGACAAAGAGTTCCTAGTTTTGGTTGGACCCTCAGGCTGCGGCAAGACCACCGCTCTGCGGTGCCTGGCCGGTCTGGAAGAAATCACCGATGGCAGGATCCTGATAGGGGATCGCGTGGTCAATGATGTCGCGCCGAAGGATCGCGATATCGCGATGGTATTCCAATCCTACGCGTTGTATCCGCATCTATCCGTTTTTGATAACATGGCTTTCGGTCTTAAGCTGCGCAAAGTGCCGAAGGATGAAATCAAGCGGCGGGTCGAAAAAGCCGCAGACACCCTGGGCATCATGGATCTGCTGAATCGCAAGCCGCGCCAGCTCTCGGGCGGTCAACGGCAACGTGTCGCCGTCGGACGCGCCATTGTACGCGAGCCGAAAGTCTTCCTCTTCGACGAACCGCTTTCAAACCTCGACGCCAAGTTGCGCGTGCAAATGCGGGCAGAGATCAGCAAGCTGCATCAGCAACTGCAGACCACGTTCATATATGTCACGCACGATCAGGTCGAAGCCATGACGATGGCCTCACGCATCGCGGTCATCAACAAGGGTGTGCTTCAGCAGATTGATAGCCCTCAAAATCTCTACGATACGCCCAACAATGTTTTTGTGGCCGGTTTCATGGGATCGCCCGCCATGAATTTCTTCCCGGCCAAGCTTCGCAAAGACAACAGCAAACTGGTAGTGGATACAGGTGATTTCGCACTTACCGTTCCGTCCGACCGCGCCAAGGCTTTCGAGGCGCACACCAATAAGAATGTCATCTTTGGCATCCGCCCGGAAAATATCCATGATGCCGAATTCATTCCCCCGAACACGCATGCGGAAAAGGTCGAAGCCAAGGTGGATGTGACCGAGTTAATGGGCAATGAGATCTATCTTTACCTCATGACGAACAAGAACACGTTCGTCGGGCGCGTCGACCCACGCTCCAAGATGCGCATGGGCGATAAAGCTCAGGTCGCCTTCAACATGGACAAATTCCACATCTTCGATGCCGAGACAGAACACGCGATCCGATAAACCGATCATCGATCAATGAAGAGAGGAGGTGCGGCGCCATTTATTTTTGGCTAGCTTACTAACACGTGCAAGCGAAATTGGAACGGATTCGATTACGAACAGAACAGGAGAACAGAGAATGCACAGAAGAATGCTCGCTCTATTTAGCGTCTTGCTGGTGGCCGCCTTTGCGTTGTCCGCTTGCGGTGGTGGTTCCGCTTCGTCTGGGCCCGTTACCTTAACTATCTGGCATGGTTATCACGCCGGCGGGTCTGAAGAGGCAACTATAAATAAGATCGTCAGCGATTATCAGGCTGCCAACCCGAACGTCAAACTCACAGTCCTCGAAGTTCCCTTCGATCAGCTTTACAACAAATGGGACACGTCGGTTGCCGCCGGCCAGACCACTCCGGACATGTTCACTGCGCCGAACGATAACCTGGGCAGCGAAGTCCGCGCAGGCACAATCGCACCGATTGACGCCCTGGTCCAAGGGAAGCTGACAGGTTACACCCAGGCTGGAATCAACGGCGTCACGGTGGACGGCAAGATCTATGCGGTCCCTGGAATTGCCAAGGCCGTGGGTTTGTTCTACAACACCTCCACCATCCCCAATCCTCCCAAAACCACCGACGACTTGATGGCATTGGTTAAGTCTGGGAAGAAATTTGGTTTTGTGAACAACGGGGGGTATTATATGTGGGGCTTCTGGTCTGCATTTGGCGGAACCCTGATGGACAGCAGCGGCAAATGTAGTGCCACACAGGGCGGTTTTGCGGACGCTCTTCAGTATCTGGCGGATCTTCAAACGGCTGGCGGCACCATCTACACCGATGAAGGCAAGGCTGACACCGCTTTTGAACAGGGCCAGCTCGACATGATTATTGAGGGGCCCTGGGAATTGGGTGATTTTGAGAAGGCTCTCGGCAGCAAGCTCGGCGTCGTACCCGGTCCGAATGGCCCGAAAGGCGCCTTCATGCCGATGATGGGCATTGATGGATGGTACATTAACCCTAACAGCAAGAATCAGCAGGCCGCAATCGCCTTCGCGTTATATGCCTTCGGAAAAGATGGGTTGACGCTCTATGAGAATAATGCTGGTGATCCGGCCGCGCGCAGCGATGTCACGTCCACCGATCCGCTGGTGAAGGCATTTGCCGATATCGCGGCGGCTGGCTACCCGCGTCCCCAGAGCAAGGAATTCGGTAACTACTGGGGTCCATTTGGAGACGCCATGACGGCCGTCTTTGGAGGCAAGGCCGCGCCAGCAGACGCCGTTACAACTGCGTGTGCCGCAATGGATAAGGCGAACGGAAAATAAATAATCTGCCGCACAAAAGAGGAGCGCTATGTTTCGTAGCGCTCCTTCCCCTTTCCCCGAAAATATCCGATCAGATCGTGAATTGATTTCCAGCGAAACGAGGTCGTGATGACTGCTTTGGCGAACAGAGCCAACGTCCCCAAGAAAGAAATCCACAGAAGATCAATCTTTAGGACCGTCACTCCATATCTGTATCTGCTTCCGGCTTTCATTGTAATGGGGATAATCACCTATTATCCAATGCTGTACCAAGTTTGGATGTCATTTACAGATTATGGTTTGACCAACCTTCGGTACAATGCTCCGCCGCCCAATTTTGTTGGCCTGGCCAACTATATCAATATTGAGACGAATCAATTGGGCCTTTCGTATTACTATTTTTGGCACGTACTCGGTTTCAACCTGTTCTGGGCCTTCTCGAATGTAATCATCCACGTCGCACTCGGTATCTTGATTGCGGTAATTTTAAACAGGCAGGGCGTATGGTTCAAAGGAATCTACCGGGCGCTTTATATCCTGCCTATTGTCGTGCCGCAAATCATCGTTGCCAATATTTTCAAAAACATGTTCGATCCAGATTATGGCGCCATCAATCAAGGATTGGCAATTTTGGGAAAATTCTTTTTCGACTTGAGCCCCGCCCTTTTTCATATCCACTGGATTGATCAAATTGATTATCCGGTCAGCTGGATACCCCTGACGTTGTCATACTATGCGCTTCTGATCACCAATGTCTGGCTCGGCTGGCCTTTTATGACCATCGTGGCCAGCGGCGCCTTGCAGAGCATCCCAAAAGACTTATACGAAGCGGCAAGGATTGACGGCGCCAGCGAGAACCAGCAATTCTGGCGGATCACCCTTCCGCTCTTGCGCCCTGCCATGGTTCCGGCTGCCGTCTATGGTCTTGTCATGACGTTCAACTTGTTCAGCTTGATCTACTTCTTATCCGGCGGCGGACCTCTAAATGAAACAGCCATTCTGGTGACAACCGCTTATGATCTAATCAACCAGCAAAGGCTCTACGGGGTCGCAGCTGCATTCTGCGTCTATATTTTCTTTATCTTGCTTGCGCTGACTTTGATCACAAATTCGATCACCCGCGCAACGGAGAGTTATGATGCCTAATCAAGTGAAGCCCTCGATCTTCCATCGTATCCTCCGAATCATCACGGCGCGTCCCGCGTCAAAATCCGGTGAACGCGGGTTGTCACTGGGCGCACAAATTCTCAGTCAATTGTTCCTTCTATTTGTGGCGGCTACAGTCATCTATCCAATTCTCTGGGTGGTCAGCATGTCCTTTGATCCGCGCGACATCTCGCGTCCGACCGAGCTCCGCTTAAATCCCTTCCAAGGCGGCTTATCCGTGAAAGCCTATGCCGACATCATCCAACAGCCAACGGCCAATCCTGTCAGCCTGGGGCAATTAATGTTCAACAGTTTTCGACTTGCCACATTGACCGGCCTGGCCTCAATCATCGTTGGAGTATTCGCTTCCTACGCTTTCTCACGGTTGCGATTCAGGGGAAGACAGGTATTGATGATCGCAGTGCTGACGGTCTTGATGCTCCCCTCGATTGCCACACTGCCGGCGCTTTTCGTTCTGCTCAATAAAATCCAGTTTGATGTTGGCAGCGGAGTTTTCAATCTTCGCAATTCCTTGATAGGCGTCGGCTTGGCTATCCTGTCCGGTTCTTTGCCGTTCGCGATCTGGAATATGAAAGGATACCTTGACACGATCCCCAGGGAGCTGGAGGAGGCGGCATTGATTGATGGTTGCACGCCAAATTCCGCTTTTTTCCGTGTAACGCTTCCGCTTTCAACGCCGGTCCTGGCCGTGACCTTTTTCCTGGGCTTCATGAGCACATGGACGGAGTTCGCGACCTCCTGGCTTTTCCTCACCGACCCGAAGAACTTCACCCTGATGATGGCGCTCTATAACATGGTCGGGCAGTATTCCGATAGCACCCCGTGGTCACACTTTGCCGCCATGTCCATCATAATCGCCCTGCCGGTCACGATTGTGTATCTGTTTGTGCAGCGCTACTTTGTGGGCGGACTCGCCATCGGCGGTGTCAAAGGATAAGACGAGCCCACAGGGCGGTCAGAACTGACCGCCCTGATTTTTGCAACGATTCTTTTCACTGAACGAGGTGTTTCATATGGCAACTCCCTCCTGGGTCTCCGACGCCATCTTCTATCAGATCTTCCCGGACCGCTTTGCCAAATCCAACCGGGTCCCAAAGCAAGGATTAAATCTTGAGCCATGGGACACGCCACCCACCATCTACGGATTCAAGGGCGGCGATCTGCGCGGCGTCACCGAACACCTTAACTATATCAAGGAACTGGGGGCGAACGCCATATACTTCACACCCGTCTTTGCGTCGGCATCCAATCATCGCTACCACACGTACGATTATTACAACGTGGATCCGCTGCTTGGCGGCAACGAGGCGCTGCGCGAACTGCTTGACAAGGCACACAAGAAAAATATCCGCGTGGTGCTCGACGGCGTATTCAATCACGCCAGCCGCGGCTTCTGGCAATTCCACCAAACGCTTGAAAACGGCGCGGCTTCACCGTACGTGGATTGGTTTCATTTTGATCCCGACCATCTGCAAGGCAAGGAACATTGGGGAGCCTACCCCACCCCACAGGAGCAGGAGGCGATTCAGCGCGAGGGCAGTTACCGGGCCATCGGATATCAAGGCTGGTGGAATCTGCCTGCCCTGCCAAAGTTCAATACGCAGACCCCGGCGGTGCGCGAATTCATTTTCAATGTTGCGGAATACTGGATTCGATTTGGAATCGACGGCTGGCGTCTCGATGTGCCTGGCGAAATCGATGACGATTCGTTCTGGCGGGAATTTCGTCGACGCGTCAAATCCATTAACTCCGAGGCCTATATTGTCGGCGAGATTTGGCACGATGCCCGCCGCTGGCTTCAGGGCGACCAGTTCGATGCCAGCATGAATTATCTGGTCACCGCCGCATGCTTAAGTTTTTTCACCGGCAGGCATCTTGATTTGAATGAAACGCTAAAGTCAGGTGGTTATCAGGGATATGTTGGTCACATCGACGCCAACGAGTTCGCCAATCGGATCGATTCGATTCTGGGGATGTATTCTCCAGATGTGAGGCGCACACAGCTCAACTTATTGGATAGCCATGATACGCCCCGTTTCCTGACCTGTGCCGGACGCGACCTCAACAGCCTTAAGCTGGCCCTGATGTTCCTCTTCACCTACCCCGGCGCGCCATGCATTTTCTACGGCGATGAGATTGGACTTTACGGACGGCATGATCCGGAATGCCGGCAGCCTTTTCCGTGGGACGAATCGAAATGGGATCACGGCCTACGCGACTTTGTAAAAGGATTGATCGCGCTGCGGAAAGCTCATCCCGTTTTGCGCGGCGAGGGAGGTTATAAAAGAGTTTATACAGCAGACAGCGTTTATGTTCTCAAACGCGAAGCGACAAGTGAAACGATTCTTGTGGCGCTGAATGCGGCTGAAACGCCTCACAAGATTAATTTAAAAAGGCTCGACTTGGGCCGGGGAAAGAAGCGAATCCTGTTCGGGCAGGCTGATCTCGAAGTTGGTAAAGAAGCAATCCATTTAACTATCCCTCCGCGCAGCGGCGCTATTTTGAAATGAATTCCATCGGCGGCTTGCAGCCGCCGATTCACTTAGGCCAAACCGCCTGGACCAGCTCCGGCAAAATCTCGCCGGATTTGCCTTGAAAGAAATAATCTGCCTTCGGTGTCAGCGGGGTCCGTTCGGTGTTGATCTCGACCACCGCTGCCCCGCGATTATGCGCGGCATACGCCAGCGTCGCCGCAGGTTGTACCACGCCGGATGTTCCGATGGAGAAAAACAGTTCGCAATGGCGCGAGGCTTCGATGGCCAATTCAAGTTCGGCACGCGGCAACGACTCGCCGAACCAAACCACATGCGGACGAAGCAATCCTCCGCACAAAGCACAGCGCGGTACATTGACCCCGTCATCATTCCAATCTTCGGCAAACTCGCCACATTGTGAACAGCGCACGCGTTGAAGGTTACCGTGCAATTCGATTACCTTGGAACTTCCAGCCATGCAATGCAAACCATCCACGTTTTGAGTAACGAGCGTGAAATCGGAAATGTGCCGCGCGGCTTCGACCAGGGCATAGTGTCCGGCGTTGGGACGCACCGCCTTGATCGCTTCGCGCCGCCATGCATACCAATCCCAAATCAATTTCGGATCGCGCGCAAATGCCGCGGGTGAGGCCAACTCTTCAGGTTGATATTGTTTCCACAAACCATCACGTGAATCGCGAAAGGTGCGGAGTCCGCTCTCTTGCGAGACTCCGGCTCCCGTCAGCGCGGCGACGCGATGAGATGTTCGTAGTAGATTAATCAAATCAAGAGGTAAGTCCATCGTTTTCAATTGTACTTCTTCTCATTAATCACACCAATATCCTATGGCAAGCATCAATGTTATGGATATAATCCGAGACGCGTTATATTCCGAAGGAGAAGTCCGATGAAACCTCGCACACGTTTTTTGTTTCACGCGTTAATCTTTTTCGCCATGCTGACAGCGGGATGTGCCCTGCCGCACAATGCACCACCTTTTTATATCATCAACCCACATGACCGGACAGTATATCCTCTGGGATCCGATATCATCGTTCAGTACGGTACTAATGTCCCGTCTGATTCCAACCGCGTGAATTTCGAGGTAGAAGTCTTTGACAATGGGACTCAGGTCTCCGATAGGCTTTATCCGGGCACACTCTCGCAGGCCAGTTTTACGATTGCCCATGAAACGCCGGGCGGACACTTGCTCTCGGCAAAGGGCCGAGCCATCAATCGGGATGGTTCTGTCAGTTCATGGTATCTATCGTCCGTCGTGTGCACCTTCGTCGGCGCACCGCCAAGCGGGACCGATTTCTGCTCCGTTGACTATGTCGCTCAGGGCCTTCAGGCAGCTCCCACGAACACCCCCAGCCCAACCCCGACGCCCATTCCGGTTATCGATTCTGCCCAAGCCTATCCGAGTCCCATTTATTACGGTGACACCTGCCCATCTTTAAGCACCGTTACGTTCCGCGCGGCGCTCACCCTTCCCAGCGGCACTACCCCTGATCTAGTGGAAGTCCGAGCCCATGTCAGCGTGATCACCGGTTCGGTCAGCACCCCTTCTGGCTCCTTGCTGGTACCGTTGCTGCCGAATGGTACATGGGATAGTGCGACAGGCGGCCAAGTTTTTGTCGGCACATTGGCTTTGACACATTCCTATAACGATGCCAACAATCGCTTCGATCCCGCTTCTTTAGGGGGCAGTTCAGGCGCACTCCTTTGGTATGTCGACGCGTCGCGACACGACCCGACTGGTTCTACTGGCACTTACCTGGGGAGGAGCGCCAATCAGGTTGTCGATCTTTCGCCTTGTCCCACCGCCGGACATAATCCCCCGCCGCACAATGGTAGCGGGTCTCAATCGAGCCCTTCGGGTATCTGCGAACAATACACCAATGCCACCAGCTGCAACCTGGCCGGTTGTTCCTGGAATGGCACATCTTGCAGCGTAACGCAATGAACAAAAACGTGGTACTCATACTTCAAAGCATTTTAAGACGATAGGCGACGCGTGCAGCCAGGCTAGCCCTTCCGATTTGTATTGCCTTCAAAGTGCACCTTGTGAATC
The DNA here is from genome assembly GCA_035516425.1 of Anaerolineales bacterium. Lineage (GTDB taxonomy): Bacteria > Chloroflexota > Anaerolineae > Anaerolineales > Villigracilaceae > Fen-1038. The sequence continues at coordinate 92,602 of DATJAH010000067.1, forward strand.
TCGAAAGCTGCGGAGTCCGCTTTCTTGGAAGACTCCATCTCCGGTCAACGCGCCGACGGGTTGGGTTGTTCTTAATTGCTCAATCAGCTGTTTGGGAAATTTTACACTTAAATTCTACAGCAAATCGATTTAGGACGTTTGGTGTATTTATTGCTGAATTCAAACCAAGTAATATTCCATCGTCTAGGATAACGTTCATTAAACTGGAAAGGCGGATTGCCATGAAACCATTTACTGGTACTGCTTCTACAAAGCGGATATTCATGTTCGTTACAGCCGCGTTGGCATTGGCGGTTACATTTGCCTGCGTGGCCGGTCTACCCGAAAACGTCCCCGCGGCCAGGCCGTTAGCTGGTGTCACAGTGGCTGTTACTCAGCCTGCGGATGGAACGGCGGTTGGGCTGGGAGCCAGGTTCACCGTCAATGCGAGCGCCCAATCCACCATCAGCCATTTGTCCCACTTCACGTTCTACGTCAATGGAGCATCCATTGGCACCGGCCCGTTGCACTTGACCAACCCCTACCTGGGTTATTCCTCGATCACTTGGAGTCCAAGTTCCGCCGGCTGGTATTTTCTTCAGGCTCAGATCACACTGGCAAACGGTAGTACTGCACTTTCGGATCCCGTTCGGGTTTGCGTTTTTAGCATCGGACTTAATACTACCGAGGGCTATGAAGGTGGTTGTGATGTGCCAACCCGGGTTCCATCGGCGCCAAGCACGGGCTCGGTCCATCTGAGCGCGTTTGCGAGCCCAACTCAATTGATATTTTATGCACCCGGTTCAAGTTGTGCCAATAATCTACAATTGACGTTTGTGGCCCAAGTGGACGACGTCGCCGATTCTGTGGGTCTGGTTGCTCTGGCTGTCAATGTCCAAGGACTCGCAACTCAATACCTTATGAACTGGACCACCACCAGACCCATCGGACAAAAGGAGTATCGATATACCGTAAATTTGTCACGCTCTTATCAAGGCGTAACGAGCCCGTCACCGACGATCTCCTGGATTATTACAGCTCTGGATCGCCATGGCACGGAACTCGACACCACCAACGGAACCGTCTCAGTTCTTCAGTCAGTGTGTGCGCATGAGCAGATTGCCACAACCGCACCGCTGCAAATCATTCCGAGCAACACGCCGACCGATACCATCGTCCCAAGTCCGACAGATACCTCCGCTCCAACGATCACATTTACTCCCGCCTCGGCGTTGGATTGCCCCTCCGGCACCTACTTCGCCGACGCGACGCATACGTGCATCCCAATTGCCACGCCTACCACCGGCAAGGGAGGCACGCCTGTTTGCTCTAACATCACAAGCGATTCGGTTTGCAATTCCACGGCCGGTTGCAGCTTTAATTACGGCACGAAGAAATGCCAGAAGAAGTAGCACGAGCCTTTGATTACCAAACACGGCGGATATTAATTATCCGCCGTTCGTAGAATATTTAGGCACATAGGAAAGTTACCTGATGCCGAGTAAAGCAATCAATTCTCGGCCGATAAGAAAGGAGACAATCGTTTATGAAGACCAGGCTTATCCCTCACACGATCATCCGAAATTTGGTTGTCGTTTTCCTATCGGCATTCTTATTCCTTACCGCCTGCGGCAGCGGACAGCAAGTATCCTTGAACTTGGACTCCCCACACAACGGGCAGATCATCACGTTAAGCTCGGCAATAGATCGTCCCTACCCTTACGGAGTTGGAGATGTTTATTCAACGTCCACTGAAGACATCCACTGGAATCCGGGCTACTTTCAAGCCACTCTCAACTCGACTGGCGGCGATATCAATGATTTTGCCCGAAACGGCGGATGGGGCATTAAGATCGATGGAAGCTGGTTTGATGATTGCGATCCAAATCATGGCTGCCGGCTAAATGCTCAAGGCTCATGGACTCAACAACTGTGGTGGGAGCCGGACAGTCTCGGGATTCATAGCATGGAACTCCTCGGATCTTACTACACAGGCAGCGATCTGTTCGGGGACCATTATGCGTATTCACAACCCATTGACATAACAGTTTGCGTGATCAACGATCCACTTCACCCCGTTCCAAATATCCCCGTGAGACAGTTGAATCTCCCGTCCGGCCTTTCCAGCCCGTTCACCTGCAATGTTCCTCCAACGGTTACTCCAACACCCATACCCATTATCGATTCGGTGCAAGCCTATCCCAATCCAATCTATTATGGCAATACATGCCCAACCATATCTACCGTTACCTTCCGCGCGGCGCTCACCCTTCCGCCTGGAGTCACTGCTGATCAGGTCACGGTTCAGTCGCACGTGAGGGTCGTGATTGGTTCTCTTTCCACGGACTCGGGAAGCTTCCTGGTAAATTTATTGCCCAATGGAAGCTGGGACGCAACCACCGGCGGCCAAGTTTTTCTTGGGACATTGGATCTCTCCCACCGCTATAACGATGCAAATAATCACTTCGATCCTGCCTCACTTGGTGGAAGCCCCGGCGCACTGCTGTGGTATGTGGATGTTTCAAGAAGTGGGACGCTTCTTGGCAGAAGCGGCAATCAGGTTCTAGACCTCTCGCCCTGTCCAATCCCCGGGCATAATCCTCCGCCGCACAATGGAGGCGGATCTCCATCGAGCCCTTCGGGTATCTGCGGACAATATACCAATGCCACCAGTTGCAACCTGGCCGGTTGTTCCTGGAACGGCACATCCTGCGGCGTAACGCAATAAGCAAACACAGTCTCTGAATGCAGACGGCGGACTTGTGTCCGCCGTCTGCATTCAATAGGGAAAACGATTATGGTCTATTGGCATGGTGAGACGGTGATGCTGTTCAAGTAAGGCTGGGTATAGCCGACATGATTGAAATGGACGTCAAGGGCCACAAACTGATATTGCAACCATGCACCTGGGAAATCGTGATAATGCGTGACATTGTCAACCGTTATCGTATACGTAAACGTTCCCGTTGCATCGCCGTTCATGATGGCCCCTGCGCCCCATTTCGTCATCTCCCCGGTAGTTTGATTTTTCAAGCGCAGGAAGAGCAAGACAGCAACCTCATTGATGGGATCGGAAACATGCGCAGTGAACGTGATGGACGAAGGATCACAGCCTTTCCACCGCAGGATGTTGCCCGATATTTTTACGGATGTAAAACCAACGCCCGGCGGTGTGGCCAGTGAAACCGCCGGGATAATCGGGGTCAAAGTGGTATCCATGGGCGAGCCTGTTATCGCGGGGATTTCGGTGAGATCGGCAAGACTCGGCGTCGCTGTAAAGCCGCCGCCAATCAAGGTCGGGGTCCCCGTGAACGTCGGGGTAGGCATCGTGGCTGTCAGGGTGGCCGTGTCGCTGGGTGTGACGTAAATCGTATTGGTTGCGGCAGGCGGGGGCGAGCTGTCAGGAAACAGGATATTGAACAGGTCAGAAACTGAACAAGCCAGCGTCGCCAGTATCAGAGAGCCCACCAAGATAAGTGTCTTCACGGCATACCTCTCATGCGCACCTTTCACAGGTATACTATTGTACAACAAAGCGGCCTCTAAGTCGAACCAGCAAATCAATGCAATAAAAGAACTTTCATGAGAAAATCCATAACCGATTCTTACCAGGATGGCTGTAATTCCGTTGTAAGTTTAGAGGGGTAAAATTAATACTACAATCTTCCCATGTCGTCTTCATTGATCGTCCATCCGGATTTCTACAAAAGCCTGGCGGAGAACGCTTTCGACGGCATGATGCAAGTCGATGCCGAAGGATACATTGTTGCCTGGAATAGAGGAGCCGAACGCTTATTTGGTTTTGCGGCCAACGATGTCATTGGCACCATGTATCAGGAGCGAGCCGTCAAGCAACTGGCCGAAAACGGCGACAGAGTCGCGCCTTCCAGGCTTCAGCTGCTACTCACCCTTAAGGACGGACAGCCTCGGGAAGATCACGTCTACATCCAGCACCACGAGGGATATCGAGTCTCCGTTTTAATTCGGGCGATTCCCATCTTGAACAACAAGAATAAGATCATCGGGGCTATGCAGATCTTCAACGACAGCAAGAGCTTGATCGCGGCGCGCGAGGAACGAAAACGGGTCGAGCAAACCATCTTTTTCGACGACCTGACGGGGATTGGTAATCGCAAACACATTGAGAACCGGATCAAGTTCGCATTGGACGACTACAAAGCTTCGAAGACTGAATTCTGTGTTCTCTTCATTGATATCGATCATTTCAAGCGCCTCAACGATTCATACGGCCATCTGGCCGGAGATAAGGTCCTTCGGTTCATCGCCAACACACTGAGGCATAACCTGCGCGCCACGGATTCCTGCGGCCGCTGGGGCGGCGAGGAATTCCTTGCCTTGATCCTTGACATTAACTTAGAGGGAGTTAAAGTCGTGGCCGAAAAAATCAGAAGGCTTGTGGAACAAGCCAAGATTCAAGATGGCGACAAAAATCTGGGCGTGACCATCTCCATTGGCGCCAGCGTGAGCCGTCCAGAGGATACGGTTGAAAGTCTCATCCAGAGAACCGATGAATTAATGTACAAGAGCAAGCAAAACGGACGAAACCGCGTTACCGTCGGTTGATCGGCTTTTTTCTGGTATAATCGCCGTCCGTGACTGGTCCTGTCCCGCGGTTTCGGCTGCGGGCATGGAGACCTGCATAATAGTGCGGCGTTCTGGCCGCCAATTTTCAGAGAAAGGAAGCATACGTCATGCCACTGGCTAAGGAAGTTAAGACCAAACTGATTACGGACTATCATCGCCACGAAACTGATACCGGTTCGCCCGAAGTGCAGATTGCCATCATCACAGGCCGCATTCAGCAGCTGAACGAGCACCTGCGAACCAACAAGCACGATGAATCCTGCCGGCGCGGTTTGCTCAAATTGGTTGGGCAGCGCCGCCGCATGCTGGCCTACTTGCGAAAGTCGGAATACCCGCGTTACCTGGCGATCACTGAAAGCTTGAACCTGCGCCACAAATAGATTGTAGGGGCGAGTCTCAGACTCGCCCCTATCCATTCATTGATTCCGCAGTCAGGAATTGAAAAGCGCGAATAACAAAGTTGTCCCCGCTCTTCAGTCCCTGACCAGGCGGAAAAACATTTACAGTGGGATACGTATTGCGCTATCCCATGACAGGAGACAAAATGAAACCTGAATCGAAACGCTACTCAGCCACCGTCGGTACGCGCAGCGTTACCTTTGAAACCGGCAAGCTGGCCGCTCAAGCCGGCGGCGCGGTTACGGTTGGCATCAATGACGCCATCATCTTTGCCGCGGCTACCATGGGTGGCGTGCGTGAGGGCATTGACTTTTTCCCTCTCTCGGTGGAATACGAGGAGCGGCTCTATGCCGGCGGAAAGATTCCCGGTTCGTTCTTCAGACGGGAAGGACGCCCATCCACTGACGCGATTCTCACGGCGCGGCTTACTGATCGTCCTCTGCGTCCACTCTTTCAGCACGGCATGAGGAACGAGGTGCAAGTCATGATGTTCTCGCTCTCCGCTGATACGGACAACCCGCTCGACATCCTCGCCATAAACGCAGCTTCCGCTGCGATCATGATTTCCGATATTCCCTGGGGTGGCCCGGTCGGCGCGGTGCGAGTGGGACGCGTCAACGGGCAGTTCATGATCAATCCAACCTTTGCGGAAATGGACGCATCCGATCTTGACCTGAGAATTGCTGGAACAAGGGATGCAATTCTGATGGTCGAATGCGGAGCGAATGAAGTCCCCGAAGATGTGATGGTCGCAGCCCTGGAGTTCGGCCACAAGTCGCTCCAACCCTTGATTGACCTCCAACTTAAAATGCAGGCCGAGGTTGGCAAGGCGAAGCGCGAGCCTACGATTGCATTGCCTGATGAAGCGTTGCAAAAGAAAGTATTTGAACAGGTGAGTTCCTCGATCAATGGGCTTCTCGACAAACCGCTGAGCAAGAATGAATTCTATGGTGGTATGACGACACTCAAGGACAACCTGGTGGCTGAAATGGCTACGGTGCCGGAGGGAGGCAAGGCGTCTGACTACCCGTCGGCGGCCTCGGTTCAAGAAGCCTTCGATGAGGCCGAGAAGAAAGTCGTGCGCGAGCGCATCCTGAGCGCGGGCAAACGTCCCGATGGGCGCACGCCGACCGACATCCGCCCCATTTGGTGCGAGGTCGGCCTGTCGCCGCGCGCCCACGGGTCAGGTTTGTTCACACGCGGCGAGACACAAGTCCTGTCACTGGCAACTCTGGGCACATTGGGCGAAGCTCAGGAATTGGATACGCTCACGCCGAACGATACAAAACGTTATATGCATCACTACAATTTCCCGCCGTTTTCGACCGGCGAGGTCAAGGCAGTTCGAAGTCAGAGCCGCCGCGAGATCGGGCATGGCGCGCTGGCGGAACGCGCTCTCGAACCAGTCATTCCCGCGGAAGAAACATTCCCCTATACGATCCGCGTTGTATCTGAAGTCATGTCATCGAACGGATCCACTTCCATGGGATCGGTTTGTGGTTCGACGCTGGCATTGATGGATGCAGGCGTCCCGATCAAAGCGCCGGTGGCCGGCGTGGCCATGGGACTCGTCACCGACGAGACCGGTCGCTATCAAATCCTGACCGACATCCAAGGCACGGAAGACCATCTCGGCGATATGGACTTCAAAGTGGCCGGCACCGCGCAAGGCATCACCGCTTTGCAAATGGACATCAAGATCAACGGCTTGAGCGCGCAAATGATGAAGGAAGCGCTGGAACAGGCACGCGTCGCTCGCACGTCGATCATGGGCAAGATGCTGGAAGTTCTCGACAAGCCGCGTGCAGAATTGAAACCTCATGCACCGCGCATCATCACTGTGAGAATCCCCGTCGAAAAGATCGGCGCATTGATTGGTCCCGGCGGGAAGAACATCCGCTCGCTGCAGGAAGAGACCGGTACGAAGATCGACGTGCAGGAAGATGGCACGGTTTATATCGCATCCACGGAAGGCGTAGGCGCAAAAGAAGCGCAGGAGCGCATTGAGTCATTGGGCGAGTCTCCTGTTGTTGGAAATATCTATACCGGCAAAGTGGTTCGCATCGCAGACTTTGGCGCCTTCGTAGAAATCCTACCGGGTGTGGATGGCATGGTGCACATCTCACAACTGGATACCGAGCGCGTGAACAAAGTGGAAGATATCGTCAACATGGGCGATGAAATCACTGTGATGGTGACAGATATTGACCCACAGGGAAAAATTCGGTTATCGCGGCAGGCTGTGCTGGAGGGTTGGACGGCAGAGGAGGCACGCGAGAAGGATCAGCGCAAGAGCGGGCCGCGCTCTGGTAGCGGCAACCGCAGCGGAGGCCGAGGCGGAAACCATGGTGGAGATCGCGGCGGACGCGGCCGCTCCGGCTCCGGCCACAGTAACGACCACAGACGTGATCCATAGATCTTCAGCATAGAGCAACTCCCGTTGACAGCAGCGGGAGTTCGTTTTTCAAGGAATATAATTGAACATATGAGTACGGCCCAATTTTCATTTCACGGCAGGCTAAACGATTTCCTCCAAAGAGACCAAAAAGAAAAACAAATTCACATTGAGTTTCAAGGGCGGCAATCTATCAAGCACCTGGCGGAGTCGCTCGGAGTGCCGCACCCGGAGATCGGGCGAATTCAGGTCAATGGTCGGGATGATACGTTGAGTGCTATCACACAAGATAGAGATCGAGTCGAAATAGATCCCATCGAAAATGGTTGTCGCATGGAGCCGCGCTTTGTACTGGACTGCCACCTCGGACGCCTGACCGCCCATCTGCGCATGCTGGGATTCGATTGTTTGTATGAAAATGATTATGACGATTCGAGAATAGCGGAAATTATACAAGGAGAAGAACGCATCCTGCTCACCCGCGACCGGCGATTGCTGATGAGAAAAGCTGTCGTGCACGGCTATTGCCCGCGCTCCCTGGATTCGTTCGAGCAATTAATGGAAGTCACCCGGCGCTTTGAATTAAAGGACAGAATTCAACCATTCCATCGCTGCCTGAAATGCAATCACCCATTGGAAGCGATTGACAAGGCACTGATTCTCGAGCGCCTCGAGCCGCTAACCAGGAAATACTTCGAGGAATTCTACACCTGCCCGGAATGCCAGCAAATCTACTGGAAGGGTTCACACTACGAGAAGATGCAAAAAGTGCTGCTTCAATGGACCGAAGGATGAGCATAGGACAGAGATAGACACGGCATAGGAAGAGCGAAGGATTGGTGTAATGGCGGGCATCCGCAGTGTCCCCTTCGCCAGCATCCACTATGTAAAGAGAATCGACCAGGACCAGACAAAAGAGCAAGAGGGGTCAGCCGTACCGTTGGAATTAGGGGCATCTGACCCTGCAAATCAGAGATAATTGGTATTAAATTAGAACAGTAAGGTTTCCCGAAACAATTGACCTTTACTAAAGGAGTCGCAAATGGTAAACGCAGTAACCACCCGCAAGGGTCAGAAAATTCAAGCACCTTCATTTATCACCACTTTCTTCGACCACCCGCTGGCCGGCCTAATCTGGTTGCCGATCCGCGTCTGGCTTGGGTGGCAATGGATCAGCGCTTCTTTGCATAAGTTCGAGAGCCCGGCCTGGGTACAGACCGGTACGGCTCTTAAAGGCTTCTGGGCGGGAGCGGTCGCCATCCCCGCCACTGGCAGCGCACCCATTCAATACGATTGGTACCGCGCTTTCATCCAGATGATGCTTAACACAAACGCCTATATTTGGTTTGCCAAGCTGGTGCCAGTTGGTGAGTTCCTAGTTGGGCTTACCTTGATCTTGGGCATTTTCACGGGCTTCTCAGCCTTCGTGGGCGGCTTCATGAATTGGAATTTCATGATGGCCGGCTCCGCCAGCGTCAACCCGATGTTCTTTGCCTTGGAGGTCCTGCTGGTCATGGCTTGGAAAGTGGCTGGCTACTTCGGCGTCGATTACTTCCTGGTGCCTTCGCTTGGTCAGTTGTGGAGCGGCAGGAAAAAAGTTGCTTCCACAATCCCCTCGCGCATTCCCGAGGGAGCAGAAGCTTCAGCAGACTGAACGGTACATAGAAAACATTTGAATAAAAAACAACGGCAGGAAAATCCTGCCGTTGTCCGTTTCATTGACCATGATCTTCACGCCTCATCCGCTCAGATAAATGATATCTAACCGCGTAGGTTGCCAACTCAATGCGGTTGGAGAGATGGAGCTTTTCCAAGATCGTGCTGACGTAGTTGCGCGCGGTTTTCTCACTGAGGTTGAGGCTCTGGGCAATCTCGGCGTTGGTTTTCCCTTGTTGCACCTCGAACAGAACAGCCCTCTCACGCTCGGTCAGGTCACGGAAGGCGTCCTCTTCCTCTCTATGCTCGGAGGCGCGCACGCGGGCGAACAAGCGCGTCGTGGTGGCCGCATCCAGGATCGAATTGCCCTGAGCAACAGCACGAACACCGCGTAACACCTCTTCATTCCCCACTTCCTTCAGCAGATAACCAACCGCACCTGCGCGGATGGCGCTCATGACGAGTTCCTCGTCCGCGAAGGAGGTGAGTATGATGACTTTGGTCTCAGGGAAACGGTCGATGATTTGGCGGGTAGCTTCCAAGCCTCCCTCGCCGGGCAGACGGATATCCATCAGCACCACGTGCGGGCGGAGGCGATCCACCGCCTGGATGGCGTCCTTGGCGGTTCCCGCTTCGGCGATGACTTGCATATCAGCCTGATCGTCAATCAGCGTTTTTAATCCCAGCCGCACCAAGGCGTGATCATCCACCAGCAGGACCGAGATCTTGCTCATATCCTCTCCTCCCAAGGAAAATCCAGAGTCACGCGGGTGCCTTTACTGAGTCTCTCAATCGCCAGCTGTCCATGGAGAAGAGATGCACGGTCGCGCATATTGCGCATGCCATGTCCTTCAATAACCTGTTCCGGGATTCCGCCACCATCATCCTTTACTGCAATGCACAGATGCCCGTCTTTACAGTTGGCAGCAATCGAAACACGGCGAGCGTGCGCATGTCGTACAGCGTTCGCCAGTGTCTCCTGAACGATTGCGAGAACATGCACATTCTGCTCAGGGGAGAGAGAACACGAATCAGGCAGGTCGAGGTTCACTTCCACAGTCACCAAGGGGTTGAAGCGCGGATCGGTGGCAAGCTTCTGCAAGGCGAGTTTCAGGGGTTCTGGAGATTGGTCAGGTGGACGCAACTCCACCAGGTCCCGGCGCAGATCGCCGATGACATCGTCGAGCACGCCTACGGCAGTGCCCAAGCGACCGGTGAGAGGCGTATCCGGACCCGCCAAGTTTTGTGCCGAGCGCACCAACAAGGCGGCTGTGTAAACCTTTTGAATTGTGCCATCGTGCAGTTCGCGGGCTATGCGTTCACGCTCATCGGCCAGCATCTGTTGTTGGTGCATGGCTTCGATCCGGCGGGCGGTCTCCACATCGAAAATTTCCAGAAACCGGATGGTGGTCATGGCCATCGCCAAACCTATCAGTGCGCGGAAGAGCTGAGGGGGCACCACCAGATAGCGGGCGAAGGTATCGGTGTTCAGCCAATTTCCGGGGAAGAAGGAGACCGGCGGAACGATCAGCCCCGCCGCGAACGCGTAAATCGCCATGGCGATTCCCGCAAGCTGCAGAGCGCGGACGATGCGAGGCACATCGTAGGGAGCAATCCGTTTAAAGGTATGCTCTCGCAAGGCATAAGCCGCCAGCAACCCGCTCGGCAAGCCGATGAAGTAACGTGTCAGGGCATCCACCGAATTATTCCAGATATCAAAGTCGGTGAACCAGATTCGGAAGAATCCCAGTGAGAGCACCAACCAACTTATCAACACCGCGGCAAAAGCGATATGCAGCCAGCGACGGTGTTTCAGCGGCTCCAGTAACGCCAGCCCAAAACCATACAAGCATGCAAACGAGACGGCCAAAAGCAGCAGGTGAATATAATTCAGGAAAAGGATGATGCCCGGAGCCATATATTCGGCTTGAAGCGGGATGAAGAGGTCGCCCCATTCGTGGAAGCCGTGCAGGAAGCCGAAGGCGGCCAGCCAGTTCAGGCTGCGTGCCAATTCAAGGTGGGATGAATACCGGGACTGCAGGGCAATGGCCAACCCCAGCACAAAAAACATCAATCCGTAGATGAAATAGATGATCTCGTGATTGACCGTAAAAAAGTCCTGGATGAAACTCATATTGAAATCAGATTATAGCACCGCCCCATCGCCGGCTCCTGGCGAAGCCCTGCACCTCAGCCATGCAGAATCTCCTGATTCGCCTGCCCGATTTCCTGGTAAATATCCTTGACTTCTTCCTTAAGTTCTTCGCTGGCGCTCGGAGACTGCGGAATGAACTTGATCAGGTCGCGCGCCTGACGCAACAAATCTTTGACTTGTGCAATGTATGAGAAGTCCCCGCGACCAACCTCAGGTATTGGCAGGTCACGCGCGTGTTGGATTAGCTGTCTGGCCTTGATAATTCGTTCAGCGGCAGGAATGAGTTTAGCCATGCGAATTGCTGCTTCCACTAGAAGTGAAAGACGTTGAGTATCAAGACGAAGGCAAGCGCCAGCATAAGGAGCACGTAGAACCAGAACAGCAAGGGCTTTTCGGAGCGCCGGACATTATATGATCTCATATTATCATCCATCCCGCTAATACTTCCTTTATAGATCGCGTACGCTGCATACAATAATAGTGCAACACCAACAAGCGTAATCCAAATGTTCATTTGATTTCCATACTCCTTAATGAGAAAAACGAAACGTCCGCAACCAAAAAGAACAGTCGCTTTCTCCTCATGAGAGTCTCCTCTCGCCAAACCGTAAACGGTTGCGCAGCTAATTACTTCATAGATTCGCTTGTAGATTAATAACCCAATTTCCTGGTGAAGATACCATTCTGGCAGCTTGCCTGCTTATCGAAAAGACTCTTTAGCGTCGATATTATGTTCAGCGGCAGGAATGAGCTTAGCCATGCGAATTGAAGTGATCGCTAAAAGTGAAAGATATTGAATATCAGGACGAACGCCAGCGCCAGCATCAGGAGCACGTTGAACCAGAAGAACAGCGGGTTTTTAGAGCGTTCCACATAGTATGTTCGCGCAGTGTTATCATCGCCGCCAGCGATCCGCCCAGTATAAATTACGTACACCGCATATAACAGTATCGCAACACCGATAAGCGTAGTCCATATTTTCATTCGAGCGCCACTCTCCTTCCAATAAAGACAAAACCAGGGTATGAGTTCCACTATCCCACTGATTTTGATTACCCAATCCATCCTCTCCAAATTTCACACGAAGTTGGGGAGGATTGGATATGGGAAAGTCAGCCCATTTTCGGGATCCGTAAAATTTGCAAGGTTACGGGCACCTGGATATCGTGATAGAAGCCCAATTACCACCGGCACTGTTGCCGGCCTCCACGAAGAAAGTGTCGCTGGATTGGCCGACATGATCTTGCGGATATTGGAATGAATTACTATAGCGCGTGGAATTCGGCCCAAGGATGGCAACCCACAAATTGTTTTGCCCTATCCTATAGTACGTCTCATTCGTGGCGTTGTCCGTCCAGGTCAGTGTGTAGGTTTCTTTCCAAATCGGAATGAGACCGCTCAAGCCCTTGGCACCGGTTCTTGAGCCCGAGAGGTTGGTGGGCACAGCTGGTGGTGGGAAAGGAGTAAAGGTGGCAGTAGGTTTGGGTGTTTTTGTGGGTTTCGGTGTGTTGGTTTGAGATTCCGACATGGCTGGCGTTGGATAATCAGGCAATCCACTGGTGTCGCCGTTCACGGTGGCGTATTGTCCCCACAGCCAGCAGGTGCCACCGGCCGGATCGTCGATGATCCAATAGTCATCCGGTGTGTCCTTGCCGACTACTTGCGCGGTCGACCCGGGGTTCATCGTAAAAACCACATCGTAGTCAGAGCCGGGACCGGTGCGGCAGTTGGTGGTTGCGCTCACGCTCACCTCCGGACCGGTGGCAGCAGGCGTTTGCGTTTGGGATGCTAATGTGGCAGTTGGGGTTTCAAGCAGCATGGCCTGGGCGGTGATGGTCGCAGCCAGATTCGGCTGGCTGCTACTCTGACTGCCGGGAAGCTTGCAGGCCAGAATGGATACCATCAATATGCCAAAAGCAAAGATCAATCGCGGGTTTTTATTCATAAGACGCTCCTTTCATCAACCACTAATGTTACACGGCCACGATCATCTTATGGTTTTGTTCCGGTCGCAATAACCCAAATGTCCTGTTGAAGTTACATTATAGAAAAATGCCTGATCAATAAATAAGAGCGGTGGCGCTGATGATGAGTTCCGCTTGATAAAGATAAAAGAGCGTGTGAGATTCTCGTGTCTGATTGATTTTAGGTGCTCAGTCTAACCTCCCAAAATTCCTGCGGGAATTCGGGAGGTTAGAAAACAGTTTACTCAACCTGCTTTCGGGAGCCGCAAAAACCGGACGGTTATGGGCACCTGGATATATCCACCGTTGGCCCCGGAGCAACAACAACCATAAACCCCTCGTCCTCGGTGATTGAGTAGTAGAGGTCCACACGAAACGCGTCTTTGGATGGGTGGACAAATGAAAACTGTTGATCATATTGGAAGCTATCACTGAAGCTAGCTAAATTCGCGGGACCGGTACCAATCAAAGTGTTGTTCATATAAACCTTGTACGCTGCTTCAAGTGTGGTGTTGACCGTCCAAGTTAGTGTGTAGGTTTCTTTCCAAATTGGAGTGAGGCCATTCAAGGCCTTGGCACAGGTTCTTGAGCCCGATAAGTTAGAAGGCGCGGGCAGAGTCGGAGGCAGAGAAATCAAGGTGGCGGTAGGTTTGGGTGTTTTTGTGGGTTTCGGTGTATTGGTTTGAGATTCCGACATGGCTGGCGGTGTGATGGTTGCACTCATGCTCACCTCCGGACCGGTGGCAGCAGGCGTTTGCGTTTGGGATGCTAATGTGGCAGTTGGGGTTTCAAGCAGCATGGCCTGGGCGGTGATGGTCGCAGCCAGATTCGGCTGGCTGTTACTCTGACTGCCGGGAAGATTGCAGGCCAGAATGGATACTATCAATATGCCAAAAGTAAAGATCAATCGCGGGTTTTTATTCATAAGAAGCTCCTTTCATCAACCACTAATGTTACACGGCCACGATTATTTCATGGTTTTGTTCCGGTGGCAATAACCCAAATGTCCTGTTGAAGACGCTAAACACGAATCGGTTCGCACGATAGATAGTTACGGGTTTTTAATTTAATGCAATTTATTTGTGCTGGCAGATTGGACCGCTTTGTAATTAATCAGACTGAGACTGTCTCCAGCAAGCATAAGGCAGATCATCAACCCAGCCATTCTTCAGGAACAGACAAATCGCGCGCCTGTTGAACCAACTCTCTGGCTTTGATAACACGTTCCGCAGCGGGAAGGAGCCGGGACATGATACTCCATATTCATACAATCATCACATGGGCAGCCCCAAGCCTCACAGGTCTTGTTCGCGAACATGACGTATTACGTTTTCAAACCTCACCTATTCTGTTGTCAAACCTGACCTATTATGTTTCAAAACATCACCTATTATCTTTGCAAACGTAACCTATTATGTTTTGAAACCTCACGTGTAACGATTTATTAGAGGATACAGCTGGTTACGCGCACCACTCCTACGGCACAAGTCTGGCACAATTGACCGTCACAGTATGCACGAGTTGGTAAGGCTGCAGATTCCCCAAGCAATGATAATAATTAGCATCCTTCGGACATAAACCGGCGTCGCTGGGCGCAGAAGTAGATTCGTACAAGCACAAGGCATTCCCATTTTGATAACCGTCCGCCACATCGGCAGGTCCCGCCGCGGCATATGCAGCATTCTCCGTCCAGCCTTGACTCCGCAAGGCGGATGTGATGGCATTATCCATTGCAATTCCTTCTTCGCCGGTCAGCGAAAAACTTACCTTACAACCCGTTCCGCCTCTCTGGTTAACATAATCCGTGAACGCCGCCGGGTCCTGAATGTCGCCAGGATATCCCACGCTTTGAGCAAGCACAACTTGCAGACTGTTGCATTCGTCCGCGCTCAGAGGCTGGTAACTCACCGACAAGGTCGGGGTGGGAGTCGGCGTGGGCGATGGCACAAATGTATCCGTAGGGGCAATCGTTGCTACCGGTGACGATAGTTCCAACGACACCGTGGGAGAAGACTGTTGCAAAGCCGAAGCAGTCTGAGTCAATGCGACGACCACAGCCACTTGTTCGGAAAAATTACCCGCCTGCCCACACGCGAAAGGAATCAAGGAAAAGAGAAGAAGGAGGCCCAAACTCTTTGTGTTCTTGGATGTCATTGCCGCTCGCCGGTCATCTTGTTTTCATCTGTATGGATGAACCCACATCAACTCTGAGAAAATTTCCAATAGCAACACAATCCAGCTATATTCCTCCCCAAATTCCAAGGTTTGGAGAGAGGGGATCGCTTTAGCGATGGAAAATTAACACTCGCTGTATCCGCAGGCGTAACATTTTCGACACCCTTCTTCATTTACCACGGCGGCTTCACCGCATTCGGGGCATAAGTCGCCGATCTTGATGGTCGAAGGCACACTGCTATCTTCCGCATCTTCAACCGACGTCAATGGCTGTCCAGTGGGTTTGATCTCCGCCACGGCATCATCACTGGCGCCTTCCTTCTCACGCAGATATTGATCAAGCACCTGCCCGATGCCATCGGGCAAGGACCTTACGCGGTTCGGACCAAAGCCGAGCGAACGTCCGCCGCCGATGCCGATCAACTGGCGCACCATTTCACGCATCCGTTCACTCGGCGCAATCGGCGATGCCAGGCGCAAAATGTAAGAGACGAGTCGGCCAATCGCTTCGGATACCGCCGCGGTCTCAGAGCCGGCTTTGGCGGTATTGATGAACGCTTCAAAGGGTTGCCCGCCGCCGTTTTCATTGATGGTAATGAACGCCTTGCCGGCCGGCGTTTCGATGTTATAGGTTTGTCCGTGCAAGGCGCGCGGTCGCGGTTTTTTGCCATCGTGCCAGACGCGCGCCGCGGTAGGTGCAGGGCGAGCCGCCTCTTTCTTCTCCGCAGTGGCTTTCGTCTCCAGGACGACCTTCTCACGCGAACCGGTTACGTAAACCGTGATGCCTTTGCAGCCCAATTCCCAAGCCAGCATATACGCTTTGGCAACATCTTCCACAGTGGTGTTCTCGTGAAAGTTGACCGTCTTGGAAAGCGAATTATCCACGAAGGCTTGCAATGCAGCCTGCATCCGCACGTGTTCTTCGGCGGTGATGTCGGCAGACACCACGAAAACACCACGCACCGACTGCGGGATTTCCGCGATGCGCTGGCAGGTGCCTTCGCCCATCACGCGCTCGACGATCTCCTGACGCTTCTCCTCGCCCAGACCCAGCTTCTTCAGGGATTCATCGAAGCGCGGGCTGGCATAGGTCAATTTCAAATCCTTGCCATGATCGTTGACGTGTCGATAATAGGCAAGCGCGAAGACGGGTTCGCAACCATAGCCTTCGCAGCCGGCGACGGTCGCGATGGTACCGGTCGGTGCGACCGTGGTCTGTGCGGCATTGCGGAGGCCATGCTTTTTGATGCCGTCCGTGATCGCACCCCACTGCATTTCGGGTCTGCCCCAGTCATGCTGATAATGAATCAGCGATTGAGGCGGAGTCCACGTGACGTTATCCATATCGTAGATCGAGCCTTCGATGGCCGGGAACGGTCCGCGTTCCTGCGCCAGCTCGATACTGGTCTGCATGGCGTGATAGCGGACAAATTCCATCAACTGCGCGCCGAACTCCTGACCTTCTTCCGAGCCATAGCGCACACCGACGTGATACATCAGATCAGCAAGTCCCATGATGCCGAGTCCAATGCGGCGGGCTTTGTGTGCCGCTTCGGTCAGCTGCGGAACGGCAGGCACATAGGCATTAGCCTCGACGACATCATCGAGGAAGCGCGTGGCCGTGACCACGCTTGTGCGGAGCGATTCCCAATCGACCGTTCCGTCCGGCCCGCCATGCTCATTGAGATTGACCGAACCGAGACAGCAATTTTCATACGGTCCAAGCCACTGCTCGCCGCATGGATTGGTCGCTTCGAGCGGATACAAGTGCGGCACAGGATTGGAGCGATTGGAGGCGTCGAGGAACAAGACACCCGGCTCACCGTTATGATGCGCCTGATTGACAATCTTATCGAACAATTCACGGGCGCGCACTTTGCGATACGTGTGGATGCGCACGCCGGCATTTTCCATCTGCTCCAACGTGCCGCGCACTTCACGGTATTTCGAGTCATGCACATCCGGAAAGCGCAACTCCCAATCCTTGTCGTCGCGCACCGCGCGCATGAACGCATCCGTGATGCCGACAGAGATATTGAAGTTCGTGATTTGATTTTCATCGGTCTTGCAGGTAATGAATTCTTCAATATCGGGATGGTCGACGCGCAAGACGCCCATGTTGGCGCCTCGGCGTGTTCCGCCTTGCGCAATCTCATCAAAGGCGTGATCGTACACCCGCAGGAAACCAACCGGGCCGGTGGCTTGTCCCGCCGACGATTTGACCAGCGTACCTTTTGGTCGCAAGCGCGAAAACGAGAATCCGTTGCCGCCGCCGGTTTGCTGAATCAAAGCTGCATCGCGCAGGGTCTGAAAAATACCGGCGCTATCACGTCCCATATCATCGGTAATTGGCAATACAAAACAAGCTGCGAGTTGTCCGAGCGGCGTGCCTGCGCCGGTAAAGGTCGGAGAGTTGGGAAAGAATTTCTTGCTGACCAGTAAACGGTAATATTCCATCGAACGCCTCATCACATCGCCGCCCCAACCCTCTTCAACCTTGGCGACATGATAGGCCACGCGCCAGAACATTTCCTCCACGCTTTCCACGGGCTTGCCATCATCTCCGCGGCGTACATAGCGACGCTCCAGCACTTGCCGCGCATTATCGGTCAATTGGGCTTTGGTCAATCCTTTCGGCATGGAAGGCGTGGGAAGCAATCCTTGTTTTGATGGAAGAATATTTTTGGCGACCATATATTTCTCCTCATGAACTAATTTTTATCTAACAATAAGAAACGACAGCGACACTCCTCGCTTGGAGTGAGGGCGGCTGTCATTCAATTAACCTTTCAGAAGATTATCTATTTCCTTGCGAATTGCGCCCAGATCATCAAGGCGCAGATAAACAATCGCGTAACGAATGTACGCAATCTGATCAATTTCTTTCAGGCCAGCAATCACCATATCGCCAATCACACGGGAAGACACCTCCGCCTTGCCCATCTTCTGCAATTCCGCTTCAATGTGTCCGACAAGCCGCTCAATCTCCTCGGCCGAAACCGGACGCTTCGCACATGAAATCCGGATGCCGCGGAACAATTTCTCGCGGTCGAATTCTTCACGCGTCCCGTCCTGCTTGACAATGAGCGGCGTGGCCAGAACCGGGCGTTCATACGTGCTGAAGCGCTGTTTGCACTTGAAGCATTCGCGGCGGCGGCGGATTCCGCCATGGCTGTCATGAGAGGTATCGAGAACTTTTGAGTCGTGGTAGTTGCAATATGGGCATCGCATGGTGAAACTGGTCTTGTTTTATAGAACAGATGATATAGCCATATGTAGGGGTTATTATATTGCTGACCCGTACATATGGCGAATTTAACAAGATTTTAACACAGATGCGAAACTACCTCAAGAGGCTGCAAGTCGATTTGCCTTAAAAAATCGTTTTTTTTAAGACGAGCGTATGGAAGACGTTTTGGAAACTGTGAATTCTTTAGGGATTCAAATGGCGGATTGGATGAGAAATCTCATCGCAAGCGAGGTTGAGTCCCACAGCCATGGAAGAAGTGGAAGTAAGAGACACAGTTAAGCATTATAATTCTCCCCAAGAAAGCGAGGTAGCTATGGCTGAAAAATCAACTCGCCGCAAACCGTTTGAAGATAAGATCCCTGAAGAGGCACGCGAGCACTTCAAAGCGGCGCGCGCCGAAATGCGCGAGAGCATCAAAGGCTTGCTTCCGCCCGAATTCATCGGGCATCGCCGCAACGCCCGCAAGGAAATGTTGTTGGCTTGGCGCAGTGTGATCGATTCTGCTTTAAAGCACATGGAAGAAAAGGAATAAGACTTTTATTTTAAACGGCAAGGACACGAAGGAATGATTTGGTGCACTTCGTGTCCTTTCTGTTTAATTTAGCGCCACGGGGAGTGACCGCGCGAAGCAAAAATTGTCCAGACTAAAGCCAGCAAGGCAAAGGCCCAGAAGGTATATCCAAGCACAAGCGCGCCGCCAAGATAAAGGGAAACTCCGCCAAATAGAAATGCAGCGAACACCACGCTCCCGACGATTCGATTTACGGCTCCTTCCAGGTGATAAATCTGGCGGCTGACCTGCGGCACATTGAAGTTCAACTCGCCGCGCTCCATGCGCGTCAAAACCCGACCCGTCTGTGCGGGCAACACAACCAGCTCTTTAACCAAGTCTCCAATCTCATCCAGCCAGGTGTCCCAATTGGATATTCCTTCATCGGCAACCATCTTTTGCGCGTACGGCGACAACTGTTCCCATAAATTGAAATCGGGATTCAATCCAGTGCACATACCGGAAAGAATGAAAACCGTCCGCACGAGCAACAACAAATTATGCGGAACCTGGAATGGCATTTCATACATCACTTCGCGAAATTGTGACGCAAACTGGTGCATCTCGGCGTGATGGATGTGCCGCAGTTCACTCATGGACATGCCCCAAAAGCGGTCAAACAGCTGCGCCTCTGCCTGCTCTAATAATTTCAGGTCCGCGCTGGGAAGCAGGACGCCCAGAGTTTGATAACTCCTCACCACGCGAGTGGCATCGCGTGTTCCAACGCCGATCAGCAGGTCGCGCAATCCATCGCGCAGGTTTTCTGGCACGTTGCCCACCATCCCAAAGTCGACAAAGGTCAAACGCCAGTTTGCCTTTCTCCTCTTGGTAGCCGGGATTGGCGTTACAAACAAATTACCAGGATGTGGGTCGGCATGAAAGAATCCGTCCTCAAAAATTTGTTTAAGGTAAGTATCGAGCAGGGTCACTGCAACTTCGGCGCGGTCAATTCCTGCGGCGGTAACAGCTTCATAATCTGTGATCTTGACGGCATACACATTTTCAAGCGTGAGGACGCGCTGCGTGGTGCGACTCCATACGACACGCGGCACATGCACCCGCCTTCGGTCCTTGAAGTTCGCGGCAAATGTCTCAGCGTTCTTGCCTTCCGCTAGATAATCTATTTCGCGATGAACCGTGTCCGACAGTTCCTCAATCAAAGCCGGCACGTTGACACGTTTTCGAATTGGTTCGTAACGCTGGAGCCATCCGCCAAAACGACGAAGCGCGGAAAAATCCACATCAATCAACTGGTCGATAAATGGGCGCTGGACCTTTACCACGACATCACGGAAGTGTTCCGCTTCCGGGGCGTCGGGCCGCAAACGGGCGCGATGAACCTGTCCGAGCGAGGCAGCCGCCAGTGGTTCCAAGTCAAAACGTTCGAAGATTTCGTCCAGAGGCGCGCCAAATTCAGCCTCGGCCAGCGTGCGGATCGCCTCAAAATCTTCTGCAGGGACTTCATCCTGCAAACCCGACAACTCGTCAGTTATTTCTGCCGGCAGGACATCGAGGCGCGCCGAAAGAAACTGTCCAACCTTGATCATTACTCCCCCCATGCGGATTGCCATCTCGCGAAATTGTGTTGCAATCTGTTTATAACGATTCGAACGCGTCCGGCGCGTGATGCCGCGCAAGCCCAGTCGCGGCAGAACAAGTTCCCAAAAGACAAAACTCGCGGTTGTGCGGGCAAAAAATCCCATGATATAACGATAACGAGCGCGTAATCGCGGCGATTGCATCAAGGGGCCTCCGAGTAATCTAAAACGGATTCTATCACCAAGAAAAGCGTGTAAAATCCGTCCATGCCATTCGATAGAATGATTGAAGCAATCATCAAAGAAGCGATGGAACGCGGCGAGTTCGATGACCTATCCGGCAAAGGCAAACCCCTTGATCTGACCGCTTACTTCGACACGCCGGAGGAAGTCAGGGCAGCCTATGCGGTTTTGAAGAACGCCGGCATGCCGCCGCGTGAAGTGCAGTTGCTCAAAGAGATTGCAGAACTAAAGCAGATAGCATCTGCTATGGCGGATGAGAAAAAGCGGTTTGATCTCCGCCAGGAGATCAGGGAGAAACAGGTCGAGTTTGGCGTGATCATGGAAAGAAGCCATCTAAGGCGACATTGAAATTCTTTTCACAGCCGTTAGACCAACCTTAACAAAATCGCCTTTGACAAATCTCGTCTGCCCTGCTATACTCGTGATAGTTGGATGTTGACTTTCACTGTCGAAAACGGCAGTATTGCAAGAACTTACAAGCTATTGCAAGTGTGGCACGACCAAGCCCGCGCGAGTCATTTCTCGACGGGCGTTTTTGTATGACCTGAAAGCGACTCTTACCGCCTTTGGCGGACAAAAATCTTTAAGTTAGTGAGGTAAACAAACCTAATGAGCAAGCACGGAAAATTGAAGATCATTCCCCTGGGTGGACTTGGGGAAGTCGGCAAGAACATGACCGCCTACGAATTCGATCACCAGATCCTGATCGTGGACGCGGGCATCATGTTTCCCGAAAATGACATGCTGGGAGTGGATTACATCATCCCGGATTATGATTATTTGCGCAATAAGGCAAATCAGATTCTCGGCATCGTCATCACGCATGGACATGAAGATCACATCGGCGCGATCCAGCATGTTTTGAATGATTTCCCCGTTCCAGTTTTCGCCACGCCTCTGACCCGCGGCTTGATCGAAGTTAAACTGGCCCGGAATAATGTCTCGAACAAAGGCTTGCTTCGTACGGTCGAGGCCGGAAAATCCATCGAGCTTGGATCGTTTACCGTGGAATTCTTCCACATCTCGCATTCCATTCCTGATGCGGTTGGACTGGGCATTACCACGCCAGCCGGTCTTGTCGTTCACATGAGCGATTTCAAATTCGATCTCACGCCCGTGGACGGCTGGCCCACGGATTACGCCAAGCTGGCCGAATTCGCCACGCGCGGCGTTGATCTATTGCTTTCCGATTCGACGAACTCCGAGCGCCCCGGCTGGACTCCCTCGGAAATGGTGATCGGTCCTGCCTTTGATAAAGTGTTCACCGAAGCCCAGGGTCGTGTCATCGTCGCGACTTTTGCTTCGCTGATCTCGCGCATCCAACAAGTGGCGGATGCTGCCGCGAAGCACGGGCGCAAAATGGCGCTGGCGGGTCCCAGCATGATCGACAACGTCAAGATCGCGCGCAAGCTCGGCTATCTGGAAATTCCCGATGAATTGCTTGTACCCATTGATCAAGCCCTGCATATGCAGGATCACAAAGTGGCGATCATGTGTACTGGCTCACAGGGCGAACCATCCTCCATCGTCGGGCGCCTATCGACCGGAACGAATCGCCAGTTCGATCTCAAGCCCGGCGATACTGTTGTGCTGTCTTCGCATCCGATTCCGGGCAACGAAGAAACCATCAGCAAAGCCATCAATCGTCTGCTTCGACGCGGCGCAAACGTAATCTATGATTCGATCGCGCCGGTTCATGTCTCCGGACATGCGAGCCAGGAAGAACAAAAGTTCTTGTTCAACCTGGTAAAGCCGAAACACTTTGTGCCTATTCACGGTGAACTGCGACAACTCAAGCGTCATGCCGCCCTGGCGGTGCAAGTTGGAATTCCTGAAGAGAATGTGATTGTGGTCGAGAATGGCCAGGTGGTTGAACTTTCGGGCGGCAAGATCAAGCTCGGAGAACGAATCCCCGGCGGCTACGTATTCGTGGACGGCGAGTCCATCGGCGACATCGATCACGGTGTCATGCGCGAACGGGAAAAACTGGCGCGCAGCGGAATCCTGTTCATCGACATCAGCCTCGATAAATCCACGGGGCGCCTGCTCCAAGAGCCAGAGATCATCACGCGCGGGTTTGTCTCACCAGAAGATGCGGAGTTGTTAATCCCCGAAGTTCGCAAACGAGTTGTTGAAATTGTGGACGGCGGCGGAGTGGATGATGAGAAGAATATCGTCAGCGCCGTGAAGAATTATCTGCACGAAGAGACTAAGCGTAGGCCGATGATTTTCGTCACCATGAGCAGGGCGTGAATCCCGCTCCGGCCTATTCAAAACGTGAGCGCGACAGTCGGCTGATCTGACGATCTACTTTTCCCATCGGAAAATCTTCCAAGTTCTTCAGCCTCGCCCATTTCAAGTTTTGATTCTTTGTCATCAGGACTAATTCGCACCGAAACACGTGGACGGTGACCTTGAAATGCGAATAGGCATGACGAAAAGTACCCAGCGCAGCCCTCCTCCGGATCTCCAGCTGGTACGCTCGCCGCAAGACGTTCGCCAGCCCTCCAGCTGAAGCGCCATCGACTTGGCCATTGGGAAATTCCCACATCCCACCCAATAGTCCTTCCGACGGTCGTTTTGCCAGCAGGACGCGTCCATTCTTCACAATGACCGCGGCAGCCAGAACGTGATGAGGCCCCTGCCTCTTCGGTTTCAGCACCGGGCGCTGGTCTTGGATTCCCTGCTGTTGTGCCTTACATAATTTCAGGGCTGGGCAAATCAAACACTGCGGCTTCTTCGGAAGGCAAATCATCGCCCCTAAGTCCATCAAGGCTTGGTTATAATCACCGGCCCTGCCTTTGGGCAAATGTTCGGCCGCCAAATTCCACAGGGCCCTTTCGCCCAAGGCGGAGTGAACGGGTATGTCGATATCAAAAACGCGAGCAAATACGCGGCGAATATTCCCGTCTAGGGTAGGTTCATCCAAGCCAAATGCCATGGAAGCAATGGCGCCGGCAGTGTAACGTCCAATGCCTGGCAATTGGCGCAGCGCCTCCAACGCGCCTGGCAATTGACCATCGAATCTGTCCGCAACAATTTTCGCGGCCTTAAGGAAATTGCGAGCGCGGGAATAATAACCGAGCCCTTCCCATAGATTCAAAACATCCTGTTCGGATGAAATAGCTAAATCGTCCACCGTTGGAAAGCGTTCCATCCAGCGACGGAAATAGGGAATGACCGTTGCCACGCGGGTCTGTTGTAGCATGATTTCCGATACCCAGACCGCATAGGGATCAGGATGGCCCCGCCAGGGAAGAGTCCGCGCCTGGCGCCCGTACCAAGCTAAAAGTCGACGCGCGAACGTGCTCATTCGTCAGCGTCTGTGCATGGGCGAAGAGGCGATTCAGCCTGGAAGACCAGGTTTTGCCTGGGGAAGATGATCACCCTGGCTTCCGAGTAATCAAGTTGCTTGCAGCTAAAAACAATTACGTCGCCCGTATCCGGAAAATTGGACGGAAGAATTTTGCTTGGAAAAACAAACGGCACGACCTGATTCGTCATCAGAAGAAATCCGAGACGGGAATAATCGCGCGATACGTAAGCCGGCGATGGATGCGCCTGTGCAATGCCCTGCCCGCGCCAAAAGAAGCGAGGATACAAAAGTCGGCCGTGAAAGACTTCGGCCTTCGTATTTTCGGCCAGGAAATGGCTCAATTGATTCGGCGTCACATTTTCTGTTTGGAGAGCCGGTACATGAGATGCCTGTTCGATGATCGCAGTTTCAGGCGGCTGAAGAAGTTGCGGGGGAAGTGCATGTTCTGCAATCCACGGCAGTGAGCCGATCAAGATAAAGCCCGCCAGCATCGGCAAAGCAAGTTGTAAATTCAATTTTCCCCTATTTCGTTCTGTTTTGGCCGCCGTAAACAAGCGTTGAGTCTGCGCGCCCAAGAGGAGCGCGATCGTAGCAAGGACCTCTGCAGTGCCTATCCCAAAGTAGAAAAAGGAAATCCAATCTGCCGGAAGGTCGTATCGCCAGCCGGAGAAACGGCCAATCCCATTTGCAAGAGCATATCCCAAACTGAAAACCAGGGGGGCCAGCCCCAGCCACCGCAGGCGCCGCCAAGCTGCACCCAGACCAATGGCAATGACCGCCAGATACAATACAAGGAGCAAAAAATTATACCAATCCAGATGTCCATCCCACCCGAACCAGTAAATATCAATTGGCGCCCTGAGACTCTTGAAGGGTTCAATCAAGGGCAAGGCCAGCAAACCCCCGATCTCGGTTGCAAGAAAATGATTGGCCACGAACCATGAGACAACCTCAGGATGCTTCAAAGTGAAGGTGAGCAGGTTTCCGGCGAGACTCTGAGACTGGATATTAAATTGAGACGTATCCAGGTTTCCGCTCAACGCGTATTGGCTCGAGATCACGGCCAATTGTCGCGGATCATCAAAGGTGAATTGGCCGATCGACAGGTAATTATGAATCAGCCATGGCGCGACTGTTACTGCAACACCCACGATGAACAAGGCAATCATTTTTCCGGCCTCGCGCCATTCAGGCTGGAATACAAATAGTGTCAATAAGAGCACAAGCGGCAGAATGATTATGGATTGCGTCCGCAGGAGCAGCATGACACCGAACATGCCGCCTGCAACCAGGGCGCGCTGGACGGACTTCTTTTCCAGCCAGCGCATCACGAATAAACATGCCAGCATGACCATCAATGTAGTTGGCAGATCGGTCAACAAGGTACGCGTGTCGGACACACGCGTCGCCGAAGAGACCCACAACGTAGTCAGCTCACGAAAGATAGCAAAGGATGCAACCATCACGCCTGCGGCGCGGCTATGAATTTTCTTGGCGAGAAAATACAGGGTCACCGGAAATAGAGCCAGTACACACGACTGGGCCGTTATGATCCATACATAGTTCTGGCCGAATAAAATGTGCAACAATGCCAGGAATAAAATATAAAGCGGACGCGTGGGAATATCGCCCAGATAGCCCATGCCCAGCAGCAATGACTGGGCGTGATAATCATAGTAAGCCGCGTCGGAGTTGGGGAACGGCTGGTTAGATGGCGGAATCATCGGCGCGTAAAAACTGTTCTGCATAACGCTCATGGGCACGGAAAGCCAAATCGATATCGCGGCCAACCAAATCACGATCGCAAAGAGCAAGTCTGTTCGAAGGGAGGTCTGCTTGCTTCGGTCCAGGAACCAGCGCAGGCCGAGGATCAATACCGCAATCCCGAAGAGGATCACAGCGACCACCTGCCAGCCCAAGAGCGGGACGCCGGGCTCACCCCAATAAGCCGGGTCTTTTGTAAATCCCAGATGCGTTATGGCACTGAGGCACAAGACAAAGAGCAAGACACAAAAAGCAACGATGGAAAGTTTGTACACGGGCCGGAGTTGCAAAAGATTCTGGCGATGAAAGCCGTAAAGCGAAACCAGGATGAAGATTGAGAATTGCAAGGCCACGACCAGCAGATAGAGCACGATCGGGCCAAGGCGCTGATAATACGGGAGCAAACGCTGCGGGTCGAGATAACGCAAGAAGTACAGTGACCAACCCAAAATCACAGCAAGAAGCGCTGAGACCTGCGCCAACGATGGGCGGACGAAAGAATCCAATCGCGTCGGGGGACGCGCCAAGAAATAGATCCACAAAATGAGAAACGCAAGCAGAATGCCAAACAGCGCAAGCCGAATTATAGAGAAACTACCTCCTTCATGCGGCACAAAAAATAATACAAGGAGAGCGGCTCCCGCTTCGAGAGCCGCAAATGAGCAGAACCACCGCCAGAGCGATTTATTGTTTTTCATCTCTAGAATTGAAAACCGTTGCGCGCGGGCACGACCTTATATGAGAAATTGCGAACAAAAGTAAGCAAGCGATCTTCGAGCGTAGTCCAATCGCTTGAGCTTAGAATGCGACGCGCGACGGACTCACTGTCCGCCAGCATGTTCACTTGAATTTGCGGATACGCGCCGTAAACCGTTGCCCACGCGTCCGTGGGCTGAAGACCAAGACGCTGGACACCCGGCACCCATTCACCAATAACAAACTCAAAATATTCCTGCTCGTGATCGGCGGCAATATCCCAGGTCATGATTACTTTAACGGGGACAGCTTCACTCACGTTGATAATCCAGCACAACGACGTGCGACTCTTCAGGCAACGCGGAACGCGTCACTTTGATGGATGACTGTGTTTCCGGTTTGCTGAGTCCCATTTCCTTGATGAACTTGTTCAGCGACTCAAGTGAAATCTTGACATCAGGCGTGGCATAGTGCATTGGGATGACAATACTCGGCTCAAGCAGGCTGATCACTTCGGCCGCCTTCGCAGCATTGAGACCGCCGCCGCCTCCCACCGGGACCAGGGCCACATTCACAGTTCCCAAAGCTTCGATCTCCGTTTGAGGCGGCACTTGCCTCAAATCGCCAAGGTGGGCGACCGTCAGGCCATCGTAATCGAATACATATAACGTGTTGCGAGCTTGTTCTTGAGTCTTCTTGCTTGCGCCACTTCCATCAGTTTGAACGCCGGTGATAAACACGCCGCCGATCTCGAACTCACCGGGGCCGCTGATGACATGCGAGGCGCCTTTGATCGCCTCCGAGTTGTTGTGCCCCGGTGCGTCATGGCTGATCGTAACAATATCCGCCTTGAGCTTGAGCGGGAAATATCCGATGGATTTATTATCATAAGGATCGGTCACCACCGTCGCCATGTTTCGCTCGGTCAGACGAAAACAGGAATGCCCATACCACGTGATTTCCATGAAAAAGCCTCCGGCATTCAATTATAATAGAGAAAATGCTGACGAACCGTGACAGAATCACGAAAACGACCGCAAATGTTGGGGATTAAGTGAATCGAATTCCGGCAATTGTTGAGAGGCTTTCTCACCAAGTAATTTACTCTATTAAAAAGATTGCTATTCTCGACGTGGTAATCATCACCGCCGGAATCATTCTGGCAATCGCGATTCGCTATCCCTTACTCTCGTTTTCATCCCATGATTACTTCTACAAAATCAGAGTTTGATCGAGACGATACGACATGGCGGCTTTTGGATATTTGGAACATTGTTTTCCACGTATCACCCGCCCTATCTTTACCTGCTATATCTCATCGTGCGATTTTTCCCAGATACCCGAGACATTCTCGTCGCCAAAATTCCTTCTCTGATCACGGATTTCATCTGCGCCTATTTTGTATATCTGCTCGTCAAATTAAAAAATCTGAATCGTTTTTATCCGATCTTTGCGGCATTCGCGTTCTTGTTCCTCCCGACGGTCATCTTAAGCAGCGCCTTCTGGGGTCAAGCCGATGTGTTGTACACGGCGCCGTTGATCGCATCACTTTATTTTCTAATCACGAGAAAAAACGTCCTCCCTTTTCTGGCGTTCGGCGTCTCTCTGGCTTTCAAAGTACAAGCGATCTTCCTTGCGCCCTTGTTGGTTGCACTATGGTTCAGGAAAGAAGTCTCGTGGAAACATTTCCTTCTAATTCCGCATGTATGATTCCTGGCGATCATTCCTTCATGGATCGCAGGGCACCCATTGATGGATCTCATAACTGTGTACTTATCCCAGGCGGACATGTACCAGCAATTAACCATGGTCGCTGCCACCGCCTATAATTGGATACCAGATATCCGGTCTAATCAGATCTACTTTACGCCTGTGGGCGTTATCTTTGCTGCAACGTTAATTTTCTTCTTCGTAATACTGGTATACAAGAGCCGCGCAAAATTGACGCCCGATCTTTTGGTCAAACTCGGACTCATCTGCGTTTTGTTCGTTCCTTTTTTCTTGCCTAGAATGCACGACAGATACTTCTACCCCGCAGATGTGCTTTCCATTATCTTTTATCTTTGCTTTTTTATCCCCAATACTTTTTCGTGCCCGTGATCGTCGAACTGGTCTCGTTTTTCTCCTACCAACCGACGCTCTTCAATGTAACACCCGTTCCTCTCGAGATATTGTCGGGAGGGATTTTCGTGGTCCTGGTCATCCTTGTAAGAGACATGGTAATGCACCTTTTCAGCACCGAAGAAACAACGCTTGGCAGTTAGAAGCGGTAAAATATGAGGGAGAATGAAAGCCTCCAGTAACATTGTCCCTCTCGAAAAGCTGCTCGAACAACTTCCTGATACTTATACATTGGCCGACAAGGAACTAGTTCAACGCGCCTATCGGGTGGCGGAAGAGGCGCATCGCGAGCAGAAACGGAATTCCGGCGAACCCTACATCAATCATTGCCTGGCAGTGGCACAGATTCTGGCGGAATTGCGCGTGCCGCCCGAGGTGCTCGCGGCTGGACTTCTGCACGATACCGTTGAAGATACAACCGTCACCTTGGACGATATCCGCAACGACTTCGGCGATGTAGTGGCCTCCCTGGTGGACGGCGTCACCAAGTTGACGAACCTGCCGCGGGTGTCGCGCGACGATCAGCATGCCGAAAGAGCCGTCAACAAAAACGGAGAAGTCAAGGCCGCGCCTGCCGCGTTGGGCCGCAAAGCCGACATGGCCTCCGAAACACTGCGCAAAACGTTCCTCGCCATGGGCGATGACGTACGCGTGGTGCTCATCAAACTGGCGGATCGCCTTCACAACATGCGGACGCTGAGTCACATGCCGGAGGAAAAGCGCATCCGCATTGCACAGCAGACACTTGACATCTTCGCTCCGCTGGCCAATCGCCTCGGCATTTGGCAAATCAAATGGGAACTCGAAGACCTTGCCTTCCGTTATGTCAATCCTCAAAAATATAAAGAGATTGCAGAACAACTGGCTGAGCGTCGCCCCGACCGTGAAGCCCAGATTGAAGCCATCGAAGAACGGCTGCGCGAACTCTTCCAAAAAAATAACATGAAGATGGAGATCAGCGGACGGCCGAAACACATTTATTCCATTTATAAGAAAATGCAGGACAAGGGCAAGGCGTTCGAGGCCGTGCGGGATGTACGTGCCGTCCGCCTCATTGTCCCGGATGTGGCGGCGTGTTACACAGCTCTTGGCTTGATCCACACGAATTGGCGCCCCATTCCCAACGAGTTCGATGATTACATCGCCGCGCCCAAAGACAACTTTTATCAATCGCTTCACACCGCCGTGATCTGGGACGATGGCAAACCGCTCGAGGTTCAAATCCGGACGCAGGAAATGCACCAGAACGCGGAATACGGCATCGCCGCGCACTGGCGCTACAAGGAAGGGACGAAGCGCGATAAATCCTACGAACAGCGCATCAATTGGCTTCGAAACATGATGGAGTGGCGTTCGGATGTCAACGATGCGACCGAGTTTGTAGAGTCGATGCGTTCCGATGTATTTCAGGATCGCGTGTACGTCTTCACGCCGCGCGGTGACATCATTGACCTGCCCGCCGGTTCGACTCCGATCGACTTTGCGTATCACGTTCACACCGACATCGGACACCGCTGCCGAGGGGCAAAAGTGAACGGAAAACTGGTGCCGCTCTATCACGAATTGAAAACCGGCGACCAGGTTGAAATCCTGACCGCGAAGCGAGGCGGTCCCAGCCGCGATTGGCTGAATTCCAACTTGGGGCTGGTGAAAACCCAACGGGCTAAATCAAAGATTCGCCAATGGTTCAAGGAAGAAAACTATCAGCAAAACCTGTCTCAAGGACGACTGCTGCTGGAGCATGAGCTGCAACGGCTCGGCATCCTTGAAGTCAACTTCGAAAAGATGGCGCGCGATCTGGGCCTTAAAACGCCGGATGAAATGTTCGTGGATTTGGGCACGGGCGACTTATCCGTCAGCAAGGTCATCAAGGAAATTTCAGAGACCAAGGAAAACGCCGACCTTCTCATGGCGAATGTGCCCACGCCGTCAGCAACCACGTTGGAGGCCGTGAACATTGTCGGGCTGAAGGGATTGCTCACAACGATGGGCAAATGCTGCAATCCGGCTCCCGGCGATCAGATCATCGGTTATATTACGCGCGGACGCGGTGCGACCATTCATCGGCAAGATTGCCCCAATATTCTGCGCCTCGGGCTGAAAGACCGCGAGCGCATCGTGCGCGTGGACTGGGGCCAGCAGGTCCGCACTTTTCCGGTGCCGATTCGCATCAAGGCCTATGACCGTCAAGGCCTGATGAGCGATGTGACCAATCTCCTGAACGACGAAGGAGTCAACATCGCCGATGTAAAAGTCACGGTCAATCGCAGCCTCGCCGAACTGCGACTCATCGTTGAAGTGCAGGACATTGCCCAACTCAGCAAGGTGCTCACCAAGCTAGAAAACGTCCCTAACGTAATGGAAGCCCATCGCGTCAGCGGATGATTTCGGACGGCTCTGCCCAAATCCCCAGATTTTGGGGAGGCGTCGCGAACTGGCGGCGGGGGTGGTATAATGCGCCCGCTTTAGAAATGAATCTGCTTAGCGTACACGAGGCGCAGGAGCGCATCCTTTCGCACTTCCAGCCGGTCGAGACTGAAACTCTGTCTCTCGGCGCCAGCGCGGGACGCGTGCTTGCGGCCGACATTGTTTCTTCCGACCTTCCCCATTTCGACAATTCCTCCGTGGATGGTTTTGCGGTCGTTGCCTCTGACTTGGTCAACGCAACCCCCGACTCGCCCTCGACCCTGAGCGTGATCGCCGATATACCGGCCGGGTCCTCATCCGACATTGCTATCAAGCAGGGGCAAGCCGCGCGTATCATGACCGGTGCACCAGTCCCCAAAGGCGCGGATGCCATCGTGATGGTGGAAGATACGGATATCAAACACAGAAATCCAGGCGCGCAGGCGCCCGCGACGGTTAAAGTATTCAAGAGCGTTCAAACCGGCGAAAATATCCGCCCGCGCGGGATGGACATCAAGACCGGTCACAAAATATTATTCACGGGCACTCGCTTGCGGGCGCAGGAGGTTGGCCTGCTGGCCATGCTGGGTGTGGCCAACGTTTCGCTCTATCGAAAACCTCTAATTGCGTTGCTGTCCAGCGGCGATGAGCTAACGGCGGTCGAGTCCCGGCTGGCGCCCGGCCAAATCCACGATTCCAACTCCTACACATTATCCGCGCTGATTGGTGAATCAGGTTGTGAGGTCCTATGGCTTGGCATCGCACCCGACAGAAAAGAGGCCATCCAATTTCTGTTCGACCAAGCCGTTGGGGTAAATGCCGATTTGATCATCTCGTCGGCTGGCGTTAGCGTGGGTGCATTGGATTATGTAAAGGAAGTCGTGGAGTCAAACGGACAACTGGATTTCTGGCGTGTCAACATGAGACCCGGCAAGCCGCTGGCCTTTGGAGAATATCGCCGCGTGCCGTTCATTGGATTGCCGGGAAATCCCGTTTCGGCCTTCGTGGGCTTCGAGGTTTTTGCGCGTCCGGCGATCGACCGGCTGACAGGCTCCAAGACGGCCGCGCGGCTCAGAGTCAAGGTACGACTCGCCGAGGCCATCGAGTCAGATGGACGCGAAAGCTATCTGCGGGCTGTCATTGAAGAACGGGCCGGCATTTTGTCTGCCCGATTGACCGGACATCAAGGTTCAGGGAATTTACTATCGCTGGTTCAGGCGAACGCTTTACTTATCGTGCCCGCTGGGGTAAAATCGCTTGCCATTGGCGACCAGGCGGAAGCTTGGATACTTTGAGGTGACCATGGATAAGTGGCTGTACAGGATTTCGATCGCGTTGACTCTGCTCGGTCTGGCTGTTTCTGTTTACATGACGGTCTTCAAACTTACGGACAATGCCAGGATGTGCTTGGGTAACGGAGGATGTTCAAAAGTCAATTCAAGTGCTTACGCAGAGGTGTACGGAATTCCCGTGGCAGCAATCGGAATTGGCGGGTACGCAGTGATTGCCGCGCTGCTTATGACAGAGAAGCGAAGTGAGTTTTTCCAACAGAATGGAACGATGCTCGTCTTCGGCCTTGCGCTCATCGGATTCCTCTTCACGCTGTATTTGATCTATGTGGAGTTGGCGCTCATCCATGCGCTTTGTCCCTTCTGCGTGACATCACAAATCACGATGACGATACTTTTTATATTTTCCATCGTTCGGCTGGCACGGCAGCCGATCAACTAGGAGGAGCCCTATGGCTCGCATTCGCTGTCACTACATCAATTGCGTCTTCCTCGATGAAGGATATTGTTCCGCGGCGGCTGTGGAAATCGATCCGGACACCGGCTGCGCCACGTTCACCGAATCCGAGGAATCAGGCGAAGACGAATGGGAGGAAGAGGACGAAGCAGACGAAGAATGGGACGAGGAGGATTTGGAGGATGAAGAAGAAGAATCGTGGGACGAAGACGAGGATGAGATTTAGGCTCAGGCAAAATGATCGGCACGGACGCCAAAGACGTCCGTGTTTTTTTTTTATTTACGGGTTGTAAAGTAATACAGAAGTATTCCTGCGGCAACTGCGAGATTAAGTGAACTGGCGCGTCCGCGCATGGGCAGGGAAACACTCAAGTGGCAGGCCTGAATTTGTTCGGCGGAAAGTCCTTTTTGTTCACCACCAAGAACCAAGACCCACGGCTGATCGGGTGACAACTCAAGATAATCTCTTTGCGAGTGGGCAGAGGTGGCGATCAGCTGACAACCAAGATCACGCGCCCAATTTATGAATTCGGCAAATGAGGTTTGAACAATCGGTTTCCAGAAAATTGTCCCCATGCTGGCGCGAACGGAGGTCGGATGATAAGGATCAACACCGCCATCGAGCAGAAAGAGCACCTCGGCCCCGACGGCATCAAGCGTGCGTAAAATTGTCCCAACATTACCTGGGTCCTGCGGTGAGACCACGGCCACGCCAACCTGAAGTGATTTTAGAGCAGCGAGCTGTGTTGACCTTTGATGAGCCACCGCGATAATGCCCTGGGGATTCTCCTTATCAGCCAACGACTTCATCACCTGCACAGAAACAGACTGCAGCTTTGACTCGTAACCTGAAATCAGATCGCGCCCAAAACCGCTGGTCAAAACGTCAGGCGAATACAAAATCGAATCAATCTCCCAGCCAGCCTCCAACGCCTCACCGACATGATGCAAGCCTTCGACAATGAATAGTCCTGCCTCGATTCGCGCCTTGCGCTGACGCAAGGCGCGGACTTTCTTAATCAATGGATTGGAGGGGCTTGTGATCGGCGAACGGCTCATTTTGCAACGAGAATTATTTTACGACGATCAATTTGGCAACCATGCCAGCTTCAAAGTGGCCCTGCTGGATGCAGAGGATTTGATACGTGCCCGGTTCGCTGGGAGCTGCGAAGGTGTCGTTGAGGGTCTGGCCGGGTTCAACCGCTGCTTCAAGCCAATAAATGTTGGGTCTATCCGCGTCGGTGAAATGATCCTTAACCTCATGGCCGAGCTTCATGATGGCGAAGCTGTGCTCATCGGCTCCGTTGTTGACGGCGGTGAACGAGATTTGCGCGCCGGCGGGAACAGTAAAGGTATTCGGGCTGAATTGAAAATCTGTTAGAGTAACATTAAGGGATGTGGACGGTGCGCTGCTTCCGGTGCCGCAAGCGGCAAGTACCGGTAGCAGGCACGATATTATGATCAGGATTCGTAATGTTTTTTTCACTCTTTCTCCTTAATAATATGTTATTTTCTAACATAGCAGAATTGGTCGCGCCAAGCAATGCTTCGCGAAGAGACTCTTACGATTTTATAACCTGAAACGATGTAAACTTGAACTGCGATGAAGATATCTACGAGACGAAACCGCCAATCCATGTTCAATAGCCTGGGCATCATCCTCACCGCGATTGTGCTTGGCTCAGTTTTCTGCCTGAAGGCGCTGCAGAATTATGCACACCAGGATTATACCAACTCCAACTTTTTTTTCTTCTGGCTGTCGGGCCGCATGATGTGGACCGGCCAAAATCCATACGATTCCACACAATGGCTGGCTGGCCACGATGCCTTTGGCGCAACCTGGAGGCCCAATCAGATTTTTCCCTATCCCCTGCCACTGGCATTCTTCATGGTGCCGCTCGGGATGCTCTCGCTCGGTCAGGCCTACCTCCTATGGCAAATCGTTTCACAGATTGGCCTTGCCCTGATCGTTTACTGGTTGATCCACCACTGGCAGGGACAAGCCGAAAGAATCCTTTTTCTGCCGCTGATGGTTGTACTGTTATTTTTCGGGCCGGTATATCTGACGTTACAAATTGGCTCGGTCGGGCCTTTAGCCCTGGCCGCGATCGCATTGGCCATTGTCCTATTTGAACATGACCAGCCTGTCTGGGCCGGCATGCTTCTCTCGCTGACCCTCTTGAAACCGCCACAGGGACTCACGCTTCTGATTCTTGCAGGCATCTGGTTTCTCTCTCGCCGTGACTGGAAGGCCATCGCCGGCGTCACGCTGGGTGGAATCATTCTACTGATCGCCGGGATGATTCGCGACCCACTTTGGGTGATCAAGATGCGGGGCGCCAGTGCGATCGTCCTTGACCGGACCATGGGGGTCGATTCCAACGTGTATAGCTTTGCCTATTTGGCTTGCAGTCAAAATGTGCCTTGCATGTGGATCGCCGGGACTCTGGGCGCAATTGTGATCCTTGCCGCGGGAGGTTATTATCTCTGGCACAACCACGCTCGCTTGAACGCGTGGGAAGCGTTCAATATCATCATCCCGCTTGGATTCGTTTCGACCATTTATCTCTGGTCCTACGATCAATTGCCTTACGTGATTCCAATCGTCTGGATTGCAGGAACGCTGGTGGAGCGGACCAAATCATATATCCAGATTTTTGTTTTCCTGGTCGTGTTGGACGTGCTCTCTATTTATTCTTTGCTGGTACAGGCCAATACCCACAAGGACTTGCTGAGCATTGTCAATACAGTTCTGGTTCTGGGCGGATGTTTACTGCTTGGGCGCGGGAATCAGCAGGGAGCCGCGTTCTCATCCACTTCCCATGGAAGAACTCCACAATGAGTCCATTTTCGGCATAAATGGGTATGTTAGAATAAATTCATGGTACGCGCGTTCCGCTTTGCTTTGCCCACTTTGTTTTTCTTAGTCGCATGCCAGCCGCAATCCACCCGGATAGTCACCATCCTGGATGGCAGCCAAATTCGTCAAATGACCGCCGCCGAACCGGTTCCAGCCCTGCTGCTGGCTCAAGCCGGCATCCAACTTGCACAAGATGATATCGTTTTTCTTAACGGCCAGCAGATTGCGCTCAATCAGTCTATGCCTGCCGCGCCAACTTATACCCTGCAAATTCGACGCGCGCTCGAACTCACCGTAAATGGAAAGTCCCTCCAAACCGCCGCATCCACCGTGGGCGAGGCATTGCTGCAGGCAGGCGTGCAGCTCTATGCAAGCGACCAGGTGAATCCGCCGCCACAAACTCCTGTCACCGGAAACAACACGGCGGTTACCTACGTTCCATCACGACCGTTAATAACCGTTGTAAATGGCATCCCACTACAAATTCGTTCCTCAGCGGTGACCGTTGGTGACGCACTGGCTCTGGCCGGGATTCCGCTGCTCGGAATGGACTCCAGCCAGCCGCCCGAGAATGAGCCACCGCCTTCGAACGGGCAAATCCAAATCACTCACACCAGCGAATCGATCCTCTTATCGGAAAAATCCATTCCGTTTAAAACGGATTATCAACAGTCGGCTGATGTAGCACTCGATCAACAGAAAGTTTTGCAGCCTGGTGAACCCGGTTTATCCGTGAGCCGGGTTCGGATGGTTTACCAAGATGGGCAGGAAGTTTCACGCCAGAACGAATCGGAAGTGGTCGTCCGTCCGCCGCATGATCAAATCGTTGGCTATGGCACTAAAGTTGTGATTCACACGATCACGGTGGACGGCGTCCAAATCCAGTATTGGCGCGCCGAGCCAATGTACGCAACAGCCTATTCGCCCTGCAATTCCGCCTACGACGGCTGTTCCTATGGAACTGCCAGTGGATTGCCCGCCGGCAAAGGCGTGGTGGCCGTTGATCCATCCATGTACAGCCTGATTGCTGGGCAACATCTGTATATTCCGGGTTATGGCATGGCAGTCGTGGGAGATGTGGGCGGCGGATACATCATTGAACAAAAATTGGGAATCTCGCGATCGCGCTGGATCGATCTGGGTTATTCTGACACGGAATGCAAACTGGCCTGCGACCAATGGAGTACCTGGGTGACGGTTTATTTCCTGGCGCCTGCGCCCGCCAATATCCCTCCGCCAAACTAACCGAATGACAAGAGTTCAAAAGATAATCATCGGAGTTCTTTCAACAATCGCCTGTGGCTTATTGATTGCGGTGGGGTATGAGGGCAATCAGGCATATCAAGTGTGGTCAAGGCGGCCGCTGGGCGCTTCGATCCCCACATCGCCCTACACGCCCATTCCTGTTCCCCCGGTTTGGACGGCATTGCCCGTCGCGATGCCGACGACGGCGCCCTTGAAGCCCACGCCATTATGCGGGGGACCGCCGGTGATGAATATCCTTTTGATCGGTTCCGACACGCGCGACACCAACTACGTCTATGGATTGGCAGATGTCACGCGCGCGGTGCGTGTGGACTTTGTCACACCGAAGGTGACCGCGCTGGATTTCCCACGGGACCTGTGGGTCAAGATTCCCTACATCGCCACGCATCTGAACGGACAAGATCACGAGAAATTAAATCAGGCCTATCTTTATGGAAACCCGGGCGATGGCTTTCATTATTGGGACGATCCAAGCGCAGGTCCCGGATTGTTGGCGCTAACCCTCAACATTAATTTCGGCGTGAACGTGGATCATTACATTGCGGTCAACATGAATACGTTTGTTAAGATGGTGGATGCCGTGGGCGGAATCGATCTGACATTCAAGGAACCGCTGCCATTAAGCCACGATCCCAATTTGCAGGCGGGCACACATCACCTGAACGGGACGGAAGCGCTGGAGGTGGCGCGCAATCGCGTCGACGGCGTTTTCTCGCGCGGCGATTATCAGAACATGGTATTATGCGCCTTGCGTGATAAACTCAGCAGTCCGCAAGTCGTAACCCAAATCCCCCAATTGATCAAGGCATTTCAGGGATCGGTCCAAACCGACCTGAGCCCCCAAATGATGGCCCAATTGGCATGCTTGGGAACCCAACTCCCGCATCAGAATATTGCCTTGTATAATTTCCCTGAAAATCTGTTTACGGGCACGCGAACCTACGACCCCGTGTTCAAGAAAGATGTCTTCATCTGGGATGTCGACTACAACATCCTGCGGGAATTGGTCACAGATTTCCAAGCGGGGGCATGGCCCTTTGAGACAGCCGGTCACAGCGCGCCCAACGACACTACCTCATTGTGCCAATGAATGATATTCCTCCGGTCAACGCAGCATGGCTCCTAAAAAAATACGGTTTACGCGCGGATAAACGCCTTGGGCAGAATTACCTGCAGGACGCCGGTGCACTCAAGAACATCGTCGATGCCGCCGAAATTCAAAAGACGGATACCGTGCTGGAAGTTGGCCCCGGCCTCGGAAGCCTGACGCGTTATCTTTCGGTCGCCGCGCGCCAAGTGGTTGCGGTCGAACTCGACCTGAAACTGATCACCGTGCTACAGGCCACCCTCAAGCCATATTCCAACGTCCGTTTAATTCGCGGTGATATCCTCGGCCTTACACCGAAGGAATTGGAACTCCCCTCCAACTACATTATTGCAGCAAATATTCCGTATAACATTACTTCCGCAATTATCCGGCATTTGCTGGAATCGGAGCCCAAGCCGCGACGGATAGTCCTCACGGTTCAAAAAGAAGTCGCCGAACGAATCTGTGCCTCACCTCCAGACACGAGTCTGTTGGCTTTGAGCGTTCAAGTTTATGGGAAGCCAACTATCACAGCGCACATTTCGGCCGGTGCCTTTTTCCCGGCGCCCAAGGTTGATTCGGCCGCGCTTAGAATTGAAATCTATCCCGAGCCTCTTATCCCCCATTTGCTTCTCCCGGATTTTTTCAAATTGATCAAAGCGGGCTTCAGCCAGAAACGAAAGACCCTACGCAATTCATTATCGGCTGGCTTGAATAAGTCGACATCAGAAATTGAATCACTTCTAGCACAGGCAGAAATTGATTCCAAACGCAGAGCAGAGACCTTGAGTTTGAAGGAATGGGAGCGGCTAAGTCAAATCTCAACGGAAGCGAAGAATCATAGAGGGGTCTGATTATCTCTGCTTCTCTTTTAGCCGCGCATTTCTGCCGATTTTGCGAATATCGCGATAATTCCACAATACCACCCAAACACGCAGGGCCGCTTCTGCCTGAATTGCAAAGGACATCTTCGATTTTCCTTTTTGCCGGTCAGGAAAATAGACCGGGATTTCCTCAATCTTGTAATCAAGGCAATACGCAAGATAGGCCATCTCAACTTGAAAGACATAACCATTAGATCGAACGCGATTCAACGGCATGCCTTCCAATGTCTCCCGCTTCCACAGTCGAAAACCGGCGGTCACATCGTGCTGCGGCAGGCGAAGAATCGCCCGCGAATAGAAATTGCCAAATGCCGATAGGCTCTTTCGCCAGAGTGGCCAGTGCTCGTCTACGGCTCCACCGGCAATATAGCGAGAACCGATCACCAGATCGCAGGTCGCCAAACGCGCCGTCATTTCCACCAGCTTGGCGGGGTCATGGGAAAGGTCGGCATCCATCTGCGCAACTGCATCTGCACCATCGTCCAGGGACAGGCGAAAGCCGGTGAGATATGCAGAGCGCAGTCCTTCCTTGCTTGAACGATGGATCACGCGCAGGCGCGGGTTCTGTTTCGAAAGTTTATCCGCAATTGCACCTGTGCCATCCGGGCTGTTATCATCCACGATCAGAATCCGCAAATCCAACGGTAGGGTAAATAAAGCGGAGACCAGCCTCGGCAGGTTCTCCGCCTCGTTGTAAGTTGGCACAACAATCGTGATGCGCAAAAGAATTCCTATTTCTTTCTGTGCAGAAGCTCAGCCCTCAACTGCTCTGGGCTCGAGACGCGCCCATGCGCGGTCAAAGACATTTCAGACATGCGGACCGCCAGACGATCCTTCCGTTTCGTAACCTGCTCCCGATCCTTAAGGGGATAAAAATAATCCAGCGATTGATCAAGCCGCGCGCGCAAGCGTTCGTGCAATGCAGGCAGGTTGGAGGGAGTGGCTGCCAGGACAAAATCAGCCGGGCCGACATGGCCGAGAAATTCCTCGCCGCCGCCCAGTTCGCGGATGGTGTTAAGAATCATCAAGCTGAAAGCCCGCAATACATCATCGGAGGCCACAAAGCCATAAGATTCCCGAAATGCATCCAGATGTTCAAGCGAAATCAGCAGGAGCGCCGCGCCGCCTTTCTCCAACAGCTGGTTAAGGCGCTCGTCCACGAGCGCGCCTTCCGGCAGGCCGCTGACCGGGTTGGTCAACGACCCCCGACTGACGCGTTGGAGCGCGTTGCGCACGCGCAGGCGCAGTTCCTGGACGTCAAAAGGTTTAGTGATGTAGTCATCCGCCCCCAGTTCAAGGCCCTGTAAACGGTCGCCGCGCTCGCGCTTTTCGGTCAGAAAGATGATCGGGATTTCCTGTGTACGGCGATCGGAACGCAAACGCTTGGCAACTTCGTAGCCGTCAATGTCCGGCAGCCGTATATCGAGAATAACAAGATCAGGATGAACGGTCTGGCACGAACGCACTCCATCCTCGCCCCAATTGACCGTATAGACCTCATAGCCCTGAACGCGAAAATAGGCGTTCAACATTTCCGCCACATCAAGATCATCTTCAACGACCAGGATTTTGGAGTTGACTTCTGGCACGGAAGCTACCGTTTATGCAATCGGTTCCTTCTGGACGACGAATTCGCAGACGCTATCGCCGACGGCTACACACTTCGACTCGTTTACACGAAATTCATTCCCACCCGAGACCCACTTAAGGCCCTCCTGTAAAAGCCCTGTCGCGATGAAGCAGACCGGTTTATCCGCATTATGACGACCCCAACAGCATGGACACTTGTGGATCGTATAAAGGAATTCGTTATCCTTTTCTTCCACTGTGCTGAGTTGATCGCTGAGCTGGCTAAAGATTTTGGCCATGGCCGGCACGCCGATGCGAAGTTTGGCATGAAGCGGAAGGACGACAAAGGCCAGATCTGCCACACCGGCCAAGGCGCCGAAATTCTTGAGGGCGTCGGCGAACGTCGCGCGGCCCGCCCGAAGCGCCAAGCCGCGTCCTCCGCGCGGACCGTACATCTCCTCCAGTGCGGTACCGATGGCGGAGAGTTCAGAAAAGTCAAAACCTTTATCAAGGTTATCCGGTGGATAGCTGTCAATGTAATTACTCAACCCCGCCAGATTCAAAATGGCATTTAAGCCATTCTTTCCCATGACCTCTTCCAACGACTTCAGCGTGATCAATCCGAATTTATTTGGATAATATAAACCGCTCTTTTGAACAGGGCTCATACGGTCTCCATTAAATCAACTTTGTTAGATCTTCGGCAGCACGACGCATGTCGAGGAAGATCAAACCGAGTTTAGCTTGTTCACGCGCCAGGGCGGTCAACACAGCCTCCTGCCCCACGGACATCAGCACCACATATCCTTTTTCGCCTTTGATATACACCTGTTCGAGAGACCCGCGGCCTAATTCCGAAGCAATCCTTTCACCCAAAGACAACATCGCGGCGGACATGGCTGAGACGCGATCCTCTTCCACGCCTTGAGGCAAAGCGGATGCAATGCTCAATCCATCTACGCTCACCACGGCGGAGGCCTCAATATCCGGCGAGGAGGCCTGAAGCTCGCGTAGGCGGTCCACCATTTGTTGCGTACGATTCTTGGTCAAAACAACCCTCCACCATTATAGAAACACCCCTCCTGCTCGCGGGTGTCATCTTGAACTATTTTAGCACACGACAAAGCCCTGTCAAGCGGGATGGATGTAGCCGCCCGATTTCCCCATTTACAAAAAAGCAAACCCGGATGAATTACAATCCATTAATCCCGAATAGGTGCAAAACCCCATTTGCTTGACGCTCATTCGTGCCTGTGATAAACTACTGCCCGCAAAAGGTCTCGTGGTGTAGCGGCCAAACATGCGGCCCTGTCAAGGCCGAGATCGCGGGTTCGAATCCCGTCGAGACCGCAGTCCGAAAGGAAATTCGCACGAACGAAGGAACCCGGTTTTCGATGAACAGCCTTCATCGAGGACCGGGTTCTTTCAATACGGGCTGGATGGGAAATGTCGGGCGGAAAAGGATGAACAGGGGCCATTATTCAAATATTAATGCTCACCACCTGTCCCAATGCGCCACTTCTTGCAGCGATTTCCGACC
Source organism: Anaerolineales bacterium (assembly GCA_035516425.1). Lineage (GTDB taxonomy): Bacteria > Chloroflexota > Anaerolineae > Anaerolineales > Villigracilaceae > Fen-1038. Next base: position 134,766 of record DATJAH010000067.1, read on the forward strand.
GCCTTTCTTGGGCGCAGCAGAAAGTTGCTCTTCATCGGCGGGATAGCCAAATGAAAGCACGATGCGCACATGAAGTTCAGGTGGGAATCCCAGAATCTCGCGTGCTTTCTCCGCTTCATAGATCGAGGCGGGACACGAACCAACTCCCGCCTCCCATGCCGCGAGTTGCATGTTGGCGGCGGCCTGTCCCGCATCGAACATGGTCTGAAATTTTGCGCCGGGGTCAGGGGTCAAAATTGCAACGGCCAGCGGCGCGCCCGCAATATGCCCCGCCCACTGTCCGCACTGAGACAAGGCTTTCAAAACCTGCTTGTCTTGAATGGCAATGAAATGCCAAGTCTGCTCGTTCTTTGACGATTGCGAACGCCGTCCGGCATTCAAGATGGCGGCGACGATTTCTTTCGACAGCGGCTTCGCTTGGAACTTGCGCACCACGCGCTTCGTGCGAATTGCTTCAGATACGTTCATGGTTTTCTCCATATCATTGCTGGCTTGCATCGTCTTCGGCATGATAGCCGAGTTCTGCTTCGGCGTCCGATATATTCCAGAACCGTTTTCTGTTCTTGGAAACGCCATAGTAAATTCCAAACTTGACACCGGCGGCAAGACTCTTCCTGACCAATTGGACCAAATCCCGGTGGCTGAGCCATGTGCTTTCAAAGCGCGGATGAATACCCGGGTCATCTTTTTGGAGAACCGAACCGATGCGCAGGCATATCGACTCGAGCCCATAGACTTCATAATACATTCGAGCAATGGCCTCGCCCGCAGCCTTGCTGACGCCATAAAATCCGTCGGGACGAATCGGAGCGCCCGTGGCGATCAGTGCCGAGTTTCGTTTCAAGTGAAGGCTCGGCGGAAAGCCTTCGTATGCTCCGGTGACATGATTGGAGCTCGCGAAGATGACGCGGTTTACACCCGCCAGCCGCGCCGCCTCATAGACAGCCCGCGTGCCGGCGATATTGTTCACCAATACAGAATCCCAGTCCGCATCCACGCGTGCATCGGCAGCGAGATGAACTACATAGGTCAAAGACTCGATGCGAAGGAACGCCGAACGAACTTGATCGGCCTTTGAAATATCCACCTGAAAAACCCTCTTCGAGGGCTCATTGGAAGAGATATCGAGGCCATACAGATCAAAATCGTTTTTCAAATGTGTCCAGAGAATACTTCCGACCAACCCATTGCAACCCGTGATCAATAATCTGGGAAGCGCCATCTCAAATCTCCTGCATCTTCATGTTCATCTCAACCGAGTATAATTCACTTGATGGACACCGCACCCTCTTTCCGGCAGTATCTTCTCTCTTCGATTTTCCTAATGGTAATAGGATGGGGAGGATTGGTACTGCTCATCTTCATTTTTGAAGTTCCTCCCCTGGTATGGGCGCGCTGGGGATTTTTTGCGCTGTGGTTCATCGCTCTTACGGGTACGGCCTTACCGGTGACATACTTTCTCAATCTGCGTTTTCCCTCTGAGCCGCGAGCTGAGCCGAACGCGATCGTTCGACAGGCCATGTGGGTCGGCTTCTATGGAGGAACTCTGGCGTGGTTTCAGCTTGGACACCTAATCACGCTGTGGGTCTGGATGGGATTGGCAGGCGGATTGATCGTTATCGAATCCCTCATTCGGTGGCGCGAACGTGCCCGCTGGCAACCACCGAGTCTCGACACCGGAATTCCGCATCCCGAAGCCCAGACCCCCGCTTCCGAACCCGATGACCAATCTTCAGACCCTTCCCTCCGTTGAACAACTCCTGCAGACGCCAGGTGCGACGAACTTGATCGCCCGCTATGGTCGTCCTCTAACATTGGAGGCCCTGCGCTCAACGCTGGATGAGGTGCGCTCCCGGCTCAAGCTCGACCCTCAAGCAGCAGCACCGCAACCTGATTCCCTCTTGTCACAGGTCGAATCACACTTATCTGCATGGACAACCGCTACTCTGCGACCGGTGGTCAATGCCACCGGGGTGATTCTGCATACGAACCTCGGGCGCGCCCCCCTTTCAAAGGCTGCGATCAAAGCGATGAACGATGTTTCGCTCGGCTATTCCAACCTTGAATTTGATCTCGAAACCGGCAAGCGTGGCTCGCGTTTGATTCACGCCGAGGATGTTTTAAGAAGACTGCTGGGCGTCGAAGCGGCAGTCATTGTAAACAACAACGCCTCTGCGGTTCTGCTCGTGTTATCGGCCCTGGCATCGAAAAAGCGGGTCATTATCGCGCGTTCGCAGCTGGTGGAGATTGGCGGCGGATTCCGCGTACCGGATGTGATGAAGCAGTCTGGCGCAAAACTTGTCGAGATCGGTACCACCAACAAAGTGCGTCTATCGGATTATCAAGAGGCCCTCGAGGAATCCAGCGGACTCGTCATGCGTGCACATCGCTCGAACTTCAAATTGATCGGCTTTACCGAGGAACCCACCTTGAAACAAATCGCAGGTCTGGCCCATCAAGCAAAAACAGCGGTCCTGGACGACCTCGGCTCTGGCGCATTGCTTGATACGGTGAAATACGGCTTGGCCCACGAACCGATGGTTCAAGAATCTCTTGCGGCTGGCGTGGATGTGGTCTGCTTCTCCGGCGACAAGCTTCTCGGCGGTCCCCAGGCGGGAATCATCGTTGGCAAAGCTGACTTGATTGCGAGGGCTAAGAAACATCCCCTGGCACGCGCCATGCGCGCGGACAAAACCTGTCTCGCCGGAATCGCTGCGACACTGTTGCATTATCTCGAGGATGAAGCCGAACGCGAAATTCCAATTTGGAGAATGATCGCGATGCCGATTTCTGAAGTAAAAGCCAGGGCAGAGCAATGGGCCCATGAATTGGGGTCCGGTGCCGTAGTGGAAAGCCAGGCGACTGTTGGCGGCGGCAGTCTCCCGGGCGAATCATTCTCTTCGTACGCCTTGTCGCTGGATGTGAAAAGTCCGGATAAATTCATAAAGAGATTGCGCCAGCAAAATCCACCAATTATCGCACGGACTGAAAAGGATAGAGTTCTCTTCGATCCGCGCACGGTACTGCTCGAACAGGATCAAACTCTGCTTTCGAACCTACGTTTGCTCTCAATGGAGTTGAAATGAAATCAGACTTCGATGCACTCATGCAAGCCCGCAACCTCGATGCGCTCGTCGTACTGGGCAATGCCGAACACAACCCATCCATGTATTATTTTGTCGGCGGCGGACACGTCAGCGATGCCGTGCTGGTCAAGAAACGTGGCGAAGCGCCGGTTTTGTTCTATAACGATATGGAGCGGGGTGAGGCGGCCAAAAGCGGACTTGCGACGCGTTCGTTTAGCGAGTTTGACTTGAGCGAGATTCGAAAGCAATCGAATGGCGATTCTCTATGGGTCCTTGCGAAACGATTTGAATTGATCCTGAACAGCCTGGGTTTGACGCAGGGGCGGATCGGCGTGTACGGTCAGGTTGAATTCTCATCCAACTTTGGGATCATGGTGAGATTACAAAGTCTGATGCCTGCGATCGAATTTGTCGGCGAGGCAGGCATGGAATCAGTTTTCTTGAAGGCGATGGAAACCAAGGATGTGTCCGAAGTAGAGCGGATTCGCAAGATGGGAAGGACTACGACCGAGGTGGTGCGCCGCGTTCAGAATCTATTGATGAATTCCGAGGTCCGCGCCGACGAGGTATTGTTGAGGGAGGATCGATCGCCGCTGACCATCGGCGACGTGAAAGCGAAAATTGATTTGTGGCTGGCAGAGCTTGGCGCGGAGAATCCCGAAGGCACGATCTTTGCCATCGGACACGATGCAGGCGTGCCGCATTCGACCGGTAATCCCTCCGACCTCATACGGCTTGGTCAAACCATTGTGTTCGATATTTTTCCGTGCGAACGCGGCGGAGGATATTTCTATGACTTCACTCGCACCTGGAGTCTCGGTTACGCCTCACCGGAAGCACAGGAGCTTTACAATCAAGTCCACGAAATCTACAGCAAGCTCGCTGATGACTTTGATCTGAATGCGCCGTTCAAGGATTATCAGCGCATAGCCTGCACATTCTTTGAATCCAAAGGGCATGCTTCGCCATTGAACACCAAAGCGCCCTTGAACGGTTATGTTCATTCGTTGGGCCATGGTGTAGGCTTGAACATTCATGAACGTCCGTTTAGTCACTTGACCGTCGGCGACGAACAGCGTCTCGCACCGGGCGTGGTCATCACGTCCGAGCCGGGATTGTATTATCCCGAAAAGGGAATGGGGGTCCGCATTGAAGACACGATCTGGGTGCGACCGGACGGCAAGATGGAGATTCTTGCTGAATATCCTTATGATTTTGTTCTGCCGATGAAGAAATGGAAGAGGAGAAAGTAATTGGTGAAAAGTCATGGTCGACTCAAAACTTGTTCGCATCCTTGGCATCGAAACCTCCTGCGATGAGACCGCGGCGGCAGTCGTTGAAAACGGGCGCACCTTGCTTGGTTCAACCGTCGCGACCCAAATGGATATCCACGCGCGGTTTGGCGGCGTTTTCCCAGAGGTTGCCTCGCGCCAGCACGTGCTTTCGATTGTGCCCGTGGTTGAAGACGCCTTATCCAAGGCGCATCTCACGCTCGGCGACATTGATGCAGTCGCCGTCACGCGCGGACCCGGCCTAGCCGGCTCGTTAATCGTGGGCGTCAACGCCGCCAAGGGTGTGGCGCTCGGCGCAGAACTTCCGCTGGTCGGCGTCAATCACTTGGAAGGGCATCTCTATTCAGCCTGGGTCTACAACGCTGGTGATTCACAACCCGAAGAGCCGCAATTTCCATTGATGGTTTTGCTGGTCTCAGGCGGCCATACTGAACTGGATTTGATGACCGATCATTTGACCTACAAGCGGCTCGGTTCCACCCTCGACGACGCGGCGGGCGAGGCTTTCGACAAAGTCGCGCGTTTGCTGGGGCTTGGGTATCCCGGCGGGCCGGCAATTCAACGCGCGGCCGAGGAAGGCGACGCGGCCCGCTTCCAATTTCCGCGCGCCTGGCTGGAAGGGACATGGAATTTTTCGTTTAGCGGAATCAAGACGGCTGTACTGAAAGAAGCCAAGGGCTATGAGTCAAAAGGTCGGGCCGTACCCGTATCGGATATGGCCGCCGCATTCCAGGCGGCGGTGGTGGATGTCCTATTTAACAAGACCGTCCGCGCCGCCCGTGAGTTCCGCGCAAAGGAGATTCTCGTCGCAGGCGGTGTCTCGGCGAATCGCGCGCTGCGCGATGCGTTCCGAAACCAAAGCGAATATAGAGTTCACATTCCGCCGCTTTCACTTTGCACCGATAACGCCGCGATGATCGCGGCGGCCGGGCATTATCGCTTCATCGTGGGAGAGATCTCAACTATGGATATGGATGTTCAACCTACTTGGCCCCTGTCGGAAAAGTAACTGCCTCTTAAAAACCCAAACCGCGCTAGGTCGGCCCTGACCCATACGCGGTTTGAAGAGGAGAATGCAATGTTTATTATATTCAGCGACCTGAACGCTACCTGAGCACAACCTAAGAATAAAATAAGAGATTTACTGTCGTATTATGGCCGCCAGTTCATCGGCAGCGATGGGACCGTCGCGCACAATGATTGGGTTCGTGCCTGTGCAATCCACGACTGTAGAGGCAATGCCGCCGGGCGTTTTGCCACCGTCGAGGATCAGTGGGATGCGGCCGTTCAACTGCGAGAAGACTTCTTCCGCAGTGGATGGGCTCGGCTTGCCAGATAAATTGGCCGAAGTCACACCCATTGGACCGGCAGCACGCAACAGGCGCCGCGCCGCGGCGTGATCGGGGACACGTACCCCAACCGTGCCTGCCGCAGACACCGAGTCCGGCACATTGATTCGCTTTGGAACGATCAGGGTCAATGGACCGGGCCAAAACCGAGCAGCCAGCTTCTTTGCCATCAGTGGAACTTCCGAGGCAACCTGATTAATATCTTCCACGTCGCCGATCAAAACCGGAATTGCCTTCTCAAGCGGCCGAGCCTTGGCTTTGTAAATTGACTCCACGGCCTTGCCATCGAATGCCTGAGCCCCCACACCATAAACCGTGTCGGTGGGAAAGGCGACCAAACCGCCCGCCTGTAGGATTTCTAATGCGCGCTGAATCGACCGGGGTGCATTGACATCGAGGACTTCTGTATTCATAAGGATTTATTGCAACGGTAACTGGATTTCCAGCAAACGATCCTGTCGTGCTAAGTCTTGATAGAGGTGAATCTCAGCTTCCTCAAAAGCATCATAAGCTAAAGATAAGGCCGTTGGTCCGCGCGTGGCTTCAATCTCGAGCAAGATGCGTCCGCCGGGGGCGAGGTGCTCCGGCGCAGCCGAGAGCAGCTTTCGGAGCGGATTCAGGCCGTCCTGACCACCGTCGAGGGCGAGCGTTGGCTCATGCCCGAAGATGGGAAGACCGCGTAATTTATCGGTCGCGATATATGGCAGGTTGGCACAGATCAGATCAAATTCCCTCGGCCATTGTCCTTCGCCCACTTTAGGAGAAGCGTCGAGGTCGGGGAAAATATCGCATTCGACGAATTCGATTCGACTTTCAACCTGATGTTTTTGCGCATTCCGGCGCGCGACTTCCAGAGCCTTGCCGGAAATATCGGTTGCGAGAAGCTGTGCGTGGGGAACATGGGTGGCAATGGAAATGGCGATGCAGCCAGAGCCGGTCCCAACATCCGCAACGGCGTGATGGCGAGTTGAAGATTGCAGCCAGGGGATTGCACGCTCCACCAGCAGTTCCGTTTCAGGTCGTGGAATCAACACCTCCGGGGATAGATCGAAGTCAAGGCCGAAGAATTGCCAATGACCCACCACATAAGGAAGCGGTTCGCCGCGTTCCAGACGCTGCATCAAGCCGTCGAGCGTTTCAACCTGCTGCAGATTGAAGGAAAATTCATCGTGTGCCAGCAACCAAGTCCGCGGTCTCTTCAGCACATCTGCGATCAAGACTTCTGCATCAAGTTGCGGCGTGTCGCTGAAGGGAGCCAGACGAGTCGCAGTCGTCTCCAGCACATCGCGCACCGTGTTGGATCGCAATCTATTCTTCATCATCGTCCACACCCGAGGAAGCAAGGCGATCCGCTTCGTCGCGCGTGGAGAGTTCATCAATGAAGTCATCAATGGCGCCATCCATCACGGCGGGCAGATTGTAGTTTGAGATACCGACGCGATGATCGGTCACACGGTTCTGCGGATAATTATACGTGCGGATCTTTTCGGACCGCTCACCACTTCCGATTTGCGAACGACGCGTATCCTCCAATTCGGAGCGCCGTTTCTCCCCTTCGATTTCGTAGAGACGGGCGCGCAGGATGCTCATCGCGCGCAGTTTGTTTTGAAGCTGCGAACGTTCGTCCTGACACGTCACCACCATGCCCGTCGGTTTATGGTAAAGCCTCACTGCGGTCGAGTTCTTCTGCACATTCTGCCCACCGGCGCCGGAGGAACGGTAGACTTCGATTTCGATGTCGCTATCGGGGATTTGCACCTCCACATCATCCACTTCGGCCAAGACAGCAACGGTAGCGGTCGAAGTATGAATCCGCCCCTGGGCCTCGGTGACGGGCACGCGTTGAACCCGGTGCACCCCCGATTCATATTTTAGCTTCGAATAAGCACCCTTTCCCTTGATTTCAAAGATGACTTCTTTGTAACCACCGATGCCAATGGAATTCTCTGACATGATCTCGCTCTTCCAGCGCTTTCCCTCGGCATAACGTGAATACATGCGGAACAAATCCGCCGCGAACAACGCGGCTTCATCGCCGCCCGTGCCAGCACGGATTTCAACGATCACATTCTTTTCATCGCGAGGATCGTTGGGAACCAGCAAACCCTTGATTTGTTTTTCAAGCGCAGAAATCCTCGGAGTCAAGTCCGTCAATTCGCCTTCGGCAAGCGATTTCAAGTCCGCATCTCCCTCCGAGGCGAGAATGGCTTTCGCTTCCTCAAGGCTTTGAATCGCCTTCCGATATTCGCGCGCCTTGCCCACAATCGGCTCGAGTTCGACGCGCTCTTTGTTGATTTCCGCAGCGCGCTGATAGTCCGCCCCTACTTCGAGCAATTCTTTTCCCAAATCATCATATCGTTGTTCTATTCCTGAAAGTTTATCGAGCATGATTCCTTTTTATCACGAAAGACACGAAAGGCACAAAGAAAAACCTGCTTTGTGTCCTTCGTGTTCATTGTCCAGGCGCCCGCAATTATACCAAAGCGGACCGACCCGAGAAGAAGGTGCAATGATTTCTCGGAGCGATCTCTGTTACAGCTTGACGAAGAGCGACAATATGAAAGAAAGAATAATCACCAGCGTCAGCACCACGAAAATGATCTGGCTTGTGCTTGGGCGGTTGACCTTCTTGGTCTGTGACTTTCTTTTTGCCATGCTCTACAACGAACCTTTCTGGTGTTTCTGGAGGGCTGTATTCAGGACCCTCTCCAACTCCTCAAGTGTAACCGGCTTGGATACATATCCATCGGCACCAAGTTCCAGCGCCCTGTCCACGGTCACATCCGCCGCCTCAGTGGAAAGCATAATGATGGGCAGGTCGTTCCACTCTTTGCGGCGTCTGACAAATTCCAGCAGATCCAGCCCGCTGACCTCCGGCATATTGATATCGAAGATCATCAAGTCGGGGCGTTTACCGGCCATGAGCGCTTGGGCGGCTGGACGCGCACTGAGAAATGGCGTCACATTGCAATGAAGCAGTTTCAACATCAATTGCACGGCGCGGACCATCTCTTCATCGTCGTCTACAATCCAGATATTTTTCATTCGAGATTTGCTTTGATCGATTCCGCGGCCCTCTGATTCATTCCTGGGACCGCGGACAATTCTTCCACAGAAGCTTCTCTAATCTTATCTATAGAACCAAAATGTTTCAAGAGGGATTTGCGCCGCGTCGGTCCGATCCCGGGGATGGAATCCAACTGCGATGCCATGCCAAGCTTTGTACGTTTTTTGCGATGTGCGGTGATCCCGTAGCGATGCGCCTCGTCGCGGATCCGTTGCATCAAATACAAGCCTTGTGAATGGCGCGGCAGGAGCAGCGAATCCAGTCGGTTCGGAAAGAATATTTCCTCCTGTTGCTTTGCTAAACCAACAACTGGGACCTTGCCAAACAGATCGAATTTTTCCAACACATTGACCGCGCGTCCAAGCTGCCCTTTGCCGCCATCAATGATCACCAGATCGGGCAGGAGAGAAAACGACGCATCCGGCTTGGCCCCGGGCTGGTCCGCCATTTCTTGCGCCGAGTGCCATCTACGGAAGCGTCGCGTTAGCATCTCCTCCATCGAGGCGAAATCATCGGGCGCACCCACGACGCTTTGGATATTGAACTTGCGATAGAGGTTTTTGCTGGGCACGCCTTGCTGAAACACCACCATCGCGCCGATGATCGCGGTGCCTTGTGTGTTGGAAACATCATAGCATTCGATGCGATTCGGCGGCTCAGGCAGTTGAAGCGCGGACTGTAATTCGGCTAGAGCTTGTTCTTGCTTGTGCGTATCGGCCTGCCATTGTGCGTGCAACGCGGACAATGTCTCCGCGGCGTTCTCCGCCGCCATTTGAACCAGCTCGTGCGGCTGTCCTTGCTTTGGAACGAGGAATTCGACCTTTTCGCCAGACCGCTTGGAACGCAGCCATTGGCCGATGATCTTTGCTTCCTCAATCTCCTCCGGCAGCATCACCTGCTGCGGGATGGTCGCCGCTTCCGTATAGAACTGCTTGACGAACTCAGCGATAACCTCCTTGTTTGTCGTGTCTTCCGTGCCCTCCAGGATGAAATATTCGCGCCCGATCAATTTGCCGGCACGGATGAAAAAGATTTGCACACAGGCTTCGCCCTGCGAGCGCGCCATGGCCAGGACATCCGAATCAAGATAGTCGGAAGCGAAGACGACCTTCTGTCGCTCGATCACGGATTGAATGGCTTTAAGCTGGTCGCGTAAGGCGGCAGCTCTTTCAAAGCGCATCTCCTCCGACGCCTTTCGCATTTCGGATTCCAGACGCGTAACAATCTCTTCGCTGTGCCCGCTGAGAAAAGCCATCAGGTCGGAGATCAGTTGGCGGTATTGAGCCTGGGTCGCCGCGCCGATGCAGGGTGCAGTGCACAACTTGATGTCGTAATATAGACACGCCCGGATATCCTGCCCGGTGATCACCCGATCGCAAGTCAGATAAGGAAAGATGCGACGCAATACATCCAGCGTCTGATACACGGCCCACGCAGAAGTGTAGGGGCCAAAATAACGCGAGCCGTCCTCCGCCATTTGACGCGTCACGGTAACTTTTGGAAACGGGTCAGCCCAGTGGACCTTGATGTACGGATAACGTTTGTCATCCTTCAGCCGAATGTTGAATTTTGGTCGATGCTTTTTGATGAGGTTCATCTCGAGGATCAGCGCTTCCAGCTCCGATCCCACGAGGATCCATTCGATGTCCGCGATCTCGCGCACGAGTCGGCGGGTCTTGGCGTCGTGACTCGCCTCGGCATGGAAATACGATCGCACGCGGTTTCTGAGATTGATGGCTTTGCCGACATAGATCACATCGCCGTCTTTGTTGCGATAAATGTAACAGCCCGGCTTGGCTGGAAGCGTGGCCAGAATTCCCTGGAGGTGCTCGGCAATTTCCATAGACTGTATTTTACCCGTATCTGTTTAGGCGGATAGGTGTTTTGGGCTATTGAAATTGTGCGTGTTTCGTGCTATAAAATTCTAACCAAATCAAAGGAGGCTCTTATGAACATGAATATGCCAATGTCCAACGCACCTGCGCCGTCATCAGGAGGGACGAAACCGTTTTATCAAATCTGGATTGACGCTTTGACCAAGCCCAACGAACAAACCTTTGCCGACATCGCGTCCTCACCGAATGCGAAGGCCACGACTGCTTATATTTGGGTCTTCGTTGGCTATTTGGTGGAATTCTTCTTGAGCGCCCTAGTGAGCGGGGCAAGGATGGCGAGCTTTAGGAGTTTGTTCCAACAGTATGGGCTGGGCAATGGCGGTGGTCTGGGTGGTGGCGGCATTGTTGCCACATTGGTTCTCGCGGTTTGTGGCGGACCAATTCTGGCTGTCATCTTCACAGTGTTCTTCGCAATTGGAGCCGCGATCGTCCAATGGGTTGCGAAGATGTTTCACGGTCAGGGCACGAACGAGCAGTTGACGTACGCGTTCGCAGCGATCCTCGCTCCGTTCGCGATCGTTGCGGGAGTGTTATCTCTGTTTGCAGCCATCCCATTCGTGGGTCTGTGCTTTAATGTGGTTTTGGCAGTCGCCGGTATTTATGCTTTGGTTCTATATATTATGGCTGCGAAGGGCGTAAATCGATTTGGCTGGGGCGAGGCTGTTGGCTCGGTATTAATCCCTGGCCTTGTGGTTGGTCTCCTGTGCTGCTGTCTCATCGGTGGCCTATCCATGGTTGCGGGCGCTGGCCTGAAGGGCCTCTTACAACAACTTCAGCAAGGCGGCGTCGGACAGTAAGTAACCCTATTCTTTGCGGTTTGAACAACGAACCTCCTGCGATCGTAGGAGGTTCGTTGTTTTAACTATGGTGTGGGCGTGGTCGTCGGAGCTGCCTTGGTACCCGCCACGGGCGTACCTGCTGTGCCGGTTGCAGTCTCCGGGATAATTGTCAATATGCCCAGCAAGCGCGCCTTTTCAATGATATATTGCTGGCTATATTGCTGGGATTGAGCGATCCCCTGATTGATGATATTCTTATCCCCTTTGCCTAATACGAGCAGCAGAGTGTCAATCACAGTGTTCATATGGGCCAACTGCAAATCCTTCAGATTGGTCAAACAAGTGGGCACATTTTGGTCCTCAGCAGCCCGGCGAATTCCCTGAAGTTGTGCGATATCCGAGCCAAGTTGATCGGCGGTAATGGAGGAACCTGTGATCAGGTTATCGACAATGGCGGTCGCATCATCGAATTGACGGGTCAATTCGTCGAGTTTCTGAATCTGTGCTGGAAGGTTCTCTTTGGAGCACGGATCAGGCGTGGCGGTGAGGCCGGGTGTATTGGCTTGTACGGGAGTCGACGAGGATTGGACGGGGACAGGCACAGATGTCGGAATTTTTCCACAAGAGGCCAGCAAAAATACCATGGCGCCAAGCGCCAACAAAAAAGAGCGGATGGTTTTCATTTTTTCCTTTATTCCTGGCAAATAGGGCGTACGATACAATCGGGCGGATTATAATGGATAAACCGTATTGGAGGAACCATTGGCCGATTCGCCCGAAATGAAAATTGGCGACCTGCTTAGAGAGCGCCAGCTGAAACTGGCGACCGCGGAATCCTGCACCGGCGGACTCATCGCCAGCCGCATCACTGACGTGCCCGGTTCGTCCGATTACTTTATAGGCGGAGTTGTGGCATACGCCTATGAAGCGAAAGTCGAGCTGCTGCACGTGTCGTGGGATACCCTGCATACTTTCGGCGCGGTCTCGCGGGAGACGGTTCTAGAAATGGCCCGCGGCGCGCGTACAGCCCTTCAAGCAGACATTGCCATATCCGTGAGCGGAATCGCCGGACCGGGCGGCGGTCTGCCGGATAAACCGGTGGGCACCACATGGATAGGGTTATCCGTTCAGGGCGGAGAATGGGGCCGGGTTTTTCGCTTCGAGGGGGATCGTCTTCATAATAAATCGTTCTCCGCGGACGCAGCATTGCACATGCTCATGGCTTACCTCACCGGTTCACGCGCGCTGGACGCGGACTTTCGGAGGCAAACATGAAACCCGTCGTTATTGTTTCCGCCAATGGCGAGTGGCGCGCGGTTAAGTCCTTTTATCCGCAAGCGAACATGCAGAAGTCGCCTTTCGGGGAATATTTCGATGTGAATTTCGACGACCGGCGCGTGATGCTCCTCCACGGTGGCTGGGGGAAAACCTCTGCAGCAGCGACTACACAATACGTGATTGATCAGTTCAAACCGGATTTGCTCCTCAATCTAGGAACATGCGGCGGCTTCGAAGGGCGTATCGAACGCGGCACAATCATTCTTGCGGAACGAACCATTGTCTACGATATCATCGAACAGATGACGGACTCCGATGAAGCCGTTGCCCATTATTCAACCGAACTGGATCTGTCGTGGTTGCCGCGCGTTCTTCCTTTTCCGGTCCTGCGGGGATTATTGGTTTCGGGCGACCGCGATATCGTCGTGGAAGACATTCAGATGCTGATCAAGAGATACGATGCGGTTGCCGCGGATTGGGAGTCGGGTGCGATAGCGTGGGTCGCGAAGAGAAATAGGATCCGTTTATTGATTCTGCGCGGCGTCAGTGATTTGGTCGGCGCAAGCGGAGGAGAGGTTTACGGGGATTATGAATTGTTCAAGCAGCGCACGAAAGAAATCATGAAGAAGCTTTTTGAGCAGCTGCCGAAATGGCTCGGTTCGATCGAAAAGGTGGAACAAGGCTACCGCGGCTACTAGGCCTGGCAAGAATCATCAGGGCGACCGGAATGGTCGCCCTGATCTGCTTACGGCGCGGGATTTAGGACTCTCCCGATGAACAGGATCTGTCCGCTCTTGAGGTCACGGATGGCGAAGAGAAAGGGATGGTCAATAACCAAATGCACCTTTTGCTGTACCGGTGCGCTCATCGCTTCCATGATGACAGCGGTGGCGGCCGCCGCTTCCGTACCTTTCTCATCCACCGCAACGTAGGCTTTGTGAACCACGTCTCCGACAAACAGGTCGCGGTTGCTGGTCATCCCGGAAAAGTCGGCTTTATTGACATCGAAGGCATCGGTCATGCCCAGCGACATGAGTTTGTCCTTGAGTGAAAACTCGGTTGTGAAAGTGAACTTGGGAAGACCGAGCGCAATCGGCGTGGGCTGCAGCGAATTGAAAATGTCACTCAAGCTTTGCGCGCTTAAGGTCGCCTCAAAATTTTGAAAATTCCCCTCGTCGGGCATGAGGATGTCCAGCGCGGCGGTGTTTCCGCTATAAGGTAACTCGAGTGCCTGATACCCGTTTCCTTGCGCGTACTTCAAAGTCAACTCGCTATTGTTCATCATCTTAACCTGCCTCTGCGATCCGTCTAACAGGGTGAAAGGTGCCTCTTCGGTGTTGTTCGGATCGAACGGGACGTCCCAGTCGGCCTTGAAATAAACGGCGTTGACCAGCACCATGCGTGTGTTGGGGTCGACCGAGCCGGGCGCCAGCAAGTCGTTGATTTTGTTTTTCGTCTGCTGGCTGACCCAGCCGTTGATTTGTGAGCGCACCGACTCAAAGTTCTTGATGAAGTCAGCCTGTTGAATTCCCGCACCATAATTCTTGGCGATTAAATCCAGATAGGCTTGTTGGAAAGCATAGGTTTGTTCCGTCCAAACCGCATCGGCGATGTTGAGCTGCATGGGCTGTCCGCGATCACCCTGCGCCTTACCTTCACTTGCCAGGGCCAGGTCAAGGGCGTTGAAAGCAGGATGCAGCGTATCCTGTGACAGGCTAAATTGCATGGTCTGCGCCATTTGAGATTCGGTTTCGCCGCGCGCGCCGGCATACGTCATCGCCATAGCGAGGGAAATGCTGTAGGGCGAGAACACCAAGTTTCCGTCCTGCGAGCGAAGCGCCTCGTAAAGGTTGAGGGCAAAGGTATTGTTGCCGGTCACGAGAGACGCGAGATCGTCCTGCGAGACATTTGGGTTCAGGTCGCGCGGAATAGAGGATTTCGCAAGATTCGCGGACGGAACGGAACCACAGGCCGATAGAAACATAGCTATCATGATCAGAGCCGAGAGAACTTTCAGGTTTTTTTGCATAGCGTGCTCCTTTCAACATTTTGAAGACGAACTGCCAGACGATTTTGTTTCCGAACATGCCTTCCTGCGCAGGTGAACAACGTAAGATAAAACCATTTCCTGCTATCTTATAAAAGCACATTTTGACGAATTATAAGAGAGGAAATCTATTTATGAGCGAAGCCACCTACCCCGTTGCCCAACACGGCTTGGAACAAAAATGGAAAGTGCTGATCACTGTGATGTTCGGTCTGTTCATGATCATCCTTGATTCGACCATTGTCAACATCGCCTTCCCCACCCTGCGCCGCGAATTTGGCGCCAGCCTGGCGGACGCCCAATGGGTCATCAGCATCTATGTGCTGGCACTGGGCATCACCACGCCGCTATCGGGTTATTTGGCAGACCGCTTCGGAATCAAACGTGTCTATCTTTTGGGGTTGGCCATTTTTTCACTGGCTTCGTTCCTGTGCGGCTTCGCACCCTCGCTGGGACTCTTGGTCGCCGCGCGCGCCCTGCAGGGATTCGGCGGTGGAATCGCACAGCCGCTTGGTCCCGCACAACTCTATCGCGCTTTTCCGCCCAAGGAACAGGGGGCGGCCTTCGGCGTGCTCGGCATTGCATTGGTGGTCGCTCCGGCCCTTGGCCCGATTTTGGGCGGCTGGCTGGTGGACATCAATCTTTGGCGCGCGATTTTCTTCGTCAATGTGCCGATTGGGATCATCGGTGTAGTTCTCGGTTCAAGCTTCCTGCTTGACTTTCGGGTCGAACAGCGGCCGTTATTCGACCCGCTTGGGCTACTCACAGCCATCATGGGATTCGGTGCAATCCTCTATTCTGCATCCATTGCGGAAAATCTTGGTTGGAGCGGGCAGTTCACTCTGCTCGCGCTTGGATTTGGCTTTGTTATACTGATCCTGCACGGGCTGATTGAGTTGCACGTGGCGAAGGAACCGCTGATGAATCTACGGCTCTTTCTCAACCCGAACTTCCTGATTGCGTCGACGGTCGGCTATATCGCGACAATTGCCCTGTTTGGCGCGGAGTTTATGATGCCGATCTATCTGCAAGCTTTTCGTGGACGAACTGCTTTGGACGCTGGAATCATATTGCTGGCGGTCGCGGCGACTTCAGCGATTGCCACGCCCTCCGCAGGTAGGCTGTACGACAAGATCGGTCCGCGCGCCATCATGGTTGTGGGTTTTATGATTTTGTGCGTCAATACCTGGCAGCTATCTTTGATTCACGGCACGACTCCAATTCCTTATATCGTGTTCCTTTTGGCATTGCGCGGTCTCGCCATTGGATTAACCCTGCAAACCTCTTATGTCAGCGCGTTGAGCAGCATCCCGCTGGATCTGCTGCCGCGCGGCTCGTCTTTATTGAATAGCACTCGTTTTGTAGTCCAGGCAATTTCGGTGGCGGTGCTGGCCACGATCCTGGTCGGCTTCCTCTCGCCCGAAATCCAAGCCTTGCAGAACCACGTGCAGGATCAATTGGTCAACGTGACCACACCGTATGGCGTGTGCGAAACGCCCGGCGTTGCAGCCCAAGATAATTTGCCACCCGGCACGCTTGCTTCTTTGGCGTCGCTGCCGCAGCAATCCCTTGACACGGCAAAGTCGAAGATTCTATCCACGCTTCAACTGGCCTGCGATCAATCTGTGCAAGGTTTTGATGCAGCCTACCAATTGACCTTCTACGCTTCGATGGCAGCGCTGATCATGGCTGCGTTTCTACCGGGCTGGCCGGGCAAGTGGGGCGGACGCGGCTCAGCACAAATGCCGATGGTGGAATAGCGGTGATCGCAGGGACCACCATGGCGGGGAACCTCGTGTACGTGGTGCCTTGCCGTATAATCAGGCCAACCGGTCGGTCAGAAGCAGGATCTTTTGCACAGAGAAAGGAGTCGCCGCCATGTCCGATCAGAATGTCTTGCGCAGGCTGAAACAGACACATGCAGATCTCGCAAAACTCATGGCTTCGTTATCCGATGCACAATTCTTGACGCCAATGCATGGATGGTCGCCCAGGGATGTGGTGGCTCACCTCATTGGCTGGAACGGCCTCATGATTGATTCCTCGCTGTCCATTCTGGCTGGGAAAGCGCCCTCTTACTATCAGGATTCCAAGAACGATTACAGTAATGTCAACGCCGAATTCACGAAGAAGTTCTCTTCCCGCTCCAAACCGGAACTCCTCGCACAACTTAAATCCTCGATCGAAAAACTCGAGGCCTTTGTTCTGGCTCTCTCGCCTGAAGAATTGAGGGCAGATCATGGCGTTGCCCATTATAGCGGAGTCCCTGCAACAATTGAAAAGATTATCAACTCTCTCGCCAGTGATTATCAATACCACACGGATCAAATAATAGAATGGCTCAACAAAAAGGCAGCAAAGAACTAGGATGGTTCCCTCGCATGGACAACAAAAATTGATGGACCGGAGCATGACCCACGCAAACAGCCTGCATCGTAGCCGCAGGCTGTTTCCGTCCAAGGGTTATTGTGCAGGCTGCCTAGAGCAGGGGCAGCAAATATTCGTAGGCACTCAGGGCGGCCTTGGCTCCTTCCCCGACCGAAATCAGGGCTTGTTCAGAAAAGCTATTGGTCACGTCGCCAGCCGCGAACACGCCGGGGATGTTGGTGCGATTGATGCCATCGACGATGATGCGACCATGTTCATCAAGCTTAACCAACCCCTTGACCATATTGGAGTTGGGGGTCAAGGCTTTCTCGACAAACATGGCATCGGCTTCATACTCGACGGTCTTGCCGGACGGGTCCTTAAGTCGCAGCGCGCGTGCGTATTGGTCGCCCTTGACTTCAAGCACTTCGTATCCTTTTAGAATCGTGACGTTCTTCGCTGCCTTAAGTTTATGCCCAAGCGGCGTCTCGAATGCTTGATCGTTATTGCACACCATATAGACATGCTTTGCCACGGTGGAGAGTTCGCCGCATGAACGCAAAGCCAGATCTTCATCACCAATCACGATGGTGCTTCGATCTATGAACAGCGGAGCGTAACTGAGAGCGGAATAGCACAATCCCTTCATCGTGAATTCCTTCTCACCTGGCACTCCCATGCGGACCTGCCGGGCGCCTGTCGCAATGATGACCGCCTTGGCGTCCAGTTCCGTTTCGCTTTTGGTGATGACGGCAAAGCCCCCGTTCTTTTTGTCCACTCTCTCCACTTCTTCCATGTGACGCGCGAAGTCGAGATATTCTAATTCACTGCGGAATTTGCTGACGACTTCCACGCCGCGAATGATCTGGTATTCTTCGATCCACGGCAAGGACAAACGAAAATTGGTCTTGCCACCCAAGTCCTTGGTCAGGAGCAAAACATTCAGACGTTTTCGAATGGCATAGACCGCGGCTGTCAGTCCAGCCGGCCCACCACCGATGATGATAAGGTCATACATAGGTTTCTCCTTTCCAAGCTAGTAGGCGGACTTGATTGTTTCGATATCCACATCATGTTCGCCGGAGTCGGGCGGCGGCTCGAGGATGAAGTTCTTTTCCATCATGGTCTTCGTTAAATCGCGCGAGCGCTTGATGATGTGCTTGGCGTTCTCGAACTCAGCCTCGTATGTGGTCGGGCGCTTGGCCAGTTTTTGCTCGATGGCCTTCATAGCGACCGCCGCGGCTTCACGCGGAAACACCTCCCAATCATCCATGTTGGGCAGGATGTGATCTGCATCGAGCTTATTACCGACGTGATCGGCCAAAGCCTGCGCGGCCGCAAAGCACATCTCATCGGTAATGGTTCTCGCGCGCACATCGAGTGTTCCACGGAATATGCCGGGAAAGCCCAGTGAGTTATTCACTTGATTCGGAAAATCGGATCGTCCGGTTGCAACGACAGCCGCGCCGGCTTCTTTCGCTTCCCACGGCCAAATCTCGGGAACCGGATTGGCGCACGCGAAAAGAATCGCGTCTTTCGCCATCATCTTGACCCATTCAGGCAAAAGAACGCCCGGTCCCGATTTGGAAAGCGCAACCACAACATCGGCGCCCTTCATCGCATCGGGAATGTCGCCTTCGCGTTTTTCGGCATTGGTGATGTTGCACAATTTCCATTTGTCCTTGTATTCGGCCTTGCGCATCTCAAGGTCCTTGCGATGTTTTCCGAGAATACCCTTGCTGTCGACCATGAAACATTTGCTGGGATCCGCTCCCCATCCAAAGATAAGGCGGGAGCAAGCCACATTGGATGCTCCGGTGCCTATAAAGGCGATCTTGACCTCGCTCATCTTCTTGCCGACAACTTTCAGCGCGTTGATGAGTCCGGCCAGGGTCACCGTGGCCGTACCCTGTTGGTCATCGTGCCAGATCGGGATATCCGCTTTTTCCCGCAATGTGTCGAGGATATAGAAGCATTTGGGGTTGGCAATATCTTCGAGGTTCACGCCGCCGAAACCGGGTTGGAGCAAGAGAACCGTATTGATGATGGCATCCGGATCCTTGGTATCGAGCATGATTGGGATTCCGTCCACGCCACCGAGATATTTATAAAGCAGCGCCTTGCCCTCCATGACGGGCAACCCTGCCTTGGGGCCGATGTCCCCCAAACCCAGCACGCGCGTGCCATCGCTGACCACGATGACGGTATTCCATTTATTGGTGTAGTCGTACACCAGGTCGGGATTCGCCTCAATAGCCTTGCAGGGTGCGGCGACACCCGGTGTATACCAGATTGCAAAATCGTCGAAACTGTGCACCGTGCATTTGAGCGCCGTTTCGATCTTGCCTCGATAGAAGGGATGGAGCTTCATCGCATCTGCCGAGGGCTTTTTGGCTTTTGCTAACAGTTCGTCAACGTTCATGTTTTCCTTTCGTGTGGCGAACCGCTGCCACGTCGGCAACGAGTCCGCAAATAGGATTTATTGAACCGGCCCGCACGTCTGGCCATGCAAGCGGGCACCTGGTCCAAACTATGCCGAAGCTTTTTCCACCTCCGAGGTTGGCGCGACAAAATCTTTTGGAAGAACACCTCCTTCAATGACGATGCGCGGCACGATCTCTTCCCATCCCACCGGCATAAGATGCAGGCCATGGATGCCTTCTTTGCCTTTGATCTTCTCGATGATCTCAAGGGTAATCTTCACGCCTTCTTCCTGGGCTCCCTTCAATCCACCCTTGGCTTCCGCTTCTTCCATACGCTTGATGAGCGGTTCGGGCACATACACTCCCGGCACCTGGGTCATATAATGAGTCATCTTGGCGCTCTTGAGCGGCGTGACACCAATCAGGATAAAGACCCGGTTCAGGATGTTGCGTTTGGCGATTTCGTTCAACCAGATCTCCATTCGATCCGGATCGTAAACGAGATTGGTCTGAAAGAACTGCGCCCCTGCATTGACTTTCTTGTGTTCGCGCAATGCCTGGAATTTCGGATCGGACGCAAACGGCGAGGCCGCTGCGCCGAGAAAGAATTTTGGCGGGAATTTGATCTCGCGGCCGTCCAGGTACCGGCCATCATCCCGCATACGGCGCAGAATCCAGATCATCTGGATTCCATCCATATCATAGATGTCCATGCGGCCGCGCGGCTGAGGCGCCAGCAACGGGCTGTCACCAGTGACACACAAGACATTTCGCACGCCCATGGCCGTCGCGCCAAGGATTTCTGCCTGCAGCCCAGCGCGCGTGCGATCGCGTGCCGCAATCTGAAGAACAGGCTCTGCGTCGTTTTTCATAGCAAATTCACTGCAGGCCCAGGAGCTCATGCGCGGCGTGGCCGAGGCGTTATCGGTGAAGTTGATCGCCGTTACATAGGGTTTGACGAGATTGATGTTCTCGACCAGTTTTTTGGTAGACATGCTCAGCGGGGGCGCAATCTCGCAAGCGACAACAAATTCGCCGGCTTTGAGATGCTGCTCCAAGCGGGAAATCGGCTCCGTATATTTTGGCGCTTGATATTGACTGTCGCCTTGCCACCAGTCGGGCTGGCGAACCGGTCTGAAAATACTCTCCCACATTTCATTGCGAAGTTGGACCGATTGGAACAACAATCCATTGATAACTTTTCCCACCCCAATTTCTTTTACGCGCTTGGTTACGTCGCCCCATGTTTCTCCGCCAGCCTTATCCCAATCCAAGGGAGGCAAAACTTCGAGCAGGCGGTCTTGCCGTCTCATGGCGAACGAGCGCTCATAAATCTTGTACCAGATACATGGGCGCGTTTCATCCACATAGCAATGCTCAGGAGTCGATCCACCGCACGGACCATTGCGCAAGCCTTTGGGGCACTCCATCGGGCAGATGAAGGCCGTCTCCTGAAGCAGGCAATTGCCACACATCCGACACCCGAACATCGGGCCTTTGATTGCAAATTCAATCGTCTCCAACAAACGATTTCCAAATGTATCGCGCTTGAAAGGCCGAAAAGGTGGCTGCCAACGGCCACCAGGCGTAAATCCAGGCATAAGGCGATTTCCTTTCAGGAACTCCATGTAATCGCTTGACGATCTCAGGCGATTTATCGAAGGCGAACCCATGCAGAACTTTCAGCCACCAGATTTTGACTTATCTAGGCGGTACGGCGATCACACAAACCCGTTCTGCAATCTTATTGTAGGCGCGCACGGGCGGATGGCTAGTGTCTTTTGTCTCTATCCGGTGGATGACAGACATCATCCTGCTTTGGCAAGCGAAACACGATTGACGTTGGAATTTGGGGTCATTTCAATTGTAAAATCCGAATTCCCCCCATGGTTTATCCTGTCGCTAACAATACAAAGACATCCTCGGCAAGACTGAGGATGTCTTTGTATCGCATATTTTCAATTACTTGGCCGCAAAGCGTGCAGCGACTGCCTCCCAGTTGACCACATTCCACCAAGCGGTGACATAATCAGCGCGGCGGTTCTGATATTTGAGGTAATACGCATGTTCCCAAACATCAATGCCCATGAGGGGAGTCGTGCCTTCGGACATCGGGTTATCCTGATTGGCGGTCGAGACCACTGCCAGTCCGCTACCTTTTTTTACGAGCCACGCCCAGCCCGATCCGAAGCGTCCATTCGCGGCCTTATTGAATTCTTCCCTGAACGCATCAAATGACTTGAACGACGCGTCAATCGCCTTGGCGAGCTCACCTTTCGGCGCGCCACCGGCCTTGGGCGCCATGATTTCCCAGAACATGCTGTGATTCCAAGTGCCGCCGCCATGGTTGCGAACAGCAGTGCGGACATCCTCGGGGACGGCAATTAAATCTTTCAACAATGCTTCGAGGGATTTCTTTCCAAGCTCAGGATGCTTTTCAATCGCGCCGTTGAGATTAGTGACATACGCTTGATGATGTTTATCGTGGTGAATAGTCATGGTCTGCGCATCGATATAGGGTTCGAGCGCATCCACTGCATACGGAAGTTTAGGAAGTTCAAAAGCCATTTTATTCTCCTTTGGCAAATAATGGCGGGATTGTATTCACGCCCGGGATGAATGTCAAGACACAGGCGCCGACTCTAACAAATCGCTTATACTAGATGCCATGGCGAGATGTGCGTTATGACAAAAGAACGGCTGCGCCTCATGCTTCCCTTTGCGCTTTTTATCGCGATCCTGGCTGTTTCCACCGCCTCAATCTTTATCCGCTTCGCCCAGACCGATGCCCCATCGCTGGTCATCGCCGCCCTGCGGCTGACTTTTGCCAGTCTTGCGCTCGCGCCGTTGGCCCTGACCCAGCATAGCTCCGAACTGCAATCACTGACACCCCGCGAGTTGTTGCTGGGTCTGCTATCTGGTCTGCTTCTCGCGGTTCACTTTGCCACATGGATTTCATCGCTGGAATACACGACGATTGCGAGTTCGGTGGTGCTGGTCAGCACTGGACCGCTATGGGTGGCTCTGCTTTCGCCCGTCTTTTTGCGAGAGCCCATTACTCGTCCAGTTTTGACCGGAATGAGCCTGGCATTGCTCGGCGGAATTATTATCGGGCTTGCCGACGCGTGTTCTTGGATCCATGGTCTCGTCTGCCCGTCGTTGAGTCAAATCCTGCATGGACGGATGCTGTTTGGAAATTTCCTAGCGCTCGTCGGCGCATGGATGGTGGCTGGCTATTTGATGATCGGACGGAAATTGCGCAGAAAAATGTCGCTGGTGCCCTACGTCTTTCTGGTTTACGGGATGGCATCCGTGTGTTTGTTGACCGCCGTACTGGCCGCGCACGAGAGTGTGTTTGGCTATCACTGGCTCACGTATGTCTGGATCTTACTGTTGGCGCTCGTGCCACAATTGATCGGCCATTCAACCTACAACTGGGCGTTGGCTTATTTATCTGCAGCATTCGTGGCGGTCATGACGCTCGGCGAACCTATTGGTTCTTCCATCCTTGCCTACTTTATTTTGCAAGAGGCGCCGACGGTCACCGTGATTGCCGGCGGGGTATTGATTCTGATTGGCATTTATTTGTCTACGCGCACCACCAAGATTGAGTCGGAAATAAAAGAAATCCATGACTAGCCGGCGATGATCGTTATGATTATGGGTGTCTCCGGCGCGGGCAAAACCACGATTGGAAAATTGCTCGCCCAGGAGCTCGGTTGGGCATTTTACGATGCAGATGATTTCCATTCGCAGGCGAACAAGGACAAAATGTCACGCGGCGTTCCGTTGAACGACGAGGACCGCGCGGGCTGGTTGGAAGGGCTCCGCGCTCTGGAGATTCAAAGCCTCGAAGCCAGGCGATCGATTGTACTGGCATGTTCCGCATTGAAAAGGGAATATCGAGACCTGCTCCGCGTAAGCGATGAAATTCATCTTGTCTATCTGCGCGGGAACTATGACCAAATTGAAGCCCGCATGAAAACACGAAAAGGTCACTATATGAAGCCGGATATGCTGGCCAGCCAATTTGCCATTCTGGAGGAACCCAGCGACGCGCTGGTGGTTGACAGCACCAAGAAGCCGGGGGAAATCGTCGCTATAATTCGGAAAACGCTTGTTGGAGAAATCAAATGAAACTACCATCCCATCTTTTTCTCGACTCGCTTGGCATACCGTATGACACAAAGAGTTTCCCGCCGTCCACCGAGAAAGGTGCGGCAAATGTTGCGAATGCCCTGGGGTTTCCTGAGCGACAAGCCGTCAAAACGCTGATCTTTCAGGTGGACACCGGCGAGCGGGTGCTGGTGCTGCTCGGCGGAGACCAGAACGCCGTCTCCGGCAATCTCAAGAAAGCAATTGGCTCGCGCAACATTCAAATGGCTGCGCCGGAGGTGGTCAAAGAAACGACCGGCTATGTCATTGGCTCGATCCCGCCGTTCAGTTGGCAGAGACAAGGCTTTCGTTCGTTTCTGGAGGCCTCGCTAGCGAATGAACCCATGTTGGGCGTCGGCGCGGGACAATGGGGCGAAGAGATTTTCATCACACCGCAAAATCTGATCAAAGCCAGCCGGGCGATTGTGGTCAATTTGACGGATCGGGAGAAGCCCGTAACGCCATTATGACCAATCCATTTTTTGAAGTTCGCAACTCCCCCATTCAGGGACTCGGCGGATTCGCCACACGGCGCATTCGGAGAGGGACGCGCATTATTGAATATCTGGGAGAACGCATCACGGCCAAGGAAGGCGACCGTCGTTATAGCGATGAGGACGAACATCCGCATGTGTTGTTGTTTGTGGTGGACAGACATACGGTCATTGACGCAGGCATCGGTGGCAATGAAGCGCGCTTTATCAATCATTCCTGTGAGCCTAATTGCAAATCGGTCACTCGAAACAAAAGAGTGTACATTGAGGCAACGAAGAACATCGCCGCAGGCGAAGAACTAACTTACGATTACAATCTCACGCGTGAAGGTCATGACACCCCCGAAACCGAAAAACAATTCGCCTGCCACTGCGGCGCAAAATCCTGCCGCGGCACGATGCTGGCGCCAAAGAAAGAGAAATAAAGTGTCAGATAATTCACGCGTGCTTCGCCGCCAACCAAAAGCATTTCTTGCAAAAGTTTGAGCTATGCGCTGATGATGAAGATGGTACAATCGTTAAGGTGGAGTTGTGGTCGTAGCTTGACAGGCAATCGAAGGAGGAGACGCCTCGTTGAAGTGCAGAAAATTCATCAAGTTTAACGAGAACAGAGGGATTCTTGAGCTCCTTTCCCTCCTGTTCGCCCTGTCCATAGCTTTCCTCCTAATACCAAATCCGGCGCAGGTCTCGGCCTCAGCGCCAGGGGGCCTCTTCGTAACAGGATATGCCTCGGACTATCAGGCCCAAGATGAAAGCGGTGCGTCCAATCCCATCGGCGCGCAGCATATTATCCAGCGCGCCGTAGCTTATGTAACCTATGGCAATCCCAAACCTCGCATTTTGTTGATTGCTGAGGGTGGACTCAAATGCATTGCATGTTCGGGATTACGCGCCGCAGGGTTTCCATCTTTTGCGGTTGCTGATTACGGTTCCGAGACGGAAGGCGTCTTGAATCTTAAATCCGTGCAATTTGGCAATTACGATGTAATCGTGGTTTCGTCAGATATCGGATCCATTCGAATTGGATCGCTGGGACAGGCTGAGGTTGATATCCTAAATCTCCGCTCAAGCGATCTCCTGGCTTATGTGAACGACGGCGGCGGCTTGGTGGTCTTTGCCGAAGGCGCTGAGGTTCAGAATCGATTCGGTTTTCTGCCCTTTCTGGGCATCGGTGATATCGCTCCAAAACAAACCGAGATCCAAAATACCGTCTCACCACTCGGACTGGATATCGGATTCACCAGTGAAGATGTGAACGGAAACATCAGTTACAACTACTTCACAAGTACCGGTAACCTGAGTGCGGTTGTCACGGATCCCAACGGCGATCCTCTCAGTCTGGCGGTCAGAGGAAGTTTCATAAACCAAACCGGCTTGGTGCCGACTGACACGCCGGTTCCGACAGAAGTTCCGGTGGCGCCTTCCCCAGCGAGCCCCGCGCCTCCATCTCCGATCCCGTCGCCCCTGACCATTCTAGCGATTATCATTTGGCTGGGTGGCATGCTCTTGTTCGAGGGCCTGGTCGCTGGCGTGGCGATTAACTTGATCAGGCGAACGCCTCAACCCTCCCGGTCCAAATCAGGACAAAATCGATCGACAGTGAGAGTGCTCAGTCATCAGGATGTTGGCACACAGGTCGTCGAACCCAGCGCACAAGTACATAAGCCTGCGATCCGTATTAACTCAAATCAAGGGACGACAACCTATTCGATCGAATGGAAAAAGCCGGAGAAGAAGACTGGAGAGTGAGTATGACCGCTCGAGATGCAAACCTAAATCAGATTATCTTCCCGCCACAGCAGCCCAAGTCCGATCAAGCCTGGTCAAAAATCCTCGCTACGCCGAAACTGATTGCCATCCTGGCCAACTTTTCCCCGGATATCCTAGAGGCGGTCAAGATAGAAATAAGAACGGCTGTTGAAGGATTATTTGAAATAGACCTTCTCGGTCTGCTGCTCGAGGGTTGGAACAAGTACAGCGAGGTCGCCGAAGCACTTGAATCTTCAAGGAAGAACCCAAAGGATGTCATCCTGAAGCAGGTCGTGGACCATACGGTCAAATTGGAGCAACATCCGTACATCGAATTGCTTAGAGATGAGCTGCCGATCATTGGCGGGAAAATCGAATTCACCTCCACGGCTGCGTTGGAGGTGAAGGGCCTTGGGCTTAAGATTCAAAATGGCAAGATCTCTGAGATCACAGCTGGCTCCTGCCAAGGATCTTTTAACCTGTCTTTGAAAGAAGGTGGCGTCATTACAGAGCTGGATACCGGAGAATTTGCACTGCCCGGTTCAGTTCAGTTCAGATCTGAGGCTCCCGTTGAGACCGTGGTGGTGCATCGCAACTCACAAGAAGACAAGACCGTAAGGAGCAACAAGCCGGAAACCAAGAAACCCGCATCCTAGCCGGTCGGCATTGAGATGCTGCCAGAACCCCGCAAATAAACGTAATTCAGCTCACGTAACCTGCCCGCCAGCCTCTCCGTCATATCCTCCTTCCCCATTCTCCACGCCCAATTTCCTCCCAAGCGACTCGGATAGTTCATGCGCGCTTCCCCGCCGAGGCCAAGCACATCCTGCATGGGCGCGATGGCGAAGATTGCCACAGATGACCAGATCGCACGGATCAAATCCCAGGCAAAGTCCACACCATCCGAGCGAAGATAGCGCAAAGCGAATTCACGTTCCTGATTTGAGGCGGTGGCGAGCCAGCCCAGCGCGGTATCGTTATCGTGTGTTCCGGTGTACGCCACACAATTACGAACATAATTATGCGGCAGAAACGGATCCTTGGGGCCGGAGAAGCCAAACTGCAGGATCTTCATTCCCGGCAGTTCAAACTCCTCACGGATGGCGACGACGTCCGGCGTAATCACGCCGAGGTCTTCAGCGATGATGGGCAATTCATCACCCAAGGCGGATCGAAGAGCGCGGAAGAAATCTGCGCCGGGTCCGGCTTTCCATTCCCCGTGCTCGGCGGTTTCAGCGCCAGCGGGGATTTCGTAATAAGCGGCAAAGCCGCGGAAATGATCAAGGCGGACAATATCGACCAACCTCAACGCGGCGCTGACACGCTCGATCCACCAGGCATAACCCGCACGCTGGTGTTCCTCCCAACGATAGAGCGGATTGCCCCACAACTGCCCTTTCGGCGAAAAGAAATCGGGCGGCACCCCCGCCACCACCGTTGGATTGCCACGATCATCGAGAAAAAACAATTTCGGGTTGGCCCAGACATCGGCGCTATCGCCTGCCACAAAGATGGGAATATCACCGATGATCTTGACGCCCTTATCATTTGCGTATTTTCGAAGTGCGTTCCATTGCTTGAAGAAAACGAATTGATAAAAGGCAAAACGCGTAGTGGCAGAGGAAAGGGACTGGCGCGCCTCGGCCAGCGCCTGCGCTTGTCTCTTCTTGACTTCCTCCGGCCAGCCGCTCCACGCGCCGCTGCCACAGGAATCTTTGACCGCCATGAAAAGCGCATAATCATCCAGCCATGAAGAGTTTTCGACGCAGAAGGAATCAAACTCGGCGCGTAAAGATTCGGGGCTTGATCGATAACGGTCAAATGCTCTTTGCAGTAGATTCAACTTCCACGGGATGAGCAAGCCGAAGTCCACGCGTGAGGCGGGAAAGTGCGGTTTATCTGCTAAATCTGATTCAATTAACAGACCATCATGCAGTAGAAGCTCCGGGCTGATCAAGTAAGGATTGCCGGCGAAAGCCGAGAAGCACTGGTAGGGCGAATCGCCGTAGCCGGTGGGGCCGAGCGGCAAAATCTGCCAGAGGCCGCAACCCGAATCCACCAGAAAGTCCACGAAGCGGTACGCTTGCGCTCCGAGATCGCCAATCCCATAGGGGCCGGGCAAACTGCTTGGATGCAAAAGGATTCCACTGGAGCGAGGAAGGTCCATCATTCACACTTGAAAAGAAAATGGATTTCAGGGCGCAACAAGTTGCGCCGCGATGCGTTGATAAAGTTGAAAATACTGCTGCGCAGAATTCTTCCAAGACAAATCCTGCGACATGCCTGCTCTTTGAATCGGTTCCCATTTTGCGCGATCGGCATACCACTTCACGGCCTTTTTGATCGCCGTTCCCAAGCGCCCTGCGGTAGGCTTTGCAATCACGAAACCCGTCTCGCCATCATAGACCGTATCCTTCAATCCGCCCACTGCACTGACAATCGGCACGCAGCCATACCGCATCGCGATCATTTGAGAAAGCCCGCACGGCTCGTAACGCGATGGCATGAGGAAGATATCCGCACCCGCGTAAATTTGACGCGCTAATCCCGCATCATACTTAAATTCGACGCGCACGCGATCAGGGAATTCATTTTGCAGCTGCCGAATCGACTCCTCGAGCTTGGGATCGCCGGTGCCGAGCATTACGAATTGCCACGGTAAATCTTTGAGTTTGGTCAGGGCTTTGGGAATGAGATCAATCCCTTTTTGCGGGTCCAGGCGCGAGACGACACCTAGCAGGGGAATATTCGCATCCTGTGGGAGTCCGAGGCGGACCTGCAATGGCGGCTTATTCAAGGGACGCTTGTCCAGTGTAATAGCTCCATAATTCACGGCCAGCGCGGCATCGGTGGCAGGATTGAACGATTCGGCATCGATGCCGTTCAAGATTCCATTTAAGGATTCTTTGCGCCCGTGAATGTAATCCTGCAGGCCGCATCCAAATTCGGGAGTCAACATTTCACGGGCATAGGTTGGGGAGACCGCAACGAGCGCATCGGCCGACCAGAGCCCAAGAGGCAATGGAAGCGCACGCGCCCATTCGGGCAGGCCGGTCTGCACAATGGTGAGTCCATAGCTCTCGATAATCGAAGAAATATCAGGACCCATGAAGGGCAGGTTATGAATTGTCAAGGCCGAGACCATTCCGGGAAATTCTCCCTCCCAGCGTTTGATCAACAGCGCATAACAAGCCAGCGCGGTATGCCAATCGTTGGCGTGGACAATATTCGGTTTCCAATCCAATTGGCGCCCCAGCTCTAGCGCCGCCAGAGAAAAGAACGCATATTTCTCGCCGTCCAGCGCGGAGTCCGCAGAATAAACCGAACCGCTTGCCGTGATGGGCTCGCCATTGATAAAATATACAGTCATGCCACCCAGGCTGGACTCGAGAACCTGCACTTGCAAATCCCGGCCCTTATACGATAAAGGAAAGATCAGCAACGGGCGAAGGCCCTCCAATTTAATCGCGGAATGCAAAGGCAGGACCAGGCGAATATCCAATGCGTTTCCGCCTGTGACTTCAAGCGGCAAATCATGCAATGAGCGCGGCAACGCCCCAGCCACGTCTCCCAACCCCCCCACTTTGATAAAGGGTTCCGCTTCCGCGGCTAAGAATAAGATATTCAGATTTTCAGGCATCGCGCCCAATTGTACAACGAAAAGGGGCGGTCTGACGACCGCCCGACAAAATGATCATCCATCGAAGATTGAATCCTGGTTGGCGGGGACAGGCTGCGTTTGCACACGTCGCGCCGGATACGGTGCAGTCCTGATAAACTTTGATCCGACATGGACCACCATTCGAAGCATGGCCAGGAACAGAAAACTCCCGCCGAAAGACCAATACACTGCCTGGGCCCACAGCATGGAGGTATCCGTTCCGCTGCTAATACCGTGCCGGATCGCCATCCGGAACATAAGGAAACTGAAATGTGGAGCCGCCTGCGACGACTGATTCGAAATTGGATTTGTGAAGGACACTCCATTATAAGTGTAGATAACAGCGGCCAGCATCGTCATGACGAAAGTTGTCAAAGCCGCGGCAAGCAACCACGCACTTTTTCTCATGGTTTCTCCCAAATCGATAAGTTATTGTTAAATGGGTCGTCCATTGATCCGAAAGGTTACGGCCTAAAATGAATTCGTGTGGAGAAAGCGCCCAGGAGATTTATCGGTATAATCGAAGCGGAGTTAGAATGGACACCCTCAAGTACGAGCTACTTACTGAAGTGAATGGCCGCATGCAGGCTGATCTACTGAAGAGCTATCTCGAGGCGGAAGGGATCAAGGTGGAACTGTTCCAGGAAGCAGTCGGTCATCATATCTATCCGGTGATGATCGATGGGCTGGCGCGCGTGCAAGTTTTCGTTCCAAAGGATCAGGTTGCGGAAGCGCGCAAATTGCTTGAGGCCTCTTCTCAAGATCATGAAGCCGAGGATGAAAAATGAACAAC
The DNA here is from genome assembly GCA_035516425.1 of Anaerolineales bacterium. Lineage (GTDB taxonomy): Bacteria > Chloroflexota > Anaerolineae > Anaerolineales > Villigracilaceae > Fen-1038. The sequence goes on from DATJAH010000067.1 coordinate 165,201, forward strand.
ACTGTGATACTCGTTACCCGCTTTGGTACGGGACAATCTCAAATAACTGATTTGCCGCTCCAGTTGATTGAAAAATATCTCGAGCTGCTTTTGCAAAACAATGAATTACCGAACGCGATCTGCTTCTACGCCGATGGTGTGAAATTAACCGTGATCGGTTCGCCCGTTCTGAAGCAACTCAAAGAGTTGGAAGGCAAAGGCGTACGACTCATCATCTGTTCCACTTGTCTCGGCGCGATGGACTTATCCAGGAATGTTCAGGTCGGCATCGTCGGTGGAATGCCTGATATTGTCGAAGCGCAAATGAAGGCGGACAAAGTTATCTCCATATAAGTCGAACGTCTACAAGGAGCCCCTAATGGATTTTGATCTATTGAACGAACAACGTGTTTGGAAAAAATCCGTTCATGATTTTGTGGAAAAGGAAGTTCGTCCGAAAGCCAAAGAAGCAGATGAAAAAAGTGAATTCAACTGGGAGGCAGTTCGCAAGATGGGACCGCTGGGATTGCTTGGCCTCAACATTCCGGAACGTTATGGCGGCTCCGGCGTGGACCCGGTCAGCGCGGCGATAGCCATCGAAGAACTGGGCTGGGGCTGCGGTTCCACTGCGCTCGCAGTGGCGGCGCATAATGGCCTCGGCACCGCGCCTCTGGTTGAGTTCGGCAGCGAAGAACTCAAACAAAAATGGCTGCCGCTCGTCGCCAGCGGTAAAGGAAAGCTCGCCTCCCTGGCATTAACGGAACCCGGTGCGGGTTCCGATTTGCAAAGCATAAGGACCAAAGCGGCCAAATCAGAGAATGAATGGGTTATCAATGGCGGGAAGATGTGGACGACGAACGCCTCTATTGCAGAATACATCATCACTCTCGTTCGCAGCGGCACCGACAACAGTTCCCGTTCGCTGAGCATGATCCTGGTCCCGACTGACGCGAAGGGATTGACGATTGGTCCCGCCGAAAAGAAAATGGGTCTGCACGGTTCCCCCACTCACGCCGTCACCTACCAAGATGTGCATGTCCCACTAAACCATCTGATCGGTGAAGAAGGACGAGGCCTGCAGCAGGCTTTGATCATACTGGACGGGGGACGCATTGGCATCGGCGCGCTGGCCATCGGCTTGGCACAAGCCGCGTTGGAATACGCAATGGAGTATGCCAGGGGGCGACAGGCGTTCGGGCAGCCGATCGCAAACTTTGAAGGAATTCAATGGATGCTGGCGGATGCGGCGACGGAAATCGAGGCCGCCAGGTTGATTGTCTATCACGCCGCCTGGCTCAAAGGTCAGGGACGCGCTTTCATCAAGGAAGCGGCCATGGCAAAATTATTTGCGACCGAAACGGCGGAGCGCGTCTGCCGCAACGCCATCCAAATTCACGGCGGATACGGATATAGCAGTGAATACGCCGTTGAAGGCATTTATCGCGATGCGCGGCTCATGACCATTGGCGAAGGAACCAGCGAGGTCCAGAGAATGGTGATCGCCAGGCATCTGCTGAACGATTAATTCTACGGTCCGACCGTAATCCGACTGCTAATACAGTCAAAGGTCGTGAAGCCAATGCCGGACACATTCATGATGTCCTCAATGTGCTGGAAAGGCCCATGCTGTTGACGATAAGTGATGATGCTTTGAGCATAAACCGTGCCCAGGCACGGAAGAACCTCCAACTGCTGAGCGGTGGCCGTATTAATGTTGACGAGACCGCCGGGTGAAGACGGGGTCGTAGTTGGCGTGAAGGTCGTTATCACAACAAATGGGGATCGGGTCGGCGTCGACACGGCCAAAATACCACCCGCAGCCCCGCCCATCACAGGAATGATCACTTGCTGACCATCTTCCAGCCGTGCTGCAAGGTTGACAGCATTTGAATCCGCATCGGCCTCCAATCCCCCTGCCGCGTTCACCGCATCCTGGACGCGACTCCCCTCCGGCATCGAATATACACCAGGTTTGACTACCGCTCCGATCACTTGAATCACAATAGGTACTTCGGTCGGAGGGGGTTCGAGGGTCACCGGCTGGCCGGCCGGCAGGCGCGTCACAATCAGCAGAATTGCGGCCAGCACAAAGCCCGCCATCAACCCGACCAAAACGTAGAGGATGTTCTTCATAAGCTGATTCTACATCAACTTCATCACCAGCAGCCTGTCGTTCATCAGAGCGCCCATCACTTTTGCCAGGCGCGACAAGCGGCGAAAATAAGGCGGCATTTCTGATGGCTCAAGCGAACGGAAACCCCACTGCTCATAAAAGGCCTCCAGTCTTGAACGACAGGTCAAATAAAGGGGTCGCGGCGCACGCGCCACGAGATGCTCAATGATGAGGCGCGCAACGCCTTGATGCCGATATTGCGGTTCCACGGCAATGGATGCCAATTCGACAACATCGCGGCCATGGGGCTTCAATTGGCCGCAACCCAGCATCCTTCCGGACTGATCCACGGCAACCACAAAGCGATGCCAGTCCAGGTCCATGGGGTTAATCCCGACGCGGTGAATCAGATCCTTGATGGGGGAAGAATCGTCCTCCGCGGCCGGACGAAGTGTGAGGTCAGCCAAGATAACCTGCCGCGATCATAATGGTAAAGGAGGCAATGAACCAATGGATCAAAAATGGATAGACAAACGAGCGGGTTCGAAACGCGACCCAGCCAAAAGCAAAACCTCCAAATATCGTGGACAGCGTTTCAATTTCCGGCTTGCCGATGTGCGCCAGCGCAAACGGAACGGCCTGCAGCCACAGCCCCTCCGCTCCAAATCTGCGGACGAACGCAAAAAGTATGAAACCGCGAAACAAAAACTCCCACCCGAACAAATCCAGGAACGTATTCCACGGCAGTCCGTCGGCCTGCGATTTGTAATAAGCCCGCATGGAAGGCTCGCGCGCCACGAACCACAAGATGACGGCCATGACTGTGATACCCATGGCCGTCAGGAGGATGCCGACCTTCCAATCGCCAAAGGTCAAGCCATACCGGCGGGGATCTTCACGGAAAATCAAGACGACACAAAGGAGCGGAATGACCAGGTAGAGAATGATGCGGTCATAGCCTTCATCCGGTGTGAACTGATGATAGGAATTTATGATCAGCAACAAAGTGCTGATCACGATGACCGTCACGCTTTTCCAGTCCCACGAGAGGCGCTCACCCAATAAAGTCTTCATGACCATGCTGCTCTTCCGGCGCCAGCTTGAACCAGCACGATAGAACCACGGCACCAGCCGCAAGTCCAGCGCGAGCGGTAACTACCTGCAAGGAATTAGGCGGCAATTTGATGTCTTTGAGCGGCCCCTATCTTCAGTGCCGCAATGCGTCGTTGAAGATAGGGCGAGAAATAGCCCTCATAACGCTCCCACAATTCGGGGCGTTTCCAATCCTCGCCCGTGATACGACCACGGCAGTTCGGTGAGCCGCATTGACAATCAAATTCGTCGTAGCTTGAACCATCACACATGGCATAGTCGAGGCAGATTTCCTCGTCCGGCTTTATATCGCGTATCGCGATCAGACCGATCTGGCCACTCATCCCGGCATTGGGATCGCAGGAATGGTTGAAACAATCCGATGGTTCCATATCGGGCGCCATCAGGTAGAACTCCTCTTCAATTTGAAGAACCTGTTGAGTGAAATTTCTCATGTTGCGGTCTATCTCGCTGGCGGAAAGAATCTTTCCGCCCCATAGCGTCAGCAATTCACCTGCGCCAATTCGCTCACGCGCAAACACGCCGCAATCGCCTTTTTCCGCATGCGGGCGGTTTTCCAGCTTGGGCGAAAGATAGGAAATATATTTTCCGGTCATTCTGCTCCTTGTGACTTGATTGGGTTCAGTTTACTCACGGCTTCAAGATCAGAAACGAAATAATTGCAGGTCAATTCCTGCCCTACCGCAATATCGCGCGCGGCATATTCCTGGGAACCGTCGGGCGTATCCAAGAGATTGGGATCATCCGAGTGATTGACATGCTTGGCATTATCCGCGCACAACACCATCATTTTCCTGCCGCTGGATTCCTCGATGTAGGTCAGCATCGAAAGATAATCCTGCATCGCGGGCGGAAAGTTCGTTTTCTCCTCCAAGGGTATGAGAATATCCACTCGCGGGTCAAACTGCCAGACCAGTTGTCCCTTCTGAATGGGTTCATCGGCAAAGACGCCAATGCCGTGAATGGTGCTGTTATGCAATCTGGTCCGGACAACAAACATCCTATCCTCAACAATAAAGGTAAACCGCTTCCTGCGCGATCGGAAACCGAGTCCATTAACTACATCCGCCGCCTCGCTGAGGGTTGATCCTCAGCCGGCGGCGGTTGTGCAATCACTGCACGAAAATATCGCGGCAAAAAACACGGACAGACAATGTTCTAGTCGATGCTCCTATTAAGCGTCACATTTTACTACAAATTAATCCGCGAACTTAATGATTTTCAATCCAAATCGTCCCGGTATATCAACTCGCGCAAGCCGCCATTGCTAATGCGCCACGCCGGTCCTTTCCATCAGCATATCTCCTGCAGCAGCACATAATGTGCAGGTCGGAATCAGCGCGGATACGACATCAACACCAGCGCGCGAAAGGCGGAATAAGCCTGGGGCATATTCTCCGCCGTGCAGGAAAGTTTCAGGCCAGCGCGCCTGACACCGGGCATCAGCATGGCCTTATCGGCCATGTCCGATGAATTCAATTCGACGGTCACCTGGATCGGAGCCTGCAGCACTAGTGGCTTAGGCGCAGTTTTATTTGTGAGGTTTTTCAGCGCACGCTGAGCCGTTACTTCTATTAGCTCCTGAGAGACATCGGGAGGCAGACAATCGGCCGAAAAATGGCCCGTGGCTTGTTTTACCACAGCGGTTTCCAATGCACCGATTTGCTCCCTCGCCTGGGCACAAACCGTTTGATCGCCGCTGACCATAAGAACCGGTATCCTGAAATGCCCGGCCAGCGCGGCGTTGAGCGTATACTCGCCAGCGATCATCTCGTTGAGCCATACATTCGCCACACAGGTGTTGGACCAGGTATGATCCAGCACGGCGTCCTGCGACCCCTGCCGCGCGTGATAACCGATGAAAAATATGCCGTCGATGCTTGGATCGATTCCCTGCAACATCCCGAGCGGCGCAGGCGAGCCACTGTTCAATCGCGCACGCGGATCCAGTTCTTCAATCAGGATGTTGGAGCCGTTCCAATGCCCGTCGGCCACGATGACTTCATCCGCACCAGCACCGAATGCGCCGCGCACCGCGGCATTGACGTCCTCGGTCATCAGCTTGCGAAAGCGCGTATATTCCGGATGCCCGGGCGTAACCTGATCCCAATTCACCACGCCAGTGACGCCTTCCATATCCGAGGCAATTAAGATTTTCATGCTGCCCTCCGTCTGATGGGTGCGATTGTATCACCTAGCGGTATAATCGCCATAACTTCTCTTTCGGAGGCATCGATGAGTGAGGCTTTATTTCCGCTAAGTGACGAACAAATCATGATTCGAGATACGACTCGGGACTTCGCACAGAAAGAGATTGCGCCTCTGGCAGCACAATTCGACGAAAGCGGCGAGTTCCCCTACGAGACCATCAAGAAGATGGGCGCGCTGGGCCTGATGGGCATCGAAGTTCCGGAAGAATATGGCGGCGCGGGTATGGATACGTTATCCTATGTCCTGGCGGTCGAAGAGATCAGCAAGGTGGACGCCTCGCACGGTGTGGTCATGTCCGTGAACAATTCCCTTTATTGTCATGGAATCCTGAAGTTCGGCACCGAGGAACAGAAGCAGAAATTCCTGAAGCCGGTCGCTTCCGGACAAGCCATCGGGGCCTATTCGCTGACCGAGCCCATGTCCGGCTCAGATGCAGGGACGATGAAAAGCCGTGCCAGGCGTGACGGGGATTCTTATATTCTCAACGGCCGAAAGCTTTGGGTCACCTCGGGCCCGGTGGCGGACTTCGTGCTGTTATTCATGATGACCAGTCCAGAGAAAAAACAAAAAGGTGTCAGTGCGTTCCTGATTGCGACCGAAAATACGCCTGGATTCGCGCGGGGCAAGAAAGAACCAAAGCTTGGGATTCGCGCCTCTGCCACGAGCGAACTCATCTTTGAAAACTGCCGCGTGCCGGCCGCGAATCGACTCGGCGCGGAAGGAGACGGATTCAAAATCGCAATGACCGTTCTCGATGTGGGACGGATCGGGATTGGCTCACAAGCCCTGGGCATCGCGGAAGCCGCGTATGAAGCCAGTGTTGCATACGCAGCCGAGCGTGAAGCCTTTGGTCAGAAGATCGGAGAGTTCCAGGGGATTGGCTTCAAGATCGCAGATATGAAAACCCGCATTGAGGCTTCCCGGCTGCTCATCTATAACGCCGCCATGGCCAAGGAACGCTCCAAGAGAACCGGCGAAAGATTTACGCTGCAATCTTCCATGGCAAAATTGTTTGCTTCTGAAACCGCCATGTTCTGCGCCCACGCCGCCGTACAAATTCATGGTGGGATGGGTTACAGCAAAGAACTGCCCGTGGAGCGTTATTTCCGTGATGCAAAGATCACCGAGATTTACGAGGGCACGAGCGAAATTCAACGCTGGGTCATCAGCCGCGCGGAGTTGGGCATGAAGTAATGACTGCAACACAGGCACCGTTCCGAGCGAGCTTGCTAATAACAGGCGGTATTATCCTCGCACTGAGCGAATGGATCCTGCAAACGCTGCCCATGCAGGAACGCAGCGGAATTCTCTGGCTGATTGTTCTGGGTATCGTATTATTTTTGATCCCATTGATCCCGATCCTAAGAAACGACGCGAATCCCACCCCTTTGGAAAGGGCTGTTAAACGGATCTCGGCCCGGTTGCGCCTGCCGGACTGGCAATTTCTTCTGCTCCTTGCGGGTCTGGTTCTGTCCTATGTTGCCTCCGTAGCGGCCGGCGATGGAGGGTTGATGTTGAATCCAGTAGCAGCGATCCTTGCCTGGTTTCTTGCGATGGGTGCGGTAATCGTAGGAAGCTTGAATCAGACGATCCCACTCCCTCGCGGGAAGGCTATTGACCTGATATTGCCGTCCGCCATGACCATTCTAGCTTTCATCGTCCGGGCCGTGGCGCTGGATCGCGTCCCAATTATCCTCACCGGCGACGAAGGATCGGCCGGGATCGCTGCCGTGAGCTTCATCAAGGGCGAGATGAATAACCCATTCGTCTCAAGCTGGTTTTCGTTTCCGTCGCTATATTTCTTCATTCAATCAGTGTCCGTTCGGCTGTTTGGACAAACCACACAGGCTCTGCGTCTGACGTCGGCTTTTGCGGGCGCATTGACAGTGACCGCAACATATTTTGCAGCCCGCGTCCTCTTCGATCGTCGAACAGCTCTGGTGGCTGCCATCTTTCTCGCGGCCTACAATTTCCACATCAATTTCAGCCGGATCGGCCTCAACAACATCTGGGACGGCCTGTGGTACACGATTGTCATCGGGACATTATGGTACGGATGGGAGCACGAGGAGCGCAGGGCTTTTACCATTGCCGGGCTCTGTTTGGGGATCGCGCAATATTTCTATCCCAGCGGGCGCGTTCTGATTCTGCCTATAGCATTATGGTTTCTGCTTATGGCACTGATCAATAAAGAAAGGTTCAAACGTGTTTTTCCAAGCCTTGCACTCATGTTTCTTGTCAGTGTGGTCGTCATATTACCGCTGGGAATCTTCTACGTACGCCATCCAGACGAATTCATGGCTCCGTTTAACCGAGTGACCTTATTTGGCCCCATTCTTAATTCGCTGATTGCATCTTCCAATCAGCCAGTCTGGTTGATTCTCATAAAGCAGGTCGTAATGGGATTGGCCGCCTTTACGTACATCCCCTTGAACGCATGGTATACACCCGGCGTCCCGCTGTTACTTCCCCTTCCGGCGAGCCTGTTTCTGGTGGGCATTGTGATCTCACTGCTTCAAGATTATAGAGAACGCTTTCCCTTGCTTGCGCTTTGGATCATCACCTTTGGACTGGTTGGGGGATTGAGCGAATCCACGCCTGCCGCACAGCGCTACATCGCGGCGGCTCCGGTCTGCGCCCTGTTCGTGGGTTATGGCCTAAGCGGGACCATGGCCCTTTTTGAACGACTTTGGCCCAGGCTCGGTCGGGCCTTCTATGTGGGCACCGTCCTCATCGCCGCCTATCTGGCGTTCAATGAGCTATATTTCTATTTTTTTGTTTACACCCCGCAGACGGTCATCGACTGGAGTCACAGCAGCGGCATGGTCGCTCAGCACCTCGCCAACCAACTACAAAGGCAACCTTCCGATCTGGAGGTCGTGTTCTTCGGACAGCCACTCATGGGTTACTACTCTATTCCAAGCCTCCAATATCTCGTGCCGGAGATCCAAGGCGTTGACGCCACCGTACCGTGGAACCCCCAAAGCCTTCCCAACATTCAAAGCAGAAATCACCTGATGTTCGTGTTTCTGCCGGGTAATGAGAGCGCCATCAAACCTGTGGAAGCCACTTATCCCGGCGGCCAATTGAATCAGGAAATAGCCAGCGACGGTACTACCTTATATTCTTATTATGAATATCGAGCTCCATAGGAAAAGTTGAATCCATTGCTCTTTGCAATTCGGATGCAAGAGGAATGCCTGTTACGGCCAACCAAGTGGGCCGTGTGCTTTGCAGCCAGTAAAATAGGATGAGGCAAGATGTCTTCCAGATGGATAGGAAATTCCTCGGTTCGACAAAGGTACGCCATCCTCGCCGAAGTTGGGGCGATCGCGATATGGGTGCTCATTGTTGGTCATGGATATTTGGACATGAATCCGCAGATGTGGCCCATTGGCGGGGAATTTGGACATCAAATCCAATCCAACTATCTCTGGACTCAATTTGAAAAGTGCGGTTGGTGCGCCGTCTGGTTCGGATCTGAACAGGGCGGATTCCCGGCGTTCGTCAGCATACCCACCAGCATGTTGCATCCGATTGTGGCGCTAGCAACCCTAACCTTGGGGGTGGTGAATGGCGTGAAAGTAACACTGTTGGTTTCTTTGTGGCTGGCAGGAGTCGCACAATGGTGGATTGCAAGAGAATTGAAACTCGGGCCGCTGCCTCGCCTCTGGAGTGCGGGAATCGCAGTTGCCGGGGGTAATCTTGCATGTAGAATGGAAACCGGATACTATCAACAAATTCTTGCCATAGCCTCCGCTGGATTACTCGTCGCGGCCTTAATCCACCTGTTTCATGGTGGAGGCAGGCAAGGTGCAGTCTTGCTGGGAATATGCGCCGCCTCCTTTTTGCTAGCCGACCAAGGATACATGCAAATCGGAATGATTCAAATCTTGTGCGCTGGTGTATTTCTTTTCTTTGATGATCGGAAACATGTTTCGACGTTCTGCAAGGAATTAATTATTTCGCTGTGCTTGGGCGCTCTTTTGGCAGCACCCCTATTAGTGCCGCTCCTCCACTTCAGTCCCAATTTCACCAAGGGACTGGGTCCGTCATTTGAGGCGGCTCAACCATTGGCTTACTTGCCGCTCAACTTGGTAATTGACGATCTAAAATACTATCAAACCGATATACTTGGCAAATTTCCCTTTCCACAGCTTTACTCTCTTTACATCGGATGGATTCCGATTCTGTTAGCGGTGCTTGGCCTGGGCAAGATCCGCAAGGAGGATCGCTGGATTGGATGGTTTTTCGGAGTCGCGATATTCCTTGCATTCTTCGCTGCCAGCGCAATGTTAGACAAATTGCTCGTCAAGTTCTGGCCAGCCACCGCCAATTCGCCCTTCGTGGGAGGTTTGCGATTCCCGTCCTATATTGCAGCGCTTGCGATTCCCTTTATTCTCGGACTTTCTGCCTATGGCCTGGAATATCTGATGAGCAAAAAGTGGCCCACAATTTCCTTCAGTCGTTCGGAGGCAAGTCCTCTCCAACTACAATTGTCCTCGAAATGGCTGGTCTTAATTCCTCTGCTATATAGCCTGCAAGCTGTCTATGCGTTCTCAACACACTGGTACACGATGGTGCCTTTAGCTCCTGAGGTGAACGATGTTCTGGTCGCCCTGAAGACCGATTCTCTGCAATGGGTGGAGCCCCCCTTTGGTGTGGACTACTTTGTGGAGCCTGCTGTGGCCATGGGGCTAAAACTTTCGCCTGGTTTCATGGATGTAATCTGGAACGGCAGAGACCTTCCAGAGCCAGTGCTCTATGCAAGCTATAGTGGTGAACCACCTGGTGCGACAGCAGAGGTAGAATCAGTTGATGGTGTCGCAATATATGCCACGGACCCTGGCAATACCTACGCCCAGATTACTAATGGCCAGACGCAAGAGCCCTGTCAAGCCCTTGGCTCTGGCGGGCAGATCACGGTACAATGCGCGGCTACGCAGGCAGGGCGTCTCATCGTAAAAGAAAATATGTGGGCGGGGTGGTATGCTTGGACAGACGGACGGCCCGTCAGCCTGTATCAAAACCAGTGGCTGGAAGTAGACGCTCCCGCGGGAACTCACACTTTTACCTTCCGCTACTTACCCTGGGATGTTCCTTTAGGTCTTGCCTTGTTCGTTATGGGCATTGGTGCCTGCATCTGGCTTTGGTTCAGATTTCCTCAACAACGGACAGCATGAAAGCAATCCTTTTTCATCAGCATGGCGGACCCGAAGTCCTAGAATATGCCGATTTTCAGTCGCCGGAACCCAGGCCAGGCGAGGCTTTAGTGCGCTTGCAGGTTGCTTCGTTAAACCGCGTGGATATTACGGTCCGCAAAGGCTGGCCCGGCCTAAAACTGGAATTACCGCACATCAATGGCGCCGACGGTGCCGGCGAAATTGTCCAACTAGGTGATGGCGTTGTGGATTTTGCGATCGGCGATCACGTCGTCGTTAACGCGAACATCGGCTGCGGCAAATGCGAGTATTGCCTGGCTGGTTGGGACAACAGGTGCCGCGACTGGCATCTACTGGGCGAAACGATGCGCGGCACGTATGCGGAATATATCAGCCTGCCGACGCGGCAATTATATAAATTGCCGGCAGACTTCGAATTACGGATTGCGGCAGCATCGGCATTGGTTTTCCAGACCGCCTGGCATTCGTTGATCACGCGTGGCAATCTGCAGGCGGGCGAAACACTGGTGATCGTGGGCGCCGGAGGCGGAGTTAATACTGCCAGCCTACAAGTCGCAAAACTAAGTGGCGCCCGCATCATCGTCGTGGGCTCTGACGCAAAAAAATTGGCAATGGCCGAATCACTGGGGGCCGACATCCTGATTGATCGCTCTAAAGAGGAGGACTGGTCCAAGGCAGTTTATCTTGCAACCAACAAGCACGGAGCCGACGTCATTGTTGATAATGTTGGGATAACGTTCCCGCTGAGTCTCCGCTCTTTGCGCAAAGGCGGAAGGCTCCTGACCGTCGGAAATACCGGCGGACCGAAATTTGAGATCGACAATCGTCTTATATTTGCGAAGCATCTTTCGATCATCGGCTCGACCATGAGTCCGATTCGGGATTTCAGCACAGTGATGGAGCTGATTGTCGCAGGCAAACTGCACCCTGCCCTGGATCAGCGTTTTCCCTTGAAAGACGCCTCGGCCGCGCAAGAACGCCTGGAAAACGGCGAGCAATTTGGAAAGATTACTTTGGATATCGGATAGAATTCGACACAGCGATCCTCCCCGGTTCTTGGCTCACTTCGAGATGCGACACAAACCACCCATCCGTGTAACTCTACTGTTGTGTTTGGTGTTTTACATAACATGCTGGCAGGCCGTGCGATTCTCAAGCGGCCTTGCCTGGAACGACACACTTAGAACCTATGAACCGCACCTCATACCGCTTTACGTTGACAGCAGCGGCGCCTTCTGGACTTTAACGGGTTTCCTCTTGTTATGGTGCATGTGGCGTGGTCAACGCTGGACGCGCATGGCGTTTATCGTAGCCTCCAGCTTATACGCGCTTTGGGTTTGGGCGGACCGCCTTTTTGTCCAGACCGGGGTACGAGCTAATTGGCCGTTCGACCTTCTGTTAACCGTGGTCTTGCTTGTTTTTACCATCCTTGTTGTTCTCGATCCTCGCAACAAAATCTACTTTGAAAGAGAGAAACATGAACGAGAATCCTAAATTCAAACACCTGGAAGAAATGAGAGCTGCATCGCGCCTCGGCGGTGGCGCACCGCGCATCGAAGCGCAACATAAAAAGGGGCGGCTGACTGCCCGTGAACGCATTGACTTGTTGCTCGACAAGGGTTCGTTCCGCGAAGTGGACGCATTCGTAGAGCACCGCACACAGGATTTTAATCTGGGCGAACAGAAATATCTCAGCGACTCGGTGGTCACCGGATGGGGAACGATTGAAGGCAGACTGGCCTATGTCTTCTCACAGGATTTCACGGTGTTCGGCGGTTCGCTGGGCGAAGTCCATGCTGCAAAAATATGTAAGATCATGGACATGGCTATGAAAGCCGGCGCGCCCGTCATCGGTCTCAACGATTCGGGCGGGGCGCGCATCCAGGAAGGGGTCGTGTCCCTCGGCGGTTATGCGGACATCTTCCTTCGCAACACGCTGGCCTCGGGTGTGATCCCGCAGCTGAGCGCTATCATGGGACCTTGTGCGGGAGGCGCGGTCTATTCGCCAGCCCTGACGGATTTCATTTTCATGGTACGCAATTCATCTTATATGTTCGTGACCGGCCCGGATGTGGTTAAGGCTGTGACCCATGAAGACGTTTCGTTTGAGGACCTGGGTGGCGCCAGCGTTCATTCCGAAAAATCGGGTGTGTGTCACATCGCCGGAGAAAATGAAGCGGACACCCTATATTTGATCCGTAAGATGCTCAGCTATCTTCCACAAAACAATATGGAAGATCCGCCTTTTGTTCAGACCAGCGATGATCCGCTGCGGATGGAGCAAGCCCTCGACAATATCATTCCAGAATCGCCGGATAAACCCTACGATATTAAAGAAATCATCCGCCTGATCGTTGACAACGGCGAATTCTATGAGGTCCAGGAAAACTTCGCGGCGAACATCGTGATCGGGTTTGCGCGCCTCGGTGGCCATTCAGTCGGCATCGTTGCAAACCAACCAGCGGTGCTGGCAGGCGTGCTTGACATTGATGCCAGTGAAAAAAGTGCACGCTTCGTGCGCTTTCTGGATTCCTTCAATATTCCCATCATTACCTTTGAAGACGTCCCCGGCTTCATGCCCGGAACTCATCAGGAACATAACGGCATCATCCGCGCCGGAGCCAAGCTGTTGTTCGCCTATTGCGAAGCGACGGTTCCTAAGCTGACTGTGATCACTCGCAAAGCCTACGGTGGAGCGTATTGCGTCATGTCGTCGAAACATATCCGCGGCGACGTCAACCTGGCCTGGCCAACGGCCGAGATTGCGGTGATGGGACCCGACGGCGCGGTCAATATCGTGTTCCGCAAGGAGTTGGAAAGGGCCGATGATCCGGTCAAAAGAAAGGCCGAACTTGTGACGGAATATCGGGAGAAATTTGCCAATCCATACGTGGCGGCGGAACGCGGATACATTGATGATGTGATCGAGCCGAAGGAAACGCGTCCGCGGTTGATCAATGCACTGGAGATGCTGGAAAACAAACGCGACGCGAATCCGCCGAAGAAGCACGGCAATAATCCGCTATAGGACGAGGAGCAACGATGGTCAACAAAATTCTGATTGCGAATCGCGGTGAAATTGCTGTGCGCATTTTGAGGGCCTGCCGCGAGCTTGGCATCCCAAGCGTCGCTGTTTATTCCGAGGCGGATCGAAACGCCCTGCACGTTCGTTATGCGGATGAAGCCTATTTGCTTGGTCCAGCCCCCTCGCGCGAATCCTATCTGCGGGCGGACAAGATCATCGATATTGCCCGCAAATGCGGGGCCGATGCAATTCATCCCGGTTATGGATTTTTGGCGGAACGTGAAGCGTTCGCGGCGGCCTGCGCTGATGCTGGCATTACGTTCATTGGTCCTAAACCGTCAGCCATCGCATCCATGGGCGACAAGATGAGGGCGCGCACCACAGTCACTTCGGCGGGTGTACCCGTGGTTCCCGGCACACAGAGCACAGGCGGTCTGCGCGATGAGGAATTGCTCGCGGAAGCCACAAAAATTGGATTTCCCCTGCTGATCAAAGCCACCGCGGGCGGCGGCGGAAAAGGCATGAGAGAAGTCACCTCCCTCGCGGAGATGCCAGGCCTGCTGGCTTCGGCACGGCGCGAGGCGGAATCCTCTTTCGGCGACGGAAATGTCTACCTGGAAAAACTGCTCATGGAGGCGCGGCACATCGAAATCCAAATTCTTGCGGATCAGCACGGCAATGCAATTTACCTGGGTGAACGCGACTGTTCAATTCAGCGTCGCCATCAAAAATTGATTGAAGAGACGCCCTCACCGATCATGGATGCAGAGCTCCGGCAAAAGATGGGAACGGTGGCTGTGAAGGCGGCGCAGTCAGTAGATTACGTAAATGCCGGAACGATTGAATTCCTGGTGGACAAAGACAAGAATTTTTATTTCCTTGAAATGAACACACGGTTGCAGGTGGAGCATCCGATCACCGAATTAGTCACCGGCATCGACATCGTAGCGGAACAAATCCGTATCGCGCGCGGGCGGCAGCTGAGCTACAAACAGAAAGACATCAAGATCCGCGGGCACGCCATCGAATGCCGCATCAACGCCGAAGATCCATATAACGGCTTCATGCCCTCGACCGGACGCGTCACGCTCAGCATCGTTCCCACCGGGCCGGGCGTAAGAGTCGATACGAGCGTTTATTCGGGCATTGAGATCACGCCGTTCTATGATCCAATGATTGCCAAGCTGGCCATATGGGGCGAGACGCGAGGTCAGGCTATCTTGCGCATGCGCCGCGCGCTGGAGGAGTATCGCATCGTCGGCGTGCGAACGAACATTCCGTTCCATCAAACCATGATGGACAGTCATCGCTTCATGGGCGGCCAATATGACACGCGTTTCGTCGAAGAACGATTCTCCATGCCTGAAGCGGAAGGAGAACGCGAAGCGCATCATCCTGAAATCGCCGCGGTCTTTGCGACATTGGTCGCTCATCAAGAGGCGGAACGCGCCGCGCAATTCGTCATGCGCAACGAACGCGATACCAGCAACTGGAAATGGGTCGGGCGCTGGGAACGCCTGCATAGATAAGGCGGAGCAAAGATGAAATACATAACAACCATTGACGAAAAAGAGTTTGCGGTCGACATCATTGATGAACATCATATCAGCATCAACGACAAAGTCTTCGATGTGGACTTTGAATCGGTGAGCGGTCAGCCGGTTTACTCGATGCTGATTGATGGTCAATCCTACGAGGCCTATGTTTATCCGGTGGAGGATGAATGGCAAGTGCTCCTCTTTGGGCGGCAGTATCCGGTCAAGGTGGAGGATGAACGCGAGAAACGTTTAAAGGGTTCGGCGGGAGGCAAGGTGCAGGAGTCGGGCGAATTCCAGTTGAAAGCTCCGATGCCGGGCCTAGTCGTCGCGGTTCCCGTCAACGAAGGACAGACCATTGAAAAAGGTCAGGTGCTGGTCATTCTCGAATCGATGAAGATGCAAAATGAATTGAAGTCGCCGCGCGCCGGCAAGGTCGAACGCATCAAGGTGAAGGCCGGCGAAAGCGTGGAACAAAGACAGTTGTTGTTGAGCGTGGTCTAACCCCCAAGAGAGAGACGGAATGGAAAACAAATACGTTTTATGCATTGACCTGGGAACATCCGGTCCCAAAGTTTCAATCGTCAACATGCATGGAGAAGTATTAATGCATGAGTTCGAGCCAACGCCCATTTCCTTTTTACCCAACGGTGGCGCGGAACAAAAACCAAGCGACTGGTGGCAGGCGGTCAAGAGCGCGGCAAAACGTTTGCTTGCACGTCGTCTTGTTCCCGCACAAGACATCTTGGCCATTTCCGCCACTAGCCAGTGGTCAACCACGGTTGCGGTGGATAAAAACGGTCGTCCGCTGATGAACGCCATTTCGTGGATGGACACGCGCGGCGCAAAATATGCCAAAGCTATCACCGATGGTTTGATAAAAATTGAAGGCTACGGAATTACCAAATTGCTCAGTTGGCTGAGCCTCACCGGCGGCATTCCCGCGCATTCGGGCAAGGACTCCATCGCGCACATTCTCTATATCAAGAATGAACTGCCGGATATTTATCGTGAGACTTTTAAGTTTCTTGAACCGAAAGATTATTTGAATCTGGAGTTCACTGGAAAATTCGCTTCCTCCTTTGACGTTTCGCTTTTGCTCTGGGCAACGGATAACCGGGATCCGAATCATATTCACTATGATGAGAAGCTTATTAAGATGATGGGCGTGGACGTCCACAAACTTCCGGATATGAAACAATCTCTTGATATTCTGGGAACGATCAAACCCGAAGTCGCCGCCGAACTCGGTCTTTCGACCGATGTGAAAGTGGTCATGGGTACGGGCGACACACAATCCGCGGCGATCGGCTCGGGGGCGGTCAGAGATTATGAAGCCCATCTGTATCTGGGCACATCGTCATGGCTCTCCTGCTT
>DATJAH010000068.1:0-90979 GCA_035516425.1 Anaerolineales bacterium
CGCGATGGACTGAACATTATCGATGCCGTACCAAAGGTGAGGGTTATCCGGTAACGGATCGCTGGCGACATCCGCCGCGACCAAAAGGATTCGATTGGGATTGGGAGAAGCGGCGAGCAGCTTATCCATCCAGGTATCATAATCGGCTCCATTCTGAATCACCAGTTGAGCCTTGCTGACCGCCGCAGCATCTTGCACGCTGGATTCATATTCATGCGGGTCCGCATTTGGATCCGAAAGAATGCTGATTACCGACACGTGACCTGCTCCCAATTGCTGAACAATATCTCCGTAGAAATTCTCCGCCGCTACAACGGAAACCGTGCCGGCATTATTTCCGGATGAAGCGCTTGCTCCCGAACAGGCGTTGAGCGCTAGCGCTAAGGATAGCATCGCAACCGCAAATGTCCAAAAATGGTTTCGTTTGTTTTTGTTCATTTTAGCCTCCGATTAAAAATGTTAGTAAGTAGATATGGATGTTGAATGGCAAAGCGATAGCTAGCTGGACTAAGTGAAGTCCGCTGATAAGGTAAACCAAATTTATTGTTGAGGCGCGCCGCCTCGATTAGGCGGTCCGCCTTAGGTCAGGGAAGATACGTCAGGGTGTGATAGGTGACCGACCCGATCATCAGCACGATCACCACACCGGCAGTGATTTGCATGATGGGCTTGGAAATTGGTTTTTCCGTGCCCGCCGACTCGGCTTTCTTTTTTGCTTCGATTTGTTTACCGTTAAGGGTGATGCCGGTAGTAGCCGCAACCGGAATTGCCGCACAAAACATACACATAAGTTTCTCCTTTGGTTACTTGCAATTTTCACATAAACCGAAAAGTTGTAGCCAATGTTCATTGATCTGATAGCCCGTCTTGCGCGCGACGGACTTGATGAATTGATCGAGATCGTCTCCATCGAACAGGGTCGTTCGTCCGCACTTACTGCAAAGCAAAAGATGCTGATGACCCTTACCTGCTTTGATGAAAGCCTGACATCCCTGCGGCTGGTGAACGCGCTGGATCAAACCAAGTTCTTCCAGCTTTTCCAGCGTGCGATAGACGGAGACCAGGCCGAGGGCGGGATATTGCTCGCGCGCCGCATCATATACTTCGACCGGGGTGAGGGCGCGGTGACTATCGGCGATGATCTCAACGACGGCGCGGCGCGCGCCCGTCAGACGATAGCCGTTCTCTTGCAATAGGGCGAGCCAGTTATTTACAGCCATAAGTGATATTGAAAATCATTTTCAATTATATACAGAAAGTCAAAATAGTCAAGAGCGATCAGGGCAGCCAATGCGGCCATGTGCCTTGCGCCACGATGTGAGGTTGCGACATTCCCTCCTGCCAAACTGCAACATCGGTTGTGTGCTGCCCTGTGATCATTTCTTCCTGGAATAAGACATCATTCCCCCAGGGATCCCAGATCGGAGTTTCATAAATGAATCGAGGATCGTTCGCGACCATGGGACCGCCCAAGTCGTTTGGCTGCACCAAGAGCAGTCCCCTCGATGTAAAATCAGGCGGAAGCTTCAGGCCGATAATGATCTCATTTGGATTCGGAGCCCATGCCAAATCTCCATATTGATAATCTTGTGTATCATTTTTCCCAATCCAGACCGAGATATCGCCCGTGTCCACGTTGGCCATTTTGACTTCAGTCCATGAACTGGAACCATCCACTGAAGTCGCTTCATCTGTGAATAATATGGATTTGCTATCCGGAGACCAAGCAGGCATATCGCCTCCGGTCGCGCTCGGTAACGAAAATTGTTCGCCGGTGGCAATGGATGCCACTTGAATGACTGCCTGAACACCATCGTACGATGTTATATATTTTCCATCCGGCGACCAGGCGGGACCAAAACCGATAATTTGTGGATCGGAATAAAGGGGATGATCCTCGCCGCTTTGAATATTAAACACCCAAGTGCGCGGCGCGCCGGTCGGCATGCTGGGAGTAATGGGTGCTGCCTCGCGCGTATAAGCAACCTGTTGACTGTCAGGTGAAATCGCGGGTGACGTGCAACGAGCCGCGCCGCACAGGACAAGCAGGCGCAATGAGTCTCCGTTGCGGCCCACATACCATAAATCAGCGCCCTGTTTGTCGTTCAGGGCGGAAAAAACCACAAACTCGCCATTGGGCGCGGCATCGAAATCAAAGATGGCTTTATCAAAACTGCCAATCCGATGCGGAGACTTTCCATCCACGTCAACCGCCCAGAGTTGAATGTCGTTATTGATGGAGGCAAGATAAGCGATTTGCGGTACACGTACATGAAGTGTCCAGAGACGATCGAATCGCATAAACAAATTATGACCACCTAAAGATCCGGCCTTCATTCGGATTTGATAGTCGCTATCCGGCCGCAAGGGTTGAAGAGGAGTGAATCGAAGAGTCACGGTATTCACCCAATCCAGCTTGCCCGGCGTATTAGGTTGCATCAAAAATAGCGATTGGGCAATGGTCTGGTTAACCGGTTCTGAAAATCTAAGATCAATGGATGACAGCGGGCTGATCGCTCCGCTGTCATCAGTAGTAGCGAGATTAACTTGGACGCCCTCCCAGGTACCTATCCAAATCACGGCACCAATGATGACGATCAATATTAGGGCTAAACCTCCAGCGGCAAGATCAAGTGGCTGAAAGATGTGCAATTTCATGGATACAGATAGGGCTGATCCGGCTGCGGCGTGGCCTGGACGTAACTGGCTTCGATCAACGGGATCGGCAGGCCGCCCAACTTGGTTGCTTGTACTGGTCCCTTGACCTCCACCCACGAACTTTCTTTTAAGTCCGCACTTTCGTTCCAATCAACGATCATGCCTATCGCCGAAGCATCCGCTGTGCAGCAGGTGATGACAAAACGGCTCACGATGAATTGATTCGCCGGCAGGCGCGGATCATGATAAACGAAACCGGTCACTCTGGCTGTCTGACCGACGTACGGCGAGAGATCACTGGTTGAATTAAAGATGACAATCCAATCCAAAATATTGCGGGCGTCTGCCGCGGCTTGGAATTGGCGCGCGGACGAGCTACTAACCAAAGGCGCAGAGACGTTCATGCCGCGCGTGGAAGCGGCGGTTGCATCGAGAGGGTGCGCTGGAATTAGAACACCGATCAGTAGCGGGACAACTAAGATCATCAACGCGCTCAGAGATAGGTTGTGCTGATGAATTGCCTCGTGAGGTTCATGCTCCCCCGATTCGGAATTTGCAAGTCGAAGGATTATGAATGTCATGATGGCAAGTACAACAATTCCAAAGAGGGTCAAAGGCATGAAGCGTATGTTGATATAGAGAGATAATGTGCCGCTGATTAATTTAAAGCCGATAAATACTACCAGGGCGAAAAGAATAAAGGCTTGCAGGAAACGGTAGGATCGAATGGACATGGCCCTCACCCGTAAAAGTAATTGAATGCCAATCCTGCCAACAAACTCATCAGCAAAGGCAAAAGAACGAGGTAAAAAACCGACTTTCGGCGGAAGACTTGCAGGAACATCAAGATACTTTTGATATCCACCATCGGACCAAAGACCAGAAACGAAAGAACAGAGCCAAAACTGAAACTTCCCATGAAGCCGAGAGCAATGAACGCATCAACCGTGGAGCAGATGGATAATAGGACTGCCAATGCCAGCATGATAAGAACGGAAAGAATGGGCCCGCTTCCAACTGCAAGTAATGAGGTTTGTGAAATGAACGTTTGCAAAACCGCAGCAAGCGACGCTCCTAAAACCAGATAGCGTCCCATCTCAAAAAACTCATCTGCGCTGATGATCAGTGCGCGACGGATCTTTTGGATGAAAGTTTCATTCAAATGATGATCGAGGACAGGAAGGTCTGTTTTGAATGTTGGCGTTCGCAGAATAGGGGCAATATCCTTCTCGATGGAAAATGCCAAACCGATTGAAACTGCGATCAACAAACTAAGGCCGACTCTCCACAGCAACATTCTCCCCCAACCGAACGCAGTTGCGGTGCTCAATATAACGATTGGATTGAGGACAGGCGCGGCTAATAAAAAAGCAATGCCAGCCGGTAACGGCAGTCCCTTTCGGAAGAGGCGCCGCGTCAGTGGGACTGTTCCGCATTCGCAGATGGGAAAGATCAAGCCGAGCGAAGCTCCGACCAACGCAGCGGGGATGGCGCGGCGCGGGGCGGAACGCGCCAGCCAATCGTCTGAGAGAAACACCTCGACCAACCCCGAAGAAAGGGTCCCCATTAATAAAAACGGAAGAGCCTCGATGAATATCCCCAGAAATACAGTGGCAAAAACAGCAAGCCGTTGTCCAAGCCACGACCATGCCGTCGAGGGCAGGCTTGTATAAAGAATTATGATGGCGCAACCAAGGAGAATAAGCCAGATCAGGAAACGGGATACATTGAATCGCGGTGAGGGTATTTCCATCGCAATCATTATACCTGAGCGGGTTAGGCAAACATGAGTTGAAAATTAGAGCCGCCTTTCGCCGCCCGGTTGTGCCTTATACTGGCCGGTTGACAAAGAGGAAAAATGAAAAAAGTCCCGGTTTCGTTTGTTGGCGCGGCCGCGATCATCATCTTAGGGTTCTCCGTCCTGCTGATTTTTGGCATTCCTTATTTCTTCGAGCCGCCGCAGTTTTCGAGCAGCATGGGCGCGACGTTCGGTTCACAGACGGTGCTGGCGCAGGTGACGAAGATTATTGACGAGGGGCAAATCAACCTCAACGGCAGGAATCAGCCCTATCAGGTGATGCAAGTCGACATCCTGGAGGGCGATTACAAGGGCCTTCCGCTTCAAATTGATTATGGGAAGGTTCAACTTCGCAATGACAATTTCCGCTTTGTGCCGGGCGATGAAGTTTATGTGGAAGTAGATAAAACCCCGGACGGTCTGCTGCAGGCACATTATGTGGATTACGTGCGCACCCGACCGCTCTTGGTGTTGCTGATCACCTTCATCCTTTCCATGCTGGTGATGGGACACTGGAAAGGCCTGGGCAGTTTGGTGTCGTTGGGCGTCAGCATGGTAATAATCATCGGCTACGTGATCCCGCACGTTCTTGCGGGAGAAGATCCGGTTCAAGTTAGTTTGATCGGTTCCCTGATTCTTTTGGCGGCCACTTTGTATCTGACCTATGGCTGGAATCTGAAAACCCATGCTTCGGTCGTAAGCATCATGGTCTCCCTTTTGCTGACCGGAGCTCTTTCCTTGTTCTTTGTATATCTGACACGCCTCACCGGTTATGGAGACGAAAACACCGGATTCCTGATGCAGTTCTCTTCGGTGCCGATTGACCCGCGCGGCTTGCTCCTGGGTGGGATGATCATTGGCTCGCTGGGCGTGCTGGACGATCTCGTCACGTCGCAGTCGGCGGCGGTGGTTGAGATTCATGACGCCAACCCAGCGCTGGGATTCCGAAGCACGCTTCAAAAAGCCATGCGTATCGGCCAGGACCATGTGGCCGCTACCGTGAATACCTTAGTCTTGGCTTACACAGGGGCGGCCCTGCCGCTTCTTTTGATCTTCACCCTCGGCAACGGAAGCTACAGCTATTTCATCAACTCTGAATTCTTGGCCGAAGAAATTGTGCGAACGCTGGTAGGTTCCTTGGGGCTGATTGCGGCGGTTCCCATTTCCACCTTTTTGGCAACCGTGATCATTCTTAATCAAGATCGATTCGGCCAATGGCGTGTTCTGCTTGGCCCCGAAACCGGCGACCGAACGGAACACGGTCGGGCCCAATGACTGGAAAATTCCTGCAGCATGTCGTGCCGGAGTTTTCACTTAGACCTGTCTGTACTTCCTCATTTGTTCAGCGATGGCAACCGATTGCTCATCGCCGCGTTCTTTGAGATGCTGAATGATATGGGCATGATCCTCGTCGTCGCGGTTCTGGCTTAATTTGAAATTGGCCTCCAGGCGCGTCACCTTGATCTGAAAACCGACCGCGCCCTGCATCTGGCTCTCAGCAAAATCAGGCGGCAGAGTCTCCATCCGATAGGAGCTGTTCGTTTCGTAACGCTGGATGAGGCGGGAGAGGATATCGCGCAATTCGTCCCCGCCATCGATCAGGCGCGGAAAACCATAAAGATGCACCGCGATGTAATTCCAAGTCGGAACATTGAGATGGTTGTACCAGGTCGGCGAGATGTAGCTGTTTGGTCCGCCAAATATCAACAGCACTTCTCTTTTAGAATCAAACTTCTGCCAGAGCGGGTTGGCGCGCGCCATATGTCCGCTGAAGAGCCACGTTCCATCGGAATCCGTTTGAAAGTCCACGAGCAGATGCGACGCGACCGGAATGTTATTCTCGGCCAGCACCAGGGTGGCGAAGCCATGTTCACGGAGAAAGTCCGCGATCTTATTTAAATCTTCTTCACGATAAAAATGGGAAACATACATGGCGCGTCCTCATGAAAAAACGAATGTAAATGGCGACCCATCAAAACGAGTCCACCGCTTTTTTTAGATCCGTATAAACCTGAAAGAACTGGATGAAGCCAGCCTTATCCAGCGTTTCGCTGACCATCTCCTGCGGACTCAGCAATTTGATATGGGCTTGCATGCCGCCCCCGCGCGAGCGATCCATGGACTTGAGTACTGCCCAACCTGATTGTGGATCGATCGCCGGTTCGCCGCGCAGAAACATGGCTATGCTGTGCAAAGCCACCAGCCCGGCACTGCTCATAAAGGGCACCTTGCTTAAATCGACCAAAAAATCCCTGGCGCCCGCGTTGAAAAGTTCGCGGGCTTTGCTGACGAGTTCCGCGTAATTGGACGCGTCCACATCACCGTGCGGCTGGATCACCGTCACCGGTACACGCCCCTGCTGTTTCAAGATAGTAATTTCCATCGTTCCTCCTTTGGCGCATCCATTATACTGCCACCTTTTATTTTTCCACCTTGCTATCCAGCCGCTGGCGGCGGTGAGTCAATTCATCCATCCAATGCTTGCGCGCGTAGGCCGGCAGGTCGGATTTCTCAATTTGCCTCTGGGCGGCTTTGGTCCATTTTAGCGCGGACTTCACATCGCGCTCCCGGTGCTCATAATATTTGGCTAGTTCGATGAAAGCATAGATATGGCCCTTGCCTGCCGCTTCTTCCCACAAACGAACCGCCTCATCGAAGTCGCCGCGCCTCTTTTGCAAGACCGAGAGGCGGTGTACCGTTTCACCAAAACTTTCCTCGGCGATGCCTTTTTCCAAGCCGCGCTCAAAGAGACGTGCCGCCGTATCCCACTGACCGAGGTCCTCATAAAGCTTCGCGAGCGCAATCACATCGAGGCCGTGTTCAATGCTTTCATGAAACGGATCTTCCAGCATCCGTGCCATGTGACTCAGCAGGGCCGCCATGGCCACCACATCCATGGCGTTGTGATAGAACACCCCTTTCAATGGACGGGCATCGCCGTCGCGCAGATAATCAAAATAGAGATAAGGAATTTCATAACCTGGCACTTCCTGCACGGTGCGCGGCGCAAGGAGAATATTCTCTTCCAGATGCTTCAAAGCACGCGATTCCAATCGGTCGCGCCACAACCTCCGTGCCAATGGGAGCAGATCCAGATGAGCGAAATCCTTGAAGGGGATGGGAATGGCATGCAATGTATAGCGTGTCGCAAGCAACGGCGCGTCAAAAGCCTTGCCGTTGAATGTGACCAGGACCTTGGCCGAGGCGAGGAATTGTCCCAATCCTTCCAGCAACGCGGGTTCTTCCGACGGATCGCGCATGAAGAATTGCCGCAATGAGAATTCTCCATTGACAAAATGTCCCGCGCCGATCAAAAAGGCATATGTGCCGGTGCCGCCTGAAAGGCCGGATGTCTCGGTATCAAGAAAAGCAAAAGTCTCAATGGGCAAATCGCTCAAACGAGCATCTGCCGCCCAGGCTGCCAGCATGTCAAGCGAGGCTTGAAGTTTGATCGGCGCGAGGCCGTGATGGTAATCCGCATCAAAATGTTCTTCGTGAATAAACGTCTCGCCCAATGGATTGGCTGCAAACGTGCCCGTCATCACCGAGTCGATTGGAAAGCGCACATCCCCTGTCGCTGCAGGAATCTCGAGCGCACCGACCTTAACGCCGAGCGATCTTAGACGATCCGAGAGAGAAGGTTTTTCCGTTGATTTCACCTTGCCAACAATTATAACGGCGCGAAGCGTGCCCTCAAATACGACATTTCTGGTCAATAACAAAGGTTTTTCAACTGCGCTAAATCGATGTCACAATCACTGAATTATGTGTAAGTCGGTTGAGAGGTACCGCGTATCTTAGATATATTAAACTAAGCGCCGTACGTAATAGTTACTTGTGTTTAGAGTTCGTAGGACCTTAACAAAGATGGAACTTGCCGAGAAAGTTTTTGTGTGAGGAAAAACAAAATCAGCGAGTTCCGAAAAGCAGTATACCAAAGTCTGAAGAAACGAGCGGATATTCTATTCGACTTGATCGACGCCCTGACCGTGGCAGGCCAGGTGAGTTCGCCCGTGGCCTTGAGCGAACAGAGGCCGTTCCGGCGGAAGTTCGAGAGTGTGTACGACGGGTTAGGACACGGCGAGATGGATATCGGGGAAATTCTTTCGCTCTTGCCAGGTTGTGTGCCGGAAGACAGCGAAACGATCGCAGGCCATCCAGTCTATGCAGTAGACGCTACTCCCAACGAACATGAAGAAGCCGAGACCCTGCCGGATCGCAGTGCGTTGAAATCCAACCCGAGCGAGCCGCTGCGCTACGGACACAAGTATTCCTGGGTGGCGCGGCTGATTCATTGCGGGACTTCGTGGGCGGGGACGGTGGACGTGGAACGGATCAGCACGGAGAGCACGGATACGAAGCTGGCGGCGGTGCAAGTGCAGGAATTGGATGTGCGTGGCCCCCAAGCGAAAGTCATCTTGGGCGGACAGCCGGTATCAAGACTGCCAGTTTCCAGGCATTTTTGAGCAGTGGCAGCGTACGTTTTCTCTGATCCGTCTGCGAGGCAATGGTATCTTGTATGAAGAGCCGAAGCGGAAACCGAAAGGCAGTCGCGGCGCTGCTCGCAAACATGGCAAGTCCTTCAAACTGAATGGCACTCATCGTGCTGCCGACCGGGAAGAGACTTTTCAACTCGGAGAGCAAACCGTACGGGTGCAAGCCTGGCGGAAATTACATTTTAAGAAATTAGCTACCCTGATCGGCACTCTGATCCAAGTCGAATTCCTGAAAGCCGGTGGCATGCCGCGTTATAAACGACCGATGTGGTTATGGTGGACCGGACCGCAGAACGTGGCGCTTTCCGATCTGGGTCGCATGTATCTTTGGAGATTTGCGATCGAGCATCTCTTCCGATTTCTCAAAGAGCCCATGGGACTCAATTCCAATCGTTCGCCGAATCTGGTGAGCGCTCAACAATGGATCTGGCTCTACGCCTTGGCTCATTGGCAATTGCTGCTGATGCGCGATCAAGTGAAGCCCAATCGCCCGGCTTGGGATCCCAGCAAAGCGAATCGATGCACCATGCTCACACCTTATCAGCCGCAACGTTCGGCGTTGGCATTTTTTGGGTTGGAGTTGGGTCCACCGGCTGTCAGTCCATAATTGGTATTTGCTTTTCCCTTTTTAAGGTTCAGTGCGATCGCACATTCCTTGTGCGCGATTTTGCACTCGAAACTCAAGTCGTTATTATGAAATTATAAAATCAATTAAGGAAAAATTATGAAAGTCCGTTCAGTCATCATCAAATTTATGGCCACGCTCGCAATCCTAATGATCGCGCTGATGGGCATGCCGTCAGCGCCGGCCTATGCGGCAACGATCATCAGCACCGCGTCTGGCGGCACTTGGAATGTGGCTACAACGTGGGTGGGCGGGGTTGTTCCAGCCCCAACCGATAATGTCACCATCGCAACCACGGGTACGGGCGCTGTCAATATTTCGGCGGCCGTTGCTCAAACAGGGTCAGTCACAGTCAATGATGGGGCCAACCTTACTACAAGCGGCGGCACCATATCGTTCGGCGGGCTGACTATCAATAGCGGCGGCAAAGTCACTATGCGACGGGCTTTTACCGTTACTGGGACCACAAATATAAGCGGAACGATCAACTTTGGCTCCACCAACACGACCGCAAAGGCAATGGCATTCAATGGCGATGTTACGCTCAATAGCGGTGCCGTGTGGGATGAAACCAATGGTGGAGCCAATACTCTTTTGGACACCTTTACCTTCAACGGCAGCCTGATAAACAATGCGACCACCTTTACCGCCCTGGCCGGTTTGCATACCTTCAGCGCCGCAGGGACCCTTAGCGGCGCGACCACTACCGTCATTCCTAAAGTTACATTCAAAACGGCCGCCTACACCAACTCAGGTACATTGACCGTACCCACCACCCTCACGATTACCGGTGTTACCCTGACCAACAACAGCACAATCACTGCGACTACTTCCCTTGCAGGATCGGGTGCGCTTACGAACGGCGCAACCGGTACACTGAATATCAACGGCGCTTCTACACTTACCACGATTACCAATGGAGGGACCGTTAATATCAATGGTACCGGCACTGTGAAGGCTCTTACCAACAGCGCAACGGGTACGCTCAACATTGGCAGCACGTCAACCTTCACCACGCTGACGGCTACCGCCGCTGGCAATACCGTCAATTACACGGGTGCTGCCCAGACGGTGAAAGCCACCACCTATGATACGCTCATCTTCAGCGGCACTGGTGCGAAAACCATGGCATCGAGCAGCATCAAAGTTAACAACAATCTGAGCATTGTATCTGGTGTGCAAGCTAATATTGGGGCCGGCCTTGGTCCTACTGTGAAAACTTTAACACTGGGCGGCACGCAGGAAGCTTTGGGGAGTTGGGGTTCCACCAGCTCCAGCGCCTACTATAAGAACAACACATATTTCGCGGCGACAACCGGCATTATCTATGTTGGTACACCCGGCCTGACCATCACAGCCAACAGTACCAGTAAGATCTATGGTACAGGCGTAAATTTCGCTGGAACGGAGTTTTCCACCAGTGCGTTGGTTGCTGGCGGCAGCGTAACCAAGGTGACGCTCAACAGCACGGGCGCAAGTGGCGCAGCGACCGTGGCGGGTTCGCCGTATCCCATCGTTCCAAGCGCGGCAGTTGGCACTGGTCTTACTCATTATGTTATTACCTATGTTAACGGCAGCCTGACTGTTAATCCCGAGCCGCTGACCATCACGGCCAACAGCCTCAGCAAGAACTATGGTGACACCGTAAGTTTCGCCGGGACGGAATTCACTGCTCCTGGTTTGGTAAACAGCGACACTGTTACCAGCGTGACTCTCAACAGCACGGGCGCTGATGGATCAGCTACGGTGGCAGGTTCACCGTATCCCATTGTCCCGAGCGCGGCGGTTGGCACCGGCTTGGCTAATTACACCATCAGCTACGCCAACGGCGCGTTGACGGTAAACCCTGCCAGCCAGAGCATCAACTTCGATGCAATACCCGACGAGACCTATGGTAATCCTCCCTTTGATGTCAGCGCCACAGCCACGTCGGGTTTACCCGTCAGCTTTGCCAGCACGACCACAGATGTCTGCGCGGTCTCAGGTTCCACAGTCAGCATCTTGTCCGCCGGTACCTGTACGATCGAAGCCAGCCAGGCCGGCGACAGCAACTATAGCGCCGCACAGCCCGTTGACCAGTCGTTTGGCAATGGCAAGGCCGGCGAAGCCATCAACTTCAGCGCATTGCCCGATAAAACGTACGGCGACGCCGATTTTGACGTCAGTTCTTATGCTTCAGCCACCTCTGGTTTGGCAGTCAGTTTCTCCAGCGAAACCCCGAGTGTCTGCTCGGTCTCAGGCTCCACCGTCAGCCTCGCATCCGCCGGCACCTGCACGATCCGGGCCAGTCAGAGTGGCAACAACAACTACAATGCCGCCTCCAATGTGGATCAAAGCTTCACCGTCAACCCCGCCACCCAGAGCATCCGCTTCGACTTGGGCACATTGCCAGCCAAGACTTATGGCGACCCTGATTTTGATATCAGTTCTTTTGCTTCGGCCACTTCAGGTTTGCCGGTCAGTTTCTCCAGCACCACCACGAGTGTCTGCTCGGTCTCAGACTCCACCGTCAGCCTCACATCCGCCGGCACCTGCACGATCCGGGCCAGCCAGAGTGGCAACAGCAACTACAATGCCGCCTCCAATGTG
Organism: Anaerolineales bacterium; assembly: GCA_035516425.1. Taxonomy (GTDB): domain Bacteria; phylum Chloroflexota; class Anaerolineae; order Anaerolineales; family Villigracilaceae; genus Fen-1038. The sequence goes on from DATJAH010000068.1 coordinate 12,167, forward strand.
GATCAAAGCTTCATCGTCAACAAGGTCGACGCCTCCATCAACGTCACTCCTTATAACCTCACCTATGATGGCGCTTCTCATACCGCCACGGCGGCCGCCACAGGTGTGAAGAGCGAAGACCTCAGCGCCGACCTCACCCTCTCCGGCACCGCTCACACCGCCGCCGGTGCCTACACCGCCGACGCTTGGTCCTTCCATGATCCTGCCGGCAATTACAGTGATGCCAGCGGCTCCGTCAGCGACACCATCGCTCCCGCCACACCGGCCATCACATTTGGTATAGCACCAACACCTACGTATTTGGGCGGGGACTTTACTGTAAGCGCTTCGACAACCAACACTGACAATTCCACGCTAACCTATAGCTGGGTGAGTGGTCCATGCGCGCTCGTTAGCGGCGCTACGTTCAGCTCTTCTGGCTCAGGTACATGTGTTGCTCAAGCCTCAGCCATGGCAACGGCCAACTTTACTGCCGCGTTGCAACAGCAGATCATCTCAATTGCCAAGGCCGATCAATCGACCCTGATGGTCACTGGACCTTCCAACATTACTTATGGAGTCGGTGGAACCGTCACGACCTCAGGTGGTGATGGGATGGGCATGTTGTCATACGATGCCGGTTCATCCACGGGATGTAGTGTGGATTCGTCCACCGGTGTAATCACAGTCACGGATGCCAGCGGCAATTGCTCCATTACAGCTATGAAGGCAGCCGACGACAATTACAGCTCGGCCACTTCAGCAGCCCTCGATGTTTCGCTCAACAAGGCCAACCAGACAATTTCCTTCACATCATCGCCCGCCGGAGAATATGTCGGCGGACCAACTTATTCTCCAACGGCGAACTCCACCTCTGGCTTGTCAGTTACCCTGACGATCGATGACAGCGCTACATCCGTGTGCTCGATCAATAACAACGGAGTGGTTTCCTTTGCAGGCGCCGGCCGTTGCATCGTTGATGCCGATCAGGCTGGCAACGACAATTACAACGTGGCTGCTGAGGCTCAGCAGGCATTCATAGTCACTTCCAGGACCACTCCCACCCTGATGGTGACGAACTCACCCGTCACCTACAGTAGCTTGCAAGAGACGGCGAATGTGAGTGGCTCTGTACCGGGCACGATCAGCAATGTTCAATATAACGGTTCATCCATTGTTCCCACCAACTCAGGCACCTATTCAATTACGGCCGACTTCCTTCCGGACGACACGACCAATTACAATAGCCTGATCGGCGCCTCGGCTGGCGACTTCGTGATCAATAAGGCCAGCCAAAGCCTTACCTTTACTTCAAGCTCTCCTTCCAATGCAGAACCGGGTGGAGCAACCTATACCCCAACTGCCAACGGTGGCGATTCCAATAATCCAGTTGTGTTTACGATTGATGCCGCAGCAGCTTCCGTCTGTTCAATTAATGACAGCGGAGTGGTTTCCTTCGGGGGAACCGGCACCTGCATCGTTGATGCCAATCAAGCCGGAAACGACAATTACACGGCCGCCCCCCAGGTCCAGCAGACCTTCCCTGTTGGCAAAGCCAACCAAACCATCAGCTTTACCTCCAACGCACCCACCAACGCCGTGATTGGCGGACCAACCTATTCCCTGTCAACAACCGCATCTTCTGGCCTGCCAGTCAGCTTGACGATCGATGCCTCGGCCTCGTCCGTGTGTTCGATCAGCGGCCATGAGGTCTCCTTCATAGGGGCCGGCACCTGCCTCATCGATGCCAATCAAGCCGGAAACGACAATTACACCGCGGCTCCTCAAGCTCAACAGTCGTTCACTGTCAGCAATCCACCTTCAAGCATTTCGCTCTCCAACGCGTCCATTTCTGAAGGTCAGCCGAGCGGCACAGTGATCGGAACCTTATCCACCCTGAGCGGGGTCAGCCCTTACGTTTACTCCATCACCGGTGGAAGCGACGCAGCCTCCTTCAAGATCAGCGCGAACACTTTGGAATCTAGCATCGTCCTCGCCCAACCGGGATCGCTCCAGGTCACAATCACAGTGGTTGATGCTAACGAAGCCGCGACCAGTGCGAACTTCACAATCAACGTGGTACCTACCTCCACGGCGGTGTTGCTCAGCCCTGCCGATTCGAGCATCCTGAACAACGATGCGCCCACTTTCGACTGGACGGATGTCACTGGAGCAGCTGCCTACCAGCTTCAAATCAGCAACTCCTCCAAATTCACCTCGGTGATCAAGAGTGCAACGGTCACGCCCTCCAACTACACTACAACTTCCAATCTTCCTGCCAATGTAACCCTCTATTGGCGTGTCCGGGTTGAAATTGGAAAGGTTTGGGGCACATGGTCAACGCCATGCTCATTCATGACCATCACGCAGCCGATTGGCCCCAAGTTGGTCTCCCCGGCGAACAATGGGTTGACGAGCAATTACACTCCGGCCCTGACCTGGAAAGCAGCCAAAGCGCCTGCTGGCAGGACCATCGTAAATTACGAAGTGCAGGTTGCGACCGACTCGGCCTTCCATTCCCTGGTAGTAGATGTTAATCCGACGGGTCTGAGTTACACTCTGACCTCGCCCCTAGAGTCGAATACCAAGTACTATTGGCGCGTGCGGGCCTATGACTCAGCCGGCAAGTATTCACCCTCGGCGGTATGGACATTCCGTACGGCCATGCTCGCACCCACCATGGACTCTCCAACCGGTTCAACAGGCTCTTTGAAGCCAACATTCACATGGGAAACTGTAAGCGGCGCCACAAGTTATACCATTCAGGTGTCCAGGAACACCGCCTTCACAAAATTGGTTCGCACCTCCACAGTCAAGACGAGCAGCTATATGGTGGCCTCCAACCTGCCCGCCGGGACGCTGTATTGGCGTGTCAAGGCCAACGGTGCGAATCCCAGCAGCTGGTCCACCTATTTCACGATAACGATAACAGCGCAATAAACGCGGAAGGGAGGGAATGCAAAACAAACCAACAGGGCCTCCAAGTTGTACTTGGGGGTCTGTTGGTTAAAAAGAATCAGCTAGAGGTTATGGATTGGTGATCGTCACCTGGATCGTCGCAACATCCACGCGTTGATCAGCACGAACGACTTGCAGTTGCACGGCATATAATCCGGTCAAATTCTTGGTATCCCACGTCGCCAAGGTATCATCATGGATTGGTGTGGTCGAGTCACTCCCGATTTGAATCCAAGTTTGCGGGTCAATCCCCTGACCCACCAATACACGATAACTGCTGAAATCCGCGCCGGCCGCTGTTCCTTTGATCTGCACTTGCCCGTTCACTTCTGCAAACAAGGCTGGCGCGGTGATGTTAACGTCCGGATTGACCTGTGGCGGCTGGATGGCATCGTAGGCGCTGGGTGCAATGGGCACTCCCGCGGATTTCGCCCAAGCCTGCGCCTCAGGCGGGATCATCATGAACACCCTGTCCTCGACCAATTGCGGCGGCGTAAATACCGTGGCAAGGTAACCGGTTTCCCGATTCACCGCAACGCTTTGATATAGATCATCCGGCTGAACCGGCTCGTTCCCGTTCAGAAAAATCTCACTGACAATGGATGGACAATCTTTGGTCGGCAGCAATCCCGATGGATCACACACCTCCATCGTTGTAATCCCTGCAGGCAGGGACCAACCTTGGGATGGAAGTGATCGCGATGCGGTTTGCATCAGCGCGCTCCATAGCCCAGTGGAAAGCTGCGGTGAAAGCCGAGCGGAGTCGGCGGCATGGCTCGCTGACCACACGGCGACCAGGCGCGCGGGTGTGTAGCCGACCGTCCACAGATCATGGCCGTCAGAAGTCTGCCCGTATTTCATGGCCGCGGTTTCTCCGATCTCTGATGGGTTTGGGTGTCCAAGACTGGGCCAGCGTGCCGTCTCATCACTCAAGATATTATTGATAAGATACGCCAACTGCGGTGTGGTCACGGGCTGGGCTTGCGGATCGCTTTGATCCAGCCAGACCGAGTGATCCAGCCCCTCGACGCGCAGGACCGTGATTAACCCGGGTTGACCGTAGCGCACGCCCTGCGCGGCAAAGACATCATACGCCGAAGCCATATCCAGCAAAGTAAAAGAGTCTCCGTCAAGCCCAAAAGAAGACTCGGTTCGCTGGACAGCATCGCCGCCCATCTGATTCGCGATGGCGGCCGCGGGCACGAGATAATCATTGACTAGCGCGATGCGCGCCCGCACGGGGCCATGGAATTTCCCGTCAGGATTTTGCGCGTTGCTCGTGGCTGGAATATCCCAAACGAGGGAAGCTGGACTCATGCCGCGCGTAAACGCAGTTAAATAAACGAACGGTTCCATCAGCGACCCGGGATCATGTGCCATTAAATAGCCTGTCTCGTTGCCTCGAAGCGTTTCACCCACCGCCGCGAGGATTTGACCCGACTCCGGGTCGGTGATGAGCGCACTGGCCGATGGCTCTGACAGAATCGTTCCGGGCGGCAGGGATGGAAGCAATTGCGCCGCATTACATGGCGCGCTCGGATCGGGTGTGTCTGCCAGGCGGTGGACATAGACCAAGGTGATGCAGGACGCCTGGTTTTGCAAATCATAATCGAGGGTTGTAATGATGTTCAAGCCGCCGCGTTCGATTCGTTCGCGGGTGAACTGCTTATCCAGTTCGTTGATCGCAAGATTGACAAAGGCAGGGGCGACCGCATCCGTCGATGCGGGAATCGGCAAATTGGGAATTGAGAATGAATCAAGGATTTGTGCCGCATCCTGATCGGAAATCATATGGAGAGCTTGCATGGCCCTGATGGTTGCTTCGCCGCGTTGCAGGGCGAGATCGCGCGCATCGAACGGATTCAAGCCGGGTGACTGGCTCACCCCGGCCAGCACCGCCGCTTCGGCAGGCGTCAATGTCAGGGCGGATGTGCCAAAATAAAGTTGCGCCGCCGCCTCCACACCAAAGGCGTAATGGCCGTAATCTGCTGAATTCAGATACCATTCCAGGATTTGACTGCGCCCATATTGGGCGGTGATCTGCGCCGCAAGGATCCGCTCGCGGATGGCGCGTTGAATCGTGGGCTGTTCATTATAGAGCAGCAAATCGGAGGCCAGTTTTTGTGCGATCGTCGGATGCAGGTCGGGATCTTGCCAGCCATCCAGCATATAACCGGGGCTGGTCCAAAAATCAGGCTGGGCCATGGCTACGGTGGCTTGCGCGAGAAAGTCGGGAAGGTGCTGTGGGTTTTGCGGATTAAGCGGAAGATAACGCCGCGAGGAATCGCTGGGCGCAAAGGTTAATAAGAGGTGTTGGCCGGTGCTGTCATAAATGCGCGTGGGTTGCAGCAACAGGCCGTCCGGCGGATCGAGCAGAGCAGGAAGAAGTTCAATATTTGGAAGATTGCTGGTGAGGCCTGCATAGGCCAGGGCCGTCAATAAAATCATCAAGATCAACAGGAAAGAAACGATCATCCCGAGTCCGACGCTACCCATGCGCAGGCGCCCGGCACGGACGCGTCGCTCTCCGGTGCGTTGAGCGCGTCGGCGTTGGACAATAGATTGAGTTGACGGCATATGGAGAATTAAACCACGAAAGAGAAAAGAAAGATGATCAATCTTTCAACAATTCACCCAGCCAGCCTTTTATATTCGACTTATCGGTCTTGATGAGGATGTCGCTCTGCACCTGATCATTTTGTCCGCTGATCAAAATCAGATGGCTTCTGTTCTCCAGCCAGATTTCGATCATCCAGACCGGAAGCAAATTGAGGCGGAAGGATTCGATGGTCATATTGGCGGAGGAGGCGGAGAACAATTTCACGAGGCCGGCCTTCATTGTCAGGTCGCGTTTGGTCAGGTTTAGGGCCTGACTGCGCGCGTCCAGCGAGGCATCCGCCATGGGAATATCATAAAGCTCAGCGGGCCAGTCCGCCAGATAGCTCGGGTCATAAGGTTGAACGGCTTTCAAGTCAAAGCTGGGGATGAGCCGCAGGAACGGAGCTGAACATTTCCGGCTGGCAGGAATCGGAAAATCTTGGATGAGCACCGGATAACTGTCGTTGACCTGGATGACATTGGACGCTCGGTGTTCCAATCCCATAGGAAAGCTGATGCCCTCGCTGCTCTCCATCATCTGGCCCGTGTAATCAATCGCGCCGCCGAGATCGAATGTCCAGAGCGGAAGATAAAGTCCGCGCGGCGGTTCCGCCTGCTTCTCCGGTTGGATCTGGTTCTCCTCCGCGTATTTGACGAGCAGTTGAACCGCATGCTTCTGATCAAAGGCAAAGGGAATGATTCCATCCGGCGCAATCAGCTCTTTCGATTTTTCCAGATTGACGACATGCGGCGAACCGCAGTACACACACACCGCGGAAAGCTGATCGGGCGGCAGGATGAACTGCGCGCCGCAGCCCTGACACTGAAAGACCTGCTCCGCCAGCGGTTTATCATGACCGCGGGCAGTCGCCATCGCCACGATGAAATCCTCCTGTTTGGTCGGAGCTTGCGTGTGGAGGGATTGATTGCGCGCACAATACTCGCAGACCAGGGACTGGCCATCGGGCGAAAACGTCATACGACCGCCGCATTTGGGGCACATGAATCTCTGGGCCTCAGCCTGTGACAAGTGAGCGGGGGCGGCAGGCAACGCCTCGGGATTCACAATTTCGTCGGGTTTGATTTTGCCATCGAGGATGGCGAGGGCGCGGCGAGCCTCAGGATGCTGCAGATCGTTCGATAGACAGTTCTCCAGCGCTCCGCGCTTCTCGGCCGGATCATCTGTGACCTGGCTCATCCAATACCAGGCCTCCGCCATCACTTCGTGATCACTGCTGGTGTAGGTGGCGCGGTCGAAGTAACGACGGGCAGTATCCTTGTCACCCGCCTTGGCCTCAATGATGCCGCGTTTCAAGAGTTCCTTGCCATAATCGTCGGCAAAGTCATCGCCGGGTAAAACCCCGCCATAATTTGTATTCATTATTTTTGACTCCTCACAATCGCGTCCGCCATCTGGGCGACACGTGCCATGTATTCCACGTCGTGAACACGGACCATATCCGCGCCCCGCGCAACACCGACCGCAACGGCTGCCGCGGTGCCTTCCAAGCGCTGGTCGGGCGGCAAATCCAATGTGTAACCGATGAACGATTTGCGCGACGGTCCCAGCAAAACTGGGAAGCCGAGGGTGCGGATTACATCGAGGCGATTGATCAGCTCGAGGTTGTGTTCCACTTTTTTCCCGAAACCAATTCCGGGGTCGAGGATGATGCGCTCGTCCTCAATGCCTGCTTCCCGGGCGAGTTGGACGCTATCCATTAATTCGCGCTTTACATCTTCAATCAAGTCTTCGTATTCCGCGCCGATATAAGCCTTGCCCAATTGAGCGCGCACTTCGACGCTGGCAGGGTTGCTCCGGTTGTGCATCAGGATCACGGGAGATTTCGATCTGGCAAGCACATGTTTCAATTCGGGATCTGCGCGGAGTGCCCACACGTCGTTGACCATATGCGCGCCTTCGTTCAGCGCTTCTTCCGCAACACTGGCTTTATACGTGTCGACGGAAATCAATGTATTGGGAAATTCCTTGACAATTGCTTTGACGACCGGGATGACGCGCCGGCGCTCTTCCTCAGCATCCACCGGCTGCGAACCCGGACGGGTTGATTCTCCACCAATGTCCAAAATCACGGCTCCCGCCTCGACGAATCGTTTTGCAAGCGCCAGAGCCCCCCTCTCCAGCTCTCCCCCCGTTGCCTGGACATGGGGGGAGATGGGGGCCGGCAGCAACCCATCGCCCGAAAAGCTATCCGGCGTGATGTTGAGGATGCCCATCACATAGGTGCGGCTTCCCCAATCCAAGGTGTGGCGCCCGATTTGCAATGATTTCATGCAATCTGATCGAGTGGGCGAGTCAGCCACGCCTCGGCTTCATCGAGGTCACTAAAAATCCGGATCGCTGCGGAAGTTTCGGGCAGCACCAAGGATGTGATCTCGCGGATGCCATTCGCAACCTTTTCATTGGCGACCACCACGGCCAGCCGGATGTTGCGCGCGGAAGGATCGCTGTTCACTTCAACTGCCGTTCGGATCGCTTTTTCCGGAATATCCTTTACGGCGCGCAAGTCGTAGAGATTGCGAGTCAGGCGATCGGAGCCGAGCAAATGATCCAGCGCAAAGTCGTGCCAATCGCGCAGGGTGGCCTCCGACAGGTCGCTGAAGGTAAGCGTCATGCCGCCGTCGGTGCGTCGGACGACGTTCATGCCCACACCGGGCTTGGCTTTCCAGTTGAGAGGTTTGAGATTGGTCATGGAGCCTCCGTCTTTGGCGCGATTATAACCGCTCCAAAATATTATTTGAATGGATGGATTCCGCTGGCATCCACACCTGCCAGCAGTTCTCTAATTGTTTTTCTCAGGACCGGATGGATGTACTCGGGAGCAATGTCCGCGAGCGGCACGAGGACAAAGGCGCGTTCATGCAGGCGCGGATGTGGAAGGGTCAATGCGTCGGATTCGAAGAGGAGGTCATCGTAGAAGAGAATATCCAGATCGATCAGGCGCGGCCCCCAACGGAAGGATTTCTCGCGTCCAAGCCGGGCCTCCAGTTGCTTGAGGCATTTCAAAAGCGGCTCCGGCTTGAGGGTTGTTTCACACTTAACCGCCATGTTGAGGAACGCCGGCTGATTCTCAATACCCCACGGGGGCGTCTCATAGATTTTTGATTCGGCGAGGACTTTCACTTCTGGCAGGAGCGCTCCAATTGCCGCGCGCAGATTCGCAGACCGGTCGCCCAGGTTTGTTCCAAGCGCAAGGTACACCATATGTTTCATCGGTTTGCTAAATCTTTTCAATCAACAATGCCAGTTCATCCAATGTAATCACTCCCCAACGCCCGGACTTTTCTTCCATCTCATTCAGGGCTTCCTTGATAAGCCTTGCGCCATCTTTTCCATCTTTGCTGGTGGTTACGTCTTTCGATTCGATGCCTGCGGCGCGCAAGACCGCGTCGCCCCCCTTCCATGAGCGCACGGCCAGACGCGCGCGGGGTATCAGATTCCATCTGCCGACGGCATCCGGTGCGGCGAGCAGGATAGCAGTTGAAACATCGTTTTCAATGCCAACGACCATGACCACATCCAAATCAAAACTCAAAATGGACTGCGCCGCGAAGAATACCGCGCGCAGACTTGATGAAACGATGGCCGCCGAACAAGCCAAGGCTGAAGTGCTTAAGATTTTCTCTGCATCTATGGAACGCGATTCATCCAAGCCAAAAATCACATCTTGAACGCGAGACGAACCCACTCCGGCCTCATCGACCGCTTGCCGTATGGATTCGGAGGGATTCGCGGATTGAACAACGGAAATGACAAAGGCGTCTGAATCGGACATAGTTGGGATGGTTATGATTGCCCTTTTGCGGAGGGGATTCTATAATGCAATTATACAGAATGGTTCCGGATAAGCAATAGTCGGGAAGGTTTTGTGGAGGAAAATATGGATAAGGTATCTGTCCAATTGGGCGACGTGCAAAAAACGTTATTCCTGCCTTTGTGGGGACGCGCCGTCGAGACGAAAAAGGAAAAACCCCTGCTGCAGGATCAGACTGCGCTGGAGATCATCGAAAAGGTGGATTACGACTTTGCCGGCATCACGAAGAACATCACCGAGATCAGCCAGGTCGCATGGATCATGCGCAGTATTTACATTGACGAGGTCATCAGGGATTTTCTCGAGCGGCATCCGAAAGCGGCGATTGTCAATATCGGTTGCGGCATGGACACGACCTTCGACCGAATCGATAACGGCTCGCTTCTTTGGTACGACCTGGACCTGCCGGACGTCATCGAGTTGAGGAGAAAGTTCATCCAGGAAAGCGAACGAAGGAAGTTTATCCCGGCTTCTTTTCTTGACGAAGGCTGGCTGAAGGAAATCAAAATCGTTGATGGTATTATGTTTATTGCGGCGGGCGTGTTCTATTACTTTGAAGAAAACGAAGTGAAGACATTCCTGAAAAGGCTCGCCGATGTCTTCCCGGAATGCGAAGTCTTCTTTGATGTGTCCTCTCCACGCGGCGTGCGAATTGCCAACAAAAGAGTCATCACCAGCAGCGGCCTGGACGAGAGATCCTATCTAAAGTGGGGATTGAAAGACACTCACGATATTTTGTTATGGGACAATCGCTTCGAGATATTGAAAATATATTATTACTTCAAACATAAAGAGTTGGCTCTGAAAATTAGAATGATCGGCTCGATCTCGGATTGGATGAAAATACAATATATAATTCATTTGAGAATCAAGAAGCGAGACTGAGTTTTTGTAAAACGCGATTCGCTCTCGGAAGCTGTTGATGAGACAAAAAGATTTACAGCACATATCTGATTACCTTACACCCTTGAGTTTGGAGTGGTTGGATCACAACGGGCGGCAGCCTGAGATTCGATAGGATTGCCTGGGAACTCGGCAAGAATAAGAGGCCAGTAGCCAGCGCCGGATCAGGGTTCCTCGGGACTCCGCTTTCGTTTCCATCGGCAGAAAGTTGGCGATCTGGCTCAAGTTTAGCGATTGACTCGGCAGCCTTCCGACGATGATCCAGATCCAGTTCGTTACCTGCCTGCAGTTCTTCACCGGCACCAAGGTTTTCAACGCGTCGCTCAAACGGTCGTACAATTCCTCGCGGCTGCTCAGCGCGGGCCTCCTTGGGTCGTAGACAACCAAATTATGCCCTATTCGCTGAGCCGTAGCCTTTTAGTCATTCGGTAAGCTGATCAGAGCACATATCCTGTTTGCCGGTTGGCCAAACTAAAATATGGCAAATGATCATCTTTTCTTTAAAGTCTTGGTTGCGACGAACAGAGTTACGGACGCAGGCGCTCTGGAATATCCGCTAATTCATCCGGCCACCGATTTTTGCCAGAGATCCACGCTCACCCCTACACCTTAAACGGAATTCATCTTGCCGGCTTATTCGTTTCTCTTTTCACCGCATTAATGAAGTCGGCGAAGAGTCCGTAGGCGGTTTCTTCGGGTCCGGCGCCCAAGCCGGGGCGTTCGGTCTGGACGATCGCCAGGTCGCCCAGCACATCGGTGCGAAATTCCAGCCCGGCGCTGGCGCTCGACATTCCATACAGACGCGAAGTTGAATCCACCAACTCCGGCGCAACGCGCGCGCGAATATTCCTTCCGCCTTTTTCAGCGGACGCGACCAATTTCCAACGCTGACCTTTGGCATTTGCTTCCCGAACCATTTCCGGCGTGATATGGCGGATTCCGGTTCGATCTACTGCCTGCGGTGTGAACGGCGTATCCATCAGAACCGTGATCAACGCCGCGACCTTGATCGCCGCGTCCCAACCGTCCACATCGTTGGACGGATCGGTCTCCGCCACGCCGATGCCTTGACAATATTTCACAGCCTGATCGAACGTCTCGCCGTTTTCCATGCGCGTCAGGATAATATTGGTCGTCGAATTGATAATGCCTTTGAAGGAGACCAGCTCCGCAGCGGGCATGGCTTCGCGGAACGTGGAAAAGACCGGCGTGCCGCCCAACACGGTCGACTCAAAATAAAACTTCTTATGCTTCGATTTTGCCAGCGCAGTCAGTTCACGATAGCCATACACCACCGTGCCTTTGTTGGCCGTGATGCTGTGCATTCCTAAAGTGAGTGCGGCTCTGCAATGGTCAATCGCTGGCTGACCCGTGGTGTGATTCACCGGAGAATTTTCAAACATCACATCCGCGTTGGATCCTTTGATGACCGACAACGAATCATTCACGGGCGATGACGAAAGGCTCGAAACCGATTGGTCCGATCGGACCAGCGACAAGGCTTGCACGACATCCAGTCCATTTGGATTGACGGCGAAACCGTGTCTGCCTGTGGCAATGCCCGTCACGGAAAACGTGATCTCGTATTGATCTTTCAGCGTGATGCGCTTGCGCCTCAGCAATTCGATCAGTGCCTGCGCAACGTTGCCGAAACCGATGAAGGCAAGCTTGTAATGAGCCATGGGTTGGTCTCCCGTAGGGGCTGTCCCTACAATTTATAGCGGCGGATAGGGAAACGATCTGCGTCCTTGTGGCGGATGCGGAAAGACTTTGGATGTGGTCAATGCTTTGGCGCGCGCTTTGAGGGCGACGATCTCGCGCGGGCTGAGATAAGGCTCGAGATCGGTCAGCAGGCTTTGGTTCGAGCAGAGAGGCGCGAGGCACGACAATAAATGGTCGGGAATTGACTCGCCCGCAAAATCCCAGATGACCGTCCGCAATTTATCGTATTCGTGGAAACAAATCCCATGATCAATCGCCCAGAGTTTATGTGCGTCGGCATCGAAGAAAACGTGACTGCCTTTGCGGTCGGCATTGTTGACCAGCAGGTCGAACAAGACGACTGGCTTCAATTTCGCCTTGTCTTCGTCGCTGAAATTGAAGTAATGATATTCGGGATCGAAATCGATATATTGTTGCAGCGAACCGGAACCGTGCGGACCGTCGGCGCGCAGCGTGGTGAACGGGACGAAGCGAAAGCCCAGCGCCTCGCTGACCAGATACGCGGCCACCTCGCGCAAGGCCAGTGTGTTCTCGGGAAAATCCCACAGCGGCTGCTCACCGCGCGACGGTTTGTAAACGGCAGGAATCGTTTTGCCCTGGTAATGGACATCCACGAGGAACGTGTAATTCGAACCCAGCATGAATTGGCCCTTGAGTTTTAGGTTGCCATGTTGAAGGGCAGATTGTAAATCGTGGGATGGAATATTGGTCACAGGGAATGATTAATGCAAATGCCCATTCTTCTTCGGGCAGAAGTGACCTTCGGGCTCCATGGGCTGTCCGCATTGCGGGCAGATCGGTCGTCCGCGCGCCGCGATCTCCGCGCCCCAGCGCGCCATCTTATGGACCTGGTCGCGCGTGCACCAAAAGCGGATGACCGCGCCCGATTCGGGGTCTTGATCTTCTGTCAGCAACTCGCGCACGAACAACACAACGCGGTCGCGGTTGGCATCGTAGCCGAGTCCGATCTCGCCGACGCGGAACATCGGGTCAACCGGTGGGTTGATGCGCATCTGCGCCTCGACGTACTCGGCTGAGGCCTCCTGAAGATTCGGATTCTGCCGCATCACCTCCACCAAGAATTTTTCCACGCCGATGGCCAAGGAAAGCAATTGAGTCTTTTCGATGATGACCGTGTAGGTTTTCTCAGCCCGAAAAGCTTGAATGTAAAAAACGCGCTGACCGGGTTTGCCGATGGCGTCGCTGGTGATGTGATCGCAGGGATCGATATCGAGTTCAAGACGTGGAGCCATAATTCCTTTGCTGTAAATTTAGTATACCAGATTCGATTTCCCATCGAACGAAAGTATAATCAAGCCACCTTCGCCAAACGAGGAGCGCGTCATGTATGATAAAAAGAAACTGAACGATTTAAGAGATTCGCTGGAAACATGGGAGGACACTTCGTTGAGAGAGACTCTGGCATCCATGCCGGAGCGACAAGACCAATTCATCACGACATCCTCTGAACCGATCCATCGACTCTATACTCCGCTCGATGTGGCGGATATGGATTACGCTTCTGCGCTCGGACTTCCGGGCGAATATCCATACACGCGCGGAGTCCACCCGACTCTTCACCGCGGCAAGTTGTGGACCATGCGCATGTTCGCCGGATTCGGAACCGCGGAGGAAACGAATCAACGATTCAAATATTTGCTGGATCAAGGTCAAACAGGGTTATCCATCGCGTTCGATTTGGCGACTCTGATGGGCTACGACACGGATCAGCCGGAAGCGCTCGGCGAGTTCGGCAAATGCGGCGTGGCGGTCTCATCGCTGAAAGACATGGAAATCCTGCTCGATGGCATTCCGCTCGACAAAGTCTCCACCAGCATGACCATCAATTCCGCCGCCGCCATCATCTGGGCGATGTATATCGCCGCCGCGGAAAAACAAGGCGTGCCTTCCGATCAACTGCGCGGCACGACTCAAAACGATATCCTTAAAGAATTCATCGCACAAAAAGAATTTATCTTTCCGCCGAATCCATCCATGCGGCTTGTGGTGGACACGATGGAATTCGGCGCGCAGAAAGTTCGGCAGTGGAACACGATCTCGATCAGCGGCTATCACATCCGGGAGGCCGGTTCGACTGCCGCGCAAGAACTGGCATTTACACTGGCAGACGGCATGGAATATGTGAGATGGGGAATCCAGCGCGGCATGGATGTGGATGAATTTGCACCGCGTCTTTCATTCTTCTTCAACGCCCATAATGATTTTTTCGAAGAGATCGCCAAGTACCGCGCCGCGCGCCGCATCTGGGCACGTGAAATGAGGGAGACATTCCATGCCAGGAATCCGCGTTCGTGGCTGTTGAGATTCCATACACAGACCGCCGGCGTTTCGCTCACTGCGCAGCAACCGGAGAACAACGTTGTGCGCGTTGCAATTCAAGCATTGGCCGCGGTCCTCGGCGGGACACAAAGCTTACATACGAATTCGCTCGATGAGGCCCTGGCGCTTCCCTCTGAACACGCGGTGACGATTGCACTGCGCACGCAGCAGATCATTGCCGAGGAATCGGGGGTGGCAAACACCATTGATCCGCTGGGCGGCAGTTTCTTCGTCGAAGCGCAAACCGATCGAATCGAAGCCCAGGCGCGTCATTATTTCCAGCGCATCGAAGAATTGGGTGGGGTCATTCCCGCCATCGAGAAAGGATTCTTCCAAAGCGAGATCGCCGATGCCGCCTATCGGTATCAACGTGAGATCGATGAAGGCGTGCGGAAAATTGTCGGCGTGAACGCATATACTGAAGAAAAGCCGCTCACGGTTCCAATTTTGGAAATGGACCCGAACGGTTATAAGCGACAGGTAGATCGCCTCGCAGAACTCCGTGAGTCGCGCGATGGCGGACGCCTCGGCCAGGCAATGGATAGACTCCGCATTGCATTGCAGGGCACAGAAAACTCCATGCCCTATTTAATGGAATGCGTCCACGCCTATGCCACACTGGGTGAGATCATCCATTTGATGAAAGAAGTGTTTGGAATTTACGAAGAGCCAACGATGATTTGACAATACTCGATATGCAACAATCAGATCCCGGAAAAAGAGAGGGCGGCCGTTGCGGCCGCCTTTCTGACTCCCGTCTCGTCACGGACCCGCGCCTACCCCCATCGCCAGCTTGTGCCGTCTTTTGCGTCCTCAATGGTCACACCCAACGATTTCAGCCGATCACGAATTTGATCGGAGAGCGCCCACAACTTTTGCTTGCGGACTTCGCTCCGCACTTCAACCAGCAAATCAATGAACTGGTCGGCCTGGCCGGAGCCTTCCTTCTCTCGCAATTGCAAACCCAAGACGCCCTTCAGCTCGCGCAAAGTAAGCTGCGCAGGTTTGAGTTGATCACCGGTCGCACCTTCATCACGCGCGGTATTGATGGCTTTGACCAGTTCATGGATGGAAGCCAATGCCAGGGGCGTGTTGAAGTCATCATCCATCGCGGACGTGAAGGCTTGTTGGGTCGCTTCGGACTGCGAAGTGAGTTCCGCCGCGCTCCCCGCAGGGATTCCCTTGACATTGGGCAATGCCGGCCGAAGTCCGGATTTGAGACGCCCCAGACTCTTCTCCGCCGCGTCGAGGGTCTCCTCATTAAAGACCAGCGGGGCGCGATACGAACTGCTCAGGACCAGCATGCGCATCACGTCCGCGTCTCGCTTCGACAAGAATTCCTTGATGCTGATGATGTTGCCAAGCGATTTAGACATCTTCTCGCCGCCCAGCTGCAACATGCCGTTATGAATCCAATAGCGCGCAAAGGGTTTGCCGGTGTAGCATTCGGATTGAGCGATCTCGTTCTCGTGATGCGGGAAGATCAAATCGTTGCCGCCGCCGTGGATATCGATCTGTTCACCAAATTCAGCAAGGTTCATTGCCGAGCATTCGATGTGCCAGCCGGGGCGACCCTGGCCCCAGGGTGAATCCCACGCAGGCTCGCCGCGCTTGGCGGCCTTCCACAAGGCGAAATCCATCGGATGCTCTTTGGCCTCCTCGACTTCGATACGAGCCCCGGCCTGCATCTCATCGAGTTTGCGCCCCGATAGCTTTCCGTAATCGGGGTCCTTGGTAACCCGGAAATAGACGTCGCCATTCGACGCGGCATAGGCATAGCCTTTTTCAATCAAACCCTTGACCATGGATTGGATCTTGTCCATGGTCTGCGTGGCGCGCGGGTTGACGGTGGCGGGCAGGATGTTCAAGTCTTTAAGATTCTGAGCATAATCGTCAATGTATCTCTGCGCGAGTTTGAAGGGGTCCTCCTTGAGTTGGTTGGCGCGATTAATGATCTTGTCATCCACATCCGTATAGTTCATCACGTGCTTGACCTTGTACCCGCGATATTCAAAATAACGGCGGATGACATCGAATACCAATGCCGACATGGCGTGACCTACATGCGCATCGTTATAGACCGTCACGCCGCACACATACATGCGGACGGCGTTCGGCTCGAGGGGCTGGAAGTCTTCCTTCTTGCGTGTGAGGGTGTTATAGATGCGCAACATGCTTTCTTTCTCCGCCACGAAAGGCACCAAGGCGCCTAAAAATGACGCTCCTGGGTGCCTTTCGGTATCCTGTGATCAAGCAATTCGTTTCATCCCTAGCTTGCTTTCTTGCGCTTGCCGTTCTCTTCGTCCACGCGGGCAAAAACCATCCGGCCAGCCGCGGTCTGCAGTACCTTTGTGATATGCACGTCCATGTATTCGCCGATGTAATCCTTGCCGTTCTCCACCACAACCATGGTGCCATCGTCCATATAACCGACGCCCTGGCCCATTTCCTTGCCTTCCTGGAAGATGTTGATCTTCAGGATTTCACCCGGCAGGACCACCGACTTGACCGCATTGGACAGCTCATTGATGTTCAGTACGGTCACTCCCTGCAGCTCGGCAATGCGATTCAGGTTGTAATCGTTCGTCAACACCGGACTCTTGAGCTGTTTACCCAGCACCACGAGTTTATCATCCACCTCGCGCACACCTTCGACATCAATGTCACTGACACGCACGAGGATATTGGGAAGTTTCTGCAGTTCCGCCAGGACCTCCATGCCGCGTCGCCCGCGCTGACGGCGCAGGCTATCCGGCGAGTCAGCAATGTACTGAAGTTCATTCAACACAAAGCGCGGGATCAGCAGCGTGCCGGGTAAAAAACCTGCCCGAGCGATATCCGCCACGCGTCCGTCAATGATGACACTGGTATCAAGTAAGATTGTGCGATTGAGATTTGTCCAAGAGGAACCGGAACCTCCCTCGCCGCCGCGACCGCTCAACGTGCCGAACAGGCTCATGATGTCGCCTTGCCGCATGACGAACACCATCACGCCGAAGTAGCTGAAAAGCAAAACACCGATGAACGGCATGATGCGCCCAAACGGTTCAGGCAACAGCGATAGAGGAAACGACAACAAGGCCGCCGTGAGCAACCCAACCATGAGCCCCATCAGCCCGGCAAAGAGGGTCTCCGCCGCCATTCGTCCAAGAAGAGAACGCAGAACCCGAACCGGACGCGTCGTAACATAAGGCGTCACGATAAGCCCTGTTAATGCCCCTATCAACACAGAGGACCAAATGATGCGGACCGACTCCGCGTGCGACGAAGCGTAATGTGAGAACGAGGCTCCAAAGTATCCCCCGGCGACAGAAAGCACGATCATGCCAATGATGCGAAAAATGAATTCAACGCTCATAATTGCTCCTTTCATTTCCAAATTTATAAGGTGCGAATAATTGGCATCATAATAGCATGGGTCATCTGTCCCGTCAATTGGCGATTTGATATCTATAATGTGGTTATAATCTGACACCTATGACCGTTGACCGTTTTGGACGTGGCGCTTGCTGTTTGCAATATTAAATAAATTATAATGCGGAGCGATTTTCGATGATCTTGACCGACACCCTCAACCGGCCTCTGCGTGACTTGCGCATCTCCGTCACTGACCGGTGTAATTTTCGTTGCGTTTATTGCATGCCCAAGGAAGTCTTTGGGCCGGATTATCCATTTCTGCGCCGCGCCCAAATTCTGACCTTTGAAGAAATCACCCGGCTGGTTCGTATTTTCATGGGATACGGCGTTCGCAAGATTCGATTGACCGGTGGCGAACCATTGGTGCGCCGCGATCTACACCTGCTGGTCGCGATGATATCCGACATTCCCGATATCGACTTGACCCTGACCACCAATGGCTCCCTGCTCGCCAGGCAAGCGCGCCTGCTCAAGGAGGCTGGATTAAAACGGGTGACGGTCAGCCTCGACTCGCTTGATAACCAGATATTCAAAGCCATGAACGATGTGGATTTTCCGGTGGAAAAAGTTGTGGAGGGCATGGACGAGGCCGCAAAGGTCGGCCTGGGCCCCATCAAAGTAAACATGGTGGTCAAGCGCGGCCTGAACGAATCGAGCATATTACCGATGGCGCATTTCTTCCGCGAAAAAGGTTATATTTTGCGCTTCATCGAATATATGGATGTGGGACACACCAACGGATGGCGGATGAACGATGTGGTGTCGGCCAATGAAATCATCAAGATGATTGATGCGGAGCTGCCGCTCGAACCCATTGAACCAAACTACCGGGGCGAGGTGGCCGGTCGCTGGCGATATAAAGACGGGAGCGGCGAGATCGGGATCATTGCCTCCGTGACACAGCCGTTCTGCCGCGATTGCAATCGCGCCCGACTCTCCGCGGAAGGCGATTTATACACCTGCCTCTTTGCTGTCAAGGGATTCAACCTTCGCGACCTGCTGCGCGGCGGGTCCAGCGACGATGAAATCTCACAAGCCATCGCGGGCGTATGGAATAAACGCAGCGACCGCTATTCGGAGCTTCGATCTGAAAACACGACCTCATTGCCCAAAGTCGAGATGTCGCATATCGGCGGATGAGATAAGTGCTCCGTCTCAAGACCCTCTTTTACATTTGATTTAGGAGATTCTTTTGCTTTCACCGAATGGCATCCAAGCCATCTTCTTTGACCTTGATGGAACCCTTCGTCACAACCTTCCCGCCGGCGGGGACGTTCTTATGGATTATGCATCCCAACTCGGCTTGCGCCTCCACCATGAAGATCGTCTGCGTGCCATGCGCTGGGAACATTATTACTGGGCCAATTCGATGGATTTGAAAACGGACCGGGAAATTTACCCGCAGGAGAATCGCGAATTCTGGCAGAACTATTGCCGCAGACAATTGGTGGCATCCGGCGCATCCAGCGGACAAGCAGAAGAACTCACCCCCAAAATTTCACGATACATGGAGGATGCCTATCGTCCGAAAAGCGTCGTGCCTGAGGATGTGCTTCGATTGTTGCCCCAACTTCAACAAGCGGGTTATTCCATGGCGGTTATTTCCAATCGCGAAAAGCCCTATCAACAGGAGATCGAATCGCTGGGCATTGCTCCATATTTTGTTTTTTCGTTGGCAGGCGGCGAAGTGAACGCCTGGAAACCCGAACCGGATATTTTCTATCATGCCTGCAAGCGCATGGATATAAAACCGTCGCAGGCGGTGTACGTCGGCGACAATTATTTTGCCGATGTGATCGGCGCGCGTCGTGCCGGACTTCAGCCGGTTCTCTACGACCCGCGCGGCATCTTCCCTGACGCCGGGTGCCCGGTGCTGGCCAGGTTTGACCAGCTGCCCACCGTACTGGAGGCGCTCTAGGCCGCTCCGCCAAACGAGACCAGGACAAGATTGCGGTATTGAAAAGGGTACCATACATGGAAGGGGGAGGCGGTCGATATGTCCCGGGGGAGCATGGACCAATGCGTCCATCTCTGCGAATCCGCGTTCGCGGATCTCAGCCCGCCTGGTTGCACAAGCAGTGCGAGACAACACCGTCGTGCACATCCGTGCCACGAAACGGAATACACAATCTTTCTGCCATCCGGCAGGGAAGTGCATGACAAGTGCCTCCTGCCGGAAGCGCCGCGCCATGCTCCTCCGCCAAGCACACGCCAGACCGTGACGATGATCGATCTCATCTGGAGATCGTTCAAGTATGCAGCGATCCATCTGTACGGGTCAGCCCTCCATTCGAGCCGCAAGGGCCTCCAGGGCATCGTTCCGTGTTGCTCTCCGAAACTGCCAGCGCTATAATTGGCCAGAATGAACCGTTGGAAGACGCCGCCCGTTCTCTTTCCCGGCATCGGAGGCATGCTGGCCATCCTGCTCATCGTAGTATGGTACAAGCCTCTCAGCTCCCATGTCTTCATGGGTGATGATCTGTTGTGGATCCAGGCCTACAACGCGGGGTTTGCCGCGCGCGGCTTTTGGCTCAGCATTCTTACCATGGGCCAGGCAAGCGCAAAATTCCGCCCCATGTC
This sequence comes from Anaerolineales bacterium, assembly GCA_035516425.1. Classification (GTDB taxonomy): domain Bacteria; phylum Chloroflexota; class Anaerolineae; order Anaerolineales; family Villigracilaceae; genus Fen-1038. Next base: position 32,497 of record DATJAH010000068.1, read on the forward strand.
GAACGCGCTCATCCTTCTGTCTACGGACCTATGTCGGAACGGGTACGGTTGCTACGTGCGCATCAATTGTGCGATCCTGCTGTTGAACGCGGCGTTGATCTCGATGGCTGCCTATTGGGTCAGCGCCAGATGGTGGCCGAGCGCGGTGATGGCAGCGCTGGCGCTCATCGTATCGAGGTTCGCCTACTATGACATTTTGGCGGTCATGGGTTTGATGGAAAGCCTGTCGCTGACCTTCGTCCTGCTGTTCGCGCTTTGCGGAATCCGGTTTGTGATGTCCGGCAGGCGGCGTTGGCTGGCGTTGCAGATCCTGTGCTATGTTTTGGCCCTTCTCTCCCATGAGAGGTTTATGGTCTTGATCGTGCCGCTGTTTCTATCGGCGTTTCTGGAGCGCGCGCGCTTGAAGAAGGCCGGCCTCTTCGCAGCCCTCGCGGCCGCAGCGCTGGTGACGAGTGCCTATTTGGTTGTGAAGCAATTTGTGCTTGGAGATTCGGTTTTTGAAGGTACGGCGGGCACCTCCGTGCTTGCAACGTTTCACCTGTCACAGTTTTTGTCCTTTCTAGGCCAGGGATTTCTGAACCTGATCGGGTTCAATATGGGGCCCGCGCAGTGGAGCGGGGCACAGTTCACGGATGCCGGCTTCGGCGGTATTTTGGTCGGCGCATTCTTGTCCGGGAGCCTGGCGACCCTCACGGTGCTGCTTGTGCGGCAACGGCCCGCGGCGTATACGCGGCTGCAGTTCAAACTGGCCGCATTCTTAGTCGTCACGATCGCGGTTCTGCTGGTTTCCGCTTCCATCACGTTCCGCCAGGAGTTTCGCTGGCTGTACGCGCCGTTTGCAGCATTCATTCTGCTGGTTGTCCTGCTGCTTGGCGGGCTGCCCGGCACTAAGGTCAGGCTGCTCCTAGGGGTGATTCTGGCCGTCGCTTTCACCGCCGTGGACCTCTTCTACAGACCCCTCATCCATGCGAACTTCAATTTCATGAGCGCGGGTCAACTGGCAGATTCCGTGAAGACCCAGATCCTGGACAAGCTCGGCCCACACAGGCTCTCCAGAACAGCGATCTATGTTGTCACGAATGGAAATGGAGACTATTACATTCAGGGGTGGATACTGGGCGACGAGTATTTCTTCCAGCTGTACTCTCCGAAGGTGCACGTCGATGTACATTATGTGAACAGCCTGTCAGCCCTGCCCACGAATATCTTTCAGGCTCAGCGATTTGTCGTGTTCCAAATCCTGGATACGGAGGTGGTCCGCGTGCCAAATCGACAGGTTCAGCAGTTGTTGGCCGCCAGAGAGCCACCCTCTGCCGGCCGGGTCGAATTGAATTTGCTCACTCGCCTGCCCGCCGGCGTTGTAAACAGGCCTCTCCCCTCGAGTCCGCCAACGGACGGCGCTCCCTTCATCATCAATTGGAACGGCGCGACTGGCGCGGTCGCGGTGGCCGGCGCTCCCGGCCTGCGCTTCTCCACGATCAACTGCGCCGCGAATTCCCACTTGCGGTTTCGCGCCGGTATGCCGTATGCCGTGGGAGACGGCGCTGATCTCACTGTTATTGTCCAGAAACAGAGACACATCGAGAGATTGGCGGACATATCGTTCAGGCCAGCGAGCGTAGATCGGCTTGTCAGTTGGTCCGACTATGACCTTCCCATCCAATCTTGCAGGGGCGGGCCGGTCGACGTGACATTTCTCGTGAACTCCCCCAGCTTCGATACGGCCGGTGACGTGATTGCCGTAGCCGATATTGAATTGATACTGCCGGATCAACCCTGATCCACTGGGAAACCTGGCCTTTGCGGGTCTTTCGCCAGCCAGCGACTCATCGGAAGGCGGGTGCCGACCGGTCTCAGGGGACATGCCGCGCTCGGCGCGGATCCGCTAGCGTTCGGGGTCAGTCTGGGGATGCGGCAGCGCCTTCGTGAACAGGAAGACCAGGCGCGTACGCAGCGCGACTAAGAATCTTCGAACGAACGGCAGCCGAAAAATCAGCAACAGCGCGATGAGTATTCCATAATTCTCTGGTGCGCTGATATCGCCTGACAAATGAAAGATGTCACCCTTCACGGCCATGGCGTAATGCAACGCGGCAATGGGTGCGGTGAAGTACACGGCCAGATGCAAGCGCTTCCAGTTTTTCCCCAGGCGCACTTTCCAAACGTCGAAAGAAGTCATCGCCAGCGGAACCAGCAGAAGGAAAGTGGCCATGCCATACAGGATATAGGATTTTTGAATCACGGTTTGGATGAGCAGGTTCCAGGCCAGCCCATTATCCAGGTCCACAAAGATGATCACATGCAGGACGGCATACATGATGGCGTACAATCCGAGAGCGCGGCGGCGCTTGAGCAATTCACGCCAGCCCAGCAGCGTCGTCAATGGTGTGCAAGCCAGGGAAAGCACAAGCAGCGCGATGGCATGACGCCCAGTTAGAATTTCCATCTGCTGGATCGGATTGACCGTCAGATGGTGGGTGAACAAGCCATACACAATGATCACCAATTCCGACCATGCGTAGGCGTGCATCGCGATCTGCAAGGGCGTAAAGGGAAGCCGTTTAAGCCAATTGACGAAAGACATTTTAAGAATTATATACCCTGACATACGATGCGGAATCCGTTTCATTCCAAACGGATTCCGCATCGTAGATACGACCGTTCCAGCAGCCGCTAGTAATTCAGTTTCAAGTCCATGCCTTGATAGAGATAAGCAACCTTATCTCCATACCCATTGAACATCAACGTTGGGCGCATATTCAATTCGCCGATGCGCCGCTCCTCCGCCTGTGACCAACGCGGGTGCGGCACGTTAGGATTGACGTTCGCATAGAATCCATATTCATCCGCGGCAACATCGGACCAAAATGTGGTGGGTCGGTCGGCAACGAGTTCGATTTTTACAATAGCCTTGATGCCTTTGAAGCCGTATTTCCAGGGCACGACCAGGCGGATCGGCGCGCCATCCTGATTCGGCAAAGGAGCGCCATACAAACCGGTGGCAAGGAGGGTCAGATCGTTCATTGCCTCGTCGAGGCGCAGGCCTTCATGATAAGGCCAAGGCCAATCATTCGTATCCGCCTCCGCCGGAAGTTGCTTCGTGTCCATCAAAGTTGTGAAGCGGACATATTTGGCATCCGAGGTCGGCTGGACGATCTTCAGCAAGCTCGCCAGCGGAAAGCCCTGCCACGGAATGACCATGCTCCAGGCTTCCACGCAACGCAGACGATAGATGCGATCTTCCTGGGGGAACATGGTCAGCAAATCATCAATGGCATAGGTTTTCGGATTGCTGACAAGGCCGGACACCTCCACGGACCAGGGACGCGGCTTGAAATTCTTGGAGAGCGGAGCGACGGCATCCTTGGCCGTGCTGAACTCATAATAGTTGTTATAGTTGGTGATGTCGTCATACGAATTAAGCGGATCGCCCAATTCATCCGTCTTGCCGGCGTAGGAGGCGACGCTGGCGGGGTCGGCAGACGAAGTGCCGCCCCCGCCGGAGGGCGCACAGGCGGCCAGCACGGCACCGCCCGTCATGATGCCAGCGGCTTTGAGAAAATCGCGCCGATTAAAGTATAAGGACTTGGGCGTGATCTCAGATGGCAGTACAGGAATGGGTTTGTAAATGTCACTCATAGCAACCTCGCGTTCTAGGGATAGGATTCAGCCAATAACGCCTTTATGTTTGCTTCGATTTCGTCGTAAGCGCCTTCGCCAATGTGAACATAACGGATCTCGCCACGCTTGTCAATCAGATAAAGCGCAGGCCAGTACATATTGTGATAAGCGTTCCATGTTGCGCCGTCATTATCCTGCGCCACCGGGTATTGAATATCATCGTCGGCAACGGCGGTTTTCAAATTATTGAAGTCGGCTTCATAGCTAAATTCGGGAAAATGATTTCCAATAATTACCAAACCTTGATCTTTATATTTTCCATACCAGCTCTTCAAATAGGGCATGACATGTTGGCAGTTAATACAGTCAAAGGTCCACATTTCCAGGCCAACCACCTTGCCGCGCAACCCGGCCAGGCGCAAAGGCGCCGTGCTGTTCAGCCAGATCGTGTTGGTCAGTTCGGGTGCCGGCCCAAGGTCGGGAAGAGAAGCATTGACGCTCCTGACCGATTGGATGGCCGCCGAGCTGCAGGCCGTCAAACCAAAGAGAACCAGCGTGGGAATCCAAACGTACTTCATCTCACTGTTAGGGATGAAACGAAGCTAAAAAATCTTTCTTAGAAAGTCATGAGAGTCTGATGCAGAAGTCACAGCCAAAACTGCTCGCCTCGCACGTGGACTTCGATCTTCCCGGCTCGATAGAGCGTCAGCCCGCCGGCGCCATAGACCGTCCAAGCCTCATCCGATGCACCATGGAGGACGCCAGTTTGTTCGTCAATGCCCAGCAGGGTTGCTTGCGGGATCCATGCTCTCAATTTCGACACCCAGCCTTTTCCAAAATTATTATGATGGGGCAGGACGCAAATATTCTTCAGAAGATCAAGGCCCTGCAATAGTTTTCCTTCATGAGGATCATAATAATATTCGCACAGAACCATCGCACCGGCGCTGCTCCCGGCGAGCACGGCGCCACGTCGCTGCGCCTCCAGCACCGCCGACCAGACCAAACTATCGTGTAAAGTCTCGCAAAGGTATCGCGGAAATCCGCCCAATAGATAAACCAAACGCGCCGTCCTGAGGCGCGCGGCAAAAGCAGGATTGTTCGCGCTTTCCTGATCGGTGACCGGCACCACATCGACGCGCGAAGCGCCCAGCGATTCGAACCACCCTTGACCGTTTCTCCCAGCTCGCAAATGGTTATGGTCCGGAGCGGCAGCAGTAGGGAGAATCGCAATCGGGGCTGACAATCCGCCGGCCAATTCGATGGCGTTCAGATCCGGCTCGGACATCTGCCCGCCGAATTCTGAACCGCCTTCAAGGAGGAAGTAATTCATCGAAATCCAATCCATTACAAAATGGTGGCGCTTTTGCTTTTATCCAAAAACTATGATAAAATGCGCTTCACATAAGAACTTCGTGGGAGAAGTTCTTACTATCATACAGAAAGGAGATTATTATGTTGTTTGCTCCCAAAGAGAAGGGTCAAGGCCTGGTAGAGTACGCGTTAATCCTTGTTCTGGTTGCCATTGTTGTCATTGCAGTTTTGATGGTCTTGGGACCCATCATTGGCAACGTCTTCAGCTCGATCAACAGCAGCCTCTCCAGCGTTTAATATCCTAATTATAGACGTTTCACTATGTAAAAGCCCTATTTATTGACCGAATAGGGCTTTTATATTTCCAAAAAGCCGGCCCTGTGCGGCAGCGAGGTCCGTTGTGGCTACAGGTACGGGAGAACGGCCAGACGGAGAAAGACGGACCCCGTGAAAGTCCGCCATCAGGGGATACGGGAAAAAGTCATGATTGCCAGGACTCCCTGTTTTTATATAACCGTAATATAATCCCTGCATCTCTGTGATTGGAGAAATCCTCAAAGAAAGGAGAATATACTATGTTGCTCGCTTTTAGAGAAAAGGGACAAGGTCTGGTGGAGTACGCGCTGATTCTTGTTTTGGTCGCTATTGTCGTTATTGCTGTTATGATGATCCTTGGCCCTACAATCGGCAACACATTCAGCCAAATCAATTCCAGCCTTTCCAGCGTTTAGCAGGCCTATACCGTCAACTTTCCCCGAGGCTCTGTCAAATGACAGAGCCTTTCACTTTTGTGTGGTCGTCCACATTTGCTTGCCGTCTGTGGTGATCTCAATCCAGCCATTGCGATCCGTTCGAAGCAGGGAATAACCGGTTAATGCATTCAGCGTTTCTTGATCCGGCAGGCCGCCTTCGTCTCCGGCAGCAACACTTATCACAACCAACTGTGGATTCAGATTCTGAATCCATCCCGGCGGCGTCAGCGGAGCGTAGCCGCTTTGCGATAACAACAAGACAGTCACCCGGCCCACCGACTTTCCATTTTGCAGATTATCCAGCGTATCCAAGTTTTCTCCGATGGGGAGCAATGCGCGAAAGCCATCCCACTGAATCAAAAGCGTCGACCCGGGGGGAGAAACGTCCAGCAATTTCAGCGTGACGCCACTGCCCAGGTCCAGTGTTTGCCCTGCTTTCGCCGGTGTAACGGACGTGGATTGTTGTGCCAGCCGGCCCGCCAGCTGGATCGATGAAAAGGATGCTTGTTGATCTCCGCTCCACAAGACATTGGCCGGCGGATAGCGCAAGAGAACGCGCGGCAAGGAAGCAACTTCATTCTCGCTCGTGGAGGCAATCACCAGCCAATCCAGATCGGGATTCCACCATGAGATTCTTTCCCCCAACGCATCCGAGAGCAAAGAGGCGGACGGCCCGCCGTCAATAAGAATATGCCTGCCGCTGGGGGTTTGGATCAAGATGGCGTCCGCCGAACCGACATTGAGAAACGTGATATGAAGCTTGCCGTCCGATGTGGTGGCAATGACTCGCCACAATAAAATTGCGCAGACCAGCAACGCGGTCAGGGCAGTTATAACAGATAGGTTCGAAAATCTTCGATAAAGGGAGGCCATAAATTGCCGGATGCGGGAAGAGGCAAAAGTCAAAGGAAGAAGCACTGCATAGAATAGAACGACCAGCGCGGGCGAGAAATTCCCAAGTGGAATCGTTCCATGCGGCAGGTAGTCGAATAATTCCACCATGCGAATCAGATAGGCGGTCAGGGGCCACGCAACCCACCCCATGAGCTGGCCGACAGGGAAAATAATCAGGCTGAGAACCACCGCTAATCCACCAAGGATCATGACCACTGGTTGAGCCGGCATGATAAGAGGGTTGGCGATCAGCGCGACGAGCGGAATCTGTTTGAATTGATATGCCATGATGGGGATCGTGGTCAATTGCACGGCAAGGATGAGGAGGAAATAATAGAGGACACACTTAATGACCTGGTGAGCCTCCGATTGCGGAAAGAAACGCATGAGAAGACGCTCCGTAATCCGCTGAAGCGGCTCCATATAAAGAACGAGTCCCAGGGTCGCAAAAAAAGAAATTTGAAAGCCGGCATCCCACAACACCAGCGGATTCCACAATGCCATCAGCGCGGCGACGAATACCAATGTATTAAGTCCCTGCGCACGGCTCCCGATTTGTGCCGCGAAGAGGGCCAAGGTCGCCATCAACGCCGCGCGCACTGCCGCCTCGTTAGCACCGGCCAGAAACGTATAGAAGGCAATGCCGAGCACCGCAAGGAGTGAACCCCGCCGCGGCCCGAGCAGGCGGCCAAAAAGAAGCAGAAAGATGCCGGCAAGAATTGAGATTTTGTAGCCAGAGACGGCAATAACCAAGGCAGTGCCGGTATCTCGAAATGCTTGTTGGACCGGAATGGACAAGCCGCCGTTTACACCGAGCAACATGCCCGCCCACGCGGAAGCTTCGGGATCGGGAAAGAGGCGGTAGATAGTATCGACGGCTTTATCTCTGAACGAATAAACGGCGCGGCGGATGGGATTCCCGTCATGGCCCGGCAGAAGGGTTGCCTCGCTGGTTGGCATGTAACTGAGGATACCCTGACGAGCCAGATCGTCTTCATAAGAAAATTCCTCGTCCTGAGGCGGCGTCTGCAACGGGCCCCGCAATCGGATCTCGTCACCGTACTCATAGGTCCGGTTGATGGAAACATGCGCCAGCAATACGCCGCTCACATTAAGGATGTTTTTGCCATTCTCAATTTGGCCGACGTTCAGACGCAGGTTGGTATACGCATCGCGATAATCAGGCGGATCGATCAGCGTGCCGGTGACAAGCACATCGTACTTGCGGTCGTTATACCAAGAAAGGTCCGTAGGCGTTATTTTATGAATGGTCTGCCCATAACGAAAAGCCCCGCTCCAGAGTGCGACACAGGCCGCCGCGATCAGCCAGATATTGAGCGATGCCAAGCGCGGAATTCTCCTGCGAAGGATCATGGCCGAAAGGATCGGTGTCAGTGTCATGATCAGCCAAACATCCAACGGGGCGCGCAAGAAACGATTCCATACAATGCCGCACAGGAAGGCCGATGATACCCAAAGCAATGGCAAGGTCACCCCAAGATTGTACAATAAAAGGGGTCTGGCGACGGACAACAAACAAGCCAGTTATAATCAAGCCCATGGGAAACAGTGAACTGATTCTCCTGACCGGCGCGACGGGTTACGTCGGCGGACGGCTTGCACCGCGACTACTCGATGCCGGCTATCGCGTCCGCTGTCTGGTGCGCGATGCAAGCCGCTTATGCGGACGTCCGTGGCTGAAGCGGGTTGAAGTCATCGAAGGCGACGCGTTGACTTCCGAAACACTGGATGCGGCGTTCAAGGATGTTTCAACCGCATACTACCTGATTCACGGAATACAGGGTAACAAAGCCGGCGCGGAGCGCGATATGAATGCCGCGCGCAATTTCGCCGAAGCCGCAGAACGGGCGAACGTCAAACGAATTATTTATCTCGGCGAGCTGGTTGATCCAACTGCAAATCTTTCGCCGTACCTTCGTTCGCGTCACGAGACGGGAGCGATTCTGCGCCGCGGTCGCGTGCCGGTCACGGAATTCCGGGCGGGCATGATCGTTGGCTCCGGCAGTGTGCTGTTCGAGATGATCCGCTATCTTTCGGAACGCGAGCCGGTTTTGGTCTGTCCAGCGTGGTTCTTCTCGACCGCGCAACCCATTGCGATTCGCGATGTGCTATCTTATCTGATCGCCGCGCTCGAAACGGATGAAAGCATCGGCAGGCTGATCGAAATCGGCGGTCCGGCACGCCTCACCTATGCGGAGATGCTCCTTCGATACGCAACGGAGCGCGGTCTCAAGCGGGCCCTCGTTCGCACGCCGCTGTATCTGCCTCGCCTTTCCGCGTATTGGGTGCATATGGTCACGCCCATCCATTGGCGCTCGGTGTTGCCGCTGATCGAGGGATTGCGCGCCCAACTCATCGTTCATGACGACGCCGCGCGGAAGATTTTCCCCGACGTCCAACCGATTGATTTTCAAACCGCGGTCCACCTCGCTCTGGGACGTATCCAACGTGATAACGTGGAGACCTCCTGGTCGGACGCACTGGTCACCGCGATGGGAGATTCCCAGCCTTACACATTCAAGGTGGAAGAGGGCATGATGATGGAGCGCCGCACCCTTCTGCTCAACCTCTCAGCCGATTTCGTTTTTAGAGCCTATGCCGGCATCGGCGGCGCGCGCGGCTGGCTGTATATGGATTGGGCTTGGGCCATGCGCGGTTGGATGGATAAAGCCATCGGCGGCGTCGGCATTCGACGCGGCCGGCGTCATCCTGATGAAATCCGCGCGGGAGAGTCGCTGGATTTCTGGCGTGTCGAGGCGGTCGAACAGGATCGTCTGCTGCGATTAAGAGCCGAGATGAAAGTGCCGGGCAAAGCCTGGCTTCAATTCGAATCGGTCTCACAGCAGGATGGCAGAACGCTTTTCACCGAGACGGCGTATTACGCGCCGCGCGGCCTTTGGGGTTTCGTTTATTGGTACGCGATGTGGCCATTCCATGCTTTCTTGTTCAACGGTTTGATTCGCCGCCTGGCCTCGCGGGCGCGGATATTGGCCAGCAATTCTGCCCGCTTCGACGCCTGATCAAGTCGATAAGAAAAAAATGAATCGAAAACTCGTCCTGGTTACCGGCGCAAGCGGATACATCGCGGGCCGATTGATCCCGCGTTTACTGGAACAAGGGTATCTCGTCCGCGTCCTGGCGCGTCGACCCGAACAGCTTGCGGCGCGCCCGTGGAGCAATTGTGTTGAGTTCAGACGCGGCGATATCCGGGATCTCGAGAGTCTGGCACGGGCAGTGGAGGGAATTCACGCCGCCTATTATCTGATTCATAATATGATCATTGGGCACGGCTATACACAGGTTGAGCTGGAAGGAGCAAGCAACTTCGCAGCCGCCGCAGAGCGGGCGGGCCTGGAACAGATCATTTACCTCGGCGGTCTCGCGAATCCAAATGATAAGCACCTGTCTTCGCATCTTCGTTCGCGCATGGAGACCGGCGAAATGCTGAGGCGAGGCAAAGTCCCCGTCACCGAATTGCGCGCAGGTGTGATCGCCGGTTCCGGAAGCATCTCGTTCGAGATGATCCGTTTCATGACCGAGGCATTTCCCTTATTGATCGGACCCATGTGGCTTAAAAACAAGACTCAGCCCATCGCTGCCGAAAACGTTATTGATTATTTGGTGGCCGCGCTCGAAAATTCCGATAAGCGGAATCGAATCTTCGAGATCGGCGGTGATGAAGTCATTACGTATGGCGATTTGATGTTGCGATACGCCCGCCGGCGCGGATTGAAGCGCAAACTGCTGTTGCTGCCCGGCATTCCGCCGTGGTTCATGGCGGTGGGAGTGGGAATCCTGACACCCGTCCCGTATCGGATCGCGTACGCGCTGATCGGCGGTCTTGCTGGCGATAGCATTGTTCAACACGATGAAGCGCGGCGAATCTTTCCGGATATTAAGCTGATCAACTTTGAAGAAGCAACAACCAGCAGTTTGCATCGCCTTTCGCCATCTTCCACCGAACGTGTCTGGGAAGGTTCAAATCGCAGTGTCCAACATATCAAGCACGAGGGCTTTTTCATCGATTATCGCCGCCTTGAAATCAACGCTTCCCCCGAAGTCATTTACCGAGTTTTGACATCGCTCGGCGGACAACATGGCTGGCCTTACGCAAATTGGCTGTGGCAACTGCGAGGAAGAATCGATGAACGATTGGGCGGAGCGGGTTTGCGCGGCCGCAGTGATCCCGTCAAAGAAAATGTCGTCATTGATTATTACCGCATTGAAACGATGAAGACCGATCAGCTTCTACGCCTCCATGCAGAACTGCGTGCTCCGGGTGACGGCTGGATGGAATGGAGCATCGCGGCGCTTGAAAACAAAACGTTCTTGGCCCAAACTGCCTTCTTTGCGCCACACGGCCTGCCGGGTTTTCTTTACTGGTATTTGCTCGGGCCATTGCATCGGCTGGTGTTTCGCGGTCTAATCCGAGCCATCCAACGTCGAAGCGAGTCGCGATGAAACTTTCTGCGAAGATTTTTCTGGCGATCATCATGATTGGCCTACTGCCGGCGTTGATGATCGCCGTCGCGCTTTACATTCCGAATTCTCTGCACACCAATTCCGACTTTTTGGCAATCTACGACGCGGACCTGCGCCTGCTTCAACATATCAAACCCTACGATTATCAAAACCAGGTCCAACGGATGGCGGAACAAATAGGAACGCTTCCCCAAAATGTGTATGTGCCCCAATTCCCTTATCCGCCATGGTTTGCACTGAGCACGTTTTATTTGGGTTTACTGCCCATCCGATCCGCGGCCATGCTGTGGTTCGAGATCAATTTGCTCATGTTGTTTTTGACCGTTTGGTTTCTCAGTTCCGACTGGCATCCGCGCCTGCGATTGTTTTCTTTTTTGGCGCCGTTCTTTTTCATTCCGATCATTGGGACTCTTGGCGTTGGTCAATATGATTTCCCGGTCCTGCTGGGATGTGCGATATTGATCCACGCCATCCGACGTCAACGCCCCGCGCTGGCTTCGATCGGCGCAGCCCTTTTGGTCTTTAAACCACACATCGGGCTTCTCGTTATCTTTGCCGTGTTGACGTACTTCTTCTTTAGACGGGATGTGTTCAGCCGCCGCGCGTTGGCTTGGATTTTCGGCAGCGTGGCATTTCTCTGCCTGATCGGCTTGATAGCCGATCCGCTGTGGCTGATCGATTATCCGCGTTCATTTTTGACGTATCAAACCGGCGCCGATATCGCCTCCTGTGCCGCCTGTGACAGCCTGCCCGCGTGGCTGGCAATTCACATAATTCCCGATCCCACCCTCTCCCAGATGACCTGGGTCGGCGCCATATTGTTTATTGTTCTTATCCTTTCGTTTGGTTCACTGCGTTCACGCCTGCTAACGTCGGCAGATGATTTATTAAGCGTTTCCATACTGGTCGTTCTTCTGGCAATTCCTCATCTTTATAACTATGATTTCATTCTTTTGCTCATTCCGTTTGCAATATTGTCGGAAAAATCGCGCTCCTGGCCCGAGCGGGCCTTCTTGATCGTCCTTTATCTATTTCCCTTTTTTGCAATTGTGCTCGTTGGCCGCACGGCGGGTGATCCAACTTTGCTCTGGGTCACATTGGCATTAACATGGCTTCACTTCCTTCACGCGCGCAAACTGCCAGAGCTTGACTTTTCGACGCGCACGGCATAAAATCCAAACATACAACAATTGAAGAACGGTCAGTCAGCGGCGAAGCCGGTGCAATTCCGGCACTGTCCCGCAACTGTGAGTTAGCTCTGCTAATGAGTCAGGTCGCCCGCGCGGACCGGTTCACCACTCTCTCGTGGAAAGGAGGTGGAGAACGGCTTGATCGGATTGCCTCTCCAACCTCCCCAGTCAACGACTGGGGAATTTGATTCTATAAGGAGAAAACATGTATCGCAAGATTCTTGTTTTGACTTTGCTGACCCTTTTTTTCTTCGGATGCGCACCCGCGCTTCCGCCCGCGCCGACAGTTGCCGCGGCGCAACCGCCTCAAGTCCAGACGCAGGCGCCGACTGTTCCGCCAACACCTTCCTCAGCCACCATCGTGACGGTGGATGATGGACTCGGACGGACCGTCAAATTAAGCGGGCCAGCGCAGCGCATCGTTTCGTTGGCACCATCGAACACAGAAATCCTTTTTGCCATCGGTGCAGGACCGCAAGTCGTGGGACGCGACGAATTCTCGGATTATCCGGCGCAAGCCAAGTCGCTGCCGAGCGTGGGCGGATCGATGGGAAACTACAGCAACGAACAAATCGTCGCGTTGAAACCCGATTTGGTTTTGGCCGCGGGAATCAATACGCCCGATCAAGTGAAGTCCCTTGAGTCGCTCGGCTTGACGGTTTATTATTTGAGCAATCCAGACACGCTTGAGGGTATGTATAAAAACCTGCAGATCGTCGCGCAACTTACGGGTCACGAAGATGATGCGAATAAGTTGATCACTTCGCTCAAGGCGCGCGTCGCGGCGGTGGACGCGAAGATTGCCACGGCCACGAACAAACCGATTGTGTTTTACGAAGTGGACGCCACCGATCCCAGCAAGCCCTATACGTATGGTCCCGGAACATTTGGGGAGGCATTGATCACAGAGGCGGGTGGGGTCAATTTTTCGGACGCGGCGGGGATTACGGATCAGTATCCGCAAGTGAGTTTGGAGCAGATCGTGAAGACGAATCCGCAGATCATCATTCTCGGCGATTCGGCGTATGGCGCAACGCCCGCGGCAGTGAACGCGCGCGCCGGCTGGGGCACGGTGGCCGCCGTGCAGAACGGAATGATCTTTCCGTTCGATGACAATCTTGTCAGCCGTCCCGGCCCGCGTTTGGTAGATGGTCTGGAACAGTTGGCAAAACTTTTGCACCCAGAATTGTTCCAATAAACCTGTGGGAAGGCACAATGACGCGATGCCCCACATTTAACATGAAATTCCGCCCCTATCTTTTTTCCCTGCTCGCCTTGGCCACGGCCTTGATTCTGAGTCTTGCCATTGGCTCAGTATTTCTTTCGCCCGCACAACTCTGGGATACTTTGATTGGTCGTGGCTCGCAGGTCTCGGAGGCCATTTTATGGGACATCCGTTTGCCACGCACGGTATTAATTGCATTGACCGGAATGGCATTGGGCGGAAGCGGAGCGGCATATCAAGGCCTGTTCCGTAATCCACTGGCAGACCCGTTCTTGATCGGTGTGGCTTCGGGGGCCGGCTTGGGCGCGGTAATTGCGATGAGCATCCAGTGGCCCTATTCATTCTGGGGTTTAATGGCAATCCCGCTGGCCGCGTTCATGGCGGGACTGCTGACCATTTTTATTGTCTACTCCCTGGCGCGCGTGGGCAAAACGATTCCGACGACAAATCTGATTCTCGCAGGCGTGGCGTTCTCAGCCTTTGCCACGTCACTGACTTCCTTCCTGATGCTTCGCTCAAACAATGAAGTTCGCCAAGCACTGGCCTGGTTGCTGGGTGGTGCGACCCAATCGGGATGGACGGCGGTTTTTGCGGTCGTGCCGTATCTAATCATCGGCCTGGGCGTCTTGACCGTGAGCGGACACGCGCTAAATCTGCTTCAATTCGGCGACGACCAAGCTCAGCAGCTTGGACTCAATGTGACGCGTGCCAAAACGATTTTATTGGTGGCGGCGTCGCTTGCCACCGCCGCCGCCGTGGCCTTCTCCGGTATCATCGGCTTTGTCGGGCTGATCATCCCGCATGTGATGCGCTTATGGTTCGGCGCGGACTATCGGCGCTTGATTCCATTGTCCATCATCGGCGGGGCATCGGCGTTGATATTGTCAGACGTAGTTGCGCGCGTGGCGATCGCGCCACAGGAAATCCCGGTGGGAATCGTCACGGCGCTGGTCGGCGCGCCGTTCTTCTTATGGATCTTGCGCCGTTCCAAGAATCAAGGATATTGGTGATTGTTGCGGTGCACGGCCTGATGGATTCTCTTGCATGGAAGGAAAGATGCCTTTAGAATGTATTTAATACGGAGAGCATTCATCCTTCCAGAAAAGGTCAAAGCCAGGAGGAACCGAGTGCAGAAAGTGCTTATTTCTTGGAGCGGTGGAAAAGATTGCGCCTTGGCATTGCATGATGTCCTGGCAAGCCAGGAATATCGAGTTGTTGGCCTGCTGACCACAATCACAGGCAATTGTGATCGCCTTGCTATGCACGATGTCCGCTGCAGTTTGCTGGAAAGGCAGGCCGAGTCCTTGGGCCTTCCTCTGGAAATGGTGTCCATATCGAGTCACACATCCAATGCCGATTATGAAGCAAATCTTGTACAGGCTTTGAGGAGATATAAAGAATCAGGCGTGACCTCGGTCGTTTTTGGCGACATTTTTCGCGAAGACCTAAGAAAATATCGCGTATTGAATCTCGCCCGGCTCGGATTGAAGGGAATCTTTCCTCTTTGGAAAAGAAAGGACTTTCAGATCATGGAGTCCATCATTTCGCTGGGGTTTAAAGCAATTGTCGTATCGATTAATACGCGCGCACTCGGCGACCAATTTATCGGCAGGGTCATTGATTGGAGCTTTATGTTCGACTATCCGAGAACCGCCGATGTTTGTGGAGAACACGGCGAATATCATACGTTTGTCTACGACGGGCCCACTTTCAAGCGATGCCTATCCTTCCAGGTAGGCGAAACCTTCAGCAGAGATGACCATTTTAAGTATTGTGATCTGATACCCAATTGACACCATGTTGAAAATCAAAGAATTGTCCGTCTCGTACGGTCGGCGAATGGTGCTGCACCAGGTCAGTCTGGACGTAAAGTCGGGACAGGTGCTGGCCTTGATCGGGCCGAACGGCGCGGGCAAATCCACCTTGATCCGTGCCGTCAGCGGAGTGATCCCCGCACAAGGCGGATCTGTCCGAACCAACGGTGATGATTTCCACTCATTACCCCCCATGCAGCGCGCAAAATATCTGGCCGTCGTGCCTCAGGCTGTTTCCCTTCCGCCTGCGTTCACAGTTTGGGAAACGGTGCTGATGGGACGCACACCGTATCTTGGTTTTATCGGCCAGACTTCTCAGGCCGACGAAGAGATGGCGCGCCGTGCATTAACGCGCGTCGCGGCGCTCGCTCTGGCGGATCGCCGCGTGGGGGAGTTGTCCGGAGGCGAGGCGCAGCGCGTGCTGTTAGCGCGCGCTTTGTGTCAGTCGACACCGATCATGTTGTTGGACGAGCCCACTGCCCATTTAGACTTGCAATATCAGGTCAG
This sequence comes from Anaerolineales bacterium, assembly GCA_035516425.1. Classification (GTDB taxonomy): domain Bacteria; phylum Chloroflexota; class Anaerolineae; order Anaerolineales; family Villigracilaceae; genus Fen-1038. The sequence continues at coordinate 48,317 of DATJAH010000068.1, forward strand.
CTTATTGAAATTGATTCGTGATCTCGCCCACCAGGATCAACTGGCCGTGTTGATTGCCTTGCATGATTTGAATTTAGCCGCGCGCTATTCCGATCGTATCGCCTTGATGGTGGCCGGCGAGATCCAAGCCGTCGGTTTGCCCGGAGAGGTCCTGACGCCTGAACTGATCTCGCAGGCGTATGGCCTGCCGGTGCAAGTCCTCAGACATCCGTTCATCAATGTTCCTTTGATTCTGCCAGAGTCGGAAAGATAGAGGTTGTTACGATCAAGGATAGGAAAACACCTCATGGGTTGTCAAATCCGTTTCTCCTCGTTATAATGTTTGTCTCCCGGGCGGATAGCTCAGTTGGTTAGAGCACTGCTTTGACATAGCAGAGGTCGTAGGTTCGAGCCCTATTCCGCCCACAGAGCAGAGGCCCCAAATCGGGGCTTTTTTATTGCATATATCCTATCCGGACCGTGACAAAGTGGAGTAACGATAATTAAATACAAGTGTTATCCTAATTGTAATAATCAGTGCAAAGCTGGTTAAAATTTCGCTAAATAAGGAGATACTGTAATGTTCATTGATTACCTTACGCTCGTTATGATCAACCTTGTGGCCGGTACTGTTCTGCTGGCCTATTATCTGTGGAAGGGCATCGACGAGAAAGACCAGCGCCCCTACGCGGCCGCCTTCTTTGTGACCGGCCTGGTTGGTACCATCACGGGCTTCCAATTATCCTTCACGTGGCCCCTGCCCGGCAGCTTCAACGTGGCTTATGGTGATGCAGCTACCTTGTTCGGGGTGGTGTTCTTGGGAACAGCCATCTCGTTATGGCAGGGCTGGAACCTGCTGCCCGTCAGCATCTATTCCTTCTTCGCCGGCATCGATGCGATCATCGGCGGCATACGTCTCTATTCGCTCAATCTTGGTCAGGAACCATTAGTGGCAGCACTTGGCTTCATTCTGGCGGGTTTGGGCGGTGTGGGCGCCTTCCCGTTCCTGAGATGGTTCAAGAGTAATCAGGCCGTGCGCTGGATTGGGATTGTGATCCTGGTCGCGGCGGCAGCGATTTGGGCTGTTACATTCTACGCCGCCTTATGGGGACATATGGCCAGTTTTGCCAAATGGGTCCCCCCCACAATGGCTACTCCGGCCGCGCACTAGGAAATTTCCCTTGTTGAAGTCGGGCAGGGTAGCACCCTCCCGACTTTCTTTTTTTCCTTGACAGACTCTAAATTGAACATATAATTGCCTTCATCCATAAATAAAACGCAAGGACCGGGACGAGTACGCGGTTCTCGTTTCTGACAGGAAAAACAGGCCGAAGATTGAGAGCTTGTTCCAGAATCAACCGCTGAAAACCACCCGCGAGCGTAAATCCGAAAGCAATGAGTGATTAGGAAGAACGGTCGGCTCCGTTATCAGCCCAAAGAGATATGTCGTTCAAAGGACATAAACTCGGGTGGAACCGCGTGAAGCCAATTCTCGCCCCGTATTCGGGCGAGATTTTTTTGTCTAGGAGGTCGCTATGCCTGAAGATAGATCCACTCTCACGGCAGGGCGGCTCGGAGGTTTGTTACTGTTTCCCTCGGCCGCCGCGTAACGTTCGCTGAAACAGTAGCCAACCAAATGTCAAGAAAGGAAGCGAGAATGTCACAACCAGAGATGCAGGAACGGTATGAAGATTCGCATCTTTATCGAATCCGGCATTCCGCCGCGCATATCATGGCGCAGGCGGTTATGGAAATGTTCCCCGACGGGAAGGTCACGATCGGGCCGCCCGTCGAGAACGGCTTTTATTACGACTTTGATCTACCGCGCAACTTGACCCCTGAAGACCTGGAGCAAATCGAAAAACGCATGCGGCAAATCATCACGGGCAAATTCGCGTTTGAGAAGAAAGTGGTTTCGGCGGAAGAGGCGCGGAAAATATTCAAGGATCAGCCGTACAAGATCGAATTGATTGATGGGCTTGAGAAAGGCGGCTTCGACGAATATGGCAACCCCCTCCAAGAGAAGCCTGATATTTCAATCTATCAACACGATACGTTTGTGGATTTATGTCGCGGCCCGCACGTTCAAAATACGAAAGAGATCAAGCCGGATGCCTTCAAGCTGATGAACGTGGCCGGCGCGTACTGGCGCGGCGACGAGCACAATAAGATGTTGCAGCGTGTTTATGGTACAGCTTGGGAAAGCAAAAAGGACCTGGATAATTACCTTTGGCAATTGGAAGAAGCCAAGAAGCGCGATCATCGTAAGCTCGGCAGGGAGCTGGAAATCTTCACGTTCGATGAGGAGGTCGGACCCGGCTTGCCGCTCTGGCTTCCGAATGGCGGCGTGATGATCGAGGAACTGGAGCGGCTCGCCAAAGAAATGGAAGAGAAAGCTGGTTACCTGCGGGTCCGCACGCCCATCCTGACAAAAGAAGATCTGTTCCTTCGTTCCGGTCATCTTCCCTATTATGCCGAGTCGATGTTTGCGCCGATGGAATTGGAGGGTGTGAAGTATTACGTCAAACCGATGAACTGCCCGATGCATCACAAAATCTTTGCGTCGAAGGGACGTTCCTATCGTGATCTGCCGGTTCGTCTTGCGGAATACGGGACGTGCTACCGCTACGAAAAATCCGGCGAACTGTTCGGTCTGATGCGCGTCCGTTCGATGCAGATGAACGATGCCCATATCTACTGTTCCGAGGAACAGTTCGAGCAGGAGTTCTTGGGCGTGGTCGATTTATACATTAAGTACTTCAAACTCTTTGGCATTGAAAAATATGTCATGCGACTGTCTTTGCATAATAAGGAAGGCCTCGGAAAGAAGTATGTGGATAACGAGCGCCTGTGGCTCAAGACGGAAGAGATGGTGCGCCGCGCCATGAAGAATGGCAACGTGCCTTTCGTTGAAGCAGAAGATGAGGCCGCCTTCTACGGCCCCAAAATCGACGTTCAGGTCTGGAGTGCCATCGGAAAAGAATTCTCCCTCATGACGAATCAGGTTGATTTTGCCGTACCTGCTCGTTTCGATTTGAAATTCACGAACAAAGATGGTGTGGATGAGGTGCCGCTTTGCATCCACCGTGCACCGCTCTCGACGCATGAACGCATGATCGGATTTTTGATCGAGCATTACGCCGGCAACTTTCCGGTCTGGCTTTCGCCGGAGCACGTGCGCGTCATCCCCATCACGGACGCGCAGAACGAGTACAGCAGTCAAATTGTCCGGCAGTTGCGCGAGGAAGGAATCCGCGTCAGTGCCGATATCAGTGCGCAGCGCATGAACGCCAAAATCCGCGCCGCGCAGCTGATGAAGGTTCCGTATATGCTGGTCGTCGGCGAGAATGAGATGAAGGCAAAGCAGGTCTCCCTGCGCGTTCGCGACGGAAGCCAGCAAAACAACATAGCGCCCGGCGAGTTTATTGCGAGGGCAAAAGATCGAATCGCAAAAAGGTCGGCCGAACTGTAAAAAGGGATGGTGGAACATGGAGGATTAACCATGATCCATCATCCATCGTCTTTTCGTTGACGATTCCCGCGCCTTCGTGGTATCATCAGCCCGCTAAAAACCCGCTGAAGTGGGTTGTATCATAAATAGGAGAAGATTATCAGCGCTGTTGAATTTCGAGTTAATGAGAACATTCGGGTCCCCGAAGTCCGGCTGATCGGGCCGAACGGCGAGAACGTCGGGGTAGTTTCGATCAAACAAGCTTTGCAGATTGCGCGTGACGCCGAATTGGACCTGGTAGAAGTTTCGCCGACCGCCACACCGCCCGTCTGCCGCGTCGCAGACTTTGGGAAGTTTATTTACGAGCGGACCAAGAAAGAGCGCGAGGCGCGCAAGTCGCAGACCAAGATCGAAGTGAAGGAAATCCGTCTGCGACCAAAGACCAACGAGGCTCATCGAGGTTTCAAAGTGGACGATGCTCGCCGCTGGCTTTTGCAGGGACACAAGGTGCGGGTCACGATCAAGTTCCGCGGACGCGAAATGGATTATCCTGAAATAGCGCTTGAGGATCTAAAAGAGATTGCGGCTTCGCTGGCGGATGTCAGCGCCATTGAGCAGGCTCCGATGATGGAAGGCCGGACGATGCTGGTGGTGTTGGCCCCGGGCAAACCACCGGCGAAGAAAAAGGACAAGGCCGAGACGCCAGTGGAAGTCAACGTCGAGGCAAAAGAGTAAGTCCCAAAGATGTTCCTATCCGCGGGAGAAAGTTCCAGCCCGCGGTTTTATTTTGTTTGAAAGGAGAAAGTCACAGTGCCTCGTAAAGCCAAATCGGGCAAAATCAAGCTCAAGACCCATAAGGCGACCTCCAAGCGCTTTCGCTTGACGGGCGCGGGAAAGTTAGTGCGCACCAAAGGCGGCAAAAGTCATTTGCGCCGCAATCGATCGAAGCGCACAAGAAATGAACTCGCCGAGATGCAGAGTGTGCAGGGTCGAAGCTACGTTAAAAATGTGAAGCGCCTCGCGCCGAACATGGAAAAGTAGCAAACCGTATCCGGCTTTTTATTGCGGCTCCTGAATGTACACAACTGGCATAAACTGCCGACGTTCAGAGGTTCGCAGGAGATAATCAATGACTAGAATTAAAGGCGGTCCGCAAGGACACCTTCGCCATAAGAAAATCCTAAAGATCACCAAGGGGCAGCGCGGCGCCAAGCACTTTTTGTTCAAGCGCGCCAACGAGGCCATGCTGAAGAGTCTGTGGTACGCCACTCGCGATCGTCGCGTCCGCAAGCGTGACCTGCGCAAGCTGTGGATCGCCCGCATCAACGCCGCGGCCCGCTTGAACGGCACAACCTACAGCCGTCTGGTTTCGGCGATGAAGAAATCAAGTATCACCCTCAACCGCAAGATGCTGGCCGACATCGCCGTCCGCGACCCAAAAGCGTTCGCGGCGGTGGTCGCAAAAGCAAGATAATTTTTTTCGGTCACGCGTGAGGCGTGACCGAAATTTTTTAACGGGGTAAAATCATTGCGTGAACAACGTTCTTGCAGAAGGCATCCTCTCCACAAAACAAACGATACAAATTGCCCGAGGCGATCTGACCGCCGAAACGACGGAGGCGATTGTCAACGCCGCGAATGAACATTTGGCTCATGGCGGCGGCGTGGCCTGCGCCATTGTCCGAGGCGGAGGTGCGATCATCCAGCAGGAATCGAACGAATGGGTCCGCAGAAATGGGCTCGTTTCCCATGCCCGTCCGGCCTGGACCTCCGGCGGACACCTGCCCGCGAAATATGTGATCCACGCCGTGGGTCCCGTGTGGGGCGAGGGAGACGAAACGAATAAATTAGCGGCGGCCATCCACGGCTCGCTGGAGGTTGCCGAGGAGTTGAAATGCACATCCATTTCTTTTCCCGCCATTTCAACCGGCATCTTTGGCTTTCCGAAAGAGGGTGCGGCGAGGATCATTTTTGATTCGATTGAAAATTACTTTTCCCGACACCGATCTGCAATCCAATTGGTTCGATTGGTCTTATTCGATAAGTTGACCATTGATGCTTTTCTGAAAGTATGGAGAATGGATCATGGTTCATAACCATTTTCCATGAACCATTAGCCATGATTTCGTCCTCTCAAAATCAAAAAATCAAACTCGCCCGCGCCTTGACCAGCCGCCCGAAGGAGCGTCGCGAGGCCAACGCGTTTCTCGCCGAAGGGGTGCGGCTCGTCGAGGACGCCTCTGCCGCAAATTGGCCGTTTCGGTTCGTTCTGTATTCAGACGAATTACGGGCGCGAGGAAATCGGTTGATCGAAAAGTTGGAGGAACAGAACATAGCGGCAGAGAAAGTGGAAAGGGATTTGCTGCAATCCATCAGCGAAACGGAAACTTCACAGGGCCTCCTTGCCGTTCTTGAGCTTGTAAGCATACCAGTCCCCAGTTCACCGAATTTTGTTCTCATTCCCGATTCGATTCGCGATCCCGGCAATCTTGGAACGTTACTTCGCACGGCCGAGGCGGCAGGCGTACAGGCAATTTTGATCCCGCCCGAAACCACCGATGCCTTCGCGCCAAAAGTGGTCCGCGCGGGCATGGGCGCGCATTTTCGATTGCCCATCCATTCGTCCGGCTGGGATGAAATTCAAAAGCAAATAAAAGACCTGCGTTTGTTTATCGCCGATACGAACGGTCAATCCTGCTGGGAGACGGATTTCCGTCAACCGCTGGCATTGATCGTTGGCGGAGAAGCCGAAGGCGCAAGCAAGCAGGCTCGTACATTGGCGAATGCCTTTGTGAAAATCCCGATGGCAGGAAAAGCAGAATCGTTGAACGCGGCGGTGGCCGGCTCGGTGTTGATGTTTGAAGTGATGAGGCAAAGGTCGGCCGAAACAAAGTGAGGCAGGTTTGTTTACAGAAAACCGAAGTGAAACGTTCCTGACAGTTCCCGTTGGCATCTTCAGCTTTGTGGTCATCGTTTTTTTGCTTGTTCAAGTCCGGCGCTATCCTTCCAAACATCGAATTTCGTGGATTCAATGCCATGAAAGAACACCGTCTTGGAAGCCCTTTCGATCTCTTCTCCCTTTACGGGCGCGATCAAAACTCTTTCTTTGGGTGGAAAGAGGGTCGGGCTTGGCTGCCGCTCCTTTGTATATGGGATCCGTGTTACTTATTTTTGCTGGCTCATTGGGTCGTCTCATATGAAGATTCGTTCCATCACTTACTTCTGCAATCCCAAATATCCTTTGGATGAAAAAGTCTTCCAAGCAGCCGGAGATTTTTTTTCCGAGGCCAGGTCCGCCTATGAAGCCGCGGGCTATGAAGTCCAAACCACCCGGCTGGCGACGATACCGTTTCCAAAGTTGCTTGGCGGAAAACACATCAACGATCTGCCAAAGCTGGGGGAACAGCTCGAAACGCTGATTCAGCAACTCGGCGTCGGACATTTATCCTTGGGGCCGGCGTTGCCGGAATCGCCGAGTAGTTATGAGATCATCGCGGAAGCGGTTGCCGCGTCGCAAAACATTTTCTTTGGCGGTGTGATGGGGGATAAGAATGCCGGCCTCGCGCTGGCCGCGATCAAAGCGTGTGCAAACGTAATCGTCAAGGCCGCGCCGATTGACCCGAACGGTTTTGCCAATCTGCGTTTCGCCGCGCTCGCAAATGTCCGTGCCGGATCGCCGTTCTTTCCCGCGGCCTATCACAAAGGTAATCAACCTGCATTTGCAATCGCCACCGAAGCGGCCGATTTGGCAGTGAACGCGTTTCAATCAGCGAAGACTCTGGAAATTGGGCGTCAGGACCTGATCGCCGAGGTCGAAAGACACGGCCAAGAGCTTGCCCGCGTCGCCAAAGGACTTTCCAAGTTTTCAAAATTTTTCGGCATTGATTTTTCGCTCGCGCCTTTTCCGGACGATGCGCATTCGCTCGGCAATGCCGTGGAAAAAATGGGCGTTCCGAAAATCGGATTCCATGGTTCGCTGGCTGCGGCGGCGCTGCTCACCGAGGCAGTGGACTGCGCCAATTTTCCTCGCACCGGCTTCAGCGGCTTCATGCAGCCCGTCCTCGAAGATTCTGTCCTGGCCCAACGCGCGGCGGATGGCACATTGACGATCAAAGACCTGCTGCTTTATTCGGCAGTTTGCGGAACGGGATTGGATACAGTCCCGCTACCTGGCGATGTTACGGCCGAACAACTCGCTCCGCTCCTGCTCGATCTGTCTGCCCTGGCGCTTCGGCTGGATAAACCGTTGACCGCCCGTTTGATGCCCGTCCCCGGCAAAAAAACAGGGGAGCCCACCGCCTTCAATTTTGGATTCTTTGCCAATGGCAAAGTGATGGCCTTGGATTCCATGCCATTGAATTCTTCCTTGGCAGGCGACGAAACGATTTCGATCCGGCCGCGCAAAAGATAAAACAACCTCCCTTAGGGCTATGCGATTCTCCAATACTCCCCGCCTCCGCCGGCGCGCTTCATCAACCCAAAGCCGACCAATTCGCGTCGCAGCGAAGCTGTATCCTCATGATATTGCTGCAGGATGCGGTTGACTTGTTTCTCACTATAATGTTTGCCCGGCTCGAACGCTCTGACGATATAACGCAGGATGGCTTCCAGCTTCTTTTGCTGAGCCGGTATGATTTTCAAACTTCCATCCTTGCGCGTGTAATCGGCAACAGCTTTGCGATCATAGGCATCGAGGTCGATGCCCTCCACAGCCGTTGTGAAATCCTCGCCTGAAAGCAGGTGGCGGTTTTTTTCTTCCAGGGCCTTTTCTTCGAGGTGATAGACGTTGTAATAACTCTCCGGCCGCGCGCGGACGAGGCCGACGCGCGTCAGCCTGGCGAGATGATGCGAAACGGTCGAAGGCTTGAGATGCAATAATGCCGCCAGTTCCTCGACGCTGTAGGCGCGCTGGGCCAGCAGACCCACGATCTTCAGGCGATTGATATCCGCCAGTGCTTTGTAAAAATCGACCCACTCGTTTTCCATGTTAATCCTTATAAATCTAATTTTATAATTGTCTAATTAAATTCTACCCGTGAAAACTGGCGGCGTCAAGCTCCGCCATGCAACGACAGCCGCTCGCCGCCCGGAATGAAGTGGAGTGAATCGGTTATAATTCATCTGTAAGAGCCGGTCCATTTCCCTTTTGGAGGTGCCTTGTGGATCTCTCGAAGCATGCGTTCTTTGAGGGAAAAATTGTCCCGCTTGCGGATGCAAAAATCAACATAGCCACACACGGCTTTTTGTACGGCACAGCTGTATTCGGCGGGTTGCGTGCGTACTGGAACGAAGAGAAGAAACATCTCTTCGTTTTTCGTCCCTGGGATCATTATCATCGCCTTCTGCATTCAGCGCGCCTGATGGCGATGTCCACCAGCTACGACGAAGAGAGCTTGATCGAACTCACGTTGGAGGTGCTGCGCCTGGATAACTACCAGCAGGATGTTTACATGCGCCCGACGTTTTATAAGTCTGACCTTGGAATCGGTGTGAAGCTGCACGATCTCAAGGACGAGTTTTGCCTGTTCACGATGCCGTATGAAAAATATGTCAAGAACGATACCAACGCGCATGTGACGATCTCGTCCTGGCGGCGAATCGACGACAACATGATCCCGGCCCGCGGCAAGGTAGCCGGGGCGTATGCCAACTCAGCATTGATCAAAACCGACGCCAACCGCGCCGGCTTCGACGAAGCGCTGGTGCTGGATCAGAACGGTCACGTTTCCGAAGGTTCAGCCATGAATATCTTCATGGTGCGCGATGGGGTGGTGATCACACCGCCGGTCACAGACAACATTCTGGAAGGCATCACGCGCAAGTCGGTGATCGAATTGATTCGAAACGAACTGGGACTTCAAGTGGTTGAACGTTCCATTGACCGCACGGAAGTCGCCATCGCGGACGAATTCTTCATGACCGGCACCGCGGCGCAGATCATGGCAGTTACCAAAGTGGATCATCGTCCGATCGGGAGAGGCATGATGGGCCCCATCACCACGAAACTGCGGGTGATGTTCGATGATTTATTACGCGCGAAGAATCCCAATTACAATCATTGGAATGTGGAAGTTTAAAAATTCATGGCGGCCGATCGGCCGCCATGAATTTCCCGTCTCATCGCTTTTTGAAGCGGACCAGCACTAAGTTTTTGGAACAGTTATTATAGGTATTGATATAAATGTTGTCCGACAGAGGCTGGCCCGTTTGATCCAACACCTGCAGATATAAAGTACCAGTAGAGGCAACTGGAACCGTAGAGAGGTGAAGAATTTTCCCCAGGTCAAATTGAAAACCGGATGTACCGTACGCCTTGTACAGGCCACTTACCGTCACCGTGCCGGTAGGTATCGACTGGCCGTTTAATGTTCCATATAATCCGATCACCATGGAAATAATATCGGCGCCGTTAGAGTCCTCGATGGTTCCACCTATGCCGAAGAAATTACAGCCCAGATCAGGATAAACATATGTACTGGGAATGTACTGAGGTGTTGCCGAGAACGGCGCTTTCGGGGTCGCGCTCGGCGGAGGCGTGCTCGTCGGCGGGATGAGCGAGAAGGCGGTCTCCGTGGGAATCAAAGTGAAGGTCGGAGGAGGCGTATCCGTGGCAGTCATGAACGGAGGGTTGGTCGCTGTCCAAGTGGCCGGCAGTTGAATGGGTGTAATGGTTGCGGTGGGCAACTGAAACGGCGTGGGCAGTGGTGGAAACGGATTCAAAGGCATGCTGGGATTGATGAACACCAGCACAAAATAGCCGGCGATGCAAACCGTGACCAGCAACACCACAATGGACAGCAAATCCCATGGGTTAAATTTCCGGCCGCCAGGTCGCGGGGTGGGCTGTTCGTTGTAATTAAAATTGCTCATCGGAGTTTCTCCATCCAGCAAAATATTTCAAACTACGGCACCGCTTATTGAGGCGCCAGGACAATTGCGGACTGCGCTCTTTGTTGAGACAGCCAGCTCTTCAAAGCCTGTTCCTGCATGGCAAGATAGGCATCCGGTGATAATGGATGTTGCGGATCGCGTTCTAAAACTTTGATGATGTCATAACCGACGTCGGTTTGGATGACGCCGCTGACCTGGCCAACCTGCAAACTGAACGCGGCCTGTTCCACACTGGGAGCGAGCAGGTAACCTTTGGGAAACCACCCCAAGTCGCCGCGTGCATCGGGGTCATATTGAGCTGCCAACGTATCGAAGTCCGCTCCGCCTTGCAGTTGCTGCAAAACACTTTGCGCCTCATTGGCATTATAGAGCAAAATTTGCTGGACATGCACTTGGTCCGCGCGGGTCGGAACGGCATTAATGATTTTATCCCGCATCCAGGCCGCGTCAATAGAACGTTTCAACGCCGCGCGGAAGGATGCGTCGGTATACCCATGGGCGGATTCCCATTGCGACAACTTATCCGCTCCGCCCAGTTGAGAGGTCAGCGCAGCGACCCTCGACTGTAAAGCGGAATCCGATATTTCATATCCCGCGGCCTTTGCGCCCTGTTCCAGCAAAACCTGAGCGATCAGATCCTCCAACACCGTTTGGCCCGCATCCTTGTCCGAGACGTTTTTGTTCAACGCCTGCTGTGCGGATTTATAACGCGCAAGCTCGGCGGTATATTCCGCAACGGTGATGCCCTCGCCATTGACCGTGGCAGCCATGGCCGGGGAGGTGGCCGTTGGAAGTACAGGCGGTACCGTCGGCCCAATCGGTGCGGGCGTCGGCCGGCTTTTAAATAAGGAACCGCAGGCGGAAAGACTCAGGGCAAACATCAAGGTTGGTAAAATCAAAACCCAACGTGAGCGGAGATGCATCCTACAAATTATACCAATTAAAAAACCATGGGACACAGCGCAGCCGTGTCCCATCATGGAGTTTAGAGGTTTAGTAATCCATGCCGCCCGGAGGCATCGGGGGTGCCGGTTTTTCCTTTTCAGGGATATCGGTCACCAGTACGTCGGTTGTCAGGATCATGGCCGCGATCGAAGAGGCATTCTCGAGAGCGCCGCGCACCACTTTGACCGGGTCGATCACACCCGCGGTGATCATGTCGGTGTACTCGTTGCTCAAAACGTCGTAGCCGATATTCTTGTTCTTTTCCTCGGCTGCTTTGCGACGAACCGTATCGATGATGACCGAGCCATCTTGTCCGGCATTCGCGGCGAGCTTGCGAATCGGGGCCTCCAATGCCTTCTTGACAATGTTGATGCCGACACGCGTCTCTTCATCGTGTTCGTCGCTCTTCAACATCTTATCCAGCTTGTTCATGGAATTGATCAGGGAAATTTCGCCGCCGGGGACGATCCCTTCTTCCACGGCCGCACGCGCCGCGGAAAGCGCGTCCTCGACGCGATGCTTCTTCTCCTTCATTTCAGTCTCGGTCGCCGCGCCGACGCGGATGATCGCAACGCCGCCGCTCAGTTTGGCAAGGCGTTCCTGCAATTTCTCCTTGTCATAGTCACTGGTGCTCTTCTCGATCTCGGCACGGATTTCCTTGATGCGGCCTTCGATGGCGCTCTTGGCGCCCTTGCCGCCGATGATGGTCGTGTTTTCCTTGTCGGAGACCACTTTCTCGGCGCGACCGAGGTCTTGAACGGTGGCGGTCTCGAGCTTGCGTCCGGTCTCTTCGGAGATCACGGTGCCGCCGCTCAACGTAGCGATATCCTGCAACATGGCCTTGCGCCGATCCCCAAAGCCCGGCGCCTTGACGGCAATCACGTTCAACATGCCGCGCAGTTTGTTCAACACGAGTGTGGCCAGCGCCTCACCATCGATATCCTCGGCGATGATCAGGAGCTCGCGCTTGCCGAGTTGAACGAGTTTCTCCAACAGTGGCACAACATCCTGGGCGGCGGAGATTTTCTTCTCGTTGATCAGAATGTAGGGATCCGCGATCACGGCTTCCATCTGATCCGCGTTGGTGATGAAATAGGATGAGATGTAGCCGCGATCGAATTGCATGCCTTCGACGAATTCGGTCTCATCGGCCAGCGACTTTGACTCTTCAACGGTAATGACACCGTCCTTGCCGACTTTGTCCATCACGTCTGCAATCAAGTTGCCGATCTTTTCATCGGCAGCGGAGTTGGTCGCGACCGAAGCGATCTCTTCCTTGGTGTCAATCTTGACCGACATTTTGCGCAGTTCTTCGACCACCGAGTCGGTGGCAAGCTCAATGCCATGCTTGATGAGCATCGGATTGTAGCCGGCTTCGAGGGCTTTCAGGCCTTCATTGACAATCGCGTGGGCAAGCACGGTGGACGTCGTGGTGCCGTCACCAGCAATGTCGTTGGTCTTGGTCGCCGCTTCCTTAAGGAGTTGCGCACCCATGTTCTCGAACGGATCTTCGAGTTCGATTTCCTTGGCAACGGAAACGCCGTCATGAGTAATGGTCGGGGAACCGAATTTGCGGTCCACAGCCACGTTGCGGCCCTTCGGACCGAGCGTCGCGCCGACCGAATTGGCAACAACATTCATGCCATTCCTTAATTTGCGACGCGCCTCTTCAGAAAAAACAAGTTGCTTTGCAGCCATAGTTCATTACCTCCAGAATTAGCTTTCGACGACCACCGCGAGAATGTCGCTTTCGCGCAGGATGAGCAGTTTCCTGCCATCCATCTTGATCTCGGTGCCGGAATACTTGGCGAACAAAATCTTATCGCCGACCTTCAAGTCCATGGGCACGCGCTCGCCCGTGTGTTCATTGCGATCGCCCGGGCCCACCGCCAGAACCTTTCCTTCCTGCGGTTTCTCTTTGGCAGTCTCCGGCAGGATGATCCCGCCGGCCGTGACCTCTTCCTGTTCGATCGGCTCGATAATCACACGTCCGCCCAGAGGCTTGAGCTTCAGTTTACTTGCCATCTTTGACCTCCTGAAAAGTCTTGTTGTATGGAATGGTTCCGGACCGCAGAACCATACGCATGAAATTAGCACTCTCTCTTTCTGAGTGCTAATCGTATGATACCGAATTCACAAGCCCCCGTCAAGGGGAACGGCATTTTTCTAACGAAACTCTGATATGAACTCGCTAGGGAAGCTGAGGCGTTGCCGGATTGGCAGTGGGGTAGGGCGTGGATGTAAACTGGGCCTCAACCGGGATCGGGGTAGGCGTGGCCGCGGAGGTGTTGGCCGTCCCCAAGGATTGACAAATGGCTTCGCCCGATTGCACGATCCCGGCGATGGTCGGATCGCTCCCATATTTTTTATTGACCGCCTCCAAGACATTCAGCGCATCGGAGCAGTTGTTGGCGTCGGGTCGACTCAGCGCCGCCACAATGGAACCATAGGTATAGTAATAGACCAACGTGCTGTCTGACAGCGGCAAACCGGTGACTGCCGTGGGTACATCGCCGGTGCCACAACCGCCGCGCCCGTCGCAGGATTCTTGAGCAGTGCAGCCTTTGATGGCGCACTTTAACGCCGGGACCGCCCCTTCATAGTTACGCGACTTTTGATAAATGATCCCAAGCTGTCCGTAAAGATCGGCGTTATCCGGCTGGAACTGAATCGCCACTTGGACATTGCGGGCGGCAATAAAATATTCGCCTTCCTGCGAATAGGTCTTTGCAATCGAAAGATAGGGCACAGGGTCTTTAACACCCAGTTGTTTGTCAATGGCGACAGCCTTGGCAAAATACTCCAGCGAACTTTCGAATAATTGCTGTTGGACGGCGTCATTGGGGCTCGCAAATCCTAATCTGCGATAGTTCGCGCCGGCACGCAGATAAAGGAAGGTCAAATTGGGCGCAATCGCAATCGCCTTATCGTATTCCTGAATGGCCTGGTTATATTCTCCCAACGACTCAAGCACATAGGCATATACCCGGTGAACATCCATCAGGGAAGGATCGCGATCCACGGCCTGTTTGATTTCCTGCTCGGCCTGAGTCCATTTCTGCTCATCCACCAAAACCTCGGCGTAGAACGCCAGGGCCAGCGTATTCGTATTGTCCAGCTGCAGGGCGCGGACGGCCTCTTGATCCGCCTGCAACAGGTCATCTTGCGCCTGCTGATCTCCGACAATGGACGGGTTCGCGTTCCAGTCCAGCACAAAGGCACGAATCGCATGAACCGTGCTGTCGTCGGGGGCAAGTTTTTCGGCTTGATTGGCAGAGGCAAGTGCCTCCTGCAGGCGCGCATTCTGCGTGGCATCGGTCAGCAGGAGTTGTGAGGAGTAAGTCTGGATGCGGGCCAGCTCTGCCCAGAGTTCCGCATTGGTGGGATCCACCTGCGTACCCTGTTTATAAGCATTGATCGCCGCGTCAAGCTGGCCCGCTGTAAATTGGGCATCGCCTTCCAACGCATAAGATTGAGAGGTGCGGGTGGGGGTTGGAGTCGGCTGGAAGGGAGACTCGATCCTGCCGGTCCTCATCTGGATGAGCAGCCAGACTCCGCCCAGCACCAGCAGCGCCCAGAAGAACATGCGGTAAACGTTGGATTCGGAGCGCCGGTTATAAAGCGGGCGGCGTGGAGAAAGATTCATGGCGTGGCCGTTGCCGCGTAGGGAACCGGCGTGGAGGTCGTGGTGGGCGGCACCGGTGTGGTGGTTGCTGTCGAAGATATCGTCGCTGTCGGCGCAGGCGGCGATGCAAGATTCTTCTGGCAGATCTGGATAGCCGCCGCGGCATTCGTCATGGCGGTGTCGTCCGATGGGACGCGCGATTGAATCAACTGCGCGACTTGCAGTGCCTCGCCGCAGCGATTTAGATGGGCCAGGACCAGGGCATAAGTAAAATAATATTCGGTAACATGAGTGTCTGTCGAAATCTGAATGGGCGTGATCTTCTGGCCATCGTCCGTGGTGCCGCCATGAATCACCAGCGATAGATCTTTGACCGCATCCGGCCAATCCACGTTGTGATAATACATGACTCCCAGATTGCCGATCAAATTGGGATCGGACGGGCCAGCTTTGACCGCGCTCTCCGCATATTGCACGGCCTTGGCGTATTCGCCGACGGTGGCATAGGTTCGCGAAATCAGCAGATCAGAGGTAGGGTCCGACGGATTCAAGGCATTGGCCTTGGTGAATTCCTCCACCGCCTGATCGTAAGAACCCAATTGGCGATAATTGAGTCCCAGCTGAAGATGGACGTCTTCGACGTTGTCATTAATGGCGTCTGCCGCTTGATATTCGCGGATCGCTTCTTCATAATTGCCGGTCGCTTCCAGGATATACCCGCGGGCGCGATGTGACTCCAGGGAATTGGGCGCCAGCGCCAGCGCGGTCTTGGATTCGGTGATCGCGGTATCAAGCACATCTGTGGAGGTCCCGCTGCCGGTCAGATACTCATCGGTAAGGATTTCGGAATAATAGGCGTGGGCGTCGGCGTTGTTGGGATCCAATGCCAGAGCCTGTTTGATCGTCGCCTCCGCCTCCAGATAATTTCCCTGCCAGTCGAGAGCCCAAGCGCGTACCGCATTGGCCTCCGAGAGATTTGGATTTAAGAGAAGGGCATCCTCGGCATTGGTCTGCGCGTCCTTGTAATCACCGGCAAAGATCTGGACCTGCGCCATCGCAACATAGATGGATGGATCGTTCGGCTTGAGAGTCTGCGCCTGCTGGTAGGCCTGGATGGCCTGCGTAAGCTTGCCCTGACTGAAGAATTCCTGCGCTTGGGTGATAAACTGCTCCGGCGGAGGGGTGGCGGTGGCCGTGGGCACAAACGGTGATTGGACCGTTGGGATGATGAAACGATCCATGTACGTAAAGCCGGTGATCAGCAACAACAGGAAAATGATAAGGAACCAATTCGGACGTTTCTGCCGCCGACGGTTCATGCTCCATTTACTGCCTCTTAAATACATGCAATCATCTTACCATTCGCGGGGAATCAGCGTCAAGCGAAGTTGGCACAAGTTTAATGTTTTCATTAGATTCGATAAGCAGGCTCAATCATTTCGTCCCAGTTCCTTCAAAATTGCAATCGTCTCCTGCTTGCCGCCATACCCATTTTCCCCGCCCGGACCAACGCACGATGGGCAGCCGTCTTCGCAGCCGCATTCGCTGACCAATTCCAGTGTGCGCGCCATGAGCTCGTCATGAATCTCAAACAGCTTCTGGCTGAAGCCGATGCCCGCCGGAACCTGATCGTAAATCACGATGGCTGGATGGGCAAGGATTGTTCCGGCCGCATCGGTGTGAACACCGAGATCACTGGGATCACACATCAGGAATAACGGTGCGAGTTGACTCAACGCATACGATAATCCCGCCAGACCCGAACGGATGCGAACGTTTTGTTCGGCTTTGCGATGACAGGACGCACACAGCGTGACGAGGTTGTCGAGCCGGTTCGCCTCGGCCGCGGATGAAAATGCCTTGAACGGAATCTTATGATGCACGTCGTGCTCGCGTCCGCTTTCGGGTGAGCCGCAGACCTGGCAGAGGAATCCGTCGCGCGTCCGCACCGCATGGCGGAGGCGCGGCCAATCCGGTCCATAATCGTTCGGATCATTGGTCCACGCGCCGAGCTCGCGCAGAGCCTCCACCGATGCCTCCGACAGGGAAATCCAATAGCCGGTGGTCTGCATTTCGGTTGGCGGAAGGTCGAGCGGTTCTTCGCCCAGATTCTCGCGCGTGAGCCAGCGCAGTTTTTTGAATCCGACCACGTGCGTAGTCACCTGAATTTCGCCCCACCCCTTTTCACCGCCGGTGATCTGGGATTTTTCCGATTCGCTGAGAATTTGGATCTCGGTTTCGCTTTGCGATTCGGTATAGTAATCGAGGGCGACCGCGGTCAGCGCCGCGACGTTCTTTTCCAGGTTCAACTCATGCACAAAATATTGCTGTCCTTCATGAATATAAATTGCGTGCGGGTGCACCATCCAATAGGCGCTTGCCAAATCCACTTCACCGATGATTTGTGGGGCGTGGTCGGCGGTCGGCGTGGTTTGCAAAACCACGTTTTCAGGGGACGCGGTCCGGAGCGAAACGCCCACGGCAGGATACGCGTCCGACATCCAGAAATACGTCTCCTGCGAAAGATGCGCCTCGTGATTCGCTGCAAGAACATCGAGAAACTCCCCGACGCGATCCGCAGCGAGCGAACCAAATGCCTCGCCCTTTTGAAAAGGCAACTCGAACATTGCGCAGCGCAGATGATTCAATAGGATCAACAGATGATCGGGGTTGACCAGTCCCTGCTCCGGCGATTGACCGAAGAAATAATCCGGATGGTGCGCAAGAAATTGGTCGAGCGGATTCGCAGAGGCAACCAGCATCGCTAGCGCGGGCGCCTCACCGCGACCCGCCCGGCCCGACTGCTGATAGACGCTGGCGATGGAGCCGGGATAGCCGACCAGCACCGCCGCCCCCAATCCGCCGATATCGATTCCAAGTTCCAAGGCATTGGTCGCGACGACCGCACGCACGCGGCCCTCGCGCAAGCCTTGCTCGATTTCGCGGCGCTGGCTGGGCAGGTAGCCGGAACGATAGCCACGAATTGGCCCTTCCCCAGCCCTGCCCAAATTCTTTGAAGTTGCGGAAGGGGGGTGAGGGTCGGGCGGGGTTTGCAAATATGTCAAAATCATTTCCACGCCTCGGCGCGAGCGCGCAAAGACCACCGATTGAATATGATTGGCAAGCAGGTCCTGGGTCAGGCGAACGCCTTCCAGCACGGAACTTTTTCGCAACCCCAGAGATTCGTCAACCACCGGTGGGTTATACAGGAGAAAATGACGCTCGCCGCGCGACGAGCCATCGTGATCGATCAACTCGGCGGGCGATTCGATCAACCGCTCTGCCAGCTCCTTGGGATTTCCAATGGTCGCCGAGGTCAAAATGAATTGCGGACTCCCCCCATAAAACCTTGAAACGCGTTTGAGTCGGCGGATGACATTGGCGACATGCGAGCCAAACACGCCGCGATACGTATGCATCTCATCAATGACCACAAAACGCAGGTTCCGAAAGAAGTCTGACCAATTCGTATGGTGAGGCAGGATTCCGGTATGCAACATATCGGGATTGCTGAGGAGGATGCGTGCGCTGCCGCGGATCGCGGCGCGGTGCGATGGAGGTGTATCTCCGTCATAAATGGCAGGTTTCAGGTTTTGGATGCGGGCCTGAAGCGGATGGAGAGCCGCCAGCTGATCCTGCGCCAGCGCTTTGGTCGGAAAGAGATACAAAGCGCGAGCCTCGGGGTTGGAAAGCAACGACGCAATGACCGGCAGGTTGTACGCCAGCGTCTTCCCGCTGGCCGTCCCCGTGGCCAGGACAATATTTCTCCCGGCGCGGATGTGCGTCCAGGCTTCCAGCTGGTGCACGTAGAGAGAATCGATTCCACGCTGGGACAGGGCGCTTCGAAGCAAATCGGGCAAATCGTCGGGAAAGGGGTGGGTCCGTGCCGGGCGCGCAGGAGTTGTCCGCCAGACGGCAAAATTCGGCGCGGTCTCGGGATCGGTATGCCAGAGTCGCAGAAGAGAATCAAATGACATTAATGCTCGGGTTAAATTCGCATGTTACAATTTTCTTATGAAGTGGACGCCGAAAGGAAAACTTGCAACACTGATGACTTTCCACATGCTTTGGGGACTCATCTTGTGGTTTAGTATATCAAAGTATGGATTGGGCATTTCCACTGATTCAAGTCATCTTTTGTTCGCCGCTCTAAACTTGTCCCAGGGCCGGGGGTTATTTTCATTCGACGGCAGCTTTGTTTCGTTGTGGCCGCCTCTTTACCCCATGCTCTTGGCGCTCATCCATCTTGTCACGGGCTTCGATCCATTCGTTTCAGCCACTATTCTGCAGGCCATATCCTTTCTGGGGATTTCGATTTGTCTTTCCATCCTCTTTTTGAGGATCTTTCCAGAAAATTTTTACCTGGCGCTCTCAGCCAGCATTCTTTCGGACATAGGCATGGTCGTCCCCGACGCCTTCCTCTATGTCGGTTCGGATTATGTGCATCTCTTCCTGGTCCTGTTGTTCGTTGTGCTGGCCGGTTATTACCTGGAAACCCGGTCACCTCGCTTTCTGCTGGGGATGTCGGTGGTGGGAATGCTGTCGATGCTTCAGCGTTATCTGGGAGTGGCCGCGATTGCAACAGGAACCGTCCTTGTTTTCTTTTCCTCGACGGAAGATATACGCCGCCGAATCGCCCGAAGCGGTTTGATGGCCCTGGCCATTCTTCCGGCCGGGATTTGGCTCCTGGCTACCTCGAGGTTGACCAACCAGCGGGCGCCGGTCAGCTTTGGCGAAAACTTTTCGTGGTTTTCACGATCCATCCTCGAATGGTTCTTTGAGCCGCAGGCCATCCAACACCATCTCAATCTGGATATCGTTGTCCTGTGGCTAATCATCGGGGGTCTCGTCGCGCTGCTGTTGGGGTTTTCCACCCGCAAAAAGGCGTTGTCTTCTTTCGAGATTTCCCTCTTTGCCTATGGAACAATCTACATTCTCGCCTTGTTCGGCTCGGCTTCGATCACCTATTTCAACAAACTAAGCGGACGGTTCCTGCTCCCCATCTATGTTCCGCTCATCACCCTTCTGGCGGTAGTGAGCGGAACCTTGATTCAACGTGCAGAGCAATTAACTTCGCGATCCCTGCGGCAAATCATCTCCTTTGGCATGATCGGGATAGGCATCGCCGCCGCTGGCTTTCTCTCCCGAGTCACAGTTCCTCTGATCCTGGAATCTCATGCCGATGGCGCTCCAGGCAGCTTCAATACAAAAGCCTGGCATGAAAATAGTGTGGTGAACTATTGGCTGGCGCACGAGCCGCAGGGAAATTATCTCCTGTTCAGCAATTACCCCGACGGGGTTGCGTTTTACACCTGGCATGACTGCGATAACGCTCCTGCGGAATACTCGGGCCCCTATGGAAAAACGAAGTTCCCGGTGAGCGATTATTCCTCTGAATTATTTTCTTCCGGTCTCGACGTTTATTTGATCTGGTTCGAACCCAATATGTATTCTTATTATTACACAGCCCAGGAACTAAGCCCCATTGCACAAATCGAGCCGCTCTTTGTAAGCCGGGATGGCGGCATTTATCGATTGCTACCCGTGAAGAAGAATCCCTGAAACCGCCTCACAGCGATTCTTTGGTCTGTTCTTGGACCTTGGGTTTTTGTCTGGAATTAATCCTGCGGAACGCCCAGGCTCCCACCAGCAGGGGCAGCCAAAACGTCACGCCGCGATAAGCCAGGGTGATCAGAATTGCGGAACTCCATGCCACTCTCAAGGAATGAAGGGCCAAAGCCATCACTCCCTCCACCACCCCGACGCCGGAAGGGGTCGGCGAAACAATGAGAAACAAAAAGCCGATGGAAAACCCGCCGATGATCGTCCCAAAGCGGAACGGAATATTGAAGGATAGGAACGCGCAGGTCAGCACGCCCATCAGTAATATTTTCCCAAGCAGGCAAAACAACAAAGGCGAAATCACACTGGTTGGTTTTTGAGGGAGCGCCGAAAGTCCCTCGGCGATTTCCGCTGCAAAGGCGTGAGCGCGCGCCTCGCTCAAATATTCACGGCGCAGGAAGGGTCTCACCATGAAATTGATGATGCGAGCCAATCGCGCCAGTACATTGCCCAAGGTTTGGGCGGAGCGATACCCCAAGTAAAGGAATAATGCAATGGCACAGGCAATCGCCAAAAGAGTGAGCGAGGCAGCAATATCTCCATCACTAAGGCGATTACGACGTGCCAGGATGATCGTGCCGACAGCCAGAACGCACAGGAAGGCCGCTTCGTCAACGAGCAGATAGAGCGCGCCCGCCACGGTCACTTTGCCGGAGGATTGCCCGCGCTGTTGACCATCGGTAATGAATAGCGCCATGCCTCCGACTCCCGCGCTGGTCGTGACGATGTTGACGAAATTTGCCGCCACAGCCAGCAACATCATGTGACGGCGGCTTTCCCTGAGGCCAAGCAGAGTATAAATGGACTGATAGGTCAGGCCGACAACGGCGAACCACGTTGCTTGAATGATCAAGGCAACGGCAAGATACCAAGGGTTGGCGCGCTGGAGGGTGGTGATGATCTGCTGGAGCTCGGAGAAATACAGGATAACGAACGTGACTCCAAGGAACAGGATCGCGACCAAGATAAGTTTCCGCATGTAAAGCAGGATTATAACAAAACATCCGCAGACAATTATCTGCGGATGATGAGATTCCAGTGTGGATTGCCTGAGAGCTAGCTTCGCCGCCGACCGCCCAGTCCGCCGACCAGAGACACAAAGTAGAGCAACTGCAGTAGCGCGGTGGCAAGACCTGCGACATACGTCAGCGCGGCGGCGTTGAGCACATTATTGACGCCATTGATTTCATCCTGACCGCTGACGATCCCGGTTTCCGCCAAGAGCCGCTTGGCGCGTGCCGAAGCGTTCAATTCCACGGGCAGGGTAGCCAGGGCGAACAATGCGCCGCCTGAAAAAACCAGGACACCGATCCAGGCCAGCTGGGCATACTGAAGAAGCAGGCCGACGATGATCAAAATCCATCCAAGCCAGGAGCCGATATTGACCATGGGCACCAGCGCGGAACGGAATCGCATGGGGAAGTAATCATCCGCATCCTGCATGGCGTGACCCAGCTCATGAGCGGCTACCGCGACCGCCGCCACCGAGGGGACATCGGCAACGCCTTGCGAGAGATTCAAGATCTTCGTGCGCGGGTCATAATTATCGGTCAAGTTGCCGCCGATGCGCTGGATTTGCACTCCCGCCAAACCGCCGCCGGTTTGAACGCCCCAGGCGTTGTTACTGTATCCTCCGCTCGTGATCAGACGTTGAGCGGCCTGCGCACCGGTCAAGCCGCTGCGTACGCGCACACGGCTCCACTTGTTGTACGCGGATTTTACATACCAGGAGGTCAGCAGCATCAGCAGAAATGCTGGCGCCATGAAACATAGATAGGTTGGATCGAAGAAGAACATTTTTACCTCAGTGCCTCTGCGAAAGCCTCAAGCCCTTCGCAAAGGATTTTCAATTTATGGAACTGGAGTGGGCGTTGCCGTTGGCATGGATGTCGGAATCGGGGTCCCGTCGATCAGGTCAAGCAGGGTCTGCGAGGCCGCATCCAGCTGCGGATCGAGCCCGGCGTTGACGTCTGCCGCGGTCATCGGAACATACACATCCGGCGTCAGGCCCTTCTTATCAATGAGCGTGCCTTTCGGGGTCAGCCAGTGCGCAATGGTGATGGCTACGGCCCCTTCGTTGTTGGATAAGGGGATACGGATCTGTACAGAACCCTTGCCGTACGAAACCACACCGACCAGTTTGGCGCGCCCATCATCCTGCAATGCGCCCGCCGTGATTTCGGAGGCCGAGGCACTGTTGCTGTTGATCAATACTACCATGGGGATCTTGATGGCCAGCCCGCCGGGCATGGCATCATATTCCTTTTTGCTTCCGTCGCTGCTTTGCTCAAAGACCACTGGCCCGTGATCCACGAATTGCGACACCACCTGCACGGCAGTTTGCAGATATCCTCCGGGGTTATCGCGCAGATCCAGGATGAGTCCCTTGGGGTTCTGGGCCATCAGTGTGGTCAGGGTGCTTTGCAGCTCGCTTCCGGTCGTCTCACCAAAGTCCGTGAGCTGCACATACGCAATTCCATTATCCAGCATCTTTCCGCTGACGCTCGGGACATTGATCTGGGCGCGCACCACGTCGAATTGAAGCGGCGCGGATTGGCCCGGCCGACGAACCGTCAAATGAACCGTGCTGCCCGCCGGACCAATCACTTTCAGCCGGACCTCTTCCGGGCTGACGCCGGTCATGTCAACGCCATCCACGGCAATGATTTGGTCGCCTGCCATCAATCCGGCTTTTTCAGCCGGAGAGCCGGGGATCGGCTTAGTAATGGTCAGAACAGTTCCGCTGGTGTCCACATAGGCACCAATCCCCTCATACGAGCCGGAGAGCTCGTCGGTTGCATCCTTGTAAACTTGCGGGTCCATGTATTCGCTGTGCGGGTCGCCCAGCGATTGCACCATGCCGGTAATGGCCCCTTCCAACAGTTTCGTGTCATCTACCGGCTGGTCAACGTAATTGGTGTGGACGATCTGCCACGCTTCCCAAAACGGTTTGAACAACGTCTGCAAATTCTGCGGCGTTGCCGCTTGCGCTTCCGGCGAGACGGTGGGGGCACCGGACAGGGCGGCGGGCAAACTCGCTTGAAAACCGCTCAACGGGAACATGTGTCCCACCACAAAGCCGCCGGAAAAACCGCCGAGCAACAGCGCGACACCGATCAAAACGAACAGGATAACCTTTAAAACCTTGGCCACAAACTCCTCCATTTCTTCTTACCTTGGATACACCATATCATGACGGGATTAAAAGATGATGAAACTTATATTGAGAATCCGTGTGAAGATTGTAAACCGTTTATCTACATCAATCCTTTTTCCTGGATATTTCCTGTACGCGCCGGTGGAGCTCATCCAGCGCGGCATCGTCGCGGCCGCCCAGGGTCTTGAAATGGTCCTTTCGACCGCGCAGGAAGGCCACCGCGATCATGGTATTGCCAGCCAGAATCACGAGAACAAGGATCAACACGATCGCGAGGATGGCGATGGAGTTCACGGACGATTTCCGTTCAACAAAGCGGGCAATTGGGGCCAATCATCGAAGACCGCGTCTGTGTCCGGCCCGAGCGCGGAAGCGCCGTACAGGATGGCGTACAAGCCGAACTCTTTCGCGGCGCGGGTGGTATGCGGCAGATCATCGATCATCACACACGTGGACGGATTGCTTTCGCCCGCGACGTTCAACGCAATCTTGAATGCTTCGGGGCTGGGTTTGCAGTAGGGGTCCATGCGGTTGACATCCACGATGTCCGCGAAATATCCCTCGAGCTGCAGTTGGCGGAGCACGCGCCGGGCGTGGGGTATATCCGCGTTGGTGAAGATGAGGTTGCGGGTCGTGAGAGAAGCGAGCACCTTCTGCTGGGTCGGATTCGGACGCAGATAATCCTTCAAAGGCAAATCATGAACGTAGGCCAGGAAATCCTGAACGTCCACATTGTGTTTCGCCTGCAGGCCGCGCAGGGTGGTGCCGTATTCCCGGAAATATTTTTCGCGCAGGAGCGGGATTTCATCCCGCGGGATGTGCATGCGCTCGTCCATGTAGGAATTCATGCGCTCCTTGATGGCCGGCCACAACCCGGTGGACGCCGGATACAGTGTGTCATCGAGATCGAAGAAGACGGTCGTAAAACGCATTGCGCAATTATAATTGCGATATGCCCATTCGTTTGCTCGCTCCTGAAGTTGCCTCACAAATCGCCGCCGGGGAGGTGATCGAACGTCCGGCCTCGGTGGTCAAAGAGTTGATCGAGAACGCGCTGGATGCCGGTGCGAAGACTGTTTCGATCTCGATTGCAGAGGCGGGCCGCAAATTGATTGAAGTGTCGGATGATGGAAGCGGAATCGCTGCAGAGGAACTGGCACTGGCGGTTTCGCGTCACGCCACCTCGAAGCTGGCGCAGGCCGCTGACCTGTTCCATCTTTCGACGCTTGGTTTTCGGGGCGAGGCGCTGGCTTCGGTCGGCTCGGTCTCGCGCATGACCATCACCTCGAAAGCTGCAAAGTCAAATGCCGGTGCAAAGATTCGAGTGGAGGGCGGACGCGAAGGCAAAGTCGAATCCATCGGCGCGCCGACCGGGACGGTCGTGCGCGTCGAGGATTTATTTTGCAACGTTCCCGCGCGCTTGAAATTCTTGAAGACGGATGTCACCGAGCGCCGCGCCATTGACGCGTTGATCACGCGTTATGCGCTGGCCTATCCGACTGTGCGCTTTAAATTATCCGAAGGAAGCAATGTCACGTTGCAAACATCCGGCGACGGTGACCGTCGCGCAATCCTCGCCGCATTGTACGGCGTGGAAATTGCCAAGCAGTTGTTGGAAATCAATGCTGAAGAAGAAGGCCTGCGATTAAGTGGATTCACCAGCCCCATCGCGCTGACGCGCTCGAATCGCAAAGACATCACGTTCTTCGTCAATGGACGCTGGGTACAGGACACCCCCTTAACCGCTGCGGTCATTCAGGCGTATCACACCTTATTGATGGTGGGACGTTATCCTCTGGCAGCAATCTTCGTGGAGATCGCGCCAGAAGAAGTGGATGTGAACGTTCATCCCGCCAAAGCCGAGGTGCGTTTCCGGAATCAGGACCAAGCATTCGGCTTTGTGCAGCGCGCGGTACGACGCGGCCTGCTGGCTTACTCACCCGTTCCACAAGTTGCGCCAAGTCTGTGGGGAACGCGCAGCCAGTCTTCGCCACAGGTTGGATTGGACTGGACCATTGCGCATGATAGCCAGTTGACGGTCGAGGGCGAAGGGCAGCCGGTTGCCGGCAGCCCGCCCACCATTAACCAACAGCTGTCCACCCCCAACCAAATTCCTTTGCTCCGCCTCGTCGGTCAGATTGGAGCCACGTATCTCGTGGCGGAGGGCCCCGATGGCCTGTATTTGATCGACCAACATGCCGCGCACGAACGGGTTTTATTTGAAAAGTTAATGGCCCAACACGACCAGAAGAAAATTCCATCGCAGTCCCTGCTGTCTCCGGCGGTGGTTCATCTCCCGCCGGCGAGCGCAAGATTATTGAACGCTCAATTACCGGTGCTGGCATACTTTGGTTTTGAAGTTGAGGAGTTCGGCACGAATACTTTCCAAGTGCGCGCCATGCCGAGCCTGTTCGCGGGCAGCGATCCATCCGTGGCATTGCACGCCATCGTCGAGGATTTCGAGGAAGACGAAGCACCGCTGCAAAATGAAATCGAAAGAAAGCTGGCGGCGCGGGTCTGCAAACGGATGGCGGTCAAAGGCGGGCAGACGCTTTCAGCGGAAGAACAACGCGCTTTGCTTTCGGATTTGGAGCGTTGCGATTCACCGCGCACCTGTCCGCATGGCAGGCCGACGATGATCCATCTATCGGTCGAGATGCTCGAACGACAATTCGGGCGCAAAGGTGCGCGCTAATGCCGGTCGATTATCGACAACTCCATGCGCGCATCAAAGAAATCGGCGCGGGTGCGAAAGAACGAGGTCAAAAGATCGAGGAAAGAAGAAAGCGCGCGCGTGAGTTGCTGGCGACTTATGCAAATCAATTGGATTTTCTGCGCGCCAAAGTGGATTCCGCCAAAGCGATTGACGCAAATATCCGCTGCGCCCTACCGGCCAAAGAGTCGCTCCTTTCACACTATGCGATCACAGGTTCGGCTAAAGAGGCGATGTTGATTGCTGCCGATGGCTCACAGATCACTCCGGATCGTCACGCGTCCGTTTTGTACTCCCTGATCAATATCGGCGTCATCATCTTCAAACCGGGCTCGGGCGACGCACCGGATGTAAAAACCTTTACCGAATTGAAATACGGTGATGACCTTTATTCGAATCACGGCTTGATGACGGAAGATTTGATTGTATTGGGGCGTGATCTCTCAGAGCGAGAGAAACTGCTCGACTTGGGAGCGCAATATCCAAAGCCAGTGATCACATTGACCGATGGACCCATTGAACTATGGGGCGCGGAAGGAAGCGCACAGGAAGATTATCGCCGCAACCGTGAAAGGCATCTTGCGATTCTTTCGCAAATGCAGTCGGAAAACATCATCACCGCCGGTTACATTGACAAGCCTGCCGCGGCGCTGGTGACGCGCCTGTTGGAGATCAGCCAAATCCAGGAAAGCGATATGAAAAATGTGCGCGACATCCATCCGTTGCGCGGCGTCACCGATCGCTGGTTATTCGGCCAGGAAGGTAATGCGCTCTTAAAGAAAGGCGAACGTTCGGCGCTCTTTGTCATTCAATCGAGTTCCCGCAATCATTACAGGGGCCAATTGGAAATCCATTTCTTTTATTTGAATGTCGGCAGCGACAGGCATCCGTGGATCGTGCGCGTGGAGATTCCCGCGTGGGTTGCCGAAGATAAAGAGAAAGCAAATATCTTGCACGCGTCGTTGATTCAACAATGCGAGATTATGGGTGCAAAACCGTATCCATATCTTCTGCATCGCGCCCATGAGACGGCGTTGGTGAAGATGGAAGAGAGACAGCAAATCGAGCAGATGCTGATGCAGGAACTTCGCAATCAAGGTGAAGATGTGGATGAAGGTTCTTATAAGCAATCGGCGAAGGATTTGAAGGGAAGAACGAGGTAAAGTATGACTCCCATCGAAATCGGAAGGTTACTGCGCGCAGGCACGACCGGCTTCGTCGCGGGATGCCGGGTCAATCAACTCGACGCGCCAGCATTCGGCGCATTGGTACGCGTTCCACTGGAAAATGATTATCAGGTCTACGGCCTGATCCATGACCTTCGTATCGACGATGATGGCTTGGTGCGCCAGCTGGTCACGGCGGATAATGTCAGCGAGGAAGTGATGCGGGATAACCGCGAGCGGCGTATTGTGCCGGTCGAGATGTCCGTGTTGACAGTGGGATATGAACAGGGCGGCAGGATATTTCACCTTCTTCCGCCTCGGCCGCCATTGAGTTTGGATGTGATTTATTTGTGCGACGATAAAGAAATCAAACGATTTGTCGCGGCAGGCAGGTTTGGATATTTCCGACACATTCTGCGTGCGGACGATCTGCCTGTTGGCGAAATTCTCGCCGCACATCTAAAGCAAGTTCAGGAAAAGATCCAGGATGAAAAATGGAATGAAGCCGCAACTAGGGAATTGATCGAATTATTGAGAGATGATTATCCAACGCTCATGTCGGTTTTGAATGCATTGAGTGATGTCGCGAGATAGAGGTGATGCAATGACTGAGAAAAATTCCATCGGATACATCATCGGCGGCGGATTGAAGGAATCGTTCCAGGCACGGCTCACCGTCCCGGCGCAGGACGTGCAGGAAGGCGCATTCGTGGTCATCGAGAATGCCAGCTGGCGGTATTACGGCCTGGTTACCGACATTCAGCTGGGTGCGACCGATCCTCGTTTTGCGGATGAGCAGACCGAAGCACGCCTGCCCGCCTCGATCGCCAGGGCGTTGCACGGACAGACGCTCTACACCAATCTTGAAATCCTGCCGGCCCTGATGCAGGATATCGGGCCGGATCCGATGTCTGCAGAATATAAAGACTGGAGACAAGGGAATCCCGAAGACCCGAAGCCCCTGCCGGTCAAGACCGTGCCTCCGCATCACTCATCGGTCGAGCTGGCGCGGCCGGAACACATCGCCGGCATCTTTGGAGAACCGAGCGATAAGAATTTCGTCATCGGCTATACGCGGGAACAAAATCATCCCGTGTGCATTGACCTGGAAAAGTTCGTCCAGCGATCATCGGGAATCTTCGGCGCGACCGGAACCGGCAAATCGTTCCTGACGCGCGCCGTGCTCGCCGGATTGATTCATTACAACAAAGCCTCGGTGCTGGTGTTCGACATGCACAACGAATATGGCTTCGACGACACGGCTTCGGACACGGGCCTGCGCGTGATCGGATTGAAAAACAAATTTGCAGCGAAGGTGCGCGTGGTAGGACTCGGAAGCGGCACAAAGATTCGCGGCGCCACGCCGGACTTCAATCTGGAGATCGCGGAGGGCGACATATCAACCTCCGATATCGAATTGTTGACGCGCGAATTGGACTTGAAGGAAACCACTGCAACCACGCTCGATGCGTTATGGAACTCGTTCAAGCACGCTTGGTTCAGCGAATTCAAAGCCATGACGCAGGAAGTCATCACGACGGACGAGGGCAAGAAAGTCCCGGCGAATGGCAGCGTGGCGGCCTGGGCGAATGCCAACGGGGTCAATGTGATGGCGGCGGAAGCACTGCAAAACAAACTGCGACGGTTATTCAACAAGCCTTATATTGTTTCCAAGCCCGCCGCAGATTCGATCCATGAAATCATCAGCTCCCTCGAGAGCGGACAGCACATCGTGTTGTCGTTCGGCGAGCATGAGACCGATTTGGATTATCTGTTTGTCTCCAACTTGTTGACGCGCCGCATCCGTGAAGCATGGGAAAGGAAAACCAACGCGTACCGCTCGACGGGTAAAGATGAGCCGAAGCAGTTGGTCATCGTGATCGAAGAGGCGCACAAGCTGTTGAATCGCGAAATGGCAGCGCAGACCACGTTCGCCACCATCGCACGTGAACTGCGGAAATATTATGTGACCTTGTTGGTGATTGACCAGCGCCCGTCACAAATTTACGATGAGGTCATGTCGCAGTTGGGGACGCGCATCAGCGGCTGGCTGGGCGATGACGACGACATCCACGCCGTGCTCTCGGGACTTTCGGGACGCGAAGCCTTGCGCGGCATGCTGGCGCGACTGCAGCCGAAGGAAGAAGTGCTGCTCTTGGGTTGGGGTGTGCCAATGCCGCTGCCGGTCAAGTCACGCCGTTACGATGACGAGTTCTGGAAGGAACTGCTCGGCGCAGGAAAAAGAAACAAGGACCAAAACTTGAAGGAATTGGGGTTTTAAGCAGCGAAGTCAAGACGAGTACAGGATGAACGACCGACGAGCGAAGGATGACCATGGAGTGTTCCGCTGGCAGGGCGGCGTACAGACGCCTTCGCTGGATCGGCCCTCACAACAGTTCAGACTTGAATCGAGTAGTTTTCCGTGCTAGAATAAAACCAGGAACGGAACAATAAACCAAGACCCAACATTCTAGATCGACCCGTAAGGGGGCAAGGACTTGGCCATCATTAAGCGAAACCCGTCGTTTAGGTTTCGCTTTTTTTATTTGGGTCGTGCTCCATGGCAAATATCGAAAAAAGCACTTGTTATCCGCACTCTGACCATGATATTTCCGGGAGGAGTCAAGTATGAAAGTCAACCGCTTGATCTTGCTCGCGCTGATCGCCGTGGCAGGCTTGAACCTGGTAAGCTGCGGGCCAAAATTAGCCACGGATGTGGTCGTCCACCAAGTCCCATCGATGGAGGTTAAGTCAAGCAAGGGTACTCAGGAAGTTCCCCTGCCCAACTGCGCAGGGAGTGCAGAGCTCACATACACGCTGGAATCCATTGCAACGGTTCAGCAAAACGTAGATGTCAGCTCAACTGCCGTCGATACCAACGGCGTTAGTTTCAGCATTCCCGAGGTGGCAAAAGTGGACCTGGAGAACAAAGTCGAAAGTACTTACGAGACCGCATTTCAGGTCAGCACTCAACAAACCAACAGCATTACCATGAAGGCTGCGGCCAATTCCTATGTGGCTTACGTCATCGAATGGCACGACCAAGTCTATCAATCAACGATGGATTTCAAATATGGTGGGAAACCCTATGAAACAAATTACACCTACACCCTATCGCTTCCCCAGATCCAAGGCAGCGCCAGCCAGCCCTGCACACCCACCGGCTCGCCGGCGCCCACCCCCATTTCCACGCTGGATGTTCGAACCCCTGAAGGCTTCCTGCGTCAATATTTCTCCCTGGTCACAGATGGCCAGGATTACGGCCTGGCCTGGTCCATGCTTACCCCGAAATTCCGGAAGGTCAATGACCCCGGCGGTTATAGCGATTATGTGGATTTCTGGAAAACGATCGAGCAGGTTGACTTGAACAATATCGTGATTAATCCTCTCAGCAACACCTCGGTGAACTGCCAGCTCAACGCCACATTCCACACCCGAAGCGGTATCACCGACACTGAAGTCTTAAATTATCGTCTGATCTACGACACGGGAAAACAAACATGGATGTTCGATCAGCCATAACTTAGCATAAGGCTATCGGAAACTCAATGCAATTCGGGTATCTTCGGCACAAAGGAGGTGCAAAATGGAGACTGTTGCTTATTTCGTTGGGGCCATCACGCTGATCGTGTTGTGGCTTTTCTACTGGATGCTGGCCGGCACACCGAATCCCGTAAAACTGATCGAAGGTGCCGATGGGCGATTAAGTTCATCTAAACTGCAGTGGTTCATGTGGACGGTGGTGGTCTTCTTCGCTTATACGGCAGTTTATACAGCCAGGATTTCCAAGGGCCATTGGGAGGTCATTTCCGAAATACCGGCGAACGTGCTCACCGCCATGGGCTTTAGCATTGTCACGATGGCCGGGGCGAAAGGCATAACGGCTTCGTATGTCGCCAGCGGTCACGTGGTCAAGGATTCAACGGACAAGCCAGGACTCGGCTCCATCTTTTGTGATGACGATGGAGAGCCTGATCTGAGCAAGATTCAGATGCTGGCCTGGACGTTGATCGCCAGCTGCATATACCTGAGTCGCCTGGTACAGACGATGCATGCCGCGCTTCCTGAATTGCCCGACATCGATCCGGCCATGATGGTGCTCATGGGCCTCGGTCAGGGGGCCTATTTGGGGAAGAAGCTGACCACTACTGACGTTCCCCGAATTACCGGGGTATCGCCCACCGCCGGGCCGGCTACGACCAAGGTGACCTTGTCTGGCGTTTCGTTCGGAACCAGCCCTCAGGGCAACATGATCACGCTCGACGAAATGAACATCCCACTTCCCAATCATATTAAGTGGAAAGACGATGAAATTAAGTTTGACCTGCCGACCACTTATCCAGATGGAAACGGTTGGAAACCGGGGCAGACAGTCCAAATCGGGCTTATCGTCGGCGGCCAGGAAAGTGCCAATAAATTGCCGTTTACGATCACCAAATAATGAATCCAGGGCTCGAGCTTGATGTTCGATGGATGTGGATTAACAAAATCGGGGGGTAGACAACAGGCCATGACCAAGTAGAGCGTGTCGAACCTTGGTAGTGGATGGTCTTTGACATGCATCGCAGCGCGACGCCGAGGCGTCTTCAGCGCACGCGAAGGAGGTGATGATCATTCGATATGGCGATAACGAGGGGCAACGTTAGCAGGGGCTGGTTGCTAACGTTGTTGGATATCGCGTTCATCAGCTGACCTGTTGGCATGTTTCAGAAAGGAGCAAATGCTATGTCTGATACTTTGTACGGGATGGGATGGTTACGTGACAATCCCGATTTTCGCGATTACCACATCAATCATGATGAGGTGGTGCCACGGCTGAAAGCGCTGGGGCAGCGCTCTGTGAAGGCAGATCTCAGTAAACTAGGCGTGCTCAAAACGCCTGTGCCGACTCTGCCAGCCAAGGTCGATTTGCGGCAATGGTGTTCGCCGATCGAAGACCAGGGGGCGCTCGGCTCCTGCACTGCGAACGCCGGCGTGGGCGCCTTGGAATATTTCGAGCGCCGTGCCTTCGGCAAGTACACTGATGCTTCACGCCTGTTCATATACAAAGTGGAGCGCGACCTGTTGGGCTGGACGGGCGACACGGGCGGACTTCTCCGCACCACCATGGGCACGCTGGTCCTGTTCGGTGCGCCGCCTGAGCGATACTGGCCGTATGTCATCGCCCATTTTGATAATGAGCCGAGTGCCTTTTGTTACGCCTTTGCGGAGAATTATAAGGCGATCCGCTACTATCGCCTCGATATGCCCGGCACTGCGCCGGCAACGCTCCTGAACACGATCAAGACGTGGCTGGCCGCCGGCTTGGCGCTGATGTTTGGGTTCTCCGTCTACAGTTCCTACGTCCAAGCCGGAACGACCGGCAAGATTCCGTTCCCGACGCTCGGTGAACGGGTCGTGGGAGGGCACGCCATTGATGCCGTCGGCTACGACGATACCATGCAAATCAAGAACACCAATCCGGGTGCCACGGCGACCACGGGTGCGCTGTTGATCCGCAATTCGTGGGGCACGGGTTGGGGCGATGCCGGGTATGGCTGGCTGCCGTATGACTACGTGCTGCACGGGCTGGCCGCCGATTGGTGGTCGCTAATTCAGAGCGAGTGGGTCGATACCGGGCAGTTTGGCCTCTAGCCCAAAAGGTATCGATGAAAGTGTTGCCGGGGCTGGTCATGCAATGCGTGATGCAGTCCCGGCTATGGGAGCCAGGTATGTTTTTATTACGTCTGATCATGATTGTCATCGTCGGCTTATTGGGCGCGTGCGCTGTCGGATCCTCCTCGGAGGCGTCTACCAAGCGACTTACGGAATCCGATTCCGGCGGATCGATCCAATTGCACCTCGGCGACAAGCTCGAAGTCACCCTTCCTGCCAACCCGACCACCGGCTTTCAATGGGAGGTCAGTGCCGGAAACGCGGCCATCCTGCAGCCAAACGGAGCAGCGGAATTTCAACCGTCCAGCAGCGCGCTCGGTGGCGGAGGCAACATCATCTTTCGTTTCCAGGCAGTCGGGACTGGCCAGATGCCGCTGAAGCTGGTCTACCATCGGCCATTCGAGCAAGACGTGCCGCCCGTCCAAACGTTCGAAGTCAGTATAATCGTCCGGTAAAAACCGCGGGTCGGCATTTGGGGGACAGACTCCCAGGGGCGGTGGTACACGCGCCTCGACCGCAGTTCCCAAGACTTATGTCGACTACGAAGTCACCCAAAGGGGGTGGATCTTATCGATTTGGAGGGCATCGGATTATCTCAAAGACCGGGATTTGTTCAAGAGCGCATAGGGCCTATGCTGCATCTCATCCTCATCGATTTGTTGGGAGGAAGACGGCGCCAACGATCTTGTAGATTGATGCGATGATTGCTGGTATGATATTAGAGTTCCAGGTCAAGCCTGTTCCGTCGGCAAGGTGAGCACATGGAGATTGGGCCATGAAACAACATGAAGCCGTGATCCTCGCAATGAAACAAAATGGCGGGTATGCCACGCTTGGGCAGCTTTATCAGACTGCTCCTAAAATCCCTGGCAGCGAGTGGGGGACCAAAACACCTTTTGCAAGTATTCGTCGCATTGTGCAAACTCACGAAGAATTTTGTAAGATCCGCCCAGGTCTTTGGGCATTAACCGCGGAGAAAGAAAAGGTCCTCCGCTTGTTTTCGGGTGGCGAAACAAAAACAAAAGAGAGAGAATATTCTCATTACTTTTATCAAGGTTTGGTTGCAGAAATTGGAAACTTACAAGGCTATCAAACATATGTTCCTCCCCAAGACAGAAACAAGCCTTTCGCCGAGCAAAAGTTGGGAAATCTTACAACAGTTTTAGAGTTCTATCAGTTTACGTATCCCGATGTACTGCGAAGAGCCAAAACCATCGATGTGACATGGTTCAACGACAGAAAGTTTCCAAGCTCAGTATTTGAAATTGAACATTCAACGGATATTCAAAATTCCTTATTGAAATTCGTAGAACTACAGGATTTCAGAACGAAGTTTTATATCGTAGCGGATAATCACAGAAAGGCAGAGTTCGACAACAAAATTTCTTTCTATGCTTTTAACTCGATCAAACCTTACGTGAAATTTTGGAATTACGACTCAGTATTAGATATACATGCTAAAGTAGCGGCCAGCAATCTTGCAATTCGGGAAGTGTTATGACGGCAGCTTTTTCCTTGGCAAGAATAGAATCAAAAGGACGCCTTTCGGCGTCCTTCGCTTCTGTACTTCATTGAGATTCAATATTATTAGCTCTTCATCGGCGGGCCCGTATCGCAACGATCCGCTTATTTTCCCGAGGAGTTTTGCATGTGTCCGCTCATGAGATGGAACGCTTCAGTCAGGTGCTGGACGGCGGCCTGCCGGTCCATGCCTCCGGCGTTCACCAAATCGTTGACCATTCCGCTGTTATGGAGAACCTCGGGGTTCACGCCTCCGGTAGTCATCATTTGCTGCAACACCTCCTGAAGGTTCAAGCGGGGATTGTTCCCGAACGCGGAGTGGCTGGTCAACATGCGGTGCAGGACCAGAGACACCACCATCTGAGCCGATTGAGACGGGAGACCTGTCCTGCTGCTCAATTGTTCCGCCAGGGATTGAACCATATTGAGCGGCGCGCCATTGGCAATGCCGCTCATGTTTTGAGCCATGCCCTGCCCGCCGCCGGCCATCATCTGCTCGAGCGCCCCCAAGAGTTGATCAGCCTGCCCGCCGCCTTGGTTATTTCCCAACATTCCACCGATGGCCTGGGGCAACGCATTCGGGTTGCCGGAAGGTCCTCCGCTCTGCATCATCAACCGCAATAGATCACCGATCATCGACATCTCAGCCTCCTTTGGACTTTGACAGCCACGATTTTATCCCAACTGACCCGTGTTGGAGGATTCACTTTCGCGCCTCGACAAGCGACACCTGCGGTGCCGGCATTTTACCGACTCAAGCAACTCTGCATCCGCCATCGTGTTAACCCACTTGACCCAACAGGTTTTGTAAAATGATCGTCATCACGGGAGCATCGGGGTTGGTCGGCGGAAATCTGGTGCGGGCCCTGCTTGCGCAAGGACGCCCGGCGCGCGCATTGGTGCATCACGACCGCCGTGCTCTGCAAGGTCTCGACGTGGAGACTGTGACCGCGAACCTCACCGACCGGGTCTCGCTGGAAAAAGCCTTGCGCGGTGCGGAAGTCGTGTATCACCTCGCCAGCACGATCTCGATCAGCACGGGGAATTGGGACGAACTCGAGCGGGTCAATGTTCTGGGCACGCGCAACGTGATCGAGGCCTGCCGGCATAATAATGTCCGGCGGCTTGTGTATTTCGGATCCATCCACGCCTACCAGCAGAGTCCTTTCGACTCACCACTGGATGAAGACCAGCCGTTATTGAGTGGTCAACATATCCCACCCTATGAACGCTCCAAAGCTCTGGCGGAAATGGAAGTGCGTCAGGCTCTCGACCATGGATTGGACGCGGTGATCCTGATACCCAGCGCCATCGCTGGACCGTTCGACTTCCGACCAAGCTACTTTGGTGGTGCCTTGCAACTGCTTGCCAGGGGACGAATCCCGGCACTGGTGCGGGGCGGTTACGATTGGGTGGACGTGCGCGATGTGGTGGAAGGGGCTATGCAAGCGGAACGTTTGGCTCCGCGCGGCGGACGTTATATTCTCTCGGGGCACTGGCAGACACTGGAGGATGTGGCCCGCATCACGGCAGGGATCACGGGCAAGGCCGCACCTCTTTTGATCATCCCGATTTGGCTGGCAGAGCTTGCCCAACCCGTCATGGCGAAGATAGCACAGATCAACGGTGCGCAACCGCTCTACACGCGTCCCATGCTGAATGCGCTGAAGTCCAATCGGCACATCAGCCATGAGCGCGCTTCGCGTGAATTGGGATATGCCCCGCGTCGGTTGGAGCAGACGATCGCGGACACGCTGGAATGGTTCAGCCGGCGGGGAGGAAACCCTCTTCATGAATGAATTCAACGTATTTCAAATCATCCTGATCCTCAGCTTTGTGTTTGCGGTGGGGGTCTTCATTGCTTTGTTCTACATCTCCGCTCCCTATGGACGGCATGCCCGCCGCGGCTGGGGTCCGCAATTGCCAAATTGGCTGGGCTGGCTCTTGATGGAGTCTTTTTCTGCCATGGCCCTGCTGCTGATGTTCCTGCTCGGCGATGCACCGAGGACGCTGACCACGATCGTTTTTCTGCTGATGTGGGAGGCTCATTACATTCACCGCGCCTATATCTATCCATTCCTGCTGCGCGGCGGGGACAAGAAAATGCCCATCACGGTGGTCCTGATGGCTGTGGTCTTCAATCTCGGGAACGGTTATGTGAATGGCAGGTATCTCTTCCACTTCGCAGATGGCCGCTACACAACGGCCTGGCTGTCCGATCCACGTTTTATCCTTGGGGTGGCCTTGTTCGTTGCCGGCTTTGCGCTCAACCGCGCCGCGGATAACACCCTGCGCGGCTTACGCAAACCGGGCGAAACTGACTACAAAATCCCCCATGGCGGATTGTATGAGTACATTTCCTGCCCGAATTACTTCGGCGAGATCCTCGAATGGTCCGGCTGGGCGATCGCGACCTGGTCATTACCTGGCTTGACGTTCGCGATATGGACGTTCGCCAACCTGGCACCGCGTGCTCGATCGCATCACCGCTGGTATCACGCCATGTTCAGTGAGTATCCAGCGAATCGGAAAGCCTTAATACCGGGGATATGGTGAAGAACCGGGATTGGATCTTATGGTTAATAAATGAACGGGATCAACGATTTGACTTCCTTTTGATATTCCGTATATTCTTGAGCAAACCGCTCTTTCAGGAACTTTTCTTCTTGATTAATCTTATACAGGATGGCCACCAGCACCAGGATAAAGGCGGGTATCGCCCGCACTTCTCCGATAATTATTACGGTCCCGAGGAAAGCTGTCAACAAGCCGAAGTAGATGGGGTTTCTGACCAGGCGATACGGACCAGTCTGGATCAGCTGATGGTTTTCAGCCAGTGAGATGCGGCCACTCCAATACCGTCCCAAATGAAGGCGTGCCCAGATTGCAAAACACAAGCCGGAAACCAGTATTGCAAAGCCCAGGAGCCTGGCGAGCGTTCCTTCCGGCAGGAAGCGCCAAAGCAGAGGGCCATATATGGCCGGATCGAACGCAATCAGAGAGACTGCCAGGCCGGTTAGACCCAGATAGAAAAGACGGGAGAGATTGGACTCCTGTCGTTCCGTTTTCGCCCTGTTAAGCACGGAAGAAAGGTACCAATAGGCGAAGAAGCCCGACCAAATCAGACCGGCCAGTTTGCCAGAGGAAAGCATCATACTGCCTCCACGTGATATACGCTCTTGAGTTCAAGGCGGTTGCACTTCAACATCAGGCCCTGTCTGGAATTAAAAGTTCGTGCCATGCGGTTGAGAAATGCTACAATGAGTGAAATTCCCATTCCTGTTCACCGCGCACAGGAGGCTGATGTGTCCCATGCGGTCGATCGCCGACTTCCACAAATCGCACTGCCGATCATTTTGTTCATCCTGGCCGCCCTTTCCTGTTCCTTGCCATCGCAGGTCACTTCAGGCCAGCTTCCATCTTCCCCCGCCGGCCAAACATCAACGATTGCTGCTTCAACTACTCTTGCCGTCCAGCCAGCCGCACAGGATACGCCTGGCCTCCCTCGGCTGGCTGTAGCCGCACCGACTCGTCCATCCCAGCCGACGGTGGTAAATCACTACTGCATTAAGCCAGATTGCAGCGGTTATACCTACCCTGGAGATTTCCTCAAGGGCCTGATGGGCGGCATCAATGGGGTGTTCCTCGTCCTGCCGGTCCAGATCTGGACCGCCGCTTATCCCCAAGGCATCTATGAGTGGGATTCACGCGACGGTCATTTGATGAATACCGTCCCGCTCACGCTGGATAAGGGCAACTTTACCGACATCCAGTATGACGGTAAGCAGCTCTGGGCCGACCAGGACATACCCCTCTCTCCAACGGAAAGCTCCAAAGTCTTGTACATCATTGACCCTCGGCAGGCCGGCCTGATCAAGAAGATAACTCACCAATATGACAACGCCCAGGAAGACCATTCTTACAACTTTGGCATCTCGCCCGGCGAGGTCTGGCTTGAACACAGGTGGATTACTTCAGATACCTTTCAAATCAACGATGCGAACCATTATTTTGCATGCGGGGATTCACAGTATGCCTACGACGGCCAGGGTCATATGTGGGTGACGGGTGCGGCAGACCCTACCTTTGGTTGCGGACAGGAGTTGTACGTCTGGAACGCTGCTGATCCTGCCGGCCAGCCGCTGCCTTCCGATGGCGCAGACAATTTTGACGGCTCGCCTCTGGTCCTGGCCAATGGCAAAATGTGGATGATTGCCAATAACGCAGTGAAAACCAGTGCCGGCTGGAGCCATCCCTGGCTGTTGACCGCCTTCAACCTCAACGACCCGGTTAAACCCGCCTTCCAGATCGATATCAGCCAGTACATGCCGGAAGTGAACGGCAACCTTGTGATGGCAGCCGATAACAAGGTCATCTGGATCGCATCCGACGCCATCAAAGGCAATATCGATTATTATGATCAGGGCGATGGGCATCACATGGGCAGCCTGCAAGTCGGGCAGCTCATCGAGGATATGGGATTTGACGGCACCAGCCTGTGGGTGATGGACAACGAACATGGCCTTGAACAAATTGCCCTGCCGTGGGGAGGGTAACTGTCCGAGCCTAGCCGAAAATTGTAGATGATGAAGTTTATCTAACGCCGTGCGCTTGAGCCGCTGCTGATATAACATCAGCGGCTCAAGCGCATGTTGGATTTGATTCGCTTTTACTGGGGAGCTTCAGGCTCTCTTCATCGGCAGGTTCGCACCACAGTATCCGCACGAAGCAGACTGATTCCCAGTCCATTTGACCTC
Source organism: Anaerolineales bacterium (assembly GCA_035516425.1). Lineage (GTDB taxonomy): Bacteria > Chloroflexota > Anaerolineae > Anaerolineales > Villigracilaceae > Fen-1038. The sequence continues at coordinate 87,799 of DATJAH010000068.1, forward strand.
CGTCGAACGAATCGGCGCGCCGCAATGCGGGCAGGTGCCGGGCAATACGTCCGTGCGATGGACGGTGTCCGCGACAGGCGCGGCAGGAATGGGCGTAGCCGACATCGGAGGCATCGGAGGCATCGGAGGCATCGGAGGCATGGGCGGTGGAGGGTTTTGCGGCCACGGCGGCGCAGCCGCTCTGAAAAGCCCTTCGAACAGGATGCCCAAGCCGCACAGAATTAAAATGCCGGGCCACCAGTGTCCCCAGAAAAACAGGATCGCCAGTCCGATCAGCCAGAAGGCGCTGCGGAAGGACCTCCATGGGTTATAAGGCCTCGGGCCATAACCGTATCTTCTATATCTGCGCATAATGCCATCCTTATCCAATAGACCTTGCGAATCATCCATATTATACGTTCAATCCGCCTTGAGGTTGCTGGATATGCCGTTTTGATATCGTCGTCAACCGGAATCACCTTTGGATTGGAGGCAAAAAATGGACGGCGGGATTGGCCTGGACTTCGGTCACAGGCGCGCGAAGACCGTGGCCCTGTGTCCATTCCGTCCCGCAGAGGCTGTGATGCTTTTCGCAAACCCGTGTAATTCACCTGCAAGCAAATCGTAGGGTGTCCAGAGCAGGGACGGTAGTAGAATCCGGCGTGATACTATGGTCTGGAATTCATCATGGTGCGGAGATTATTTTCCCGACTGAGCCTTGTAACACGTTTCACCCTGGTCAGTGCCATCCTGACGGCGGGGATTGCGATGGCCCTGGTCGTCGGCATCGAACAGCGGCTCGAAAATAATGCCCTCCACCAGGAAGCCAGCAGCGCCGCCGATCAGGTGACGCTCATCCTCGACCCGAATCTCTGGTCCAACGACTTCAATGGTCCGCTGCCACCGAACGTGTTCGCAAAGGTCGATTCCCTGATTCGCAAGGACATCCTGCACGAACACATCGTCCACGTCAAAATCTACAGCCGCGACGGAACCGTGCTTTACGCGGATGAAGCCAGTCTCGTCGGCCAGAAATTCCCGATATCCGATGAACTCGCCGCGGCCCTCAACGGCTCGGTCGGGATGGATGTCACCGACCTGAGCAAGCCCGAGAATATCGGGGAGCGCGGCGGGCCGTATTCCCGTCTGCTGGAAGTTTATGTGCCCATTCATCCCGTGGATGCACAGAATGAAGTGGTCGGCGCCTACGAGATCTATCACGACCTGTCGGTCGTCCAGCCCTTCATCGACGACATGCGTCTCTTCGTTTCATTGAGCGTGGGGCTGGGTTTCCTGGTGCTGTTCGGCGTGCTCTACTTTCTGGTCCGCAACGCCTCGCGTGAGCTCGTGCTGCGCAACGAGGAGAACGCCCACTTATATCAGGAGACCAAGAACCAATTACTGGAGCTTCAGCGCTCCGAAGAGCATAGCCAGCGGCGTTATCAGCGCCTGCTGGCCCTGCGCGCCATCGACGAAGCCATCAGCGCCAGCCTCGATCTAAGCCTGACGCTGCGCATCTTCCTCGATCAGGCGACCGCCCAACTTCAAGTGGATGCGGCGGATATTTTGTTATTGAACCAATCCACGAGTCTGCTGACGTTTGCAGCGGGGCGAGGTTTCCGCACGGATGCCATCAAGGCTTCGAAGCTGCGCATCGGTGAAGGGTATGCCGGCCGCGTTGCACTGGACCGGGAACTACTCCACATCTCCGACCTTTCCGAAGCCGGGGATTTTCTCCCCGCCTCGTTGATCTAATCATTACCCACAAGTTAAAGGTACACCCTCTCGAAATGAGAGGGTGTAAACTTTCTAAAGAGGAACCTGCGGAATGCAAAATTGGGCAGTGGCAGAATTGGAGACAGTCAAGTTTGGGGATCGGCGGTTGAAATATCGGCTGATGCGGATCGTGGAACGAATGGTGGAGCGGCCCGCGTTGAGTATTCCAGCGGCCTGCAAGAATTGGGCAGAAACCAAGGCCACCTATCGTTTTTTGAGTTCAGACAAAGTGGAGGCGGAAGCCATTCGTGCAGCCCATCGTGAAAAAACGATGGAGCGGCTGCAGGGCGAGACTGGCATTCTTGTGGCTCAGGATACGACAGAACTCAACTATAGCAGCCATAAGAAGAAAGAAGGATTAGGGGGCCTACGACATCCAGGCGAGCGGGGATTGTATGTGCATTCCGGATTGGCGATCCGATTGGATGGAGTTCCATTGGGGTTGCTGTATCAAGAAGTCTGGGCGCGCTCGATCCGATCTGAGCGTTCGAAGGAAGAACGTCACGCCACTTCCACGAAAGAGAAGGAGAGTCAGCGCTGGATCAATACGTTGGCCGCCTGTCGGGAACACATTCCTGAGAACATCCAGACCATCCTGGTCGCCGATCGAGAAGCAGACATGTATGATTTGTTTGCCGCACCCAGATCCAGCCAGCTTCATTTACTGGTACGCGCCGTGCAAAACCGGCGCATCGATCATCCGGCAACTTATCTCAAACAGGCAGTGTCGGAACTGGGGATAGCCGGGCAAATGTCCGTCGAAGTGGGTCGCCAAGGAGAACGTGCACCTCGCACCGCCCATCTGGAAATTCGTTATTTGAATGTAGAGATCCTGCCTCCTCATCGAGGTCTTTATCGAAAAGGGGCTCAGCCGATTTCGGTCTGGGTGATTTTGGCTCAAGAGAGTTCTCCACCTGCGGGCGAAGAGCCCATTAGTTGGTGGTTACTCACTACTCTGTCGATTAGGACCCTGGAGGAGGCCCAACGTTGTATTCGATGGTACAGCTATCGCTGGCTGATTGAACGCTATCATTTTGTTCTGAAAAGCGGGTGCCGGATCGAACGTTTGCAACTTGAGAATGCCCAACGCTTGGAGCGGGCGATTGCTACTTATGCGATTGTGGCTTGGCGTTTATTATGGCTCACTTATCAGGCGCGTCTGGCACCAGAACAGAGTTGTGCCATCGCTCTCGAAACCTTTGAATGGCAGTCGTTGTGTTGTACCGTGTTGCGATCGGCCACGCCGCCCCAGCAGCCTCCTTCGTTACAACTTGCCATCCTTTATATTGCCAAGTTGGGTGGATTCTTGGCAAGAAAAGGTGATGGCCCACCCGGCGTCCAAACCATCTGGCGCGGATTGAACCGTCTTTCTGATATTGCCGCTACTTGGCGTTTGCTTCATCCATCAGATGTGGGTAATGGTTAG
>DATJAH010000069.1:0-20195 GCA_035516425.1 Anaerolineales bacterium
CAGGAAGAACCCGACGTTGCCAGGCATGTTCTTGTCGTAGTCGGCGTTTTCCCAGTCGCCATTGAAAGTAAAGACGCCCTCGCCCTTAACGAAGCGGGCGTTGGAGTCGGTGTACTCGATGGCGTTGATGTCAGGCGGGAAGTAGCCGTTTTGGATCCATTGCTGGAGGTCCTGAGCGGCGATCAGGTTCGATGGAGTATCGATCGTGGCGCCTTTCTTCTGGAAGATCCAGTCGTTGATGGGCTGAGTCGGGCCAACGGATGCCATAAGTGCCTGTAATGGGAAGGCGAGCCCCATGCCGCTCTTGGCACTGCCCCATTGCATGATCGGGAGGAGTCCGGCCGTCTTCGCCTTGGCGAGCAAGCTCTCGAAATCGGCGAGCGTCTGTGGAGGCTGGGTCATACCGATCTGGGCAGCCAACTTCTTGTTGTAGAAGACGCCCGTCAGGCTGTAGTTGAGGCCCCATGCGTAGAGTGTTCCGGAACCGCGGGTGCCATCTGCCGCGAGCCGGTTTTGGTTAATCTGCGCCATTGGCCACTTATCCCAACCAAACTCCGTTGCGTACGTGTCCAGGTTCATCAGGAGGCCGTCCTTCGCGTAGGATACCATGGTCGGTAGGCGGAGCAAGTCGGGCGGATTGTCACTCGCCAGCAGGAGTGGTGCCGAGGTGATGAGATTCGCGAACTGGTCCTGGCTGATGTTCCAGGTGACGTTCGGGTATTCCTTGGTGAACTCCTCGGAAAGCTTGAAGGGCAGGTCGAAACCGGTCTCGAAGTAGCCGTTCAGCACGACCGGAGCTGTCCCACAGCTCGGGGCCGCAGCGGCCGGAGCCGTAGTAGCCGTCGGTGCTGTGGTCGGCGGCACTGCGGTGGGAGGCTGTGTTGCAGCAGGGGCCTGTGTTGCAACAGGAGCAGTAGTTGCAGTTGCTGCTGACGTTCCACATCCAGTGAGAAGCAGAGCAGTCAAGATAAGCAGGCTTATCGATGACCACAATAGAGATTTTTTATTCATTTCTCTTTCTCCTTAATCATAATTTGGATTCGACATGATGGTTAGGTTTTGTGTTTTTTAAATTTAGACTATTTGGACCTCCTGAAATCTGAATATTGAGAAAAATGTGGTGTTTATGTTAGTGGTATCCTGAAAGCACTTTCATAGGAAAGTATACAGTTTTTCGACAGCAGAGTCAATATCAAATTTCTACACAGTCTGGCGTTCTATTAAAGTCAGGGGAAGCTTCACGTGTCTGGGCGGCCTGGATGGCGATTCGATCTGGGAGAGCAATAGTTCCACTGCCAACCTCCCCGACTCGTCCAAGTGCTGGGATATCGTCGTGAGATCGACATATTCGGCTATATCGAGGTCATCGAAGCCGATAACCGCCAATTGCTCCGGTACCCTGAAGCCCAATTGTCGGGCGGCCTTGAGCACTCCGAGTGCCTGAAAATCAGTTGCGGCGAAGATAGCGGTTGGTGGCTCGGGAAGATTCAATAGTTCTTTGGCGACCTTACGCGTCTGATCCTGTGAATATGGGGCGAGCCGAACGAACGTGTCGGGCAGCTTAATTCGGGCCTCCTTCAACGCCCGCCGAAATCCCCTTAACCGTAAACTCACGGGGTGAATGGAATACTCAGGCAAATCGGTGTCGCCTAAAAAGGCAATTCTGCGATGCCCTTTCCCCAGCAAATAGCTGGTTGCCATATAACCGCCTTCCGCATCGTCAATCTCAACGCAATTCAATTTGGGATGTGGATATTCGATGAGGACAGTTGGCAGCCCATGATCGATTAAGCGCCGCACCTGGGAATCATCCACGGACAAGGACAAAATGATAAGCCCATCCAAGTTTCCGGTTAATGGCAAGCTGGACAGATACCCTTGTAAATGATCGTTGGAATCAACGGTATAAATGACCAATTCATAATTCTTGGTAGATAAAGTCGCAGCAACCCCTCGCAGCCTTTGTATAAAGGAGGGTGCCGTAAAGAAGGGGGAAATCACGCCAATGCGTTCTATATGCTGCATGGCGCGAGCTCGAGCTTCGGCTTTTGGGACAAAGCTCAAAGCATCAATCGCCACAAGCACCTTCTCACGCGTTTCAGAATTGACTTTATCCGGTGTATTTAGCATGCGAGAAACAGTCGTTATGCTCACACCGGCACGCCTAGCAACATCGTATATCGTAGGCTTTTTTGCGATGGACATAGGAGTCCTCCAATGAAAGCAGAACTGAAAGAAGAACTGAAAGAAGAACTGAAAGAAGAACTGAAAGCACTTTCAGTTTAACATATTAGTTGGGGGCGCGTCAATAGTGAGAAGAAATGATCGATGAAACAGCGGCCCCACAGAATTCAGCCGACCCAAAGCAATTGGTTGTCAAGACTCTATTGCCTCGCCTTCCATTCGGATGACATTGCAACGCCGCCGCGAAACGCACCAATTGAATTGTTCGCTTCCAGTCCGCTTTGCCTCCGGGCGCGCCGGTTTCAAAATGGGATAATGCCCGGGCGCCGGGGCACGCAGTATTTGACCATAGATCATTGAGCAGGCCTCCAACCTTGAAGAGTAAACGCCGGGAGCGTGGAAGGTTTGGACATCTGGCATCCTGCTGCGGAAATGTCAGAAAAGCAGCTTGAAGGGGGAGGTTAATGTGATCCTATACCTTGCACATCCGCTATCCACTGGGAGCACGTATGTCCGAAATGATTAAGTTCAGCTGTATAGGGATACGCAGCGATGTATAATGGTTCGCACCAAAGGATCAATATGTCTCGTCGCAAGTCTCCTCTTCGCCTTGATCAGGTGGATCCTGCGTTCTGTTCGCTGGAATATCGTTTAAAGCTCATCGGACGTTTGCCGTTCTTTAATTTTTTACCTGCCGAAGCGGTCTCAAAAATCAATATGCTTTTTCATGACCACGATGTTCACCCGGATGAACGAATTTATTTTGAGGGGGATGAGGCGAAATTCTTGTATCTTGTCGCACTGGGAAAGGTCAAACTGATTCGCAATGCCGCCTCGGGACGCGAAGTGTTGCTGGATATTCTGCGCGGCGGCGAATACTTTGGCGCGTTGACCGCCCTCGGCGGGCGTGTCTATGCAGAAACTGCCATTGCCCAAACCGATTGTTGCATTTTACAAATCTCCTCCACGGATTTCGAATCGATTCTTGCTGAACATCCCGAAGTGGCACGCCGCGCAATCGAAGGCGTCAGCCAGCGTTTGGCGGAGGCGCAGGAAATCGTCCAGCAATTAAGCTCAGACACGGCCGAACAACGCATCGCCGCGGCTCTGTTGCGTCTGGCGGGAAAACTGGGCGAAGCGCGCGGAGACCATGTCTTGATTCAACTTCCGTTTTCGCGACAGGACCTGGCAGCCATGACGGGCGCGACCGCGGAAACGGTCAGTCGGGTGATGAGCCGCTTCGCCGAGGAAAAACTGGTCAAGTCGGGGCGCAAGTGGGTGACGATCACCGACCCAAAACGGTTGAGGCAACTGACGGAAAAGGGTGCAGTTAATTGACGCGCATCATGTAAGTTTTATGGGGAGAGGGGTACAGTGGAGATGTACACATTCAAAGTCAAAAGGAGATCCACCATGATTACCCTCACTCAACCCTTACGCGATGAGCATAAGGAATTGTTCCCCAGTGTGAATCGCATCCTGCGGGTCGCCGACCGGATCGGCGAGGCGCCAACCGCCGAGATTCGAGAAGGCGTGGGGGAAGTTTACGAATTTCTCGCCTATCACCTCAAGCCTCATGCACAAGCAGAAGAAGCGGCGCTTTATCCGGTGGTCCAGAAAGTACTCAGCAGTCCCGAGGCGACAAGAACAATGAGCCGCGACCATTTGGAAATTGGTAGATATATCGAAGAACTGGAAGCATTGACAAAGAATTGGGGTAAGGCGTCATTGACCGCTGAACAACGGAAGGCTTTACAACGTTTGTTATATGGCGCGTATGCGCTCATCAAAGTTCACTTTGCCAAAGAGGAAGAAATTTACCTGCCTATCCTTGACCAACGCTTGACCCCCACATCGGCGCAAGAAATGTTCCAGGCGATGGAGACTGCGGCGGATAAAGCCAAACACCTCGCACACATTTGATCAAGAGAAAATAGGGCTTTCCATGGGCATTCTTGATCATGCCAGCAAAATCTGAACTACAATGAAGTCCGTACGGAAGCACGGGGAAGGTTATGGTGGCCCTGGCGACTTTCATCTGCTTTTAAAGGGCTTCTTAGAAAAAGCTGTCATAATCGATTGAAAGGCAGGCTGTCATGTTGAAAGTGGAACGCGTTGATCGATAGGCCGGATCCAGGGACGGCACTCGCTTTCTGGCCGAACCATTGTGGCCGCGGGGGATGAAGAGGGAAGAACTCAAGATGGAGGCCCGGCTCAAAGTGGTCGCGCCCGGCGTCGGTTCGCCCATGATCCGCTTAAGTGGAAGGAATTCCAGAAGCGGTATCGCCTCCAATTGGAAGCCCAACGCGTGGAAGCCGATTCCTGGACCCACAAAACGCAGCGCACGCGAAGTCGAACACAATCATGCCGTTGTTCTCAAATCCTTGCTGGAGGAACGCATCAAGAATTGATTTTCTGCTACAATAATTTTCATCAATAACGAGAAAGGATGAAAAATGAAAGCCATAAACTTATTGGACCATTTGAAATTTGGCGATAAAGATCCCCGCGCGGAACCCATTTACTCCGCTCAGGATGGCCGCGCGATTCTCTTTACGCTCAAGCCGGGTCAATCCATTCCTGAACATAACGCCCCCAGCACACCATTCTTCGTGGTTATCCTGAAAGGGAAAGGCGTCTTTGCTGGCGGCGATGGCGACACGCACACGTATGGACCGAACACGCTGCTGGTATTTGATTCGGGTGAAAACCATTTGATCCGTGCGATCAATGAGGAGCTGGTCTTTGTCGGCTTCCTGCATGGTTCGCCGCTCGCTCAAAAATAAGATTCTCTATTTGAACGTTGCTTGGCGTCAAATTGAATATTTACAGGTGTTGTTTACATGAATCTTGAACGAGAATTTCCTGGTCCGAACTACGGATACATCCTGGAGCTGTATGAGCGTTATCAAAAGAATCCGGATGCGCTAGGCGAGGCGACGCGCAGATTATTCAGTCAATGGAAACCGACCGTCGTTTCCGAATCGGCAATTCAAACGGGGATTGATTTACACAAATTGATCGGAGCGGTGAATCTTGCCCAGGCGATTCGTTCCTACGGATATTTGGCAGCTAGGCTGGATCCATTGAATAATCATCCCGCGGCCGATCCAATCTTAACCTTGGAGTTCCATGATTTAGATCAAGATGACCTGTCTCAGCTTCCAGTAGATTTGGTGGGCTTGCCAGACGATCATCGCGCCGGAAACGCCTCGCAAGCCATCGAGAGCCTGCGTTCAATTTATTGCGGGGCGATCGGATACGACTACGGTCACATTCGTAATCCGGAAGAACGAGGCTGGCTGCAACAAGCTGCCGAGACGGGTCGCTTTCGCCCGCCGAAACGCGAGCTGGATAAGACGCGGCTGCTCGAACGTCTCAGCCAGGTGGAAGCCCTCGAGATTTTCCTCAACCGCATTTATCCGGGAAAGACGCGCTTTTCTATCGAGGGACTCGATGTGCTCGTGCCGGTGCTGGATGAAATCGTCGGCGAGGCAGCGCATGCAAACGTCTGCGTTGTGCTGATCGGCATGGCGCACCGTGGAAGACTGAACGTCCTGGCACATATCCTGCGAATGCCGTATGAGCAACTTCTGGCGGAGTTCAAGGATCCGAAGGACCGTACGCGAACGTGGGACGAACTCGGCTGGACGGGCGACGTGAAATATCACATGGGCGGATTCAAGTCGCCGCAGGTCGCGGATCAAATCGATCTGGTCATCAGCATGCCGGCCAATCCGAGTCATCTTGAATTGATCGATCCCGTGATCCAGGGCATGGCACGCGCCGCGAATACCAAGGTGGACATGCCTGGCGCTCCACAACTCTTTAGGAACGCTGCGCTCCCGATTTTGATCCACGGTGACGCATCATTCGTCGGGCAGGGGATTGTTGCCGAGACATTGAATTTGTCTCAACTGTCCGCTTATTCCACCGGCGGCAGCTTACACATTATTGCCAATAATCAATTAGGTTTTACGGCCACTGAAAAAGAATCGCGCGGCAGTTTATTTGCAAGCGATCTTGCCAAGGGATTCGAAATCCCTGTCATCCATGTGAACGCGGACGAGCCGGAGGCTTGCATCGAAGCCGCGTGCACTGCCATCGCGTACCGCCAGAAATTCCATAAGGATTTCGTCATTGACCTGATCGGCTATCGGCGTTACGGTCACAACGAAGGCGATGAGCCGCGCTTCACTCAGCCGGTCATGTACCGCCAGATCGACGCGCATCCTCCGGTTAGAAAGATCTGGGCTTCGAAATTGGAGAAAGAAGGGATCGTCTCATCCGCCGCTGCCGAAAAATTTGTACAAGAATATTTGAACGAGTTGCAGGAGATCAACCAGGTACTGGATGCAGAACGCGCCCTGCAGGAACCCGTCCCGAAACCGCCCCTGCCGGGAGCCGCGCAAAAAGTTAACACAGCCGTTTCGCTCGAGCGATTGCGGAATCTCAATCAGACGTTGAGACAATTCCCTTCGGACTTCCTTCCGAATCCAAAATTGAGGCGTGCCGTGGAAAAGCATCGCCGGATCTTGGACGACCCCGAGGCCCCCAGCCTGGATTGGGCAACTGCTGAAGAACTGGCATTCGCCTCCATTTTGGAAGATGGCATCGCGATTCGGATGACGGGTCAGGATACGCCGCGCGGAACGTTTAGTCAACGGCACGCGGTGTTTTACGATCGGGAGACGAATCGAAGTCATGTGCCCTTGCAATCCCTGCCGCAGGCGAAAGCCTCCTTCATGATTTACAACACGCCGGTCGGTGAAGCCGGTCCAGTGGGTTTCGAAATTGGTTACAACATCCAAGCCCCAGATAGATTCGTCCTATGGGAGGCGCAATATGGCGACTTCGACAACAACCTCCAGACCGTCGTTGATGAGTTTCTTTTCTCAGGTCGCGCCAAATGGGGACTGACGCCGTCGTTGGTTCTGCTGCTGCCGCATGGAAACGAAGGCATGGGGCCTGATCATTCGTCTGCGCGCATCGAACGATTCTTGAACCTTGCGGCGGAGGGCAATATGCGCGTCGCCATCCCGACCACCGCCGCACAATACTTTCATTTATTACGAAGGCAAGCATTGCTACTCAAAACCGATCCCCTGCCTTTGGTGGTGTTCACACCCAAAGGATTCCTGCGGCATCCGCTGGCGGCTTCGACGCCAGGTCAACTTGCAAAAGGCGGCTGGCAGCCACTGCTGGAAGAATCCATGCCAAAGCCAAAAGAGAAAGCCGTCAAGAATTTGATCCTTTGCAGCGGTCGAATTTATTTTGATCTGGTAAGCGATGAACTTTGGTCGTCAAGCGAGAATACCGCCATCCTCAAAGTGGAACAACTTTACCCATTCCCCGCGCAGGCATTTGAAAAATCATTGAATGAATATTCCGCCATCGAGAAAATCGTCTGGCTGCAGGAAGAACCGATGAACATGGGCATCTGGGATTTCATTCGTCCGCGGCTGAAAAAGATTTTCGGCGATCAGCTGCCTTTGTACTATGTCGGGCGTCCCGAAAGTTCAAGCCCCGCGGAAGGTTCATCCACGCTGTATCGAATCAATCAGCAGGCTCTGATCCATCAGGCGCTCAAGATCGAAGAGCAGATCCATCACGACAGCGTAATCATCGAGCGAGGTTGATATGACCATAAAAATTATTGTTCCTGAAATGGGGGAATCGGTCATCGAGGCGACCGTCCATCAATGGCTAAAAAGGGAAGGCGACTTCATCGAAGCGGGTGAAGCGCTCGTGGAACTTGAAACGGACAAAGTCAATTTGGAGGTCGGTGCGAAAGCCGCAGGCGTGTTGGCGAAGATCACTGTTCCCGAAGGTCAGGATGTGAAAGTCGGCGACGTGCTGGGATTGATCAACGAGGAGGTCCGGCAGCCCGCTCCTCCACCCTCGGCTGCAATTGGGCGGCCAACGCCTGACGGTCCGTCCGTGCCGCCAGAGAAACAAGAAACCCCGCAGACTCAGCTTGTGACTCCCGTCGCAGCGCGTCTGGCGCGCGAACAAAATGTGGACTTGACCAAGGTGCGCGGCACAGGCCCCGAGGGCCGCGTCACCAAATCCGATGTCGAACAGCTCGTGCAGAAACAGGCGGTCGCCGGGCGCGGGACTCCCCAGCCGATCGTTCCACCGGCACCGATCACAGACGCAGAATTCAGCTCGCGGCCCGAAGTACGCCAGCGCATGTCGCGCAGGCGGCGAACGATCGCACAGCGCCTGCTTGAAGCCAGCCAGTCCACCGCCATGCTGACGACATTCAACGAAATCAACATGCATGCCGTGATGGAACTGCGTCATCGCCGCAACGAGGCGTTCCAGGCGCGTTATGGACTCAAGTTGGGAATCACATCCTTCTTTGTAAAGGCAAGCATCAGTGCCTTGAAGGCTTTCCCGCGCCTGAATGCAGAAATTCAAGGCGATCAGATTTTGCTCAAACATTATTATGATATCGGGGTCGCAGTCGGCGCGGAAGAGGGCCTGGTCGTTCCCGTGATCCGCGACGCGGACCGTCTTTCCTTGGCGGAGATCGAAAAGCAGATCAAGGAATTCGCCGCGAGGACGAACGAGGGGAGATTATCCGTCGAAGATTTGCGCGGCGGAACGTTCACGATCACGAACGGCGGTGTGTTTGGTTCACTGCTCAGCACGCCGATCCTCAGCATGCCGCAAGTCGGCATTTTGGGGTTGCACAAAATCGAAGACCGTCCGGTAGCCGAGAACGGTCAGGTTGTGATTCGACCGATGATGTACGTCGCGCTCAGCTACGATCACCGCATCGTGGACGGGCGCGAAGCCGTCCAGTTCTTGGTCCACGTCAAAGAGTTGATCGAGGACCCGGAACGATTATTGCTGGAAGGATGAATAGGGGGTTTCTATTGGGCAGCGGAACACAGCGCAATTGGCACCACCAACACTTTTTCAGCCGGTGACCCGGCAGCTGTTGACTTATATCGTACTACGATATATAATTTCACCGAAAATTGCAGACGGATAATTTGCGGTTGGACCTTTCATCGTGACCGGAGCCACTGTCATGTCAGAGGCCCATGCACAGGCGATTCCGCGCCCGTTCTCTTTACCGTTGGAAATTGGAGTAACATGAGTAGTTCTCATACAATTCAGGCACTACAATCCCCCCTCGAAGCCAACATTAGCAAAGCGGAAGACAGCATTCAGCCGGAGAAGTGGATGCCGCCCCAGACGGGAATCGTACCAAGTATCCGCGTGGGTCAGCGTTGGATCAGCATCTTATGGGTTGTGCCGCTTGCGGTGGTGTTCCTGATTGTGGCGATCGCGGCCGCACAACAATTGCGAACGTTTCCAGCCATCCAGGGTTTCATCCAGCGCTATCCGGGCGATGCGGCGCCAACCCCAATCACCTCAGGCTTCCCGCTTTGGCTCAGGTTGATGCATTTTTTCAACTTCTTTTTCATGATGTTTATCATCCGTGCGGGCCTCCAGATCCTTGCAGATTATCCACGCCTGTTTTTGCGGCGAGACTGCACGCCTGGATCTGAGTGGTTCCGCTTCCAGCATGATGTTCCAAAAGACCGCCCCTGGACTTCCAAAGATGACTCCGTAACCATTCCCAAGTGGCTTGGCATCCCGGGGATCCGTCACTCAGTGGGATTGGCGCGCTGGTGGCATTTTTCCTTCGACCTGTTATGGGTGCTGAACGGCCTGGTTTTCTATGCTCTGATCTTCTCTACCGACCAGTGGAAAAGAATCGTACCAACGACCTGGTCTGTTTTTCCAAACGCCCTCTCGACCCTCATCCAGTATCTCTCACTGCAATTCCCCGTGGAGCACGGCTGGACGATGTACAATGGTTTGCAACTATTGGTTTATTTCATCACCGTGTTCATCGCCGGACCTCTCGCGTTCGTGACAGGGGTGTTGCAGGGTCCGGCGTTCTCCAACAAACTTGGCCTCATCGCGAAAATCCTGAACCGCCAGATGGCACGCACGATCCATTTCGCTGTGCTATGCTGGTTCCTCTTTTTTATTTTCATCCACACCACGCTGGCCCTCATCACCGGGATGCGGGAGAACCTAAACCGGATATTCGTTGGCATCAATGATGCCTCCAGCTGGACGGGGTTTTGGATCTACCTGCTGATCCTGGCCCTGCTCATTACAGCCTGGTTCCTGGTATCACCCTTCACCATCCAACAGGCGCGCCGGGTTCAGAAGATTGGCGAAGCACTGGTAGGCAGCATTCAATCTCTTGCTGAACTGTGGAGCCCAAACACCACCTATTCAGAAAAGGATATATCACCGTATTTTTGGGTTAACGGAACGCTCCCTTCTTCCAAAGAATATGACGCTCTCGCGCAGGGCGGTTTTACGGATTATCAGCTGCGCATCGGCGGACTCGTGGAAAATCCACGAGAAATCTCCTATGCAGAACTCAAGGAATTACCCAAGCAGGAGCAGATCACCAAGCATTTCTGCATTCAGGGCTGGTCAGGTGTGGCAAAGTGGGGCGGCGTGCCCATGCGCCACCTCATCGAAATCGTGAGGCCTGCTCCCGAGGCACTCTATGTGGTCTTTTACTCCTTTGCCGAGGGAGCTGTGGGCGGCATTTACTACGATGTGCATTCGCTCCGGAACATGCGACACAAGCTGAGCTTGCTCGCTTACGAAATGAACGGGGAACCGCTTAACCTGCTTCACGGGGCGCCGTTACGGCTGCGCTGCGAGAACCAACTGGGCTTCAAGATGGTGAAGTGGATCCGCAGCATCGAGTTTGTGCGCGACTATGCTCACTTAGGATCGGGCCAGGGAGGCTATAACGAAGACCACGAATATTACGGATATCATATGCCGATCTAGCGGAGCGAGCCTACAGCCAAAGATTTGATTGGAAGATCGTTGGGAGGGAGCTCTGTTTGTCAGTAAGGAGCAAGAATGAATAGGAAACCTCCATACCTTAATGGGCTCCCTGCCCCCCGCTTCGTGGCTTGAACGTATTAGGGCCTGAGTCGTCTTGCCAGGAAAAGCCAGATTGTGTCCTCCCTGGTTTACCTTATCGTTTGCCCGACGAAATATCCGCCTGGACACGCAGGTGACATATTACTCAAAAATCTTTACGTTCTCTTGGCAGGTGAATTATTGTTCTGGGACCCAGTCAGGATTATGGCCCTTCTAAGGAGCTACCTGACTGCTAAAATGGCTGGCCAAAGATCAGACGGAATTAAGCAGCTGTAGCCTACGCGCAGTGCAGCCGCCGCGGGGGAGCGCAAGACCTTCGAAATGAATGGAAGCGAGAGCAGCGCTTGGTAAAGCCGATGCGCGAAGCGCCTTGCGATGAAAGACAGCGAGGCGGCCCTTGAGGCACGCCGTATCTGATTGAGCAAATCTCAGGTTTTAAAATGTGACTATAGAGAACACGGAATGGGTACGAGCGTAATTTCCGGCGAGGGGAATGCAGATCAGAGGCCGGCTATCCGGGACTAGATCGTCTCAGCAGCGCAAAGATCAGGACGGCGACCACGATTGGCGACCGCCACCTGTCAAAAACATTTCTCAAATAGAACATTCACGTCATCGCAGTCGAATCAACCTCCCCGTGAATTTCTCTGTGGCTTGATCGTTTATGGTCGTTAGTCCAAAACCTTCCCTCGCGCGAGACACCCCGCCTGCTTTGCCTGCCCAAGCCGAAGTCACGTTAAATATGAAGTTTCGCAGCGTGAGACGGATTCACATGTTCCACCCTACCCCAGGCCTATCTTTTCCTTAACGAGGCGCAACGTTCTCTCCGCAACGGGCCGCACTTTCGCACTGCCTTCTGCCAAGAGACGGTTAATGTATTCCGGCTCTGAGGCGATCTCCCGATAGCGGGATTGCAGAGGTTTGAGATGCTCGACGATTAGCTCTGCCAATTCTTTTTTGAAATCGGCGTAGCCTTTTCCTTCAAACTGAGCCTCTACCTCCGTCTCTTTCATTCCGCTGAAGAACCGGTAAATGGTAAGCAGGTTGTGGATGCCGGGACGCTTCTCGTCGAATCGAATCTCGCGCCCCGAATCCGTAGTGGCTCTCATGACCTTGGAGCGGATATCATCTGGCGAGTCAAGCAAGTTAATGGCATGACCTTCATTTGCTTCGCTCTTGCTCATCTTCCTAGTCGGATCGTCCAATCCCATGATTCTTCCGCCCGTTTCGACCAACCTGGCTTCGGGCAATTTGAAGGTCTCGCCATAGATCGAATTGAAACGTTGCGCAACGTCGCGCGTGAGTTCGACATGTTGTTTTTGATCATCCCCTACCGGCACGAGATCGGTTTCATATAAAAGAATATCTGCGGCCATCAACGCAGGATAATCAAACAGTCCTGTGCTGACGGTTTCCTTTTGCTTCTCCGATTTCTCCTTGAACTGCGTCATGCGTTGCATCCAACCCATGGGGATGAAGCAGTTCAAAATCCAAGCCAGTTCCGCATGGGCGGCGATATGCGATTGGACAAACACGGCGGACAAGTTCGGGTCTATGCCCGATGCAAAAAGCAGTCCCGCCGCCTCGCGAATCTTGTTTCGAAGCAGGTGCGAGTCTTGAGGAACAGTGATGGCATGCAAGTCCACAATGCAAAAGATATTGTCGTAATCGGGCTGTGACCTTACCCATTCTCGAATCGCGGCGAGATAGTTGCCAATATGAATGTTACCGGTCGGCTGAATGCCAGAAAAGACGCGCTGTTTCATTGGTCAGCCGTCCATTATACAATCTTTCGCTGCGAATCCCTTTTACGTGCGATGCGATGCGCGTTATGGATGACACAATCTCTTTCTTTGACGACAATGGTGTTCATCGCTTCGATTGCAATCTAAGTTTGCCTGCACATCAGGTTTAGCAGAGGCCCTCTGCCGGATCTGTATCAATCAGGTGTCGGGTCATCCATTGGATGAGGCTGGATACTTGACTTCCAGGGATTTTCACCTGAACCAGCATCGACTGAGACCCTGCCTGGCCGACAGCCTAAAAAGCGGGCACCCATGATAGAGCGAGCCAATGCGCCGCCCGCGGATCCTCAACGGGAACCAAAACTGAGGGTTGGAAATGCCGCCTGTCTGCATGCAACCACCCGCACTTATTGAGGACGTGCCTGCACCCGCAGGTTCTTGGAAGAGCCGGCTAAATAATCCCCTCAATAGCCTGTGAAAGAATCTTTTCTTGTGCCCACTGCCGCCCAGCTTCCCAAGCTATTTCCCATCTACCTTTTTCCAGTTTGAGGCGAGTCAGTTCGAGGCGAGACATATTGAGTTCCATATAAAATGGAACCAACTCGATGCCCGAATGTTCTTCCAGGGCGTGGATCGCGCTGTAGATCTCCACGGCACGCTGTAACAACTTCTGATCGCTTTGCGGATCCAGAGTCAGATAGCCCGATAGCGTGGAAAGATAGCACAACAACCGGCGCACATTCCGACCAGCAACGTTCTTGGCATACCGCAGCTGACGCTGCGCCTCGCTATAATTCCGTTCAGCCAAGGCGACTTCCGCCAGATCAGTCATGCTCATTGCCAAAAAGATATCGTCCTTGCCTTTCAGATAGCCTAAAGCCCTGGAGAGCGTCGACCGTGCTTGATCATAGTTTCCGAAAGCCAATTCAATTTCACCAAGCTGCGCTAAAGGTACACCGGCGTTAAAAGCTGCCGGATCGCTCAAAGACAGCTCATAGCATTCGCTCAAGGCTGGATAGGCTTCGTGATACTTGCCCTGTTCAATAAAGATTCGGCCTTGCAGATTCAGCAACATTGGATGAGCACTATTCAATTGATTGGACTTCGCTATCTCCAATGCTGTATCGGTCAACGACAAAGCAAAATCGAAGTGATGTAGTTGCCAAGCCAGGGTGGCTGCCCTCTCAAGAAATTCGATTCGTAACTTATTGTCAGCTGTGCCAGACATGGATGATACTTTCTGGATCAGATCCATGCCCTCCCGCAGATAACCGACGCGCTCCCATATTTCACCCAGATCGATTGCCAAGGAAAACGCCAGATTTATGTTCTCGGCTGAGACTGCCCAACGAAGTGCTTGATGGAGGTTGCCGCCGTGGACCTGGAAGAAGCTTTCGAAATTCATTTTCTCCGAACTGCTCAGCATGTTCTTAAGTAGGGACTGATAGTATTTTGCATGTCTGGCCCCGAGGTTGGATCGTTCTATCGGCGTTGTTTGCATCAAGGCGAATTCATCAATGATTTCCAGCATGTGCCAGTAAGAATGTCCATCCACGACACTCTGCTGGAGCAGAGAATGATCCGCCAGGGATTCCAACTCGGAACGAGTGCGGCCGGCATCCATTGCATTTTCATCACAGACGTTGGCCGCGGCTTCGCTATCAAACAGATCTGTGAAAATTCCGAGCTTGCGAAAAAGCAGCTGTCGTTCCGGCGAGAGAAGTGCGTAGCTCCAGGCAATGACATTTTCCAAAGTTTGTTGACGGGGTGGTAAATCGCGGGCGGGATGTTCAATATGCTTCAGCCAATTGGTTTCATTTTCAACATGAAGGAGTCCCACAAGTTCGCTCAAACTCATATGCCGCAGGGAGGCCGCCGCCAATTCAAGTGCCAGGGGAATGCCGTCCATCCGGGTGCATATATTTATGATAGCTTCGGCGTTCTCAGGGGTGATTTTGAATCCGGTTTGGAATTGCCCCGCCCGCGCGACAAAGAGTTGCACCGCCTCGAACCGCATCAGGGATTCGGGCGACTTGGCCGCGCTCTTCGGCGGAACGGAAAGGCTCGGCACGTAGTACTTATATTCACCATATACGTTCAATGGAACCCGACTGCTAATCAAAGCCTTGACTTTGGGACACGCTTTCAGCAAAGATACTACATGGCTGGCGGCCGCCTCCACCTGCTCGAAATTATCAAGAATCAGCAATAACTCTTTTTCTCTCAATCCAAGCATCAGTTGCTCAAGGCTTGGAGATTGAGGTAAATCGAATTGATGGAGACATCTACCGATGGCGGGAAAAACCAATTCAACGTTTTGAATCGCTGAAAGATCCACGAACCAAACCCCGTCGCGGAAATGAGGCGATGCCTGTTCTCCGCAATGAATGCTTAGGCGCGTCTTGCCGATGCCCGGAGGTCCAATCAGCGTCACCCAACGAGCCTCACCGCCAGTGATCAATTCGAGCACCACGGCAATATCCTTGGCGCGATCAATCAAGGAAGTCAGAAAGGCGGGAAGGTTATTGGACGAAACTGCCGCACGTAAAAAATCTGGCGCACCAGCCGCTGCCGTAACCCTTTTGAAAGATTTCGTTTCGGGGAGGATACGGCGCGCCAACCGAATAAAAGTTTCTTTATCAGCATCGGAGACACGCAATTCTTTTGCAAGCAATCCAGCCAGTTGCCGGGAAGGCTTGCGTTCATCCGCCTCGATCTTCCGTATAGCTGCTTCTGAGCAACCGGCACGTTGCGCTAATTCGGCTTGGGTCAGATCTAATTCCCGGCGACGATGTTTTAACCAGGTTCCAAACGAAGCGAACTCATCCATCCAATACCGTCTTTCCTTTTGTAACACTTTTTGTCACGCGGAACGTGACCAATTCGCGCAGTCATCTTGCTATGATGCCGTAAACGAAAGATAAACACCTGGTCGATTATAAAAGGAGATTTAACAATATGAAAACACGTACTTTAGTAATATCCATCGTTTTGCTGGTGCCTGTGATCCTGGCGGCTTGCACCCCAGGCTCACCCGCAGCCGTATTTCAGGACCAGCCACCAGCCGCTGCTACGGCCCTGGCTCCAAACTCAACGCCCGGCGGTCAAGCCATGCCATCCTCCAAGGATGCGATCAACGTTGTGAAAGCATATATGGATACTGCCAACACCGGCGATTTCGACAAGACACTTGCATTCTATGCCGATGATGCAGTAGTCTACAACCCGTTAGGGGTTTTCGTTGGGAAAGATGAGATTTCCCAGTGGCTGACCGATGATGTCAAGACCACGCGCGTCACGCCAACAGATGTTCAACTGAAGGGCCCCATGGTTGTCGTCACAGGCACAGTTTCCTTGGATCGCTTCCAAAAAGCGGGCATAGGAGATGTCGCATTCACCGCCGATTACATGGTGGCGAACGGAAAGATCCGCTTCTTTTCCCCGATCGTGCAGTTGACATCTGATCAACAAACCAAAATGAAAGCGGCACAGGCGAAGGCCCCTGCCGCTCCCACGCCAGCGGCAAATCCCGAAGATGTCTCCAGGTCTTATGTGGATGCCGCCAACAGCGGCAACTTCGACCAGGCGATCGCATTCTATGCGGACGACGCGGCGGCGCTGGTTATGAATAATACTCTTCTCCTTAGCGGCAAGGATCAAATTGCCGGCTGGCTCAAGAACGATGTGCAAAGCACCCGCGCAACGCCGCAGGATTGGCAAGTGAACGGAAATGTTGTTACCAATACCGGCACGGTCTCGCTGGCCCGCTTCACTCAACTCGGAATTAAGCAGGTGCAATATCAAGCCGTTTATGTTGTGGAAAATGGAAAGATCCGCTTCTTCTGGCCGACCGTGATGCTGACGCCTGATCAACAGGCCATTGTGCAAGCTGCTCAACCCACGCCAACGAGCGCCCCATAAGTTCGCTTGTCGCTCACGAATAGTGTAACCAACTTGTGATTCATGAATACCACTTCATGAGTTGGTTACTGAATCTTTACAGAAGGTTGTCAACATCCGTAGATTCAATTTAGGAGAGTTGTTTCTGATCGTTCGGAGCGGATGCCGTGGAGCTGGTTTTGCGGCCCCAACCAGTGCCGAACAGCATCGTGGGAGATCATCCGGCGCACGGCGAGCATGCGGATTTGACATAGCCCCGCTCGCCCTGAAAGTCAGGGTCTGCTCGGCCACGGCAACGAATTAAGCCTCACAAATTGCAAAAGGCCCTTGAAAAACAACTGATGAGAAGTGCGCTGGCCGATGATTCTTCGTGACGGACCAAAGGCAACCAAGGGAGTCGCTGCTCCATTTTGCCAATGGTCAATCCGGCATACAAAGCCGCCCAGCGATTAGGCGGACCTTGAGCGCAGGGCAGTTCATCCCCTAGCCGTGATAGGTTTGCTTGCCGATACTGAGATACGCATTGATTCTACGAGTAGCTTCGCTAAGAGGGACTTCTGCGACTTCTGCCCATTCTTGGCAAAGCACATCTAAGGCTACGTTACGGAGGTCGGCCATCGCCCCCAAAAGTGGCTTCTTCCAACCCAGCGCCGTAACATCCCGTACGACCTCACACTGCGCAATAATGGTTCCACCTCGCAAGTGTCTGGCGAGCGCATCACGCAGCTTACGCGGGTCAAGATCCGAGACGGACGGGGAACTCCGCAGGATTTTTCCGCAGCCATCCAGGGCACTCTTGCTGGTCAGTCCGCGCAATCCCAAGCCCGGCTCATCCACGGGTACCCAGAGCGTCCCATCCGCGATGATTATCTCATAATACATGCGGGAATTGCCGGATTCAAACTTCCGATCTACTAGATTCGTGATCGTTCCAAGCCCGTGATGGGGATGTACGACCCTCTGACCGATGTTGAACAAGTGACTGCCTCCTGCTAGCGTCGGCGACCGCTCCGGCGAAAGTCCCGGTCGGGGTAGCCGCCTCTTTGGCCAAAGGAGCTCCGCTCCTCGCGCGGACGAGCCAGACTGACCTTCAGCTGACGGTCTCCGACGGCATGCCCATTAAGGCTTGAGATCGCAGTCTGTGCCTCTTTCTGTGTGCTCATTTCCACAAAGGCAAATCCCTTCCCCGCGCCTGTATAACGATCTTTAATCAATGAAACGGAGACCACGGTGCCGCTCTGGGCGAAGAGCTCGCGAATTGCCTCTTCGGTAGTATCAAAGGGTAAATTCCCCGCGTACAATTTCACGTTCATCCATCTCTCCTTCTTGAATGCAATACTCTGAAAAAACAAAGCCATCAGCCCATAAGAAGGCTGATGGCAAAATAACCCAGGGAACCATTTACGTTGAGTTCATTATACTACACTTTGGATGGTCGAGAGCCCGGCAAAAATATTCATCTTGTGCATTTCCATGGAGCGGGATCCCGCCACCGGCCTCTGCAAGAGCGATCACCTGCCCATCACGAATCCATCATTTTGATTGACTCATCACCATTAGTGTGTTATCCTTTATGGCACTAGGATAACAGTAAGTTCACGTTGGTTGAAAAACAGCGACAGCTCACAGTTATATCTGCGGGCTGTTTTGTTTTACCCTCCGATGGAACAAACAGAACACCTAAATCTTGTTAGTTTGCCAAAGGAGGCAAATACAATGTCTGATCGAATAACTGGAACGGTGAAGTGGTTCAATGGGGATAAGGGCTACGGTTTCCTGGCCCGCGAAGGCGGACCGGACGTGTTCGTCCATTTCTCCGCCATTCAGGGTGACGGTTTCCGTAACCTGCAAGAAGGACAGAAGGTTGAGTTCGAGGTCGAAAAGGGACCGAAGGGTCCTCAAGCCAGCAACGTCACTGTTCTGAGCTGAACAGAAAAAGAGCCGGACGCGAAAGCGTGCGGCTCTTTTGATTCATTTCCAATCAAAACCCGCCTTTTATCGAAACGGGTTAGCCATTTTCCATTAACGATTAACCCACTTATTTTCTCTTCCTCGGTGCGAGATGATTATGCCCATAATGCGTGGGCGTGGGCGCGGGACGCGGCGGGCGGCGAGAGTCATCTCGAGGGGCGCCTCTGCCGCGTACGCCGGAAGCCGAACGCGGCGGCGCGGCGACCGTGTAATCAAAATCATCGAGAGTCTTGCGGACGAGCGGCGCGCCCATAATCCGTTCGAGAGTCCGAATCAGATCGTTGTCTTCCGGCGTGACCAGCGTAAACGCATCGCCGGTGCGTTCCATGCGTCCGGTGCGCCCGATGCGGTGAATGTAGGCGTCGGCGGTATCGGGCATATCGTAGTTGATGACATGCGAGATGCTTTCCACATCGAGGCCGCGCGCCGCGATGTCGGTGGCGACCATGATATCGTGCGTGCCATTCTTGAAGCCTTTGAGCGCGGACTGGCGCTGACCCTGCGTGCGGTCGCCGTGCAAACTTGTCACTTTGAATCCTGCGCGATATATCTGTTGCGCCACTTTTTGAGCGCGGTATTTTGTGCGCGTAAAGACCAGCACCGAATCAGTCTCGGTTTGCTTGAGCAGTTTAAGTAACAGCGCCGACTTCAAATGTGCAGGCACGGGATACAGGGCGTGCGTCACCGTGTGCGCGGGACGACTGATACCCATCGCAATTTTTTGCGGTTGTTTGAGCGCTTGTGATGCAAGCAGTTCCACGTCAGCGGGAAAGGTGGCGGAGAACATCATGGTTTGTCGTTGTGCTGGCACAGCTTTGAGGATGCGCCGCACATCCGGCAGGAAGCCCATGTCGAACATGCGGTCGGCTTCATCGAGCACGAGGATTTCGAGCTTCTCCATGCGGGCATAACGCTGGTCGATGAGATCCAGCAGACGACCCGGACATGCGACCAATATTTCGGCACCATCTTTCAAGGCTTTGATCTGATTCCCGGCTCCGACTCCGCCGTAAATCGTTACACTGCGAAGTCTTGTGCCCGCCGCGAGCACCCGGATCACATCATTGATCTGCTCGGCCAGTTCGCGCGTCGGCGTGACGATCAGGGCTCGCGGCACGCCGCGTGGACCGTTGAGCAGTTTGCTTAAGATGGGCAGAACGAAGGCGGCGGTTTTGCCTGTGCCGGTCTGTGCCGTGCCGATCAAGTCGCGGCCGCGCAAAGCGGCTGGGATGGCCGCTTCCTGGATCGGTGTGGCCGTTTCATAACCGGCTTTTTTGATTCCAACCATTAGGTGGGAATCCAAATTGAATTGTTCGAAGTTCACGATTTCCTATTCTTCAGAAGTCGAGCGTGGTTCAGTAAATGGTTAGCCCTCTACAAAAACAGCGGAAGACTGCTGATCTAAGCAAGACAATAATTTATTATAGCGGGATTATAGCATTAAAAAGAGAG